>JBDRRJ010000017.1:0-79277 GCA_043825855.1 Pseudomonadota bacterium | reverse complement strand
TTAGAATATAGTTACTATATTTTAGATATTTTGAGATCTTTTAAAAACTACATTTCTTTTTGAAAGGTGATCCTAATAGCGAATTCTGGTGGAAGTTAAGGAAGACAGTGGAGATGGAAATTTAGAGGAGATCTTTAACCCTGCTATGATTTTTTGTTTCTTTTATCTCACTTGTTGAAGATTGAATGCTAAATAACTTATTCTCACAGATATTTTTTTAACTCTTCTAAGCTTATTACACCCTCTCTTACAATTTTAAAAGGCGTACAGGTAACATCTATGACAGTTGAGCCAAGAGAGCCCTGGGTTTTTCCTCCATCTAGTATTAAATCAACCCTGTTCCCCAGGCTTTCGTAGACTTCAGAAGCACTGGTGCAACCACTTTGACCGGAAATATTTGCGCTGGTAGCGGTTATGGGGACATCAGCCTGTTTTACTAACTCCTGAGCTATTGGATTGTTTGATATCCTGATGCCTATCTTCCCGGTATTTCCTGTAAGCAGAGAGGGTAGTTTAGAGGATGCTTCAAATATAATTGTTAGCCCTCCCGGCCAAAATTTTTCTATCAGGTTCTCTG
The DNA here is from genome assembly GCA_043825855.1 of Pseudomonadota bacterium. Taxonomy (GTDB): domain Bacteria; phylum Desulfobacterota; class UBA8473; order UBA8473; family UBA8473; genus UBA8473. The sequence goes on along the minus strand of JBDRRJ010000017.1, from coordinate 78,700 downwards.
CCTTTTCAGGCACATAAATTACAAACTCAGATAAAATCTCTCTTTTATTAATCAAGATAGGTATCGGTTTTTCATAGTTTCTACCTTTGATATTAAAAACCTTTCCGACAGCATTTTCGCTTAGCGCATTTACACCCAGACCATAAAGGGTTTCCGTAGGATAGACTACTACTCCTTCTTTATTGATCAGCAAGGCAGCTTCTGAAATAATTAAAGTATCAGGGATTATTGGTTCAACCTTAACAACCTTTATCATTAGTTCACCATTGATGAAAGGTGTCTTTTTTTCCGTTTCATCTCCCAAAGAGTTGGTCGATGAAACTTTCTTCTTACTTGAACTTATATATTCATATCAGGATATTTCTCCTCTATCAAGACAAAAAGGGCAATCATGCCTATTTAACTTATATATCTACCAATTGCTTATTGACAAACCTATTTAACTGTACTATAAATTTACTTCTATTTTGATTAGTTGTCTGCTATGCGTTGACAGGCAGGCTGACTTTCAAATCTAATTATTTTAGAGTGATTATAAACATCTAAAGTAATGAGAGGTGTAGAATTATGGAAAAAAGGGATGCGAAATTAATAGAAAAATTGGCAGAAACGGATGAAGAATTAAAGGGGTATATAGATGAGCATATTAAATTTGAAAAAATACTGGACGAGTATAATAAAAAACCATACCTTACACCGGAAGAAGAAATAGAAAGAAAAAGTATCCAAAAGTTGAAGCTTGCAGGGAAAGATAGAATAGAAGAAATTCTATCAAAGCATCGCTGATTTATATTCTAAGATAGAACTCTGTACCTTCAGAGTAAGTTTTAATTTAAAGAGGTATTATTGTGAAGAAGACAGGAGCCCAAATTCTATTAGAGAGCCTTCGTTTAGAAGGTGTAGACACAATCTTCGGTTTTCCTGGGGGAGCAGTTATAGGTATATATGATGAATTGCTGAATTCCCCGATCAACCATATACTGGTAAGGCACGAACAGGCAGCTGTACATGCGGCTGACGGTTATGCCCGTTCTTCGGGAAAAACCGGCGTTTGCCTTGTAACATCCGGGCCTGGGGCAACCAATACAGTTACAGGCATTGCCACAGCTTATATGGATTCTATCCCTATAGTAATTTTAACCGGACAGGTGTCTACCGGGCTAATAGGTAATGATGCATTTCAGGAAGCAGACATAATAGGTATTACCAGGCCATGTACCAAACACAACTATCTTGTTAAAGACATAAAAGAATTAGCCAGAACAATTAAAGAGGCATTTTATATTGCCAGTACAGGAAGACCTGGTCCTGTTCTTATCGATTTACCTAAAGATATTATGGCTATCTCAACAGAGTTCATTTATCCTGAAAGTGTCAATATGCAGAGCTATAACCCTACTTATAGAGGGCATCGTGGTCAGATTCAAAGAGCACTTAAACTGATATTAAAGGCCAATAAACCTCTAATTTATGCAGGTGGGGGGGTAATCTCTTCTAACGCCTCTGAGGAGTTAACTACATTTGCCAGGACCCTGGCCATCCCTGTTACCAGTACATTAATGGGTTTAGGCTGTTTCCCAGGAGTAGATGAACTTTCGTTGGGAATGTTAGGAATGCATGGAACATACAGGGCGAATATGGCTGTTACTGAGTGTGATCTACTATTAGCCGTTGGTGCCCGTTTTGACGATCGAGTTACCGGGAAAATAGATGAGTTTGCTCCTAATGCCAAGATAATACATATCGACATTGACCCCACATCTATAAGTAAGAACATCAGTGTACATATCCCCATAGTGGGAGATGCAAAAGATGTTTTAAAGAAGATTAACAAGTTGATTCAAGATGAAAAAGAAGATTGGAGAAGTCTTCATCGAGAATGGCTTGATCAGATTCGTCAATGGAAGGAAACTTATCCTTTGGCATACAAACAGATTGATGTTATAAAACCCCAATATGTAGTCGAGAAAATTTATGAGATAACCAAAGGAGACGCAATAATTTCTACCGAGGTTGGGCAGAACCAAATGTGGACCGCCCAGTACTACCACTTTAATAAACCCAGAACCTTCTTAACTTCAGGTGGTCTTGGTACTATGGGTTATGGGTTTCCTGCGGCTATAGGAGCCCAGGTTGCATTCCCTGAAAAAACAGTTATAGATATAGCCGGTGATGGAAGCATACAGATGAACATTCAGGAATTGGCAACAGTAGCTCAATACAATCTGCCCGTGAAGATAGCTATTTTAAACAATCGATTTTTAGGGATGGTACGACAATGGCAGGGGTTATTTCATGATAAAAGATACTCCCAAACCCCTTTAGAAGTTTCCCCTGATTTCATCAAGCTGGCTGAAGCATATGGAGCTGTTGGTTTAAGAGCTACAAAACCCGAGGAAGTTGTGCCAACAATCGAAAAAGCCCTGTCAATTCGCAAGGCTGTTATTATGGACTTTGTAGTAGAACGGGAAGAGGATGTCTACCCCATGGTTCCGGTAGGTGCTCCTCTTAAAGAGATGTTGTTAGTTTGATTTGCAGGGAGGTTTTGAATATGAGACATACAATATCAGCTCTCGTTTTAAATCAACCAGGAGTTCTGGCAAGGGTAGCAGGTCTTTTCAGCGGGAGAGGATTTAATATAGAGAGCCTTTGCGTTGCAGAAACTCTTGATCCTACTGTTTCAAGGATGACTATAGTAACCAGAGGCAATGACCAGATTATAGAACAGATAACCAAACAGTTGAATAAACTCGTAGATGTAATCAAGGTTGTCGATTTCTTCGGCAATGACTTTATAGACAGGGAAATGATGCTTATAAAGGTAATGGCTGAACCATCTCTCAGAGCTGAAATTCTGAGGATTACGGATATCTTTAGAGGCAAAATTGTTGATGTAACTCCAAAGTCATACACTATAGAAATCTCAGGAGATGAGAACAAGATTAACGCAATAATAGACCTTCTTAAACCTATGGGGATAAAAGAGGTAGTCCGCACAGGTAAGGTAGCAATATCCCGGGGAAGTAAGGGGATTTAAATCTTGATTGAGCAAGTCTTATAAGGACTGTTTTAAAAAGGAGGAAAGATGGCTGTTATATATTATGAGAAAGATGCTAATTTAGAGACTTTGAAGGGGAAAAAGATAGCTATTATTGGATATGGCAGTCAGGGACATGCTCAGGCTCAAAACCTGAGGGATAGTGGCCTTGATGTAATAGTAGCGGAGCTCAAGGGGACACCAAACTATGAAAGGGCTGTAAAAGACGGTTTTAAGCCTGTCAGTGCCTCTAATGCATCGGCACAGGCTGAACTGATACAAATACTGGCACAGGATGATGTCCAGGCCAAACTATATCAAAACGAAGTAAAACCAAATTTAACTAAAGGAAAGACTCTGATATTCTCTCATGGATTCAATATACACTTTGGTCAGATTGTCCCACCCGACAATATAGATGTAATTATGATTGCTCCTAAAGGCCCCGGACACCTGGTGAGAAGAGAATATGAAAAAGGTGCCGGTGTTCCTTCTCTGCTGGCTATCTTTCAGGATTCTACCGGGAAAGCAAAAGATAAAGCTTTGGCTTATGCAAAAGGGATAGGTGCGGCCAGGGCAGGAGTTATTGAAACAACCTTTAAGGAAGAGACCGAAACGGATCTTTTTGGCGAACAATGTGTACTCTGCGGAGGTGTTTCTGAGCTGGTAAGGGCTGGGTTCGACACGCTGGTTGAAGCCGGGTATCAGCCGGAAATAGCCTATTTTGAATGTCTTCACGAACTAAAACTAATCGTGGATCTGTTTTACGAAGGTGGTATCAGCTATATGAGATATTCGGTGAGTGACACTGCTGAGTACGGGGATCTCATGGTTGGAAGGAGGATAATCACCCAGGAGACAAGAAAAGAAATGAAAAAGGTCCTGGAAGAGGTGCAAAATGGGAAGTTTGCCAAGGATTGGATACTGGAGAATCAGGCAAACCGACCTGTCTATAACGCCTTGAAAAAGAAGGACAATGAACACCTGATAGAAGTTGTAGGGAAGAAACTCCGCAGCATGATGAGCTGGATAGGAAAGAAGGGTTAACCTTGCGGTTTACAGAATTTCCTATCGTAAAAGAGGGGCTTCTTTTTGTAATCCCTGCTTCTATACTTGCAATCGTTCTTGGATTCTTACTCCCAGTTTATTTTACCCCCCTGTTGATCTTAGTTATTCTATTCATACTGTACTTCTTCCGGAATCCCAAAAGAAGGATACCGGAATTGGAAGGCTGTATAGTAGCTCCCGCTGACGGCAAGGTTATCTATATAGGAGAGTATTTAGAAGACCAATTCTTGAGTACAAGGGCGATTAAAATCAGTATTTTTATGTCTGTTTTTAATGTTCATATAAACAGGGTACCAGCATCTGGTAAGATAACTGATATCTCTTACAGGGAAGGGAAATTTTTCTCAGCAAATTTTGACAAGGCCTCTATTTTTAATGAACAGAATGCGTTGCTTCTGGAAACAGATGACGATAAAAAGATAGTCTTTATCCAGATTGCTGGATTAATTGCAAGGAGGATTATTTGCTGGATTAAAAAAGGAGATGCTGTATTGAGGGGACAGAGATTTGGCCTTATATGTTTTGGATCCCGTTTGGATATCTTCTTGCCTCTGGAGACTAAAATCGATGTTAAAATCGGCCAAAAGGTGAAGGGTGGGGAAACAATAGTGGGGTATTCAACATGAAAAGAAGAAAAAACGTAAATAAAGACAGTATGAAAAAAGGTGTATATGTACTACCAAACCTTTTAACCACTGTAGGTCTGCTCTCAGGATTTTATGCAATCATCTCGGTTCTGGAGGGTAAGTTTCAATATGCTGCCTATGCCATACTGGTTGCGCTCCTCTTCGATGGCCTGGACGGCAGAGTTGCAAGACTTACCAGAACTACAAGCAGGTTTGGCATTGAATACGACTCTCTTGCAGATTTAGTAGCCTTTGGGATAGCACCAGGGTTGCTCGTCTTTTCGTGGGCGCTAGTACCTTTCGGAAGATTTGGCTGGTTAGCAGCCTTCCTTTACGTGGCATGCGGTGCCCTTCGGCTAGCTAGGTTTAATACCCAAGTGACTGTTATTAAAAGCAATAAATTTAGCGGGCTTCCCATACCGGCGGCAGCAAGCCTTATAGCATCTACAGTGCTCTTCTTTCATTACCTCGGTTATGACGAAGATACCAAACACATAACCGTACTTTGTATGATCTATATACTCTCATTTTTGATGGTGAGCAGCATAAAGTATTACAGCTTTAAAGAACTCGGTTTACTAAAGAGGAGACCTTTCAGTTTTTTAGTAACCTTCGTTCTCCTCCTTATACTTGTTGTAGCGAAACCACAGATTGTACTATTCGCATTTTTTCTATCGTATGCTTTATCCGGACCTATAACTATAATATACTACCAGAGAAGAAAAGCATCTGAAAAGTTGAAAGAGAAAGAGAGTGAAAGTATAGATATTTAGATCATTGGGATGAAGAGCATGTCAGAGATTATCAGGATATTTGATACTACATTGAGGGACGGTGAACAGTCGCCCGGTTTCAGCATGAACGTGGCTGAAAAACTAAGGATTGCAGAACAACTGGAAAAGCTCAATGTTGATATTATAGAAGCAGGTTTCCCCATCAGTTCAGAAGGTGATTTTATAGCAGTAAGAGAGATCTCCAAGAACATCAGAAAACCCCAGATTGCCGCTCTCGCCCGCACGGAGATTCTTGATATTGAAAGGGCTTGGGAAGCGTTGCAATACGCAGAAAATCCTCTTATCCACATTGTTATCGCCACATCTGATATACACCTCAAATATAAATTAATGAAAAGCAAAGAAGATGTGTTGGATGCTGCCGTTAAGGCTGTGAAACACGCTAAGGGTTATACATCAAACATTGAATTCTCTGCCGAGGACGCAACCCGAAGCGATGTAGATTATCTCTGCAAGATATTAGAGGCAGTGATAGATGCAGGAGCAACAACTATAAATATTCCCGATACAGTCGGCTATGCCATACCGGAGGAATTCGGTTCTCTGATTAAACATATCATGGAAAGAGTTCCAAACATTGACAGAGCATGTATAAGTGTCCACTGTCATAACGATCTTGGCCTGGCTGTAGCAAATACTCTGGCTGCAATTAAAAATGGGGCAAGGCAGGTTGAGTGTGCCATAAACGGCATAGGTGAAAGGGCAGGAAATGCTTCTTTAGAAGAGATTGTAATGGCACTAAGAACGAGGAAAGACTTCCACAGATGTGATACCAATATTCACACAGACCACATATACAATACAAGCAGGCTCCTTGCTCACATTACAGGCATACCTGTACAACCAAACAAGGCAATTGTTGGAAGCAATGCATTTGCCCATGAATCGGGGATACACCAGGACGGCGTTCTTAAAGAGAAAACAACATATGAGATAATGACCCCGGAATCTATAGGTGTATCTAAAAGTACTCTGGTCCTGGGAAAGCATTCGGGTAGACACTCATTCCGTGAGAGACTGAGGGAAATTGGATATGAATTGTCAGAGGAAAACCTTAACCTGGCATTTAAACGTTTTAAAAAATTAGCTGATAAAAAGAAGACAGTCTTTGATGAAGATATAGAAGCCATAATCATAGATGAAATTTTGAGAATTCCAGATACTTACAAGCTAATATATCTGAATGTAATCAGCGGGAGTGTCACTGTTCCAGTGGCTACAGTTCAGATTGAGATTGGAGGACAGACTATACAGGAGGCTGGATTCGGAACAGGCCCTGTAGACGCTATATTCAAAACTATCTCAAAGATTACAGGGACAGAAAGTAAATTGGTCCGTTATTCCGTAAACTCCATAACAGGAGGGACTGATGCCCTTGGAGAAGTCACAGTAAGGTTAGAGGAAAATGGCATCCAAGTAACCGGTCAGGGGGCAGATACAGACATCATAATGGCAAGCGCTAAGGCCTTTGTGAATGCTCTCAACAGAATTGAATACAGGAAAAAGCACCCTATAACAATACAATAACTACCCACTAATAGCAGACAGCCTGTAGCAGGCTGACAGCTTATTCTTTCTTTATCAAAAAACAGAATTTCCAGGGCAATAAAATCATGGGTATGACCATTACAGAAAAGATACTTGCCGATCATGCTGGAGAGCTTACGATCGAAGCCGGTCAGATAATCAGTGTGAGAGTAGATATCGCCCTGGGCAATGATATCACTGCCCCCATTGCTATCAGAGAGTTTAAAAAGGCACAAGCCACAAAGGTATTTGACAGGGAAAAGGTTGTTCTACTTTCAGATCACTTTACTCCGAACAAGGATATTAAATCAGCAAATCAAGCCAAGTTAATACGGGATTTTGCAAAAGAACAGAACCTGATCCATTATTATGAAGTAGGTGAGATGGGTGTCGAGCATGTTCTGCTCCCGGAGAAAGGGATAGTCCTACCGGGAGATTTAGTGATAGGAGCTGACAGTCACACATGTACATATGGTGCACTGGGGGCTTTTTCTACCGGTGTTGGCAGCACTGATCTGGCAGCAGCCATGATTTCCGGAGAAGTATGGTTAAGGGTTCCCGAAACAATTAAGTTTGTATATACTGGGAAATTAAACAAGTGGGTTAGTGGAAAAGATCTTATCCTTTATACAATCGGGGACATAGGGGTAGACGGGGCTCTTTATAAGGCTATGGAATTTACAGGGGATATTATAGAAAATCTATCAATGGCTTCCAGGTTTACAATGGCTAACATGGCGATAGAAGCCGGGGGAAAGAGTGGGATAATTGTTCCTGATAAAATCACAGAAGAGTATGTTTCAGGCAGAGCAAAGAGGGAGTATAAATTTTACTACAGTGATAAGGATGCCGGGTACTGTGATATAAGAGAATACGACGTGTCAAGTATTGAGCCTCAGGTTGCCTTTCCCCACCTTCCGGAAAACGTTAAAGGGATCAGTGAAGTAGGAAATATACCTATAGATCAGGTGGTAATTGGGTCGTGTACTAATGGAAGACTTGAAGATATGAGGACAGCAGCCCAAATTTTAAGGGGCAGAAAGGCAGCTCCCTACACTAGGCTAATAATTATCCCGGCTACCCAGTGGGTCTATAAACAGAGTATGAAAGAGGGGCTTTTTGATATTTTCCTGGATGCCAACGCTGCTATCAGCACACCAACCTGCGGCCCATGTCTTGGTGGCCATATGGGCGTGCTTGCCAAGGGAGAGCGGGCAGTAGCTACTACGAACAGAAACTTTTCAGGGAGGATGGGAGATCCGGAAAGCGAAGTATATCTTGCAAATCCGGCAATAGCAGCCGCTTCAGCTGTCCTCGGAAGGATAGGAAGCCCGGAAGAGTTATAAATTTCAGGAGAAATTAATGAAAATCAAGGGAAGGGCATGGAAATTTGGATCAGATGTTGACACAGATGCTATTATATCTGCCCATTTTTTGAATACCTCTGATCCGGAAGAACTGGCAAAACACTGTATGGAAGATGTTGATCCATCCTTTGCCAAAAGTGTAAAACAGGGCGATATCATATTTGCAGGGAAAAACTTTGGCTGTGGATCATCAAGAGAACATGCCCCTATCGCAATAAAAACAGCAGGGATATCCTGTGTGGTTGCCAAGAGTTTTGCCAGAATATTTTATAGAAACTCTTTTAATATGGCTCTTCCTATAATGGAATGTTCAGAGGCAGTTGATGTTACAGAGGCTGGGGATGAAATAGAAATAGACCTTGACAGGGGAGAAATAATAAATCACACAAAGCATAAAACCTTTAATTGTCAATCCATTCCGCCTTTTATGCAGGAATTGGTCCAGAGTGGTGGATTGATGGGATATGTATCAAAAAAGATAATTAGCCCCTCCTAAAAAATTCCTGTCGTTCAGATATCAACAGAATCATTACCGTTTACCGTTAAGCCAGACAAACAGCTCTTAACGAATAAAGTTGCTAACGTATTCTCGGGCAGCCCGTTCCCAGGAGAAATTGCGCCTGATATAGTTTATCCCTTCTGTCAGCATTTTGTAATAAAGTTCTGGAGTGTCTCTATAGACTTTAACAGCATCCGTGATGCTGAGCATAAGCTCATGAGACATCGATTGAATTAGAGGGTATCTCTTTCGCTGCTCAACCCGGTCTAACCCTTCGCCTTTTATGTCATATTCAGCAGCGTTAATCCCTTTCCAATCATCAACAACAGATACTATGTTGTCTGGTTCCCGAAAAAGGATTCCGGTCGGCATGGCTGAAGCAGTATGCCAGTGCTCGCTCCTAACCTGAACAGCGGGGGTGAAGGATGATACAGAGCTAAGTGGAGCTATTTGCTCTATAATCCCCCCTGTTGCCCTGCCAATCCCCACAGTTCCATTCAGATAGAATTCATTAGCCATTCCGAACGGTTCATACAGCGAAGGCATCATCCCATAGGTAGCGCCCTGCAGAGTAGCAAAAAAACCCTCTTGAAATAAAAAGGGGAGCACAAGAACACTTTCAGGAAACCTTTCTGACATCTTTTTTAAAAAGTATAAGCCTTCCAATCCCTCATCACCGGGGATTGGAAAGAATATAAACCGTGCTTTTCCCCCCTTTTCCAAAAACTTTGTAATCCCGTTTGCTGCAACATCATAGCCCTTCTGTCGTGGGTCATCCCGCCCTGCCATTACAAACCATGGAGCTTCGTCTCGTCTGAACCCTTTAAGATCACCCCAGACAGGTTTTTCCATCGAAGGGGAAAATTCATCCAGTGATTTAAGGGCTTCCTTCTTCTTCGTATTTTTCCATCCCCGCACTTTATCAAAATTACCCCGCAATATATCAACAAGGATGTCCTCGCTGACCGCAAGACTTGCAAAAAGACCGTTGTCAACACCAAAAAGTCTTGGCTTGAGAATGTCTTTTAGATGGGGAGCCATAACTTCTGCCTGGAGAGGGTCCTCTGTTAAATCAAGGGCAAATTGGGCTGATACGGTAAAAACAGGCCGTTCAACAAGGGGCAGTGCCCTTTGCAGTACGGTCTCACCCGGACAAGAAGCAGGGTCAATTCCCACCCTTAAAAGGTCAGTATTTGTAATTCCGCTGTCATAGCTATTGTGAAGGGTAAGATATAGCTGGTGTCTCCGGTCTTCTCCCGTCAAGGCCAAAGCTGTAGTTGCTGCCTCCCAATCCTGTAGCATGACCTTCCAACTGGATGTCTTGTCTGTGTTCCCAATTACACGTGCTACAGCTGAACCAAAAAAGAGAGAATCAGTGAGTAGGTTCTCTGAAACCTCCCCCCCTGTCTCAACTATGTCATATGGATGTCGTCTCCCAGAGAAAAACCGACTGTCTTTTGGCTTTAAGAAGTACCATATCCACTGGTATCGATTATCTTCGTATTGATAAACCTCTACTGGCACATCTTCATTATCAAATGGGACGTTGATATTGTCTAAAAGTTTGATTTTGTTAATAAGAGATGATGTTTTTTCTATTTTGTAATGGAATGGTGTTATGACTATCGTATCCAGGTTTGAAACTTTCTGGACATGGCCGGGTAAATGCCCCATCACCGAAGCTATCCCGCCACAGGGAGCAAAGGGGGTCTCATATGTAACAAAGGCCAGTTTATCGGACATCTACCCTATTCACCTCATAGCCATTCACTTCAAGAATTGTCAGCCTCAACAGCCTTCATAAGTTTAGCATATATGTCCGGGATACTATATAGAACACGGTTCCAGGATGGGATTTGTGTATTCTCGCGTTTCTCTTTTATCTCTTCCCATGTAGTCCACAGGAATTCGTGAAAATACCATGCCATAAGTTCTTCTTCATACCTGTCAAAAACCAGGTCATTCGCTTCTGCGTCGTCACTGTATTGCTTAATGAACCTGAGGGTATTCTGATAATAGGTCTGTCTAACCATCTCCACAAAAGCATCGTCAAGGGCAACACCGTTAGAACGCATGTAATTAAAATAAAATTTAGCAATATCCATTACCATGCGGTGCAGGCCTTTCGTCTTGTCGTCAGGTGAGAGAATCTGATGTTTGTGTTCATAGTTGGGGATAAGATCGATTTGTGCAATCTTTCTGGGTATAACTCTCTGGTAGACCTCAGAGAGAGTGCTTACCTCAAGCCCCCAGTCGTAAGCTATATTTATCCCTTTAGCCAGGCGCGTGGTAAAACTGAACTCACCAGCCAGGGGATAATTAAACGTTCGGTGATAACCAAAGAAAGATTCCAGTTCACGGTACCCACGATCACCCATGATCTGTTTCATTATATCCACAAAGGGTGCCACAAAGAGACGAGTAACTCGTCCTTTCATACTTCGTTCTGTAGGAGAGACCCTCATATAGTACCCTTTACAAAACTCAAAGTCGTTGTTAGGATTTGCCGTTGGTTCAATGAGCCTCCCCAGAAGGAGCCTATTATATGTAAGGATATCACAATCATGAAGGGCTATCACATCGCTGTCTTCTCTGGCAAAGAGATAGCCCAGGGCAAGCCATACTGATTGTCCTTTTCCCTCAACACCGGTAGGTATTTTTCTTTCACGAATGCCACCCAGTATCTTTTGGATGCGTGTACCATCGACCCAGAGGACTTTGACATCCCTGTCAGGTGTGGTAAGTCGTCGGAAGTATTCTCTTGCCTCCTTGAATTTGCTCTCCTCTGTGGCGCCTCCCAGAGCAACTACCACATTGTTGAGATAGCGAACTTTCTGGATTTCGTCAATTATTCTGCCAAGAACCTGAGGGTTAAGCATTTCCGAATAAAGACAGGGAAGGATTAGACTGATTTTGATCTGGCGGGAATACTCTTCAAGTTTCTGTTCAAGCCCTGCTAGATACTCTTCAACATCAAAGACCTCATAGAGCGCATGAAGAGTAGTTATTGTCCCCTCCTGGTGGAAATCTGCCATTAACATTTCCTCCTTTCTCAGTTTTAATCTGCAAGGTTTTAGCGGAAATAGACAGTCCAGTTTTAGTTATTAGAGTATAAATGTATTGTTATCGAGGGAGCATCCCCCGAGAAAAAGGATGGAGTTTTCTAATAAGGTAAAAAAGTTTGTTCGGTTATGTCTAGGGTTTTTTATATGTAAGTACCCTGAGAAACCAGCCCGCAATCAGTCCAACTATTAATGTGCTGAACAAGAGTACTATCCTTGACATCGATATCTGCCAGAATAGAACCTGTACATCAACGACCTCTGTATTTTGAAGTAAAAAGATTACGAAAAGAAGGACCACAACTAAAATGATTATGTTCTTTACATTTTTTGCATTCATTTGCATTTGCCACCACCTGTCTTTCGGTTTTAGTTTAGGCTGAAAAAAGAAAATTTCCTTTAAAACGAACGTTAGCAGGATTTTTAGGGAACTATCTCAATTAAACAACAGATAGAATTACAATAATCCTGCGTTAAAAAGCATAAAAGAATTTTTTTAGTGTGGACTATTTAATTTGTTATTTATTAAAGACAATGAAAAATTTATCTATGAAAGTTTTTTCAAGTTTTGACACTGCTTCAAGCTCTCCAGCATCGAGCCATACACCTTCACAAGAAAAGCATTTATCTATTTTTATATCTCTGTAATCTATCTCAGCAAGTTCCATCCCGCATTTGGGGCATCTCATGTAATGGAGCTCTTTTAATCTGTCCTTTTCTCCTTCAGCCAGCTTCTTCTGTTGTTCTTCCATTATTTTCTTCTTTTTTTCCATCTCAATTCTTATGAAATATTCTTCTTCAGATTCGCTTGGTTTACGTGGCATAGAAACCCCCTCAGTTAGAAAAGTTATAAAAATTCTATTAATATTACCTCAGAATAGATTTACACACAAGAAAAATGTTTATTTACACTTATTTAATTCTTGCTTTTTATAATAAAAAGTATTCTAAATAAGAATTCTGTGATAAAATAACAACTTTTTTACCCTTGGGATAAGGGACAATTTGATTCCTATGCAAACCGATGGAAGAGAGGGTTAATGTAGATATGTCAAGAAATATGAAATATAAAACAAAAAATGTTATTCACGGTGTAAGCCTTCTTACTGAACATGATGTTTATCTCTTCAAAGAAGGAAACCATTTTAAACTCTACGATAAACTCGGCTCTCATCCAATTACTCTCAATGGAAGGGATGGAATGTTATTTGCAGTATGGGCGCCAAATGCCGAGGCAGTATCGGTTATTGGGGATTTAAACGGATGGAATCCGGATGTGCATCCTTTGAAAGTGAGGGAGGATGAATCAGGTATATGGGAAGCTTTTATTCCTGGCGTTGAAAAGGGAGTTCCTTACAAATATCACATTTCCTCCAGATACAATAACTACAGTGTTGAAAAAGGTGACCCTCTTGCCTTTTATTGGGAAAACCCTCCCAGGACGGCATCAATTGCATGGGACCTCAATTATAAATGGGGAGATAACGAATGGATGAAAAACAGGCATGAATTCAATGCCCATGATGCCCCGTTTGCCATATACGAAGTACACCTGGGTTCGTGGAAAAGATGCCCAGAAGAAGGAAACAGGTTTCTCACCTATAGAGAAATAGCACATAGTCTGGCAGAATACGTAAAGGAAATAGGATTTACCCATGTTGAATTTTTACCGGTTATGGAGCACCCCTTCTACGGATCATGGGGTTATCAAACTGTAGGATATTTCGCACCAACAAGCCGATATGGATCCCCTCAGGATTTTATGTATCTAATAGATTACCTCCATAATAATGGAATTGGTGTTATACTGGACTGGGTCCCTTCCCATTTTCCAACTGATGAACACGGACTTGCCTACTTTGACGGTACCCACCTTTATGAACATGCAGACCGAAGAAAGGGATACCACCCCGACTGGGATACCTATATCTTTAATCTGGGAAGGAACGAGGTCAAGGAATTCCTTATCAGCAACGCTCATTTTTGGCTGGACAAGTACCACATTGACGGCTTCAGGGTAGATGCTGTTGCATCAATGCTCTACCTTGACTACGGAAGAAAGGAAGGAGAGTGGATTCCTAACGAGTATGGGGGAAATGAGAGTATCAGGGCTATAAACTTCCTGAAGAGGTTCAATGAATCGGTCTACAGGGATTTTCCCGATGTTCAGACAATAGCGGAAGAATCTACTGCCTGGCCAATGGTTTCACAGCCCACATATCTGGGAGGTCTTGGTTTTGGGATGAAATGGAATATGGGATGGATGCACGATACTCTGGATTATTTTTCCAAAGATCCCCTTTACAGGAAGTATAATCACAATCAGCTCACATTCAGTATATGGTACGCATTTTCAGAAAATTTTCTCCTCCCCCTCTCACATGATGAAGTTGTCCATGGAAAGGGAGCCCTTGTTGGAAAGATGCCTGGAGATGAAGAACAAAAGTCAGCAAACCTTAAGCTTCTCTTTGGGTATATGTATGGGCACCCCGGGAAAAAACTGCTCTTTATGGGAGGAGAATTTGCCCAGTGGAAAGAGTGGAATCATGACGAGAGTTTAGAATGGCATACTCTTCAATACTCGTCTCATCAGGAGATACAGAAATGGGTTAAAGACCTGAACCTCTTTTACAGAACCGAACCCGCTATGTATGAACTGGATTTTACGATGGAGGGTTTTGAGTGGATAGATTTTCATGACTGGGAGCATGGCATAATAAGCTTCATAAGAAACGGCAAAGAAACTGACAGCAAGGTCCTTGTTGTCTTAAATTTTACACCTGTTCCCAGATACAGGTATAGGGTCGGAGTACCTCATGGCGGCTTCTGGAGAGAGGCTCTTAATAGTGACTCAGAACTGTACGGAGGAAGTGGACATGGCAACTTCGGTGGCGTTGAAGCCACTCCGGTAAAAGCTCACGGAAGAGACTATTCTATTTCTTTAACCTTACCTCCTTTGGGAGTTCTGTTTTTTAAGAGTGAAACTCGGTTTCTTGATGAAAATGGCAACCGATAAATGTTCAGCCGGAAGAATAGCTAATACAACTTTATCTCACAGTGTTTTTAAGCTAACGGCAAAAGCGAAAGGCTTTTGGCACTTTATAAATGCTCCAATTTTTAGTCGTTCATTGCAGATAGTAGAGGGGAGAAGTAAAAATAATTTAAAATGGAATCAATAGGGCAATAAAAAAATCTATGAGAATATCACGCTAAATATTATATATAAAGTGAGGAGTAACCCCTACAATGGATAAGTATATATGCATCCATGGACATTTTTACCAACCACCTAGGGAGAACCCATGGCTTGAAGAAGTAGAATTTCAAGATGGGGCTTATCCTTATCATGACTGGAATGAGAAGATAACCGCACAGTGTTACAAACCTAATGCAGTTTCCCGAATACTTGGCAAGGATGAAATAATTGTTGATATAGTAAACAACTACTCAGAGATAAGCTTTAATCTGGGGCCAACCCTTGCTTCCTGGATGGAAAGAAACAAACCCGAAGTCTACGAGGCTATCCTCGAAGCTGATAGATTGAGTATAAAAAGGTTTTCCGGACATGGCTCTGCAATAGCCCAGGTATACAACCACATGATTATGCCCCTGGCAAATAAAAGGGACAAATACACTCAGGCAGTATGGGGGATAAAGGACTTTCAGAAGAGGTTTGGCAGATATCCTGAAGGAATGTGGCTTCCCGAAACTGCCGTTGATATAGAAACTCTTGAAATACTGGCAGAGCTTGAAATAAAATTTACCATACTCTCCCAGGCACAGGCAAAAAGGGTAAAGAAAAAAACAGGGGGAGAGTGGGAAGACGTTAGTGAAGGAAAAGTTGATTCAACAATGCCTTACCTGTGTATCCTTCCATCCGGAAGGACTATAAACCTGTTCTTCTACGATGAACCTACATCAAGGGATATTGCCTTCGGAGACTTATTGAAAAGCGGGGAAGCATTTTCCAGGAGGCTGCTCTCTGCATTTAATGATCGAAGGGATAGGGCACAACTTGTTCACATAGCAACGGATGGAGAAACATATGGACATCATCACCGCTTCGGAGATATGGCTTTAGCTTACTGTCTCTATCTTATTGAGTCAAACAATATTGCAAAGATAACCAACTATGGAGAATACCTTGGAAAATACCCTCCAATCTATATTGCTGAAATTGTAGAAAACTCATCCTGGAGCTGTTGTCACGGAATAGAAAGGTGGAGGGACAGTTGCGACTGTGGTACAGGAATGAACCAGGAATGTACACATACATGGAGGAAGCCTCTAAGGTTGGCTATGGATATGCTTAGAGACAGACTAATACCTCTATACAAAGAAGAGGCGTCAAAGTATTTAAGTGACCCATGGAAAGCAAGAGACGATTATATTGAGGTTATACTTGACAGATCAAGGAAGAATACCGAAGGATTTCTCAGGGAACATGCTATTAACAAGCTTTCAAACGAAGAAAATATACGAGTTTTAGAGCTTCTGGAGATGCAGAGAAATGCTATGCTTATATTTACAAGTTGCGGCTGGTTCTTCGATGACATATCAGGAATCGAGACAGTTCAGATAATGCAATATGCAGCAAGGGCTATGCAGCTCACAAAGGAACTATTTGACTTCTCTATTGAAGAAGAATACCTCTCAATACTTGAAAAGGCTCCTTCTAATATGCCGAAGATGGTAAATGGTAAAAGGATTTACGAAACTAAAGTTAAACCTCTAATATACAACCTCACAAGGGTTGGTGCCCATTATGCCATATCTTCCCTATTCAATAGATATCCCGAAAGCACTGTCATATACTGTTATACTGTTACCAAGGAGGTATATAACCTGAGCAAGGCAGGAAGGTTAAGGCTCGCTACCGGGAAGATTAAGGTAGTATCGGATATAACATGGGAGCAAGAATACATATTCTTTGCCGTACTCCACCTCGGAGGGCATAATATCATAGGGGGGATTAGCATTAATACGAATGATGAGGCCTTTTCAATAATACACGGAGAATTAACAGAAGTTTTTGACAGAGGAGACATCTCCCAGGTTATAAGAACCATGGATAAAAACTTTGGTGCTGATAACTATTCTGTCTGGCATCTATTTAAGGATGAACAGAGAAGGCTCTTAGACCTTTTCCTTCGTTCAACACTGGATGAAGTAGAAGCTTCTTTCCGTCAGATATATGAGGATAATTTCGCAACTATGAACTTCCTCCATGAAGTGTCTTACCCCCTTCCAAACCCGCTTATTACAGCTGCTGAATTCATCCTGAATACGGATATAAGGAAGATTCTTGAAGGAGAAATACCAGATTTAGATAAGCTTGAACAAATGATAAGCGCAGTAAAGAGATTGAATATTAATATTGACAAAACAACCTTGAGTTTTGCTGCTAATTTAATGATCGACACCCTCAGCGAAAAGTTAAACTCGAACAATAATGATATTTCATTAATTGAAACCCTTGAACGTACTATAAGGTTATTTAAGCAATTAACACTCGAGTTAGACTTGTCTAATGCTCAGAATATCTACTTTTATATAGGACAGACTATTTTCCATGATAAGATAAAAGAGAAAGATGAAAAGAGAGATGATGAAGCAGAGAAGTGGCTGGATGCTTTTTACAAATTGGGTCAGCAACTGCATGTGAAGGTCTTATAATGAAAAATAAAAAGTCAGGATGTAAATAAATAAGGAGGAAGAATGAAAAGAAGAGGAAGCGGTATACTTCTCCATATATCATCTCTGCCTTCATCGTTTGGCATTGGAGATTTAGGGTCATGGGCTTACCGTTTTGTGGATTTTCTTGCAGAGGCTAAACAGAGTTTTTGGCAAATCCTTCCTTTAAACCCTACTGAGCCAATTTATGCCAACTCCCCATACCACTCCATATCTGTCTTTGCAGGCAACCCAATTTTAATAAGCCCAGAACACCTTGTCAGTGAAGGTTTCCTTGATAAAAAAGATATTGAACCACTACCTAATTTCCCGGAAGAACGGGTAAATTACCAGGAGGTTGTTGTCTATAAAAAAAGACTTTTTTCTCTAGCATACAAGTCTTTCAAAGAAGGGGGCAACAATCATGAATATAATAAGTTTTCTCAGGACAATTCCCATTGGCTCACAGATTTTGCTCTATTTCTTTCCCTGAAGGACCATTTAAGTGGAAAGTTATGGAGTGAATGGCCCTATGAAATTAGAGACAGAAAAAGCGAAACACTGGAACAACTCAAAGAAACGCTTTTTGATAATATAGAGTTCTACAAATTTCTTCAGTACATCTTCTTCAAACAGTGGTTATCATTGAAACTATATTGCAACCAGAAGGATATTCATATAATTGGAGATATCCCCTTTTATGTAGAATATGACAGCGCAGAGCTTTGGACTAATCCTGACATATTTAAGCTAGATGGAGAGAAAAGGCCGTGTGCTGTTGCAGGTGTTCCCCCTGATTACTTCAGTGAGACAGGGCAGCTTTGGGGCAATCCTGTTTATCAGTGGGATGCACTGAAGGAGAGGAATTATGACTGGTGGAGTAAAAGGATATCCCATAACTTAAAATACTTCGATCTTGTAAGGGTTGATCATTTTCGTGGTTTTGTTGGTTACTGGGAAGTTCCAGCAGGTGAATGCACTGCAATGAATGGAAGGTGGGTTGAAGCACCCGGAGAAAACCTATTCAACACACTACTAAGGAAATTCCCATATTTGCCAATGATTGCAGAAGACCTAGGTGTCATTACCCCGGATGTACGAGAAGTAATGAACCGTTTTGATTTTTTGGGTATGAAAGTTCTCCTTTTCGCTTTTGGTAACGATATTTCTACCAATCCTTATATACCTCATAATATCGTGCAAAATTGTGTAATATATACAGGGACCCATGATAACAACACGGTGAGAGGATGGTTTGAGAAAGAGGCTTCATTTGAAGAGAAAAAAAGGCTGTTTCAGTATCTGGGACATGAGGTATCTGTAGAGGATATTAACTGGGAAATGATCCGGCTTGCCATGATGTCAGTTGCGAACATTGCAATATTTCCAATGCAGGATATCCTGGGTCTAGGTGAGATGGCTAGAATGAATCGTCCCTCAACAACACAGGGCAACTGGATATGGCGGCTTCTGCCTGAACAGTTAACACCTGACCTTTATGCAAAACTCTTGGAAGTAACCGAAATTTATGGAAGGGCATAAAACAGGAGGAGGTACCCTATGCACTACGACACAGCCCTTAGGGGCTACACCTCAAAAAGGATCGAGGAAATTGAATCCGCAGATATTCTGGTGGGGATTCCCTGTTATAACAACGATCAAACCATTGCCCATGTAATTCAAATGGTCAGTCATGGTCTTGCCAAGCACTACAAGGAACAAAGGGGCGTAATATTCATTGCCGATGGGGGTTCCACAGATGATACCAGAGAAGCAGCAAAGGAATTTGAGATTAAGCCGTGGCAGGAGAAGGTTGTCTCTATTTACCGGGGATCAGCTGGAAAAGGGACAGCCCTAAGATCTATATTTGAGACGGCAAAGCGGCTAAAGGTCGAGGCGTGCGCTGTAGTAGACTCAGATCTCAGAAGTATAACATCGGACTGGGTGCAGTACCTCTTGGACCCGGTTATCAGCAGAAATTATCAGTTTGTATCACCTGTCTACCTCCGACATAAGTACGACGGAACTATTACTAATAATATTGTATACAATCTTACCCGTGCTCTCTATGGAAAAAGAATCCGACAACCCATAGGGGGAGACTTTGCTTTTTCAAGAGATTTAGCCATGTTCTATAGTGATCAGGATGTCTGGGGAACGGATGTAGCAAGATACGGTATAGATATATGGATGACCACAAATGCCATAACCCAGGGGTTTCGTGTCTGTCAGTCCAATCTGGGAGTCAAGATACACGATGCCAAGGACCCGGGACAGCATCTGGGACCCATGTTTCGTCAGGTTATCTGGACCCTCTTTTCCCTTATGGAAGGCTTTGAGACTTATTGGAAAGAGGTCAAGGACAGCGAACCTGTTGAAACTTTTGGACACGAAGGATATGTAGAACCTGAATCTGTAACCGTCAATATAGAGGCAATGATAGACAACTTCAGGACTGGCTTCAAGCAGTTTTCTTCTCTTTGGAAGGAAATATTCTGCAAAGATTGCTTCGACGAGATTACAAAGATTTACAAGATGGATTCGAGCCATTTTCATCTTTCTACAGACGCGTGGATTCAGGTCCTCTATGAATTGGCAGCTACCTTCCATGCCTGGCGCATAAATCGTAACAAACTTATCGACTTGGTGACCCCCCTTTACTATGCCCGCGTAGCCTCCTTCATCCAGCAAACCCAGGATATGTCCTCACAGGAAGCCGAAGCACTGGTAGAGGAGCAGGCTATAAAGTTTGAGGAACACAAGGATTATCTCATCAAGGTATGGGACATGAAATACAAGGAGGCAGCAGGTGAGTAATAATACTGGGCGTTTTGGCACCTTTGAAGGGGTCTTCACACCTACAATTCTGACCATCCTGGGGGTAATTATGTATCTCCGCCTTGGTTGGGTGGTTGGAAACGCCGGGCTTGGTGGAGCAATTCTGATTATACTGCTGGCAAAAATTGTAACGGTTACTACAGGATTATCAATAGCCTCTATGGCTACCAACGTCAGGATCGGTGCCGGTGGTTCTTATGCTTTTGTTTCCAGGTCTTTAGGCGGTGAGGTAGGGAGCGCTGTCGGTATCCCTCTTTATCTGTCCCAGTCGCTCGGAGGTGCCCTGTATCTTATCGGTTTTGCCGAAGGATGGGTAGCGATATTCCCGACACATGATATGAAGATAGTATCAAGTCTTGCCCTTATAGGCCTCCTTTTGATATCCTATATCAGCGCAAAAGTAGCCATGAAGATCCAATTTGTTATTATGGCTGTTTTGTCTCTCTCCTTACTGTCCCTTTTTCTGGGAAGGGGAGAAGGAGCCCATGAGATTGTGGTATGGGGAGAATTCACTAAAGCCCCCTTCTGGGTTGTTTTCTCCATATTCTTTCCGGCTGTTACCGGGATAGAGGCCGGGGCTGCCATGTCCGGTGATTTAAAGGACCCTCGAAAGAGTTTGCCGTTAGGTATCCTCTCCGCTATCGGTGTTTCAATGATTATCTACATCGCGGTGGCGTATTGGCTGGATAGAATTGCTACCCCGGAAACCTTGATGAAGAATTATACTATCATGATGGATATTTCCCGCTGGCGCATACTCCTGGTTGCAGGGATCTTTGGTGCAACCCTTTCTTCGGCTCTGGGAAGCATAGTGGGTGCCCCCAGGACTTTGATGGCTTTGGGAAAAGACAAGTTAGTACCCTTTGCCAAAACTCTTGCACAGACAAGTAAAAACGATGAACCACGCTATGCTATTCTGATTACAGGAGGGATTATTGAGATAAACCTTCTTCTTGGAGACCTTAACACCATTGCACCACTGTTGACGATGGTCTTCCTTATAACATATGGAACGATAAATATGGCGGTGCTTATTGAAAAAGGCATCGGGATACCCTCTTTTCGTCCCAGTTTCAATATTCCTTTGATAGTCCCGCTTATAGGCTCCCTCTGGTGTTTCATTACAATGTTTCTTATAAATCCCCTGTTTGCAGCCATTGCTCTCGTACTTATTGTAGTTGTTTACGGGGTTCAAATTAAGCGGGGACTCACAGCCCGTTGGGGAGATGTTCGCAGCGGACTCTTCTGTGCCATAGCCGAATGGTCGGCAAAGACATCAACCCGGATGCCCCAGCATGCTAAGTCGTGGAAACCCAATTTGATGATTCCGATTGAAGACCCGCAACACTGGACACATCTTATGGAATTCATAAAGGACATCATTGCCCCCAGCGGAACACTGCGTTTGTTTACTGTAAGAATCATAGAGCATGGACTCGAACATAGAATCAGTCAAATGGTGAACTTGGTATTTAAAAAAGGAAATTCCGTGAAGGCATTGATGGACAACAAAATGCCGGAAGACCTTGAAAACAGATTGCATGAACTTGTTGCCCCCGTGAAATCAGAGGGGATCTTTGTTGCTGCCACGGTAATAGAGTCCCGTAATTTCCTGGAAGGTATCAGCATTATTACACAAGTCATGAAGGGGATGTTTTTCCCGCCTAATACCGCATTTCTGACTATGAGTTCTGACACCTCTAAAGACAAAAGACTTGAAGAAATGATTACTATTTCAATTCGAGCAGAACTCGGTATTATTATTTTGTCACTTCATCCAAAAGCCTCCTTTGGCAAAAGAAATTTGGTAAATATCTGGCTAAGGTTGGACAGTCCTAACATTGATCTGGCAGGATTAGTGGCGTTGCAGCTCTCGCGAAACTGGGGCAGTGATATTCGCATATTGACTATTGTAAATAAAGAGGATGATATAGAAAAAGCTGAAATGACCCTAACAAAAATTGCAGATCGTTCCAGGATGCCATTTCAAACAGAATTATCCGTGCTTGTTGGAAAATTTGAAGAAATCATTGCAAAAGCTCCTCGGGCGGATCTGAATATAATAGGGATATCTAATGATCCTGAATGTGATAGCATGCACCGAATTGTCAAGCTGCTGGACACCTCCTGTATCTTTGTTAAGGATTCGGGCAAGGAAAGCATATTCGCTTAAGTATCCTTTCCTTTGATACAGAGGGAAAAGCAGGAAATAAAAATTAAATAACGAAAAAGAGAAAAATGAGGGGGGATAAATGAGGGACGTCCTTGCAATGGTCATGGCGGGGGGTGGTGGAGAGCGACTCTATCCATTAACCCGTGACAGGGCAAAACCGGCAGTCTCTTTCGGAGGGATATACCGTTTAATAGATTTTACATTAAGCAATTGCATCAATTCAAGGGTTCGAAAGATTGTGGTCCTGACCCAGTACAAGTCTCTATCTTTGGAGCGGCATTTAAGGCTGGGGTGGGATATATTGGATTCAGAACTTGGCGAGTACATATTTCCGATCCCAGCCCAGATGAGAACCAACGGGGAATGGTATAAAGGAACAGCAGACTGTATTTATCAGAATTTATACTTTGCCGATACTGTAAACCCCAGGTATTTCCTGATCCTCTCAGCCGACCATGTGTACAAAATGGATTATTCCAAAATGCTTGACTTTCATAAAAGCAAGGGTGCTGATCTCACTCTGGCTATCACAGAGGTCGATCAGAGCATGAGATCCCGGTTTGGTATACTGAAGGTAGATGAAGATGAACGGGTGATTGGTTTTGAGGAAAAACCTGAGAGAATCGAGGGTTCAGACAACAGCAAGCAGTCCCTTTTTGCCAACATGGGAGTTTACATTTTTAACAGCGACATTTTAAGAGAATCGCTTGAGGAGGATTCCCATAAAAAGTCCAGTCACGATTTTGGCAAGGATATTATACCTGAGATAATTCACAAAGCAAGGGTCTTTGCATATAATTTCATAGATGAGAACAAGAAGGAATCTATATACTGGCGGGATGTTGGTACCATCGATTCTTACTTTGAAGCTAATATGGATCTGGTCTCACCTGACCCTGCACTGAACCTTTATGATGCTGACTGGCCCATACGTACCTATCAAGGTCATTACCCACCTGCCAAGACTGTATTTGCACAGGAATACCCCGGTGGAAGGCTGGGAATCTGTCTCGATTCTATGGTTTCCGGAGGATGTATAATTAGCGGTGGCAGAGTGCAAAACTCTGTCCTCTCTCCCCATGTTCGTATCAACAGTTACGCTGATGTCCGGGAATCCGTTCTGATGGAAGGTGTAGATATAGGCAGGTATTCCAGGATCAGGAGGGCTATTATAGATAAAAAGATACAGGTACCTCAAGGGACAGAAATTGGTTTTGACCTGGAAGCGGATAGAAAACGGTTTTTCGTAAGTGAGTCAGGGATAGTGGTTATAGCTAAAGGTACGAAAATTCCATCACCATATTAAATAAACCATTCAGCGCGATATGTTCTTAATATATCACTTATAAAAAAGGAAAACAAAGAATGAGAACTATCCCTTATCTATTATTGGGTATACTCTTCACGCTTCTTCATAGTAACGCTCTGGCATTACAAAACAAGGTTGTTATTGGTCGGGTTGAAAATGTACGTATCTACCCCGGCAATCTTATTCTTCATGCTAAAGTAGACACTGGATCAAAAAACTCGTCGCTGGGTTGCGATACTATACAGACATTTGAACAAAATGGCGAAAAATGGGTTCGCTTTTCTGTAACCACTAAAAAAGGTAAAACTATTACAATAGAGCGCAAGGTGCATCGAATGGCAAAAATAAAGCGGCATTTTGGAAAGATAACAAAGCGCATCGTTATAAATCTGGGTGTGTGCTTAGGTAATGTATACAAAGAGACAGAAGTCAACCTGACAAATCGTAGCGGTTTCAATTACTACATGCTCATCGGTCGAAGCTTTATGGAGGATGATTTCATTGTAGACCCATCTTTAAAATACACCACAAAACCAACCTGTAAAGAAGCTGCAAACTAATGAGTAAACGTCATCTCTACATTTTGGTATTGAGTTTGGCTCTTGTCGGTATCAGTATTTTTGCTTACAAGATTCTGGTCTTAAAACTTCCTGTAATACCACAATCCAAATCCAACAGATGGAATATTGAGGCAAGTGTTTCTTTTATGGCCGAAAATGCTCCGGCTAAAGTGACATTGTTTATTCCAAGAAACACTTCCCGTTATACCATCGTTGATGAGAGGTTCATCTCAAGGGGTTATGGGCTGACCGCTAAGATGCTGGATGGTAACCGCCAGGTTGTATGGTCTACTCGCAAAGCAAAAGGGCATCAAACCCTTTACTATAAGGCTGTAGTCCGCCGTATTCAAGGAAAGGGAACACTGTCTGCTTTGAAACTGCCTGTAATAGAAAAACCCGGACTTACTGGACCTTATCTTATAGCTGCAGAATCTACGATTGCCGAAATAAAGGCAAGGTCAGCAGACGTGGAGACCATGGTGGCAGAACTCACAAAACAACTTAACAACCCCCAGGTCAATGACAATATCACTTTATTGCTTGGAGATAATCCCTCCTCATTAAAAAAGATGGAGGTAGCCCGGCAAATATTGGGACTTGCCGGTATACCTGCAAGGATTGTGCATGGGGTACGTTTGCAGAAATTATACGGCGACGTCCCACTTATACACTGGCTGCAAGTCTATGAAAATAATGAATGGCGGTTCTATGATCCGGTATCTGGCACGCCGGACATCCCTGATGATTATCTAGCATGGTGGAGAGAACAAGCCCCATTGGTGCAGTTAAAGGGAGGTAAAGAACTTAAGACCAAGGTATATGTGAATCTTCAGCAAGAGGATGCCCTTAGCGTTGCAGCCCTGCGTGAGCAAATTGCCGATTCACCGCTCCTTCAATTTTCTCTGTTCAGTCTGCCCATGAAAACTCAAGCTGTCTACCGGGTTTTACTAATGGTCCCACTTGGGGTTTTTCTCCTTGTGATACTACGCAACGTGGTAGGTGTTGAAACATTCGGTACTTTTATGCCGGTACTTATAGCTCTCTCCTTCAGGGAAACTCAGTTGCTATGGGGCATTGTACTGTTTAGCTTGATAGTCGGGCTTGGTCTGAGTGTCCGGTTTTATCTTGAGCAACTGAAACTATTGTTAGTACCCCGTCTGGCATCAGTCCTAATAACTGTAATCCTGCTAATGGCCGCTCTAAGTATTCTAACCCATAAGCTGGGGCTGGAACAGGGTCTGTCCGTGGCTTTGTTCCCCATGGTTATCATAACCATGACTATCGAAAGGATGTCTATAGTATGGGAGGAACGCGGTGCAACAGAGTCTTTAAAACAGGGGCTGGGTAGTTTGATAGCGGCAGCTTTGGTTTACCTTGTTATGAGTATTGAATATCTTAGACATCTGGTTTTTGTATTCCCAGAATTGCTTCTGGTTTTACTGGCCGGCACAATACTCCTAGGCCGCTACTCCGGGTACCGCTTGTTGGAGCTATATCGATTCAAGGCATTGGAAGGGGAAAAATAATAATAGAAATGTTTTTGTCAACTGAAAGGCTTAATAATCTGGGTGTCCTTGGGATAAACAGGCGCAATGCCGATTATACACTACGATATAACAAGCGCCATTTATATCCTCTGGTAGATGACAAATTGCATACAAAGCAGCTAGCCGAAAAGGCAGGCATGGCGGTTCCTAAATTGTACGGAGTTGTCAAGTTCTATCATCAGATCCGGGATTTGTCTGATCTGCTTCAGCCATATTCAGATTTTGTTTTAAAACCGGCTCATGGAAGTGAGGGGGACGGAATTTTCGTTCTCACCGGTCGTACTAAAAATATGTTTCGTACGGCAGACGACCTTCTTATGACACAAGAAGAACTCGAATATTACGTTTCCAACATCCTGAGCGGAATGTACAGTTTGGGCGGACATCCTGATAAGGCACTGATAGAATACCGTGTTGAGTTTGATCCCGTGTTTGAGGGGATAACTTACCGCGGTGTACCGGATATCCGAATCATCGTGTTTCTTGGTATACCGGTAATGGCTATGGTACGTTTGCCAACACACTTTTCAAAAGGAAAAGCCAACCTGCACCAGGGTGCGATAGGCGTTGGTATCGAAATATCAAGTGGAACCACACTCACCGCAGTATGGCACAATAATATTGTTAATGAACATCCTGATACGGGAAATCAAGTCAGTGATTTAATAATCCCTGGTTGGGAGAGCCTATTGTTGCTGGCTGCACGATGCTATGAGCTAACCGGTTTGGGTTATCAGGGCATAGATATTGTTCTGGACAAAGATCAAGGCCCGTTAATTCTGGAAATTAATGCACGTCCAGGGCTTAATATACAATTAGCTAATTATAATGGATTATTGCCACGTCTGAAACTGATTAAAGAACACTATAGGAAGCTAAATAATGTTGAAGAAAGAGTAGCATTTGCTAAAGATAATTTTGCCGCATAACAATATTTGCTTATTGACTTCCCCCCCAAAAACCTATAGATTAAATAAATATTAGCTTCATACAAAATATCTAGAGGAAAACCTTTTAACACAAATAACCAATCAATGGAGAATCAAGTATAAATGGACATGAGATTATTAACAGCAAAGCTGCCTGCGCCTATTGGCAGACTCGATGAGTTGGCTTATAATTTGTGGTGGTCGTGGCACCCTGAGGGACGGGCCCTGTTCAGGTCTTTGGATAGGATACTCTGGAAGACTGCCCACCATAATCCAGTTAAGCTACTCGAGGCGATTCCACTTCAAAGACTTTTAACAGCTTCCACAGATATTGCTTTCTTACAAGAATACGATAATTCAGTAAAAACTTTCGATGCTTATATGTCACGAAACAGCAGCTGGTTTGCTACTAACTATGGGATCCTTGGTGAGCAGACTATTGCCTACTTTTCAGCGGAGTACGCAATACATAACTCTCTTCCCATATATGCCGGAGGCCTTGGTGTTCTGGCAGGTGACTATTGCAAGGAGGCCAGCGACTTGGGAGTACCATTGGTAGGCATAGGATTTATGTATCCACAGGGATATTTTCATCAGCATGTTTCACCCGATGGCTGGCAAGAGGAGCTTTATGAACAGTTGAATTTCGAAGAAGCGCCCATTCGTACCGTAGTATCACTTCAGGGAGAAAGACTAAAAGTTCCGATAGAGTTAGATTCAAGAACAGTATGGGTAGCCATATGGAAGGTCGATATTGGACGTGTCAATCTCTTTCTGATGGACACCGATATAGATGAAAACCATCCTCAAGACCGTCAACTTTCCGCCCGTCTCTATGTAAGCGATAGTGAAAAACGCCTGCAACAGGAAATTATTTTAGGGGTTGGTGGTGTGCGGGTTCTCCGTGTACTGGGGATCAAGCCAACCGTTTGGCATGCTAATGAGGGACATGCAGCCTTTATGATGCTCGAACGTATTCGAGAATTGGTATTAAAGGGTATAAGTTTTGACAAAGCTGTTGATCAGATTCGGGCTACTACTGTATTTACCACTCACACACCAGTCCCTGCAGGTCATGATGCCTTTTCCTTCGACCTTATTGAAAACTACTTCCATCGTTATTGGGAATCTTTAAGTTTGGACAGGAATACATTCCTGGAACTGGGCAGGGTAAAAGGAGGAACTTCTTTCAGCATGACTGTACTCGCACTGCGACTGGCTGATTGGATAAATGGGGTAAGTAAACTTCACGGCGAAGTCTGTCGTAAGATGTGGAAACCCCTTTGGCCAGAGGTAAAAGAGGATGATGTTCCCATCACTTCTGTAACTAATGGGGTACATATCCCCACCTGGTTAGCTCCCGATTTGAGGCATCTCTACAGGAAGCATCTGGGCATAGACTGGAGAGAGAAACAGGATGATCCCGACTTCTGGAAACGAGCAATGGACATTCCGGATGAAGAACTTTGGAAATTACATCTGTGGTTAAAACGTAAACTCATAAGTACTGTAAGCGACAGGTCCCGGAAACGCTGGACTGAAGACAAGGTAACACCAGAACAGGTACTAGCTATGGGAGCATTGTTAGACCCCGAGGTACTTACCATCGGTTTCGCACGTCGCTTTACTAACTACAAGCGGGCCACACTGGCACTAAAGGATACACAGCGTCTGAAGCGGATTGTTCAGGATCCATGGCGGCCCGTACAGATAATATTCGCTGGAAAATCACATCCGGCGGACGAACAGGGCAAACAACTCATTCAGCAGATATATAATATAGCAAAGGATCCCATGTTTGGTGGGCGGATAGCATTCGTTGAGGATTACGATATGCACGTAGCACGATACCTTGTGCATGGCATGGACGTATGGTTGAATACCCCCAGACTATTGGAGGAAGCCAGTGGTACCAGTGGCCAAAAGGCAGCGCTTAACGGCGTACCCCATTTTAGTGTATTGGACGGGTGGTGGTATGAGGGCTACAATGGAGCCAATGGCTGGGCTGTTGGCAATGGTCAAGTATCTTCAGACGACCAGGATGCCGAGGCATTCTATCGTCTCCTTGAGGAAGAAATTGTACCACTATATTATGAACGCGACTGGAATGGATTGCCTCGTGGATGGATAAGGGTAATGAAAGAATCCATCTCTTCAATAGTACCTGCTTTCTCTGCACGACGTATGGTGAAGGAATATGTGGAAAGATTGTATGTAAAAGCTGTTCAAGCAAGTAATAATTCACCCGTTTGAAATAATTAAGATTAAATATTGTATTATTACTCTTTTTTCATTCGATTTTGATCCATTATTGGCTTTTAAACCCTTTTTCCAAACTGTTTGCATTAAAAAAATCGTCTACTTAAAGAAGATGATATCCTCAATTCAAATCCTGCATAAACATCATTTCTAAACTTGACCTATGGAAACACCATTACTAAAAGACATTATTATTATATTTGGGCTATCAATTGTCGTTATCTTTATATTTCATAGGCTTCGAATACCAGCAATTGTTGGGTTCTTGCTGACTGGGATATTGGCAGGGCCTCATGGACTGGCTTTGATAAAATCACTTCACGAGGTTGAAATCTTAGCTGAAGTTGGCATTGTTTTATTGCTTTTCACTATTGGAATAGAATTCTCACTGAAAAATCTGTTACAATTTAAAAAATCGATTCTGATAGGTGGTTCCCTTCAAGTTCTGCTAACTATCTTGGCTACTTTCTTCATAGTCTGGCAACTCGGGCAGACCTTTGGTGAATCTATATTCATAGGATTTCTCATATCCCTTAGCAGCACAGCTATTGTACTTAAAATCATCCAGGAAAAGGCAGAAATTGATAGCCCCCATGGGGGGATAAGCCTTGCCATCTTAATCTTTCAGGATCTCGTCATTGTTCCAATGATATTATTCACACCTTTGCTGGCCGGGGCGACACAGAATTTGGGTGAATCTCTCCTGACTCTCCTTGCAAAAGGGATTGGTATAATAGCGCTGGTGATTGTCAGCACTAAGTGGATTGTACCTCAGGTATTATATCAAATCGCCCGTACACGTAGCAGGGAACTTTTCCTTTTGAGCGTTGTTTTGATATGTCTTGCAGTTGCATGGTTAACTAATAAGGCAGGACTTTCCCTTGGCCTTGGTGCCTTCTTAGCTGGTCTAATCATATCGGAATCTGAATACAGTCATCAAACACTGGGAGGTATTCTCCCCTTTCGCGATGTTTTCACTAGTTTCTTTTTTGTTTCCATTGGTATGCTGTTAAATGTTGGGTTTCTTATCCAACAGCCTGGGCTTATTGTCCTTATCACCTTGTCCGTTTTGGCATTAAAAATCATTATAGCTTGCTTTGTTACCATTCTACTTGGGTTTCCCTTACGAACTGTGATCTTGGTTGGCTTTGCAATCCCCCAGATTGGTGAATTCTCGTTCCTTATGTCTAAGGTTGGTGTTGAACATGGTTTGCTTGCGGGGAACATTCATCAACTGTTCCTGTCCGTTTGTGTACTGACTATGGCAGCGACGCCATTTATTATGGCCTTGTCTCCCCGGATAGCGGATATTGTCTTACGGTTGCCACTGCCAGAGAAATTAAAATCAGGTCTTAAGCCTGTACCAGAGACAAACGGCAGCTACAGGAGAGACCATCTCATTATAATTGGATTTGGAATAAACGGTAGAAATCTGGCACGAGCTGCTAGGGCAGGGAGTATCCCCTTTGTAATAATTGAAATGAATCCTAAAACTGCAAGGGATGAGAAAATAAAGGGAGAGCATATCTGTTATGGAGACGCGACCCACGAAGCGGTACTTAAGCATGCAAGCATCAAAGAAGCCAGAATTGTGGTGGTAGCGATTAATGATCCGTCCGCAACCCGCAGGATTACCGAGATTACCAGGAGACTCAACCCTAATGTATACATAATTGTAAGAACCCGCTATCTTTGGGAAATGAAACCCTTATATGATTTGGGTGCCAATGAAGTCATCCCAGAGGAGTTTGAGACCTCCGTAGAAATATTCACCAGGGTTCTATGGAAATATCTTACACCAAGAGACGAAATAGAGAAGCTTACCGCTGAGATTCGATCGGGTAATTATCAGATGCTCCGGAGCTTTTCCAACAAGCCACAGTCCTTTAGTGATTTGTCGCTTCATCTTCCAGAGATAGAGATAAGTACTCTGCGAGTTGGTGAGGAATCACCTATGATTGGTAAGACGTTAGCTCAGATTGATATCAGAAAAAAATATGGTGTAACCCTGCTGGCAATACGGAGAAACTCACAGATAATATCCAGTCCTCATGGGGAGATGCAACTCTGGGCTAATGATGCACTTATTCTCCTTGCCACACCGGACAAGATTAGTAAGTTCGCCGAGTTGCTCTAGAATGGCGGCCCGACGAAGACTTGAATTAACGAATTCGTATTTTAGACTCAACTGTGTTAATTATCTACATTCCACTCACCAATGATGGTAACAAAAAATATATAAATTAGCTATCAGTAGACTTCTTCAAAGTTCTCGGCAGGTAATGCAAAGATCTTACTAAGACAGGATAGATGGTGAACGGCGAACACGCAACAGGATAAAGGATGCTACAACAGCGAAGCCTGCACCGGTTAAAAAGGCAGCAGTTACTCCAAAAAAATGCCATATGAATCCGAAGATCAGGCTGGCAGGCAAGGCCCCAAGCCCGATTACGCCGTGGTAATACCCAAATGCAGTCCCACAAAGATTTGACGGAACGAGATTAGACACTAACGCCTTTTCAACAGGTTCTGTTAGTCCAAAATATATACCATAGGCAAGAAAGATGACAATGAGCATTCCGGGGGAATCTATTATAGCGAAAGCAACATAAATCACAGCATATACCATCCACCCAAAAATAATCATTGTGCGGTGACCAATTTTATCTGAGAGACGTCCACCGATGTAGGTGGAAAACATCTTAACCACATGGTGCATAGACCAGAGTACTCCAATCCATACAACAGGGACACCGGCATCTGAAAGGCGAAGAAGAAGAAAGGCATCGGTTGAGTTTCCTAGAGTAAAAATCAGTAATGCGGTAAGCAGATATTTAAAGTCTGCACCTAAATCCCGCCAATGTCCTGCCAACCCTGACATCTGAGGGGTTTGTTTGAGAGTGATGCGGGGTTCCTTGACCCCAGCTATAAGGATAATAATGACAATAATGGCAGGGATAGCTGAGAGAAGAAACACATGACGAAGGGAAAGGTATTCAAAAGCAAGAAGCCCTGCTGCAACTAAAGGTCCAATCACGGCTCCGGCATGGTCCATAGCCCGGTGAAATCCGTATGCCGAACCCCTATTAGCCATATCCGTTGTATCAGCAATCAAAGCATCTCTGGGCGATGTCCTAAGACCTTTGCCCACACGGTCAATAAATCTCATAGCCAGTACAAATGGCCAGACCGTTGCCAATCCGATAAGTGGTCGTGCCAGACTGGAAACGCTATATCCTGCAAGAATAAGGGGCTTTCTGTGATGCATACGATCTGTCCATATTCCGGAAGCCACCTTCAAGAGTGATGCTGTAGACTCGGCTATTCCCTCAATAATCCCAAGTGCCGCAGCCCCTGCTCCCAGCGCTGTAGAAAGGAAAATGGGGAGTAACGGATAGATCATTTCGCTCGACAGATCGGTGAAGAAGCTGACAAGCCCCAGAAAAAAAACGGTTTTTGAGATACCTTTAATTCGCATTTATAGTGTAAATACTTATGTAATTTTTAAAGTAACAGGAAAAGGCGCTTTTCAATATAGAAATGTTACTATTACTCCTCCACCATCTCGAATATTGGCGGGAGCTACAACTACATTCGACCTCTTTGTCCCCTTTTTATCTACACTGGCAACCGCTAGATATGCTACCCACCAGCCTAATGCTGCTTGGGAAAAATAATGAGCATTATCGTTTATTCTTGATATGCCGGCTAGAGTTGATGCAAAGTAGAAACCAAACTTATAATATGGATTGTCTGTCATTTTAGCAGCTGTGATGAAAGGCACAGCACCATTAAAACTGTGCCCACTCACCCCATTGTTATCACTAAAGGGGCGCCAGCCCGAGCCGTCTTCAGTCGGTCTCGAAGCTCCAAGAGCTCCTTGAAGAAAAAAGACTGGAGGATATCCCACAATTAGAGTTCTTAAGCACTTTTTTCCCCATTCACCAGTTATCGAGCTTAATTTTAAATCGCCAGCAAACTCTTCAAAAAGGGCAGCACCTAAATATATAGGGATTGTTATTGCTCCCTCTCCAAACATCTTTGTAACCGTTGAAAGGTCATCTGCCTCTTTGTTCCTCACTGATCCTTGATGCCATTCCTGAATTTCCCTGTCTTCCGATGTATTAGCCAATACTCCAGCTACCCCCAATCCTATTGATAATTTCCCCAGATTTTCTATAGTGTAAAAGTTCTTATAATCTTCATATATAGTATTCTTTACCTTGTCCCCCCAGGTATATTTCCCTTCCCCAGCCCAGACACTTGGAGAAAGTATTAGAAGAACCATAATCCAAAAAACCACTATTCTACTTTTCATTTCGTTATCACTATAATTATACTCATTCGATGAACTCAGCAATCCTGCTGTACTTTTGTTTGAGCTCCAAAATAATCCGATCGTAGTGGTGAATTTTAACAACTCCTCTAATTATGAGGTATGAACCCAGAAAAAACAAAATAGCACTTATCACCAATGCCGGCACAAATAGATATACCACCTTGATAACGTCGTAGTATTTTGAGGTAACTATAAGAACACTCAGCACCGAAAGAGGTAAGGCTAAAAAAGCAATTCCAGTACGCATCGCTGCCAGTGATGTCCTTTTTTCTGCTAAAAGAAGCTGAACCTCATTAAAGACAAAACTTTCTACCTCAGTTTCAGTGTTTTTTGGCAAGGATCCCTCCCTAAGTTCTATACTGTTCGGTTTTTTTTAGGTTACTACTCTTCCCCACGCAGTTTTTCAAGTCCTTCATTCGATCCGAGAAGAACAAGGATATCGCTGTCCTTCAAAATCGAATCCCCTGTAGGAATAAGGTTTAAGCGTTCAGGGATAAGCTCCTTGATTGCAATTATCTGAACACCATACCGATTGGTAAGATTTAGCTCTCGCAGGGTTTTACCCGTAAATTTCTTTGATGGAGCTAACTCTATAATACTGTACCCTTCCATAAAAGGTAAATAGTCAAGCATATTTGGGTTGTGTAATCTTTCAGCCAGAGAGATTGCAAGGTCCCTTTCAGGGAAGAACACCTCAGATGCACCAATTTTCTGGAGAATACGACCATGAGCATCACTGATTGCTTTAGCAAGTATGCGCTTGACTCCGGCATCCTTCAGGTTGAGAGTGACAAGAATCGAATCACTCAAAACCGAACCGATGCAGACCACTACCGCATCCATCTCCTTAACACCAAGAGGTTCTATAACCTTCCGGTTTGTGGCATCTGCTACCACAGCTTGGCTGACACCATCTTTGATTTCTTGAATCCGATTGGCATCTTTATCAATGGCAAGAACTTCGTATCCTTTCTCATACAGGTGTGTCGCCAGATAATAACCGAAATTCCCTATACCAATAATAGCAAATTGTCTCATCTTTTCCCTCATCCTATCATGACATTTTCTTCTGCATAGTAATAGTAAGGTGCCTCGCGGCGGCTAAAAGCTAGGGCAATTAAAAGGGGCCCAAGGCGACCCGTAAACATAACTAAAGTTATTACAAACTTGCCTATAACACTCAACCCACCTGTAATCCCGGTAGAAAGACCCACCGTGCCAAAAGCACTTACAACCTCAAAGAAGATTTCAAGAAAATCTCCCCTGCTTACAACATGAGAAACGCCCCCTATTTCCGTAATCAGAAGAATTGTAGTACCAGTGATAATCACAACTATACTGATCATCGCAACACTGATTGCCTTTCCAACACTATCAGTCGAGAGTGTACGATGGAACAACTGGGGTCGGTGGTGTCCCAATAAACGAGACGTTCCAAGTACAATGAGAGACATTAGAGTTGTTGTTTTTATACCACCCCCGCAGGAACCAGGGGAAGCCCCTATAAACATCAGTATAATAAGGACAAAAAGGGTACCGTTAGCCATCTCCCCAATTGGTAATGTGTTGAACCCCGCTGTACGAGAAGTTACAGACTGAAAAAACCCCGCAAGAAAACGATACGGGAAAGACAAAGATTTAAGGGTATTTTGCCACTCCATACCTGTAATTAGAAGACTCCCCAGGATAATCAATACAAAACTTGTTGAGAGTACCATCTTTGAGTGAAGACTGAGACGAGACAAAGTACGGTGTTTGGATTGTAATCGTCTCTTCAGCTCAAAAAGAACCAAAAAACCTATCCCTCCGCATATAATCAGGAAACAGGTTACTGTATTCAACACCCAGTTTTTCTGGTATTCGATAAAACTGTTTGGGAATAAAGAAAATCCTGCATTACAAAAGGCGCTAACTGAGTGGAAAACCGATAAATAGAGGGAATAAAATATCCCTCTTCCAGGCAGGAAACAGAAGA
Source organism: Pseudomonadota bacterium (assembly GCA_043825855.1). GTDB lineage: Bacteria > Desulfobacterota > UBA8473 > UBA8473 > UBA8473 > UBA8473. Next base: position 43,118 of record JBDRRJ010000017.1, on the reverse strand, counting down.
ACATGACAACCAAGCCTATTAATTCAATTACAAAAGTAAACAAGACAACGTCCCTTAGAATAAAAAGAAGGCTCCTGTCTTCGTTCTGAGTGAAATTGTCCTGTATTATAATCCGCCCAACCAAAGTGAGTCTTTTGCCGACAATAAGAATTAGCAATGTTGAAAGCGTCATAATGCCCAGTCCACCTATTTGGATAAGGCCAAGGACTACTACCTGGCCAAAAAGACTTAAGACGCTTCCTGTATCAACAACTACAAGACCGGTTACACAACTTGCAGAAGTGGCTGTAAACAAAGCATCTACAAAGTTCAAGCCTCCATTTGTTGATGCCGAGGGCAACATCAGCAGAACGGTACCGACAAAAATAAGGGAAGCAAATCCAACGATTGAGAGACGTGCAGGTGACTGGAGAAATATTCTCCGAATCCTCTTGGCTGGTATTTTAAAGTGGCCTAAGAAAGCCGACATCTAATTGTCCTTATAATCTCATTTTTCATGAGAAAACAAACAACAAAACAGATCAAATGTTATAGCTATTCTATACTTGCATCTTTAATTCAGATAGAAAACAAGTTGATTTTGCTTTATCAGGATATTATAGACTCGTAAAAAAGTTAAAATTGGGATGGCAAAGTAAAAAGCTCCATATGCAAGGCATACAAATCCTGAGGAGTGAGGCGTAGTAAGGGGTAAACCGTAAAAATGAAGGATACGGTACAATGCCACAAATGGACTTTTTTACGAAGCCATCAGATATTGATTATGTTGTTTTGAGTTCCAAAACAGTTAACACTGGTCTGATCATTCTCAGGGTCATTCTCCCATTGTCCATTTACCAAAAACTTGTACTCGTACCTTCCCGGTGAAAGAATCGCAGTCTTCTTCCATATCCCAGCTTTATCCTTCTTCATGGGATGTTTTTTGGCATCCCAGTTGTTGAAATCTCCCATCAATATCACTTCGTCTGCCCATGCAGCCTCAAATGTAAAGGTAGTCCTTTTCTTCCCTGTTTCCTTTTTCTGCACTTTTTTTGCCATTTTTATTCTTTCCCTTCATAATTAAAGATTCAAGCTTGTTTAATCTAGCATTATTTTAGATCCACTTTTTTCTCTTAAAATAGATTACCATTACAACTCCTACAGTTGCCATGGCTATCCACACGGCTGGATAAGCCCAATGAAGTTCAAGTTCTGGCATATATTTAAAATTCATTCCATAAATACCTGCTACGAAAGTAAGAGGTATGAATATAGTAGCAATAATAGTTAAAACCTTCATAACCTCGTTCATTTTGTTGCTGATACTGGAAAGATAGATGTCGAGCATCCCGGAAACCATATCCCTGAATGTTTCTATTGTATCCATAACCTGGATCGTATGATCATAGACATCTCTAAGAAATATACCGGTGGATTGATTGATTAAGTCCGACTCTCCCCGCTCTAAGACACTTATAACCTCTCTCAATGGCCATACCGACCTGCGGAGAAATATCATCTCTCTCTTTAAATGGTGAATACTCTGCAGGGTCTCAGGAACAGGATTAGTTACCAGTTCTTCTTCTAATAATTCTACCCTGTCACCAATCTTTTCTAAAATAATAAAATAGTGATCAACGACAGAATCCATCAAGGCATAGGCAAGATAATCTGCCCCCATCTTTCTAACACGGCCCTTTGCCTTTCTTATCCTTTCCCTTATGGAGTCAAAAACGTCTCCGGGCCTTTCCTGAAATGAAATTACAAAATTTGACCCCAATAATAAGCTTATCTGTTCTGCTTCTATTTCAATGCCTTCATCATCAAAAGAAAGCATCTTTATTACTACGAAGATATAACCCCCAAAATCCTCCATCTTTGGACGTTGCTCTGTATTCAGAATGTCTTCCAGGACAAGAGAATGTATATCAAAATGTAATCCAAGTTTTTCTATAACATCAATCTCATGGAGACCATCTATGTTTATCCATGTAACGGTCGGGATTTCCTCGAAGGGAAAACATTCCTCTATTGTGTTTACTTCCTTCTCTTGAAACTTGTCTTCATTATAATCAATAACCGTAATCCTTGTCTTGTCAGTTTTTCTATCCCCTATATGAACAAGGGAACCAGGGGAAAGACCAATCTTCTTCTGTCCTCTTTTTATTAGTTTAAGCATTACAGGACCTTCTAATAATAAAGAAAGTATTTTTTTCTAATAAATTATATTGATGAAGTCATAAAAAGTCAAAATTCAGACAGCACAGTAAAAAGTCCCATATTCGAGGTGCACAAATCTGAAGGTATAAGATACGTTCAATACCTGTACGCTGCAATGACTGAGGATGCTGAACAACATATCAGATGGACTTTTTACAAAGCCATCATAATTTATCCGGTGTAATATAGTCGCCGTACCTTTCCTTTGCTCTGTTCAATCTCTGTCTTTGTTCTTCCAATATCTTAAATACCTCTTTAGGTGTATCAGAAACCTTAGTTTCATAAATCTCTTTTATCCTGTCAATCTTTGCCAGGTTCTCCGGAATCCTTACCATAAACTGCTTGTTATAGTTTTCTTCAGTATAGTCTTTTTTGAGTACCTCCTTAAATAGCCTTTTAATATCTTCGTACATTGGTATCTTACCAGTAGGTGTTTCGATAAAGCCAACTTCATCATTTACACGCAGTTCCATCCATTTATACCAGACCCTCTTGTCTGTTTTCTCATTTAAGAAATTCCCGTCCCTGTCTTTAATAAAGTAATTAACGTAAAAGATAATGGGAGGTTTCTTCAAGTTTTTGCCAAAATCCAGATTGTTTTGGATATACTTCCCTATAGGAATAGACAGAAAATCCAGATTGGACATTGGGTTAAATTCCCTTACTCCTTCATTACCTAACGTTGCAGCAGTAGTTTCGGATTCCAATGATGCACCCTTGGCTATTACTCCATGTACCCAGTCAAAAGATTCTTCAACCGGCACAGAGGTGTCCGAATCTCTGCCTCCGTAAACTATTCCACCTACTATAACTCCTGATGGGTCATTAATCTTTGGATCAAGGTTCTTAAAGGCATCTAGACTAATTGTAAATCTTGCATTTGGATGGGAACATTGCACTGCTTTGCCTTTTTCATCTTTTTTCCCCAGAAACCACTCCCCTGAATGATTATAACCTTTAGGGGGAGCATCCCCATCCTTTCCAATCCAATGTACTTGTTTATCTTCTGTAACAAGCACGTTGGAAAATATAATTTCCCCAGGGCTGTGAAGCCCAACCCACTGATACGTGTCATCTTTGGAATTCACTCCCATTATTATTCCAAACATGCCCTTTTCCACATTTACCGCCCTAACCTCTCCATCTCTTTGTCTGAGATAAGCAATATCATCCCCTACAATTCTTTCTCCATCCATCATGGCAGTAGAGGTCTTTCCACAGAGTGAAGGGAATGCACCGGTAAAATAAGTTACTCTGTTTTGAGGGCCATTTATTCCCAGGACAAGCATATGTTCTGTTAACCAACCTTCTTTTGACCCACGGTTGATTGCGAGGCGCATAGCCAACTTTTTTAACCCAATAGTGTTCCCACCATACTGGGTGTTGGTGCTGTATACAATATCATTACTGATATCAACATATATTCTTCGTTTATCCAGATTTTTACATACTTTCTTTTCATTAAGCTCCCCTTGAGAATGTACAAATTTAAAGAAATGGGCGTTTGATCCCTGTCTAACGAATTCCTCATAACCTGCCCGATAAAGGAGGAATTCACTGTGAGCCACATAACTCGAATCGGTAAGTTGGACACAGGGAATAGAAAATTCGGAGTTGGTAGGTCCTAAACAGAAGAAACATATGTAGAGTTCTTTGTCGTTCATAATATTTTTAAGAATCTCTCTAACTTCCTCTGTCCCTTCATCTTTGTCCTTTGTAACTATAGATGAACCAATATCCATACCTTTAGGGACAAGGATATCTGTATGCTCCTTGTCCCTTCCCTGGTCATAATAACTGTCAAAATGAACAGTATGACCATCAATAGCCAGCCTGCTTTCCTCGCCGTTTATTACTGCTGATTCCCTTATATATTTAATATCATCTTTGGAATCAGTACTAACAAACACCTTACTCGGGTTACAGAGTTCAATATATTCAGCCACAAATTGATGAAGTTCTGGATTATCAATTCTAATAAGTTTCCGGTACCCATCTTCCCCTAATCTGGTTTTGAACATGTCCATAGTTTTTTTATCCATTTTCTAATCCTCTTCTAGCTTCAAAAGTCTATTACAAATTGTTTTAGGCAACCCTTTCACTTGAAAATACTATTTTGACATGCACCCCAGTCCCGCACGTTTACCCTGCCTGTAAAGGCAGGATTGTTATTAATTCATCCCCTATAGCAGGAGATTTAGGGTCTAGTCCCGAATCCGGACTGCAATTTTTATAATTCTTTATAAATCAAAAACTCGCAGAGATTTTAACAGAAAAGAAGGCTTTTATCAATCATTTCTTTGTTCTTTTCTTTTTTTCTAATTCATATAATTTTTCTTTTTTAGAACTAAGGTTATTTGATTACTGCGTTTTTTCTACTTAATAGATAAATTCTTTTGTCAAAGGTAAAAACTTTATTATTCGATCCCCCTTTTTAGGTTGCCCGAAGGTTGCGTTTATGGTATAAAACAGCAGATAATTACCTGAGTCAGAGACTAAATATAATAAGCTTTATTTTGTTAAAAAACAATCGGTTAAGGATGGATATCCATACTGAGCTTATGCAGGAAGCACTGGCAGAAGCCAGAAAAGCTGAGAAAAAAGGTGAGGTTCCTGTCGGAGCTGTAATTATTTCCCCGCATGGAGAGCTGTTAGCCAAGGCTCATAATGAATCCATCTCCAGGAATGACCCCACCGCTCATGCTGAGATTCTGGCACTGAGGAAAGCGGGTAAAAAACTGGGTAATTATCGGATATTAAACAGCACGTTTTATGTAACAATAGAACCCTGTATCATGTGTGTTGGAGCACTTATTCAGGCTAGAATTAACTGTTTAGTCTATGGTGCCAGGGACACAAAAGCAGGTGCGGTAGATTCTATATATAATATTCCTAAAGACACCAGGCTTAACCATAAAATGGAAGTCATTTCGGGGGTATTGGAAAGAGAGTGCCAAGATATTATCCAGTCGTTTTTCCGACGACTGAGAGACAATCAATAATGATGGCAGAGAAAAAAGTCCATCCGCGGCGTTTCGTTGCATCTGGATCTTTTTCTCTGCCATCCTAAGTTGGCTAAAACTACCTGATTTTGTAATGCAGGAAATTTTAGGAGAGATGGCCGAGTCTGGTCGAAGGCGATTGATTCGAAATCAATAGTCCTGAGAAATCGGGACCGGGGGTTCAAATCCCTCTCTCTCCGCCAGATCACTTTCTTAAGAAATTGATATTTATGGGTTTATTGTGCCCCACATCGTTGGGTCACGGAGAGATGTCCGAGCTGGCTGAAGGAGCACGACTGGAAATCGTGTGTACGCTCAAAAGGTGTACCGAGGGTTCGAATCCCTCTCTCTCCGCCAGATCTATTTTAACAATAAAGCAATTTTTTTTACCTTATATTAAGGATTAATTTATTAAAAACGAAAAGTGTTTTTTAAAGCTTTAATAAAAATTGATAGCTGGATCCTACGCAACTAGAGGCTACAAACCCCGTCAGGTCCGGGAGGAAGCAGCGGTAGTAAGTTCTTTAGTGTGCCGTAGGGTAATCCAGCTATCAATAGTTATTTTGAAGCAAAAAGGGTTTTTATGTCCTATTTAGTCTTGGCCCGGAAATGGCGACCCCAGTTATTCGAAGAAGTGGTAGGGCAAAAGCATGTCACAAGAACTCTCAAAAATGCAATTATTAGTAACAGAGTCCCGCATGCCATTTTGTTTACCGGTGCAAAAGGAGTAGGAAAAACATCAGTGGCCCGAATTCTGGCAAAAGCCTTGAATTGTCAGGATGGTCCAACTCCTACTCCCTGTAACCATTGTCAGCTTTGCAAGGAAATATCCTCCGGGTTTTCCATAGACGTTCTGGAGATTGATGGCGCATCAAATACTGGTGTCGATGATATTAGAGAACTCAGAGAAAATGTTAGGTACCTTCCTTCAAAAGGTAGTCATAAGGTCTATATCATTGATGAAGTTCATATGCTCTCCAATAGCGCATTCAATGCGTTATTGAAAACTCTGGAAGAACCGCCTGAACACGTAATATTTATATTTGCTACTACAGAACCTCATAAAATACCCTCAACCATACTATCCAGATGCCAACGATATGACTTTAAGCGTATCTCTACCATAGATATACTTAATCATTTGAAACTCATCGTTTCAGATGAAAATGTAAATATAAGTGACAACGGTTTGGCTTTAATTGCAAGGGAAGCAGAAGGTAGCATGAGAGATGCACAAAGTATCTTGGATCAAGCCATATCTTTTGCTGGTAAAGATATTAACTATAATGAAATTGTTGAGATTTTGGGGATTATAGATAGAAAATTATTCTATGATACTTCCCTTTCAATAATAGAAAGAAACCCTCAGAAATGCCTTGATATTATTGAGGATGTTTATAACTATGGATACGACATTAAAGAGTTTTACAAGGGGCTTCTAGAACAGTTTAGAAATCTGGTAGTAGTCAAAGTCACTGAGGACCCATCTAAGTTAATAGATCTTCCCGAGAGTGAGGTTGAGGAAATTATTTCGCAAGGAGCCATGATAGGAATCGATGATGCCCAGCATTTATTTAACATTCTAGCCGGCAGTGAAGATGAAATCATAAGATCAAGTAACCCAAAATTGGCTATAGAGATGCTACTTGTAAGGATGACCCATACAAAGCCGTTGCTGTCTATCGATGATATCTTATGCAAAATTGAGAAGTTAGAGAAGAAATTATTAAACCTCAATAATGAGAATGGTGCTGATTTACATATACCCCATGAAAAACCTCAGCATTCAAACCTATTCCCAAAAATAGCAGCTATCCCCGAAATTGAGAACTTGGAAGACACTGATTATATCCAACCCTTCGAGGAAGAATCTGGATTTGATGAACAGGATAATAAAGAGATATGGTTTAATCTGATTGGTTTTGTTAAGAAAAAGAGGCCTCTTTTAGCTTCTATTCTTGAACTTGGTCATTTGAAAAAGATAGATAACGGAAAAATCGATATAGAATTAGAAAATAATTCTGTATTCATAGATAGCATAAATGAACCCCAGAATAAAAAGGATCTTGCAGATATTTTCAGAGAATTCTTCAATGGGGAGATGAAACTAAAAATATCTGTCATAGTCCCTAATTCAGACTCAGCGTCCAATATCAAAAAAAACAGTAGGGGGTCAAATGGGATTAGAAAACTGAAAGAAGAAGCACTAAACAACCCTATTGTTCAGGATGCAATCAATATTTTTGGAGGTAGGGTTACAGAAATAAAAATAAAATAGATATAAAATGAGTTATCATAAATACTATATTTATAATGGAGGTAGCTAATGCCAAAAGGTTTTGGAAATATCATGAAACAAGCCAGAATGATGCAGGAAAAACTTGCAAAAGTCCAGGAAGAGCTGGCTAATAAGACAGTAGAGGCCTCATCTGGTGGTGGTATGATTACAGCCTTGGTCAACGGAAAACAGGAACTTGTTTCCATCAAAATCGACCCCGAGGTTGTTGATCCTAATGATGTGGAGATGTTGCAGGATCTCGTAGTTGCAGCAGTAAATGAAGGGATAAAAAGATCGCAGGAGATGATGGCAGAAGAGATGAGTAAAGTCACTGGCGGGTTGAATATTCCTGGTTTAACATAATTCAATCAAGAGTAAATTCGATGGCAATTCCTTACTTTGCTGATTCTATTGATCGATTGATAGACAGATTAAAAAAACTTCCGGGCATTGGTGAAAAGACGGCTATGCGTCTTGCCTTTTATATACTCAACTCTTCCAAAAAGGAAGCAGAGGAGCTGGCAAAAAGCATACTGGATGTCAAGGAAAAGGTTTCCTATTGTTCTACCTGTTTTAACTTTTCCGATAGTAATCCATGCAAAATATGTAGGGATGAAAGAAGGGATAACAGTATAATTTGCGTTGTAGAAGATCCAGCAGACTTTATGGCAATTGAGAAGACAGGGAAATATAAGGGCAGATACCATGTATTGCAGGGGGTACTCTCTCCTTTAGATGGTATAAGTCCCCAAGAATTGAGAGTAAAGGAGCTGATAGAAAGACTTGGTGGCGGAAAGGTTAAAGAGGTTATTATTGCTACCAATCCTACCGTAGAGGGAGAGGTTACCGCTATCTATCTGTCTAAGTTGATTATACCTATGGGAATAGAAGTAACAAGGATTGCTTACGGAATCCCTGTGGGAGGTGATATCGAGTATACCGATATGGATACTTTAAGTAGAGCCCTGGAAGGAAGAAGAAAGTTATAAACAAACAATCCAAGAGAAAGGTATATAAAAATGAGTACGACAAAAAAAACCATCGAAGGGAATGAAGCAGCGGCACACGTAGCCTATGCCATGAGTGAAGTGGCAGCAATATATCCAATTACCCCTTCAAGTAGTATGGGTGAATATTGTGATGAATGGGCAGCCAATGGAAGAAAGAATATCTTTGGCCAGGTTATGAAAGTGGTTGAGATGCAGTCAGAAGCAGGTGCTGCTGGCGCTGTGCATGGAGCTCTTTCTGCAGGGGCTCTGGCAACCACATTCACTGCATCCCAGGGACTATTGTTGATGATTCCAAATATGTACAAAATATCCGGTGAAGTCATGCCCACTGTTTTTCACGTTTCAGCACGTGCTATTGCTACCCATGCACTTTCCATATTTGGAGATCATTCTGATATTAATGCCGTTAGACAGACAGGGTTTTGTCTGCTATCATCGTCCTCTGTCCAGGAGGTAATGGATCTGGCATTAGTTGCGCATCTTGCAAGTATTCGATCCAGTCTACCCTTTATCCACTTTTTTGATGGGTTTCGAACTTCATCAGAGGTACAGAAGATAGATATAATCGATTATTCCGATATGGCTGAACTTGTGGACTGGGAAGCTATTGATGATTTCAGAAACCAGGCAATGAACCCGGAACATCCACAGCTCAGAGGAACAGCTCAGAATCCGGATATATTTTTCCAAAACCGTGAAGCAGCAAATCCTTTTTATAATCAGGTTGCATACATTGTCCAGGATGAAATGAAAAAAGTGGGGAACCTTGTAGGTCGTTCATACAATCTTTTCGATTATGTTGGAGATCCTGAAGCTGACAGAATAATTATTTCAATGGCATCCAGTTGTGATGTTATCGAAGAAACGGTCAATTACCTGAATGGACTGGGTCAAAGAGTTGGTCTAGTTAAGGTCAGATTGTATCTGCCCTTTTCAGTAGAACACTTTTTAAGGGCACTTCCAGCTACAGCCAAAACGGTTGCGGTTCTGGACAGGACAAAGGCACCAGGAGCTTTAGGAGAGCCTCTTTTCCAGGATGTATGCACAGTCTTCAATAACAGGAAGGATGCCCCGGTTATCGTGGGTGGCCGATATGGACTTGGCAGCAAGGATTTCACACCTACTATGGTAAAAGCTGTTTTTGACAACCTGATATCATCTGCACCAAAAAACCACTTCACAGTAGGTATTGAGGATGACGTTACTTACACATCCCTTGATCTGGGCCTCGAAATAGACCCATCTCCCAAGGGAACAGTGAGATGCAAGTTCTGGGGGCTTGGAGCAGATGGAACAGTTGGTGCCAACAAGAATGCAATAAAAATTATCGGTGAAAATACAGATATGTTTTCACAGGGTTATTTTGCTTATGATGCAAAAAAATCTGGCGGTATAACCGTGTCTCACCTGAGATTCTCACCCTATAAGATTCAGTCACCGTACCTTTTAACCAAATCCGATTTTATTGCGTGTCATAACCCAGCTTTTGTCACCCAGTATGATGTTCTTGAAGGGATCAGAGAGGAAGGCTCCTTTCTCCTCAATTCATCCTGGACTCTTGAGGAAATGGAGAACGAGCTTCCCCATCACATGAAAAGAACAATTGCTCAAAAAAAGCTGAATTTTTACAACATAGATGCAGTTAAAATAGCTTCCGAGCTCGGTCTGGGTGCACGTATTAATATGATTATGCAGACTGCGTTTTTTCAGATAGCCAACGTTATTCCTCCTGAAGAAGTCTTCAAATATGTGAAAGAAGCTATTAAAAAGACATACGGGAAAAAGGGTGATAAAATTGTACAGATGAATATCGACGCCGTTGATAGTACCGTCAGTGCATTGAAAAAGATCAAAGTTCCAAAGTCCTGGGCAAGTGCTGGTCAGGATGCTTACTTAGAAAAAGACGAGCCTGAGTTTGTAACAAATGTAGTAAGACCTATGCTTGCCCAGCAGGGTAATAAGCTTCCGGTCAGCACATTCAGCCCGGATGGTATCTTCCCTACAGCCACAACCAGGTACGAAAAACGGGGAGTTGCTATCAATGTTCCTGAATGGCAGAAGGATGAATGTATCCAGTGCAACCAGTGTTCTTTTGTATGTCCTCACTCCGCTATTCGTCCAGTCCTTGCACGGGAGGAAGACCTAAGTAACGCTCCTAAAGATTTTAATACTGTCGATGGTAAAGGTAAAGAATTGGAAGGGTTGAAATACCGAATTCAGGTCAGCCCTCTTGATTGCGTAGGGTGCGGTAACTGTGCCGATATCTGCCCCTCCAAGAATAAGGCTCTGATTATGAAGCCACTGACTACACAAATAGACATTCAGGTTCCTAACCATAAGTTTTCAACAGAGCTCCCTGTTATTGACAACATTATGTCTGCCTTATCAGTAAAGGGCAGCCAATTCCGTCAACCCCTCTTTGAGTTCTCAGGGGCATGTCCTGGATGTGGTGAAACACCATATATAAAGGTTATTACACAACTCTTCGGGGATCGAATGATGATTGCCAACGCTACAGGCTGTTCTTCCATATACGGCGGTTCTGCACCAACATGTCCTTATACTGTCAATGAAAAAGGGCATGGGCCTGCCTGGGCAAACTCTCTTTTCGAGGACAACGCGGAGTATGGCTTTGGAATGGAGCTGGCTGTAACCCAGAGAAGGGAAAAACTGGCACAAATGATTCGAGACGCCCTTAATTTAGATATATCAAAAGAGCTTAAACAGGCGTTTCAAAGTTGGCTGGAGAACATGAATGATGCAGATAAGTCAAGGGAATACGGCCAAAAGATAGAGGAACTTATTGCAAAATATATGCTTGACAATCTGGATTCAGTGGATGAGTTAATCCTTGACATATCAGATATGAGTGATCTTCTCGTCAAAAAATCGATCTGGGTTTTTGGCGGTGATGGCTGGGCCTACGATATCGGTTATGGTGGACTAGACCACGTTATTGCTCTCGGTCATGATATAAATATCCTGGTATTGGACACCGAGGTATATTCCAACACAGGTGGTCAATCCTCTAAATCAACACCTACAGGAGCTGTTGCCAAATTTGCTGCCAGTGGCAAACCTATTAGCAAAAAGGATTTGGGAAGGATAGCCATGATCTATGGGTATGTTTACGTAGCCTCAGTTGCAATGGGGGCAAACAAAAATCAGCTTATAAAGGCACTGTCAGAAGCAGAAAGTTATCCTGGGCCATCTTTAATCATAGCCTATTCCCCCTGTATCAACCACGGGTTTGATATGGGCAGAAGTCAAAATGAAGAAAAGCTGGCCGTAGAATCTGGCTACTGGCCTCTATATCGTTATAATCCAAGGCTTAAGGAAGAGGGTAAAAATCCCTTTATTCTCGATTCAAAAGATCCAAAGGGTAGTTTCAGAGATTTTATTATGGGCGAAGTACGATATTCAAGTCTTGTAAAGACCTTCCCGGAGAACGCAAAAATACTCTTCCAGAAAGCCGAGGAACAAATGAAAGAGAGGTTGAATACTTACAAACATATGGCAGGGTAAATTGAACAGGTTCCCAAAGGTAAATACAAATAACATAACCATCTGGGAAAGCATTGTGTTTTAAATTGAGAAACTTCTTTAGATAAAATTTAAAATGTTACTGAATCATATAACCAGTACTTTCCTTCCAAAAAAATCTTGACAACAGGATTTTAAAAGGATATTTAACATTACTCGGGTATTTTTTCTGTAACTCATGGTTGTTTATTACTCCCCGGTAGCTCAACCGGCAGAGCGGGTGGCTGTTAACCACTAGGTCGTAGGTTCGAATCCTACCCGGGGAGCCATTTAAACCCAAAAAGGACACTACCGAGTATTCAAACAAATATCCTTTCCTTCTTAAATATACCCCAATCGGACAATGAAACTCAATTAGTAGACTCACTAAGTGAGTCTACTAATCTGAAATATATAATAGTTCCAACATATTATTTCTTGCCGCTGATCTCCCTTATACTATTACAGTTCGATCTAGCTATACTAAAAGCTGAGCATGAACGTAAATTAAAAACAGCCTGCTGGCTCATTAATGAAAGGATTAACAATAAACTTTGGGAACCTAACACGAATTAACAAGGTGCTTTATGACCAAAGATAATTTCGATATTTCATCTTCAAAAGAGTTGAAAGAAAACGTAGACTTGTCAGTAGAAAAAATCATGGAGACTAATACCGAATATGAAGAATTTTACAAGGCTCTTATGGCTAAATCTCCGATTGGTATCTATATAGTCCAGAATGGCAGATTTGTCTTTGTTAACGATAAGGTTAAAGAATATACCGGATTCAGCGACGAAGACTTACTGAACATGGACTCCCTAAACATTGTTTTTCCTGAAGACAGGGAAAAGGTCAGGCAGAATGCTATCCTGATGCTTAAGGGGAAAACCTCCCTTCCTTATGAATTCAGGGTAAGAAACAAAAAAGGGGAAATTATGTGGACCATAGAGACAGTGGCTTCCATTACATACAAGGGGCAACAGGCGGTTCTGGGAAATTATATGGACATTACCCGTCAGAAGGTTATGGAGGAAATAATAAGGGAAAGTCAAGAAAGGTTTCGGACGATCATTGAAAACATCGAAGACGGCTACTCTGAGATTGATATTAACGGTAACCTTACTTTCTGCAATGACGCATTTTTAAAAATCTTCGGATATCCGCGGGACGAAGCCATGGGAAAAAATTTACGGGAAACTGTTGATCAGGAGGACTTGCCAGAGGTGCTTCAAGCTTTAGAAGGGATTATCAAGACAAGAAAACCATTAAGACATTTTGAGATCAAATTTACGAGAAAAGATGGGACAAAACGATATGTCGAGTCTTCCCTATCAATTATGAAAGATATGAATGGCAAACCTATTGGAATCCGGGGTATCGTTCGTGACACAACTAACCGCAGGGAGATGGAGGATACCATAAGGAAACTGGCATATTATGATTCCCTGACGGGTCTTCCAAACCGACTGCTGCTCAAAGACCGCCTCGGTATGGCAATAGCATATGCCAAACGTAACAATAAGAAGTTTTCTCTGATGATGCTTGATCTTGATAAATTTAAGGAAGTTAATGACGCACTGGGTCACCATATTGGGGATATCCTTTTACAAAATGTTGGTGATCGTATGGCTGGTATTGTTCGTGAGAGCGATGCTGTAGCCCGAATGGGTGGTGATGAATTTGTGGTACTATTGTCAGAAATCATTCATCCGGAAGACAGTGTGGTCGTCGCAAAAAAAATCCTGACATCTTTCCAAGAGCCATTTCAGTGTAATGGTCAAAAACTCTCCATCAAGACAAGCATCGGGATCGCTATATTCCCTGACCATGGTCAGGACGGAGAGACCTTGCTTAAACATGCCGACGTTGCTATGTATCAGGCCAAGGAAAAGGGAGGCAACTCTTACCAGGTTTTTAAATAGTAGACACCTTCCGGAATTTAAGTTTTCTCTGTCCCCCCAATGTCTTTAAATTGTGTTTTACATTCTAACCTTTGAAAGTATAATGTTTATCCCCCATCACTATTTCTTCCCTGGACTACATCCATACTCTCTCTTTAGAAAAATGTTTAGAAGCTGTTCTCTTTTGTTTCGAAGGTTCATCTGCCCTTTTTCGAAGATGCCTGGGAGTAATACTGGTTTCAGAAATATTATGTATGCCCTGCCCAACCTTTCCTGCAAAGCGTTGCCCGGTATTTGCATAGCCATTTACTTCGGCTTTTCTCTTTTGGCGGGTACGTTCAGCATTTCTCCTTGTGCAAATAGCAGCAATCCTCTCGTCAAGGGGAATCTCGAAACGTTCTGAAGGTTTGCATTTATAGTTAAAACCCTCTATCTTATGCCGGGGCATACTACGGCCAATACTCTGTTCGATCGAGCGAAACATTTTTTCTTCGTTGGGGGAGACTAGTGTGCAGGCATCACCTGTTGCGCTTGCCCTGCCGGTTCTTCCAACCCTGTGAATGTAATCCTCGGCTATGGGAGGTACATCAAAATTGCAGACCAGACCCAGGTTTTCGACATCTATCCCACGAGCGGCGATATCTGTTGCTACAAGGACACGAAACGCCCCACGTTTAAATCCTTTCATGGCTTCGGTTCTCTGTCCCTGCGAGCGGTCACCATGAATACGGGCGCATTTCACCCCGTGTTTTTCCAGGAAATCAGCGAGTCGGTTGGCCCGATGCTTGGTACGGGTAAAGGCAAGTACACTCTTCGACATATTCTGTTTGAGAAGGGCTAGAAAGAGTCTGGCTTTCAGTTCATGTGCTACAGGATAGGCTACATGGGTAATCCCCTTTGCAGGTTTAGGCTTTGTTGTTATATTGAAAGAAAGAGGATCCTTTAGCATCTCCCCAGCCAGTGATACTATTGGTGGAGGGAGAGTAGCCGAAAATAAAAGAGTCTGGCGATGGTCCGGAATATATTCCAGAATACGTTTGATATCGGGGAGAAAGCCCATGTCAAGCATACGATCCGCCTCGTCGAGGATTAAGTGGTTAATACCATCAAGCCGTGCATAATTGTTCTTTAAATGGTCGAGGAGACGACCGGGTGTGGCGACAAGAACGTCCGCTCCCCTTCGGAATGCTTTTTCCTGTGGAATATAAGAAACGCCTCCATAGATGGTGGCGCTCTTGAGATATGTATACAGGGCAAGGTCTTGAAGATGTTCTGTTATCTGTACGGCAAGCTCCCTTGTGGGGGCAAGAACAAGTGCCCTTGTTGTTCCCTTGGGTTTGCCGATCAACTGGTGAAGAATGGGAAGAAGGAAGGCAGCGGTCTTGCCACTTCCCGTTACGGCTGTTGCCATGACATCATGTCCCTGTAAAAGATGCGGGATTACCAACCGCTGGATTGGTGTAGGTTGGTCGAAACCCTTTTTTTGAAGGGCTTTCAACAGATGGGGATGAAGCTCAAACGATGAAAATGACATATATCTCCTTATTTCCCGAGGCGTACTGCCCCTAACAGGCAAAGTACCACCTATGGATTAGTATCCGGCTGATTTTAGGTTGTATCTTGGGACGTTTAGGATGAAGACGGAGGGATTGCCGGTGAAGCCGCCGCTCAGGCTCTGAAAGTCCACATATATTTGCGCATCTTGCCTAAGGCATGGCTGCTCCAGTAATTTCGGCTGGAGTATTTGACAAGAGTACCTATTACTGAATAATCATTGTATATGGAGGGGAAGGGGAAGTCAAGGGGAAAATAGTTTTAATTTTGATAGAGGGGTACACTTTGTCCTATTCAATTCAACTTATCAATTTTCACCTGCTAGAAGAGCAGCTCCCAGGGCGCCAATCAACTGCGAGTCATCCGGGCTCATAATGCAGCGGCCCAATCTTTCTTCAAGCATAATACAAATACATTGATTTTTGGCTACACCTCCTGTAAAAACAATGTCCCCTTCAGATGAGACACAATTAATCATCACGGCAGCGCGTCGAATAACGCTTGCGTGCAGCCCTCGGGCAATTTCAATACGGCTTTGTCTCTTGGCTATATGAGATGTTACCTCGGATTCGGCAAAAGGCTTTCAACAAAACAACCCCTGTTAAACACAATTAGAAAAATTCTGTTCTCATAGTGGCATAATAGTATATTTAGAACAAAAAAGAGGCTGCCCAATCAGGGAATTACATTTATTAGGTCATCCTTTTACTTGACTTTTTGAGATTTTTTATTTAGTCTTACTCGACTAAATAAAAAAATGTCATAAGCCCCATTAGTAAGAAAGGACATTATTGCATATGTGTAATGCTGGTGACATAAATAAACCAACATTTAAATCAATTATAGTCTGTATCTTGGTTTTATTTGTTTCCCTTTTTTCTACCGGGTGGGTGAAAGAAGGTATGACAAAAAACATATCTAATAATGAGAGCGTTAACTCTGATAACAAAAATCCTACTCTTAAAAGCACAGATAATAATCTGGATATCTTATCTATTCCAAATTTATTAACAGGATTAAACGAGGAGATTGAAGAAGAACCTATTGAGGAAAACGAGGAATTCGACGACGAAAACCAGGATGTTATTTCTGAGGAGAAACAGGGATATGACATCCCTGTTGTATTTAATGAAAGAGTCAAGGATTTCATACATTATTTTCAAACAACCAAAAAGAAGACCCTTTCAATATGGCTTGCCAAGTCATCCAAGTATGTTCCAATGATGCAGGAGATATTCAGAAAAAAAGGCTTGCCTGAAGACCTTGTCTATCTATCAATGATAGAAAGTGGTTTTAGCCCCAGGGCATACTCTTATGCCCATGCAAGTGGCCCGTGGCAGTTTATTAAGGGTACAGGGCAAAGATACGGACTCAGGATTGACAAATGGGTTGATGAAAGGAGGGACCCTGAAAAATCCACAATAGCAGCAGCAAAATACTTGAAAGATCTTTATGGGATGTTTGACAGCTGGCATCTGGCCACAGCTGCTTACAATGCAGGAGAGAGTAAGATCTTGCAAGCGATCGAGAGATATGACACCAGGGATTTCTGGGAGATAGCAAAGTATCCCTATCTTACCAGTGAAACAAAGGACTATGTGCCTAAACTATTAGCCGGGATTATTATAGCCAAGGATCCTGATAAATACGGTTTCGATGACATTGGATACAAGCTCCCATTGGCATACAACAAAGTCGAGGTTCCTTATACCACAAATCTAAAGTTTATTGCCAAGGCGTGTAAAACTGATTACAGTACCATAAAGAAGTTAAATCCTGAACTGAAAAAAGGATGTACACCTCCAAACTATCTTGATTACGAAGTTAAGATCCCTTTCGGTAAAAAAGAGGTGTTTGCAAAAAATTTTTATAACGTAGAAAAGGGAGAAATACCTACCTTTACAGAACACACTATCAAAAGAGGAGAGACTCTTTCAAAGATTTCTAGGCTATATAAAACTAGTACAGCATCGATCATGCAGTTAAATACGATAAAAAATCCAAAGCGTATAAAAGCTGGGACAACTCTGATTATCCCTGTTACAGGTTCTAAAATCGCTAAGAGAGATACTGATAAAAAAAGAGGATTTCAAAGTAGGACTTCGGGGAGAATTTACTTAAGCAAAAATAAAAAGGCGATAACATATACTGTGAGGAAAGGTGATACTCTATGGGATATTGCCCAAAGGTACGATCTAAGAACTTCAGATATTCGTAATTGGAATAAAATAGGGGTTAAAGATACATTACACCCAGGAACTACTTTAAAATTAATGGTAAGATTGGACCCAAAAACCTAATAAACAGGGCTTTAGACTTTTGTATTGTAGATAAAACAAAATTCTTTTATAATTATATAATTTCCGGTTTTAAATTATATTCGCCATAAAGGAAATTATTTATTTTTCAAAAAAAATTGTGCATACTTCACGTGAGGTAGAGGAGGCATTATGAAACACCGATTTGGGGTAAAAACTTTAATAGGGATAATCATAGCTTCATTTTTAGTAGGTTTGATTGTAGCTTCAGGACTGAAGTTCACACCCTCTTTAAAGGCTCTATCTAATCTTAGTACAGAAAATGATAAGAATAGTGATAATAAATCATCAGTATTATCTACTCAACTGCCGTCTTTTGTCGAACTGGCAAAAGAGTTACAGCCAGCAGTAGTAAATATTAGCACTACAAAAGTTGTTCATAGGGGAGGACAGGGATTTCAGCCCTTTCAGAGCCCTTTTGATGAAAGAAGTCCTTTTAGAGACTTTTTCGATAAATTTTTTAAAGACATGGTGCCCAAAGATTTTAAACAGACTAGTCTAGGTTCAGGATTTATTATTGATGAGGATGGCTATATTTTAACCAACTACCATGTGATACAAGGTGCAGATGAGGTAAAGGTAAAGCTCTCAGACAATAAGGAGTTTAAAGCAGAGATAAAAGGAAAGGATCCCAAAACTGATATCGCATTGATAAAGATAAAATCAGGAAAGAACCTGCCTGTAGTGAAGCTTGGTGATTCAGATAAATTAGAAGTAGGAGAATGGGTAGTTGCGATTGGTAATCCTTTCGGGCTTGATCACACAGTTACAGCAGGAATTGTAAGTGCAAAAGGAAGAATAATAGGGGCTGGTCCCTATGATAATTTTATACAGACTGATGCTTCAATAAATCCGGGAAACAGCGGAGGCCCCCTGATTAACCTTAAAGGAGAGGTGATTGGTATTAATACCGCTATAATTGCAAGTGGACAAGGGATAGGTTTTGCGATCCCGATTAATATGGCAAAAACACTTATACCCCAACTCAAAGAAAAGGGTAAAGTAGTTAGAGGATGGTTGGGTGTTGTTATACAGAAGATCACCCCTGATTTAGCCAAATCCTTCGGGTTAAAAGAGACTGAAGGCGCGCTGGTTACTGATGTTTTAGAAGGAAGTCCTGCGGAAAAAGCAGGGATTAAACGAGGGGATATAATAATAGAAGTAGACGGAGAAAAGATTGACGAGGTAAATAAGTTGTCAAGGTTTATAGCAACTCTTAATGTTGGAAGACAAGCAAAGATAAAGATTGTTAGAAACGGAAAGGAAAGCACATTAAAAGTTTTAATTGGAGAATTTCCGGAAAAAGAGATAGTTGCCTCTAAAGAGCAAGTAAGAGAAAAACTGGGGATGGTAGTGCAAAATTTAACCCCAGGCATCGCAAAACAGTTTGGATACGCAGGCGAAAAAGGAGTTTTGGTAACTGAAGTTGTAGCAGGCAGCCCAGCAGATGAAGCCGGAATAAGACAAGGAGACCTGATAAAAGAGATAAACCGTAACCCCGTGAATGATTTGGGGAGTTATATGGCTATTCTGGACAAAGTTAAGGAAGATAATATCCTTCTGCTCATCAGGAGAGCTGACAGCATATTATATGTAGTACTTAAGATACCGGTTAAGAAATGATTTATATATTACCTTAACCCTCAAATGTTTGATTCAACATTTCATTCAATAATTAAAGAACAGTTTAATTCCCTTCTGGGAAAAACCTGCAATATAAACTTACTTATGATGGACCCCTTAACCGGGGATGCATCAAAGCGTAAGTATTTCCGCTTGTACCATAATGATGGGACTTTAATTGGTGTACATGGAGAAGATGACAAAGAAAACCGCTCTTTTATATATTTTTGCAACCACTTATACTCCCTGAATCTCCCCGTTCCCAGGTTGTACGCAAGCAGTATCGAAAAAGGTATTTATATAATTGAAGACCTGGGAACTGAAACCCTTGCCGAAAAGATTTCATCTCCTTCTATAACCAAGGAAGAGATACTCTCCCTTTATATACAAAGTACTAAGGACCTAGTTAATTTTCAGATTCTGGGTCATGTAGGCATTGATTATGAAAATAACTGCCATCAGAGTCCAGTGCTTGATCGAAAAAATATAGTAGATGATCTTAAATATTTTACGAAAAACTTTTTTTCATTGGCAAATGATTATCTAAAAATATATGGAATAGAAAATGAACTGAACAGGTTAGTAGATATTCTAGCTGAGCCTCAGCCCATGTTTTTTCTGTACCGTGATTTTCAATGTAGAAATATAATAGTTCGCCCCGACAAAAAACTCGGGTACGTTGACTTTCAGGCAGGTCGTAAAGGGCCACTTCAATATGATATTGTAACTTTACTTTACTCTTCTAAAGCAAATATCTCCAATGAAGAAAGAAAAATTATTTTATCCAGTTATTTAAATCAATTAGAAATGCTAATAACTTCCCTAAAAGAAACAGATAAAACTGGAAAAGTTTTGGAGTCGGTAAGACTGATAACTCGTAACAACTTTATGTCCACCTACCATTTTTTCGTTCTTTTTAGGATTTTGCGGGCATTGGGTGTATACCTGTTTTTGGCAGTCCAAGAAGGTCACTGGAGATTTCTGGAAGGAGTCCCTGAGGCTTCGAAGAACCTGGTAAGTATTTTTTGCGAGCAAAGCTCTTTAGGAGAGATTTTCCCTCAACTTCAAAAATTTGCACACCGATTAAATACAGAAGACGCCTTTCTGTCCCCAACTAAGTTGATAAGTTTAATCAGTTCGCACACAAAGATGGTAAATATTGAATGAGGGTTTTTCTCTCTTCAATTTATTCCCAGCAATGCTTGGACACAGTAAGTTAATGGGCATAGAGAAGGTACTTAGTTTGATCCAATGGACAATAAATTAAGTGTATTAATTTATAGCTTTGGTTTTAATTACTCCCACACCCCTGAGGATCCCAATGGGCACGGCGGGTATGTTTTTGATTGCAGAGGGCTACCCAATCCAGGAAGGCTAAAAGAATTTCAGAACTATAGTGGGCTTGATAAAACGGTTATTGATTATCTCGAAGATTGTCAAGAAGTTAACAGGTTTTATCACCTGACTTTAGAACTCATAAAAAGTCATTGCGAGGTTTTTTCAGCCCGAGGGTTAGGGTATCTTATAGTATCCTTTGGGTGTACCGGTGGACAACATCGATCAGTTTATATGGCTGAAAGGATGAAGAAGGACTTAACTCTTGCAGGGTTTAACACCGAATGTATACATAGGGAAAGATTCCTATGGGACATTGCCTTTGCAAAACCTTGTAGAAAGGCATTCATATTAGCCGCTGGTCTCGGAACAAGGTTATTACCTTTAACAATGGAAATACCTAAAGCATTGGTTAAACTGGGGGAAGAATCTGCTATTGATGTTGTATCGAAGAAATTGATTGAAACAGGGGTAAAGGAGATACTTGTCAACACTCACTATCTGAGTGAGCAAGTTGAGGCTCATTTAATAAATACCCATTTAAACTGTAGTTTTAAAACAATACACGAACCTGAATTACTGGATACAGGTGGAGGCTTAAAAAATACTGAAGGATTCTGGGGAGATAAGCCCTTTCTCATTCATAATGTAGATATAATAAGTGATACAGACTTAAAAGCAGTTTATCGTTATCATCTGGCATCAGATAATATGGTTACCCTTGTGCTGCAGGAGCGATTCTCAACAAATTATTTTGTAGTCGATTCTACGAACATTATTTGTGGACTTTACTATTCCCAGAAAGGTCTTATTGATATTAGAAGGCAACCAAAAGGGGCAGTTAGGCACCTTGCTTTCAATGGAATTCATGTAGTTTCCCCTGAAATATTTAAAGAGATAAAAGAAAAAGGGAAATTCTCTATTATCAGTCTGTATCTGAGACTTATAGAAGAAGGGGTTCTGATATCTGCATATATAGATAATAGTCAATTTTTTGCCGATATTGGGAATCCCGAAGGTCTGGAAAAGGCTCTTAAGTGGCTCTCCTAAATAAAATTCTGTATCACGATCTATATATCCCACCTACGATATCTTTTTAAGTATTGGGTTTTCTCGTCATGGAACATCCGTTCTGCCTTGACATCCCTTTGCGTTAGTATTATAATATATTCAAAAATTTGATCTTATCACTTAAGTAATTTTTCACCTTATGTTTCAGGACCAAAAAATGATAAAGAACTTTAAAATTGGTTTTTATTTATATTTAGAATTATATTTAGGTATGTTTCACCAATATAAATGGTAGCAAATAAATCATTCTCTGAAAAAATCATATGTAAAAACAGAAAGGCATGGCATAATTATTCTATTGATGAGAAATACGAAGCAGGTATAGTACTTAAAGGCAGTGAAATAAAATCGTGCAGACTGGGAAAGGTAAACCTAAAAGACAGCTATGCTAAGGTAAAAAATGGAGGACTATATTTAATAAATACACACATTTCTCCTTATGAGCAAGCTAATCAATTTAATCATGACCCACTCAGGGAGCGTAAGTTGCTTCTGCATAAGAAAGAGATAAAGCGTTTAATTGGAAAGATTAGCGAAAGAGGGATGACCCTCATACCCCTAAGTATGTATTTAAAAAACGGGAAGGCTAAGGTTGAGTTGGGGCTGGCCAGGGGTAAAAACCTCTACGATAAGAGGGAGAGCATAAAAAGGAAAACTGAAAACAGAGAGTTAGAAAGATCTTTGAAATCCAAGTAAGCAATCAGAGGTTCTTTGAAATAAGTTAAATAAAACCTCTAGTTTTCTAGTTCATCATAAAAAATGAAAAATTCCCTTTATAGCGAATATGAGCAGGATTTTTCAGGGTGCCTATCTGGTATAAGCGGAAGATAAACATTTTCAGCTGTTTGAGCCTGAAGGGCGAGTTCATGAAAATTCCTGAAGCAAGTTACAGATGGGCCAAAAAGACTGTATTGGAGAGAGGAAAAGAAAATTTTTTAGGGTGATCTAAGTAAAATTTAGGGGGCGACATGGTTTCGACGGGGATAGTTGAAGCCTAAGCTGCATACCGAGGCCCTATTCACTCGTAAAATAATAGGATCTAAACATAATCGCAGACAACTACGAATATGCCTTAGCCGCTTAAAGCGGCTAACGTTCCCCCAGTTTTTCCTGCGGAGCTGGATGGAGCGCCGACTAGCAGGATAGTCTCCTTTCGATGCTTATACAAAGGAGATAAACTAAGAATAAGCTAGTGTTTTAATGATCCTGCCTGTAGGAGCTTTAAAACACGAAACTAAAATACAGGCTAAGTATGTAGATGCTTAAGTGGAATATCTTCGGACGCGGGTTCGATTCCCGCCGCCTCCACCAATGATTTTAGGTGCTTATTTCCTATCTTTTATAGTATGGGATTTATTCATTCCTGTCTTTTTCTTTTTAATGCCTGCCTAAAACTTACATGCGGGTACAATTTATCAAGAGAATGAGGGAAAAGACCCTGGAACAGTCGGTTCCATCGATATTGGAGAAAAAGAATATATCACGTCCTATAAACCAGGAGAGATAATGCGAAATGATGGGCGTACGCCAGATGAAATACGTAAAGTAACTATAAAAAAAGAATATATAAAACACGCAGAAGGCTCAGTGTTAATTGAAATGGGTAGCACTAGAGTGATATGCACAGCCACTGTAGAAAATAAGGTCCCCCCTTTTTTACTGAATGCTAATCAGGGTTGGGTAACTGCTGAATATTCAATGTTGCCCAGATCAACTATGGTACGTACAGCCAGGGAGACATCTACAGGAAAAAAGGGTGGCAGAACCCACGAAATACAGAGATTGATTGGACGCTCTATGAGAGTAGTTACCGACCTGAAGGGATTTGGCGAAAGAACCATCCTTCTGGATTGTGATGTTATAGAGGCTGATGGTGGTACAAGGACAGCATCCATCACAGGAGCCTTTATAGCCTTGACTGAAGCGTTACGTAAACTTAAATTAAAAGGGGAAATTGACAAAATACCAATCTTAGATTATGTAGCTGCCATCAGCGTAGGCATGGTAGATGGAAAAATGCTTCTTGACCTAAATTATGAAGAAGATTCCAAAGCGGAAGTAGATATGA
Organism: Pseudomonadota bacterium; assembly: GCA_043825855.1. Taxonomy (GTDB): domain Bacteria; phylum Desulfobacterota; class UBA8473; order UBA8473; family UBA8473; genus UBA8473. Next base: position 19,234 of record JBDRRJ010000017.1, on the reverse strand, counting down.
ATTTTGTTATGACCGGCGGCGGTTTATTTGTTGAATTACAGGGTACTGCAGAGAAGAAAGCTTTTTCAAAAGACCAGATGGATAAAATGACTGAGCTTGCTTCAATAGGAATAGGAGAACTGATTACAATACAGAAAGATATAATAGGAAGTTATTTTTAATGGAAATCATTCTGGCAACAAGTAATGAAGGTAAGTTGCGAGAAATTAAAGAATTGATAAAAGGCTTAAACGTTAAGATTTTATCCCTTAAGGATATCCCAAATTCGCCAGATATACAAGAATGTGGCTCAAGTTTTCGGGAAAATGCTTTAATAAAGTCGAAGGCAATAGCTTCTTTAACCAATAAGATTACTATTGCTGATGATTCAGGATTAGAGGTAGATTTCCTTAATGGGGAACCAGGGGTTTATTCTGCAAGGTTTGCAGGAGAAAATGCCAACGATGATGAAAACAACAAGAAATTACTTGCAAGGCTTGAGGGTGTTCCTCTCTCTGAAAGAGGGGCTACCTTCAGATGCGTAATTGCTGTCGTTAACCCTGAAGGAAAGGAAGATATCGTCGAGGGCGAATGCAAGGGAATAATTCAATTTGAGGAAAAAGGAAATTTTGGTTTTGGTTATGACCCCCTTTTTTTTGTCCCTGAGTATGGAAAAACCTTTGCAGAATTATCACCAGAGATAAAGAACAAAATCAGCCATCGAGGAAAGGCTATAGAGAAGTTGAAAGTTGTGCTGAAAAACTATCTCAAACGGAAAAACAACTCATAGAAAAAGGTTGAATTTTTTTTGGTTATGTGCTATTAGTCACCATTCTTTTTTAAACGGGGCGTAGCGCAGCCTGGTTAGCGCACCTGCCTTGGGAGCAGGGGGTCGGAGGTTCAAATCCTCTCGCCCCGACCATTTAAGGTCGAGAGCTTTGATAAAATTATATTTTCCTTCAAAGCTACTAAGGTCGTCAATTACGGGCGCCCGTAGCTCAGCTGGATAGAGCAACGGACTTCTAATCCGTAGGTCGTCCGTTCGAATCGGACCGGGCGTGCCATTAATTAGTCTTACAATTAGTTTTATGGTGAGTGTAGCTCAGATGGTTAGAGCACTGGATTGTGGCTCCAGTGGTCGAGGGTTCGAATCCCTTCACTCACCCCACATGCGCCCGTAGCTCAGTTGGATAGAGCGTCGGACTTCGAATCCGCAGGTCGTCCGTTCGAGTCGGACCGGGCGTGCCAAACAAAGGGCCGTTAGCTCAATTGGTAGAGCAACTGACTCTTAATCAGTAGGTCGTAGGTTCGATCCCTACACGGCCCACCAATAACATCAAGGGGTTAGCCGATCGAGGCTAACCCCTTTTTTAATTTCATCTACAGTTTTATTTATAGTTTCATCTTGAGCGTGTGCTACTTTGGTGTTATTTGGAGGTTATTTTTGATCGTTAACAGGATGAAAGAATAGGAATGCTTCCCAATTAATAATATTTATCCTTGAACCTCTAAGTCAAATTCAACTGATTAATACATATCCACCTCATCGAAAGTATTTCCATCCCAGAGCATAAACCGAGCAACTCGTATACCCTTGAAAGCTTCTCCGGAAAAATCATTTCTATCCGTAACCCTTTTCACTTTTAAAATAATAAACATTTTTTCCTTTTCAGTAAATTGATTCTGATATTGTTCCCACCATTTCTGCCCAATTGTCTTTGCTTCCTTCTTCCAAAGCTCTGCTTTGGGTTTTGCTTTTTCACCAATTGCTATTAAAGTAGTTTTATATTTCTCAGCCAAGGGTTTTAGCTCTCCAATGATTTCCATATACTCATTCCAAAGCTTCCTCGTCTTTTCCTTGATTTCCCCTAAATTAACATTTGATTCATTTTCCCATGCATCTTTTAATCCAGATCTAATTTGGTTACGTTCTTTAATTAAAGATTTTGCTTTAATCCGTAACTGATTAAGAATTTTCAAATCATCGGTTGACATGTTTGAATCGAGATCATTTTTCCAGGCACTCATAGTGGGTACGATATTTTCATTTCCAAATGATCTCAAAGAAGCACGTAATTGCTTTGTCGCTTCTTTTGCTACCTTGTGGTCATTGTCTTCTTGGGCATATGGAATATCCTGAAATAATATCGTACTTATTAAAATTGCCAGAACAAAAAACAGATTCGTTAAAATAAATCTTCTTTTCATTTTACCTTTCTCCTTTTATTTATCATTGTATGCAAATAACAATTAATATAAGTATTATCTTATTTTCTTACTGACAAGAAACTTAGTTGGTAATTTGGTTTAATTGTACAATGATTTCTTCTGAAATTCAAATATTATTGTTTAAAAAATACCGAAAATGTGTTCATCATTACAAAACATATAATACCTATAAAATAGTTTTTTAATAGGAAACATATCTAAGAAGCAAATGGCCTGTCCTATTTATGAGGAACCTTACAAGGAACAAAACTATGAGCAATATTTTGCCGAATTTCCAGAAATAATCTTATGGAAAACAAGCTGGCACCTCGCTCGGGGTTTCTTTGGGAATTTGGCCGATGTCCCCCTCCTCAGCGAATGGACGCATCAACATCCTAAGAGGCAAAAGCGGAGTTTTAACAATTTGACTTGATATGCTTTAATGCTTATGTTAATCTTTAATCAAGATTGTTGTTGACAAAGTGGAAGCAAATAGATATAAAAAAAAATTTGCACGTGTGCTATCTAGGGCTCTTTGAAAGAGCGAAACTTGATCTACTATTCGTCTACTGTTATATAGGGGGAAAAGGGGGGAAATACACAACTTCTAAAATTAATACCTGTATAAAATCAAACACTTACAACATAAGCTAATTGTCTTTTTGACTCTTAATCAGTAGGTCGTAGGTTCGCTCCCTACACGGCCCACCATAAACTGAAGTCCTTTTCGCTCTGTATTTGGAAAAAACGGGGATAGAATTTATACCTATCTCAATATCCCAGCGAGAGTGGCGGAATTGGCAGACGCACTGGACTTAGGATCCAGCCCCTTTTAGGGGTGGGGGTTCAAATCCCCCCTCTCGCACCAAGTTTTTGTATTTATTTACCCGAGGATCAGATGAAAATTGAAATTGAAGATACAAGTTCTATAGAAAAAAAGTTTACTGTTACTATACCAAAAGAATTGGTTACAAGCGAGCTGAACTCTGCTTATAAGGATTTACAAAGGAAGTCCAATATAAAAGGTTTCCGTCAAGGCAAGGCTCCAAGAAGTGTACTTGAAAGATATTATAAGAGAGAGGTAGAAGGCGACGTTGTTTTTAAACTAATAAATGATTCTTACTTCAAGATGCTGGAAGAAAAAAATATAACAACTGTTTCACAGCCGGTGATAGATAATGCTTCCCTGGAAATAGATAATGATTTCACCTATTCTGGAAAGGTTGAAGTAAAACCTGAGATAGATGTAAAGGGTTATATTGATGTCGATTTAGAGAGAGGCAAAGTAAATATATCCGAAGAAGATATAGATAAAAAACTTGCTGAGTTACAGCATTCGAATGCCCAGTTACAGGAGATAGATGAGTCTCGCCCTATTAAAGTTGGAGATTTCGCTGTTATTGATTATGAGGGGTTTTCAGATGGTGAACCAATTGATAAGGAAAAAGTTATAGACCATATGCTGGAAGTTGGTTCCGGATCTTTTCATCCAGATTTTGAAGAACAGTTGTCGGGATTGAATATAGGAGATGAAAGAGATATTCAAATAACCGTGCCAGAGGGATCGAGTAACAAGGATTTAGCGGGCAAAGAAATAAACTTTAAAATCAAAATCAAAGGTATAAAGGAAAAAATTCTTCCCAAGTTAAATGATGATTTTGCCAAGGATTTGGGGGAATTTGAGTCATTAGAGGACCTTAAACAAAAGGTGAGAGAAAATTTAGAAAGGCTGGATAAAATCAGAATAGAAGCTAACCTTAAAGACCAGCTTTTAAATAAATTGATTGAGGAAAATGCGTTTGAAGTTCCTCCCTCATTAGTCGATCAACATCTTGACGATAAGATAAATGAAACCCAAATGCGGCTTTCTCTGCAGGGTTTAAGTATGGAGCAGGTTGGCATATCTGCTGATAGAATTAAAGAAACCTATAAAGAACAGGCTGAAAAAGAGGTAAAAGTCAGCTTTCTTCTTGAAGAGATTGCAAAAAAGGAATCCATAGAGGTAGATGAAAAATATATAGAAGATAAGTTAGTTGAGATTGCAGAAAATTCCGGACATGATCTCGAAGCCGTTAGAGATCATTACAAAGGGGAAGAAGAAAGAGAAAGATTGAAGATCGGACTTAAAACGGAAAAAACTCTTGATTTTATAATTGAAAAGGCTAACATAAAAGAAGTAGAGAGAAGGGAAAATGACACTGATTCCAATAGTAATTGAACAGACTGGTCGTGGAGAGCGGGCTTATGATATTTATTCCCGTCTCCTGAAAGAGAGGATTATATTCATAGGTACTCCTATAGATGACATAATTGCCAATCTGGTTATTGCCCAGATGTTATTTTTAGAATCTGAAGATCCCGATAAAGATTTATACCTCTATATTAATTCACCGGGCGGCGTAGTATCTTCTGGCCTTGCTATCTATGATACAATGCAATATATAAAGCCCAAAGTTTCAACATTGTGTATGGGACAGGCTGCAAGCATGGGAGCATTGCTTTTGGCAGCAGGAGAACCTGGAAAGAGATATGCTCTTCCCCATTCTCGAATATTATTACATCAGCCTCTGGGAGCATTTCAGGGACAGGCTACAGACATAGAGATCCATGCAAAGGAAATTCTCCAGATAAGAGAAAAATTAAACGATATACTGGTCCGTCACACTGGACAGCCTTTGGAAAAAATACAAAGAGAGACAGAACGAGATTTCTTCATGAGCAGCCAGGAAGCTAAGAAATACGGAATTATTGATGAAGTTATTTTAAAGAAGCCATCCGAATAGCTGGTTTATTTCGTTCTTTATGTTTGTATTAAGTTAGTAATAGGGAGAAAATAAGTGGATCGGAAAAATGACGACATAGTTGAAAATTTAAGTTGCTCATTTTGTGGCAAGGGAAGAAAAGAAGTAAAAAAGCTGATAGCTGGTCCTACTGTGTACATTTGTGATGAATGTATTGAGCTTTGTAACGATATTATTGCCGAGGAATTTGAGAAAGAAGATAGTTTCGATGAACGCTTTATGGTACCCAAGCCATTTGAGATCAAGAAGTTCCTTGATGAATATGTTATAGGACAGGAAAGAGCAAAAAAGATTCTTTCTGTTGCAGTACATAACCACTACAAGAGAATAAATTCCAATATAGATCTGAACGGAGTTGAACTTCAAAAGAGTAATATTATACTTATCGGACCTACAGGTTGCGGTAAAACTTTGCTGGCACAGACTCTTGCTAAAATTCTCCATGTTCCCTTTGCTATTGCAGATGCTACAAGCCTTACTGAAGCTGGATATGTGGGAGAAGATGTCGAAAACATTATACTCGCTTTATTGCAGTCTGCAGATTATGATGTTGAAAAGGCATCAAGGGGTATCGTGTACATCGATGAGATTGATAAAATATCTCGCAAGTCTGACAGTCCTTCCATTACAAGGGACGTATCAGGCGAAGGTGTACAGCAGGCACTTCTGAAGATCATCGAAGGTACAATAGCTAGTGTTCCCCCTAAGGGTGGTAGGAAACACCCTCAACAGGAATTCCTTCAGGTAGATACGACCAACATCCTTTTTATCTGTGGCGGTGCATTTCACGGTATAGAAGACATTATTAAAAGAAGAATAAAAGGAAGTGCAATTGGTTTTGGATCAGATATCGGCAGTAAAAAAGAGGGGAAGGTTTACGATATTATGATGGAGGTTCAACCGGAAGATCTATTAAAGTATGGTCTCATTCCGGAATTTATTGGAAGACTGCCAGTGATAGCCACTTTAAATGACCTTACTGAGGAGTATCTGGTAAGGATATTAAAAGAACCAAGAAATGCTCTGGTGAAGCAGTATAAGAAGCTATTTGAATTTGAGAAAGTTGGTCTTACCTTTACCAATGATGCCCTGGTAGCAATAGCAAAAGAGGCTCAGAAGCGGAAATCAGGAGCTCGTGGGCTTAGATCAATTTTGGAAAATATTATGCTGGACATTATGTACGAGCTGCCATCTCAATCAGACATTCGAGAGTGTATAATCACCGAAGAAGCAGTTCAAAAAAAAGAAGAGCCAGTACTCATACATGATAAGAAAATAAAATCTGCCTAATTTTATGAACTCTATATTTCTATTTTTTAAAAGACAAATCTGATCAAGAGGATCTGTAGTAATGTTATTTAAACTTTCCAAAAATTCTGACAACACACCTGATGTTGAAAACATATATCCTTTGTTACCCCTTAGGGATGTTGTAGTTTTCCCTTATTTGGTAGTGCCGCTATTCGTTGGCAGAAAAAAGTCGATAGACGCATTGGAGTATGCTCTGAAAAATGAAAAAGACATCTTTCTATCTGCTCAAAAAGATGCCACGATTAATGATCCTTCAGACGATGATATTTACAGGGTCGGGACACTTAGTACCATACTCCAGCTTTTAAAACTACCGGATGGAACAGTCAAGGTTCTTGTTGAAGGTAAAAAAAGAGCAATTATAAAGAGAACTATCCCCAATGCTGAATTCATGCAGGTGAGCGCAGAAAAGGTAAATGATTCTAAGCAAATCACAAAAGAGATTGAGGCTTTGATGCGAAATCTCCAAGACTCTTTTGAGACCTTCGTTAAACTGAATAAAAAAATATCCCAGGATATCCTTTCTTCTGTATTGGCTATTGACGAACCAGGCCGTTTAGCCGATAACATTGTTGTCCACGTAAACATGAAATTAGAGGACAAACAGGATATATTAGAAACTTTCAATATAGAAGACAGGCTAGAGAAGCTGCTTCAATTAATTGAGTCTGAAATTGAAATTCTCCAAATAGAAAAAAAGATCAAGAACAGAGTTAGAAAACAGATGGAGAAAAGCCAAAAGGAATACTATCTCAGTGAACAGATGCGGGCGATTCAAAAAGAGATGGGGGAAAAGGACGAATTTAAGACCGAGCTTAAAGAGCTAGAAGAAAGTATCAAAAAGAAAAAGATGTCAAAGGAAGCAACAACAAAGGTCGAAAAGGAGTTTAAAAAACTTAAAATGATGGCACCTATGTCAGCTGAAGCTACAGTGGTGCGCAATTATATAGACTGGCTGATTTCCCTTCCTTGGTACGAAGAAACTGAAGAAAAACTGGACATAACAGAAGCTGAGAAAATTTTAGATGAGGATCACTACGGGTTAAAACAGGTCAAGGAACGAATAGCAGAGTATCTTGCTGTTCAAAGTTTGGTTAAGAAGATGAAAGGGCCTATACTCTGTTTTGTTGGTCCTCCAGGCGTAGGCAAGACCTCTTTGGCCAAATCTATTGCAAGAGCAACTGAAAGGAAGTTTGTCAGATGTTCTCTTGGCGGAGTCCGTGATGAAGCTGAAATAAGAGGACATCGCAGGACTTATATCGGGTCAATGCCCGGCAAGATTATCCAATCCCTTAAGAAGGCTGGCTCAAATAATCCTGTATTCTTGTTGGACGAAGTGGATAAGATGAGCACCGATTTCAGGGGAGACCCTTCAGCCGCATTAATGGAAGTTTTGGACCCTGAACAGAATCAAGTTTTCAATGACCACTATATAGATGTAGATTATGATCTTTCTAAGGTAATGTTTATTACTACAGCAAATACCTTGTTTTCAATTCCTCTTCCTCTGCAGGATCGTATGGAGGTTATTCGTATTGCAGGGTATACCGAATTAGAAAAATCTAATATAGCTAAAAAGTTTTTGATTCCAAAACAGATAGAAGCCCATGGTCTTACCGATAAAAATGTGATATTCTCGATGCAGGCTATTCTCAGTGTAATACGAAGATATACAAGAGAAGCCGGCGTAAGGAACCTGGAACGCGAGATAGCATCTATCTGCCGGAAAGTAGCAAAAGAGGTAGCTAAAAAAGGCAAGAATACAAAAATCCGAATCCAATCAAGCAGCCTTCAGAAGTACCTGGGAGTTCCCAAATACAGATATGGCAAGGCAGAAGAGGATAACACAGTAGGGCTTGCAATTGGGCTTGCATGGACCGAACTGGGGGGTGAATTACTTGCTATAGAAGTAATAGTAATGCCGGGGAAGGGAAAACTGACTGTCACGGGAAAACTGGGTGATGTAATGCAGGAATCAGCCCATGCTGCTTTGAGTTATGTCAGGTCAAGAGCTGAACTCTTAGGTTTAGAAAATGATTTTTATCAAAATATTGATTTACACATACATGTTCCTGAAGGAGCTATTCCGAAAGACGGGCCTTCAGCTGGCATCACCATGGCAACATCCATAACCTCTGCGTTGATTAAGAAACCTGTGAGTAAGGATATAGCCATGACAGGAGAGATAACTCTCAGGGGTAGGGTCCTTCCTATTGGCGGTTTTAAAGAGAAGGTTTTGGCTGCTCACAGAGGCGGCATAAAGACAATCATTATCCCTAAAGAAAACGAAAAAGATATCAAGGAAGTCCCTGCCAGGATTCTTAAAACAGTAAATATTGTTACTGTAGAACATATGGATGAAGTCCTGAAAATGGCTTTGATACTGGATGACCCTGATAGTTTTATGAAAAAGAAAAAGGATGAAGTAGTTACTGATGATGAAGGGGTTACTGACAACTTCTATGAAAAAGAATTAATTCAGGAGATTGCAAACCAATCTGTAAATTAAAATAGAATACTGTATTTATTTGGGCGGGTAGCTCAGTTGGGAGAGCACCGGCCTTACAAGCCGGGGGTCACAGGTTCGAGCCCTGTTCCGCCTACCAATTAAATTTCAAGAGTAATGAGTTAGTAGTAAAAAAACTTTGCATTAATTTTTATTTGGGGTTAAACTACGCACTCAAAACTCTGGACTAAATATAGATAGGGGTCGTAGTTCAGTCGGTTAGAACGCCGGCCTGTCACGCCGGAGGTCGCGAGTTCGAGTCTCGTCGGCCCCGCCAGTAATATCAAGGGGTTAGCCAATTTGGCTAGCCCCTTTTTTTGGTGTGTAAATTTAATTATGATCTTCTAAGGGAGACCCCATTTTATCCCCACGGTGAGATCGGAATCGCGCAGTGTGCTCTTGATCAACTTTCCTCATGAAGAGCGGAAATACCAAAATAAAAGACATGACTCCATTATTTATGTAATTATCAATAGACGACTTATATCAGCTTCTGATGAGTGCTAAACGTTAAATAAATAAAAAGGAGGCCCGCCCTTATTTAATAAGGACGCTGTAGGAATTCTGTAAAAGTGATTAATATTTAATATTCACAGGGAACTGTAGACGCAACCTCATTCCAAGCGTTCATCTCCGGTGTCATCGCCATTATTTAAGGTTGGCTTTTCTTGTGGATATTGATTATATTTAGTTGGGCATTATTGGGCATGTACTTAGATGCCGTTCTACTTACTGTAGACAATCAGAGTGCCTTTAGGGCTATACCTCGATCTGTTCATTTGTCCAGTTATTAATTTCCTAATATATAATGTATCCCAGCCTAATTTCGGTTTCTGGTATCTCTTTATGTCCAATTTCTTAAAATTTTGGTATTGCATTTAGATGGATAATATTAGTATTTGAAAAATATTTTATTAGCTATGATTTGTCAGATTTCATAGAATCAACCCATTTTTCCAGTTCTCGAGCAGCAATATCTTTTCCACCAATACCAAATGCGATAGCGGCAGCGATAGCTAAAGCACCCATACCAAGACCGAATGCCGTAATAATAATATCATTAGCAAAACCCATTTCCTGTAGAGCCATTGCTCCAACTAAAACCAATATTGCAATGCGAGCAAATAAGGCATAAACACTTGATTGTGAGCTTTTCCCTGCTTTAATTCTGTCTGAAACTAAGTTAGCTATAAATAAACCAATTCCCATAATAATTAAACCAAGTAATATTTTTCCCGCAAACACAGTGAATTGTGAGATTAGATTGGCCACATTTTCAAAATTTAAAAGGCGAAGCGCTTCAATACTGGCAAAAAATAATATCCCAATCAATACAAGATAGCCCACGAATTCAGAAGGAGTTTTTTGTTCCTTAGTCTCTTCTTTTGCAAGACCTAACTTGACCATAATTCCATTGAAACCTAATCCTGTTAGCAAATCTGTAACCAATTTTGCTATTAATTTCCCAACAACATACGATACAACAATAATCATAGTTGCGGCAAATATGGCTGGTAATGCTAAAAGTATAGAGTTTAACATATTCGTAGCTGGCTGAGTAATCGACTCAAGCTCCAATGCTTGAAGAGCGGAAATGAGAATCGGTATTAAGATGAGGATATAAACAATCAAACCTAAAATATCAGATAGCTTTTGTTTACCTAAAACTGTTGTCAGACCGACACGTTCAATTAACCGATCAGTGCCAATGGCTGAAAGTAGATTAACAACAATTCTTTTAATTATTGTGGCAAGAATCCAACCTATTAACAATATCAAACCAGCACTAAAAATATTGGGCAGATAAGCTAACATTTTATCAGTCATCGACTTAATAGGGTCTAATAGTCCTTGTAATTGTAAAGATCCCAATATGGCAAGTAAAAAGAAAAGGAAAACCAACCAATAAACAGCGTTCGATATTGTTTTAGTTAACGGCAATGTTTTTTCTTTCTCTTCAACACCTGTTTTCTCACCCAATCTTTCATCGATTTTTAAGGTAGTTAATAATTTAGAAACAATTAATCTTAGTATTGTAGCTAAAGCCCAAGCTAAAATGAGTAATAATATCGCACCGATAATCTGAGGAGCATAAGCAAAAATCTGTGTTAACAATTGATTTAAAGGATCAGTTACAATTGTTAGCCCAAGTGTCTGGAAAAAAGCAACTAATACAAAAATAAGAATCAGATAATAAAAAGCTTTAGAAATATAAAGTTCTACAGGAACTTCTTTTTCTTCATCTTCCTTAGAAATCAATTGGGCAATACGTTGACTTAATTTTGTACGTCTTAAAATTCTCGTGAGTATTGACGAAAAAGCCAGTGCCACAAGCCACCCCAAAATAAGGATTGCTATAGCACCCACTAAATTAGGAACATAAGCTCCAACTAATTCTAATGCCTTATTTATATACTGTTGCATAATTACACCTCCATTTTTATGTTAATTAATTAAAAATAGGTTTGGTGTCAGCTTTAATTATTACCTCCTTATTTGATAAAAGATTAAATTATTTTATGGGTATAAAAATAATTAAACTACAGTTTATATTTTGTATTTGTAAAAATTCTAAACCTATAAATATTCCTTGTCAATCAGAACCTGGCGGATTCTTAAAATATCAATAAATTATATTTAACTTTCCATATCTACATTTTATTCTTTAACCTAATACAGCCAGTCTTAAACAAAAAAAGGCGTCAGCCTCTTTGCTCCTTTTGTTTAAGGAAACGAGAGAAACGCCTCCACAATCACCTCTTTGTGATTCGGGTTTACAAAATTATGATTAGTATTTAACCATTCACTTAACTATATCTCAACTTTTAGGACAAATCTAGTGTTTTTTTCTGGTGAATTTTTATTCCTTTTTTTGTTTTTGGGCATCCATGTTAAGATATGCCATTCCAAACATCAATTTTCCCCTAAATTCTTTCCATCCAAAATACTTTAACCCTTGGTTCAATTTTCTGGCGGGCATGATATTCTAGGTATTAATGTAAGTATACGGATATTTACGGTAAAAACTTCATTCATTTTTGTTCAAGCGTATCTCTGCCTCTTATAAAATGTACATGCTGTTAACCCTTTTTTTCTGAACAGGCAGGAGGGCATTTATTATAATGACAAGCCCCCCCCTATCACGCTCCTACCCCCACCTCTTATATTTTGGGTGCGTATAGGGTGCGGATGTTGTATTTGAAATGTCGCATTTTGCATTATTCTGCAACTCTAAGCACGCTAACTTATTGAATTTATTAACATTAAGATTAGACTACGAATCCGTAGGTTGCAGGTTCGAATCCTGCTGGGCGTACCAGTAAAATCAAGGGGTTAGTCATTTATATAACCCCCTTTTTAATAGCAAAATGTCCCAATTCTCTTTTTGTTTTTGTCATACCAACCAACTATCATTGCTCGATAAGAGATTTTAAGAAAACTCGCTACCTTTTATTAATCATCCTGAAGGGAAATTCTTAGATATGTTTTAAGTCATCTTTTTCTTCCACTTTACTTTTAAACCGTTTCTCCAGATATTCCTTCACCATATCTTTTCCTCCCAAGCCAAAGGCCAGAGAAAGGGCAAAAACGATTCCCCCGAATACTATTGTAAAGGCAACGACTACAGTTCCACGACCTATGCCAAGCTGTTCCAACGACATAGCAAGGGCAAGCAATAAAATCAAAGTTTTGACTCCGGAACTCAATAACCCGGAGAACTTTATCCCTGCATTGACAGAGGCTATAAGGGTTGCCCTGCCAAGGAAATTGCCGAGCATATATCCAATAGTAACTAGAAATGCAGCCACAAATATATTTGGAAGGTAGAGGAAAAATTTTCCAAGGAGTTCTTCTATAGCTGGAATTTTTAGCGTATAAAGAGCTATAATAATGAATGTTATCATTATAAGCCAATAAAATATTCGTCCCAGAATCTTTGTAGGTGTCTCTTTTATACCAGCTTTTTCCAGTGTCGCTGTTATGCCTATCCCTGAAAAGAAACGGTCTATATGAAATAAACTAAATACTTTTACTATTACATACTTAAGGATACTTCCAACAATAAGGCCGAGGACAAATATAATTATAGAACTGAGAAGGTCTGGTAAAAATTCAATAAGCCTCTGCAAAAAGTCCTTCAGTGGTTCTGCTATTATTCTATCTAATAAATTTCTCATAAAGACCTCCTTGGCTTACATATGAGTTCAAGCTTCCTTTTCCCATCTCTCAATGAGGTATAGTTTCCCTCTCTCAAAGGCAACACAGAGATCTTCAAGCCTCTGTTCTACTTCCTCAGCAGTGCTTTCCCATACCTCAATAACAAATGATGCTACCTTTCCAAGATAGAGGGGTGTGAGGGATTTTATTATATGTTCCTTACTCATCACTTTCCTTTTACAGGCAAGGGCGAAACTGTATATAATTTTAACCCATATATCATCAGGTATAGAGAACTGGTCCTTCGGTTTTTCAACAACCCCCCTGATAAAACTCAAAAGGTCTTCCGGTAAAAATGATTCGTATAGTACGGAAAGTTCTTTTACGCCCAGTCTGAATTTCTCTAACATCCCATCCAGGTTAACTTTGATTGGTTCGAGACCAACAGAGTATACAAATCCAAAGGTAGTAATTGGTTCGGATTTTAAAACATTCTTCCATACCGGCGCGTACTCTTCCGTGAGATTGAATACTGAACTTACCACCTGATGAAGCATTGCACTTAGGTCAGCGCCAGGGTCTTTCGCGTCATGGATTTTGGCCCCTAGAAAAGCCTGACAAACCTTGAAATCGTTGGCAACCGCTGTTGTAGTCATCCAGATGTCGATTCCAAAACGGGCTACATCTGTCTCCCACACATCCTTGGTGAGATAAAATGATGCAAGTCTGCCTGAGAAGCCAAAATCTCCTCCTATAGGTTGTCGTATTCTCCTGCCGTACAATGCCCTGGTCATTGGATATACTATTGTATTTGTTATCGTTCCATCATACTTATGCCTGAGATAATAAGGAGAGACATAATCATATCCTCCCGTAAGAATCGGTTTAATAAGTAATTCAATCCATTCAGGAGTTATGCTCCTTAAGTCAGAATCAACGACGGCGCATGCCTTCACCTTGAGTATCCTTGCGACTTCGAAAATAGTCCTAAAAGCACTCCCTTTGCCAGGGATCCCCTGGTAAGGTGTTACCAGCTTGTGAAAGCCCCCTACTTTGTGATGCAGGAGTATTGAATTAAGATCAATTGTAGTTCCTGAAACTATATCCATTGTCCCATCAATTGATCCACCGTCTGAATTTACCAGAAGAGATTTATTGTTTGGAAAGTATTTTGAAAGCCCAGCCTCAACAGCTTTCACAACATGTTCAATGGTCCGGACGTTATTATAACTTGGGATACCGACGAGGATATCAATCTCCCCGATATCCCTGATCTTTTCCTGGATGTCTTTTGTAAGGATTACAGTGCTTTCAGCCATGGTCTCCAAATCATTTTATGCAACAAGCTCATAAACAAAAAAAGGCGTTACCTCTTTACTCCTTTTGTTTAAGGGAATGAGGGAAACGCCTCCATAATCACCTCTTTGTGATTCGGGTTTACAAAATTATTATTATTATTTAACTATTTACTTAACTATAACTCAAATATCAGGATAAATCCAGTGTTATTTTCTGGTAAATTTTATTCCTATTGCTATGTTATATGCTGGTAAGTTTCGGTAACATCAGCGTCGCAAGACCCAACACAAAAAAGAAACCGCACATATCCGTTACTGTCGTTAGTAGGGGGCTGGAAACCAGAGCAGGATCCAATTTAAAACGTTTGAGGATAAGGGGAAGTACACCACCCAAAGTAACTGAAACCAGGGTGTTGGCCGCCAAGGCACTGCCGACTACAATTCCAAACCATAGATTTCCCTGCCAGAGAAAAGCAACCCCGCAGAGAATTGAACCAAGGATTAAACCATTTACAATGCCGACTTTAGATTCCTTTGCCAGCACCCAGAACAGCTCGCTGGGCCGAACTAGGCCGAGCGAAAGTTCACGCATAGAAACCGCCACAGACTGATTACCTGAACAGCCGCTCATGTCGCTTACCATTGGCAGAAAAACTGCCAAAGTAATGACAGCAGCAAGAGTGTCCTGGTATAGAGCAATGACACTAGCAGCAATGATATTGAGAATGATGTTCATGCTAAGCCAGGACAGACGGCGCCCGGAGCGGGAAAAGAGCGGCATGGTTCTGAACTCCTCGCCCCCAATGATGCCACTCAGCCGCAGAAAAGTTTCGGTTTTTTGTTTGTTGATTGCCTCTTCAACAGCATCCGGGAGAACCACTCCGACTAGTCGCTTTCCATCGTCTACAACGGGCACCCCGAACAGATGATGTTCCTCAAAAAACTCTTGTAGCTCTTTCAACGAAGCTTTATCCGACATATTGAGAGGAGAAGTGAACATTATCTGTGATAGCCGGGTCACTCGGGCAGGGAAAAGCAGGTCTTGCATACGCAATACACCTGCTAGCTTCTCTTCCCTGTCAACAACATAAAAATATTGCACATGGTAATCAAGGTATTTACTGCGATTTGCCTGCAAATCATCTAGTACATCCTGTATGGTATTTTCTGTTTTATATACAAGGAATTCGGAAATCATGAGTCCACCGGCGCAGTCCGGTGGATATTCCAGAAACATTCTCGCTTCCATGGCATCTTCCTGGTCCATTTTCGCAAGAATTGCCTGACTTATTTCCTTATTCATCTCGCCTAACACGTCGACAATATGATCACTACTCAGTTCCTCCATAATTGCTGCAGCCTGTTCTGATGGCATATCTTCCACCAGGTCAGCGGCCTGGGCATCCGGGATGTCTTCAATAACATCGGCTGCATCCTCAGGGGTGAGAAGGGCAAACAGATGAAGCTGTTCTTTCCCCGTCAGTCGGGATATGCTTCTCGCCGTTTCTGATGGGCTGAGAGTATCGATAAATTTTGTCAATTCAACGCTGTCTTCAGCAGCAATTAACTCACTAAGCTTTACCCAAGGAGACGTTAACTGGTTCATTTTTAAACCCCCTAAAAAAATTAGTGCTTTATGCCCTTGATAAACAATTGATACTACATCTTCAATAGTGAATTATAGCGTAATGAAATCTAACAATAATTAAGGGTCTTAACTAGAACAGTGGATATTTTCTAAATATACTTAGTAGTATAACATAGACATTTTGCTTTCTATAGTTGAAATGAAATTCACACTCTATAAGGTGTAAATAAAAGATTGATTTTGGTCTTAGATGGGGTAATTATAGGGTCAAAAGGGGTATCTATTATTTTGGCATCTTGCTTCTTAATTATGCCTCTATTTACTTTTTTTGGCTATTCTTCTGCCTATGGGATCATGAATGTACTCAAAAAGGATGAGAAATATGGTTCGTCGCTACACGGCCAATGAATGTTACCTGTCCCTCCTCCATCATTTTTTGAGCAGCTCAATAGAGTTATGCTAGTCGCAATGCGCTGGTAGTGCAAAACTGAATACATGTAGGATTCCCACCGCAACGATCACAGACTAGGATTCTTTCTTGCTCCTCCCGCCACCATATGGCCTGGTAAGGGCAGGCATCTGCGCAGTTATCACAACCAAAGCAGAGCTCATCATCAACATGAATAATACCTGTATCATCCTGACTCAGGGCTTCGGACGGGCAGGCCTCGACGCAGGGTGCTGGTGTACAGAGACGGCAGATGTGGGGTTCAAACAATGATTGCTCATAATTGTCGGTTACCCGAATGCGGGCCTTTTCCATATTAATCAACTGTTCGTGGTACAGACTGCATGATATTTCACAGAGTCTGCAACTGGTACATAACGGAGCAGTTACTTCGATATTTACTCTCTGGACCATCCCATCTCCTTCTTATAATTTAATATCAGCCTTACTAATCGCCAACTTTTCGATTGACCTGGGAGTGGGATGGCCATCCTCATCCCACCCATGTAGGGAATAATATTCGTCAAGGAATTCATTATACTTGGCAGGATCTATATGAGCTGGTCCAGGCTCTGATGTCCACAGCTCAGGTAATGCGTCATGCCGGCGGCTTCCCACTCCCAAAGTCACCAGGAGAAGACGTTCCGTGGTATAGATGCGTTCGGCCATCTCCTTCAACTCCTCAACCGATATCTCCAAACCGGTGGATAATCGGACTATCTCAGAATATTCTGGATACTGAGGGGCGTTAGGAGTGTTAAAAACAGTCTGAAAACGGCAGCAACCAAGAGAGTCACATATCGTAAACAAGAGTTCATGCCACCAGATCATCCGTGACTTTCCCTCATAGGAATTGGAATCCGGGGAGACATATCCACCGTAAAGTTTCTCTAATACCTCCGGTGGGAGATGCAGTACATCGATCCCTGGTCTATTTCGATGGACGTGAGCCGGAAGGGAGGCAACACCTAAACCCATTGCAAAAGATCTAACCGCGCCCCATCCCGGCGGGCCGGCAGGCATATTCTTTATTAGACAGAGGTATTTGGCTGCTTCCGGAGGAAATTTCCCCAGGGAATAGCCCCCATCAGCCAGTATATCACCGAATCCTCTACGGTGAGATATGTCCTCGACGAGGTTCAGGATCGTATCCAGGTTGCCACCTCTTATAAGCATCCCTGTAAATCTCTCATCTATGATTCCTTTTTCATAGATTTCCATAGCAAAATTGATCATATATCCTGTCTGGGTTGAATCCAACCCCAAGCGATTGCATCGATTGGATAAATAGATGGCACTTTCCATATCAAAATTACCCAACTCTAATCCCATAGCGCTGATTGTCCCATATTCGGGTCCCTCTCCTCTTATAGACTTCCCAAATCTCCCTTCCGGGAGCACGTGCCTATGGCGACAATGTACGGAACAAGCGGTACAGGCAGCCATGCCGACGGAGTACGGAACCAAATTTTTGGCATACAGGGATTTAGCGCGATCACCTATGACTTCCCCTCCCGGAACAGGCCGATTGCCTCTCCATCCTCCCCTGTGTGCGATATCAAAGAGAAGAGGGGTTCCAAGTTCTCCAAGGGCCTTTATCCATTTCCGTTCCATCAGCTTATCTAACTCTTTTTTAAAACTTGTGAGAAGTTCCTGAGGGTGGGCGACAGTTAAGTCCTTGGTGCCTCTTACCGCCACGGCCTTAAGATTCTTGGAACCCATCACTGCTCCCATACCGGTACGGCCGGCAGTATTTTTAAGTCCGGTCATAACACAGGAGAACCTCACCATATTTTCACCTGCTACACCGATAGTAGCTACCTGAGCCCGATCATCGCCCATCTCTTCTTTCAGAGCCAGTTGAGTTTCCCAGGTATCTTTGCCCCATAGATGCCTTGCATCCTTAATCTCTATGCAGTCATTCGTTATCCTGAGATAAACAGGGATCGAACTCTTTCCGGTTATCACGAGATGGTCAAAACCGGCATATTTGAGATGAGCGCCAAAGTGACCCCCGATGTTGGAATCACCAATGTTGCCACAAGCGGGAGATAACGCCGTTATATTGAATCGTCCGGCACCGAAGCCTAATGAACCGGTCAGCAGCCCTACGCCTAATATGAGGGGATTTTCCGGCCCCAAGGGATCGATAGGAGAATCGATTAACGAAGAGAGTAAATACATATTTATTCCTCTGGCGCCGAGGTATTTTTTCCGCCACTCTAAGGGAATCTCTTCCTGGACAACAGTTCCTCGGGTTAGATCAATAAAGGCTATCTTCCGGGTTAACATAAACTGGTTCTCCTTTTTAAGTCGTTATCCACCGGCATGTAATTTGATAAAAGTACTTAAAATTCATTAAAGACGCCTTCTTTTTCATATTTTCCCCTCTTTTTATTTTCTTATGGATTACATGGGGAATTAACATCATTTTAAAACAACGCTGTAAAGAAAGCATCCTACAGAGGGAAAACACTCATACTTTATATAATACAAAATATCATCTGTAATAAACACTTATGCATCGAAAATGGTTATAACAAGAGGAGTCACAGGAGCAAGAAAAGAGAAGACTATGAGGAGGAGAAAAAGAATAATAAGGATATTTTATTATTAAGGTCTCTATGTGGTCAAGTCTTTTATTAGTACATCTTTTCAAAAAATGGTGTCTTGAATCCCGATCTGTCTAATGTTTCGGATGGTACAAATTCTACCTCAGACGATATTTTATTGTTTTTTAAGAGTTTTTCTTTAATTTCATTCCCCAGTTGTTCCAATTGATTTTCTTGAACATCTTTTCCGTATTCCAACTTTATTTTCAACGGCGGTGTTATATTTGGAAGAGGCTCTGTCAATACAATCCTCATTGCACCTGTTAATCTTGGCACAAAAGAATTAATTGTGTTTTTTATCTCCATTGGAAAAGTTATAACATTG
>JBDRRJ010000016.1:0-4284 GCA_043825855.1 Pseudomonadota bacterium | reverse complement strand
CTGAGACAAGATACAGTTGTGGCAGAAAGAGTGAAAGTAAAGGGGTGAAGAGACAAGAATTACTGATTACGAATTATTAGGTTTTTTTAAAGGGACTTAACCCATTACAAAAGACAGTCGTGAGACTGACCGTTGACCGCTTTAGGCGGATAAAATTACCTGTGGATTTGAGACATATTTTCTCAAAAAATTTACCTCCAAATCCGACAGGATTTTTATGTCCTACGAACAGAGGCTCAATTTTTGTCGCAAAATAAGTTTCATTTTGTCGCAAAATAAATTTCATTCGACAATTGTTTAACGTTGGTCATCCCATAATATTAAAAGGTATAGGTAAAACATAAGGTAATAAAAAGGGGTTAACCAAAATCGGTTAACCCCTTGATTTTATTGGTGCCGGAGGTCGGACTCGAACCGACACGAGGGTTAACCTCGGGGGATTTTGAGTCCCCTGCGTCTACCAGTTTCACCACTCCGGCATTTAGTTTATTTCAGTAACAATTCTTTATTTTAATATCGACAGGAATTATAAGCAAAAGCCAACCTAACTGTCAACAAAAACCTTGACGCAAAATCTACTTTATGATATGCCATAAAAAACTCGGGCAATTATGGGGCTGTAGCTCAGTTGGGAGAGCGCTTGAATGGCATTCAAGAGGTCGACGGTTCGATCCCGTTCAGCTCCACCAAAAAAATCAAGGAGTTAGTCAATCATAGGTTAATCCCTTTTTCCTCAACGGGTCATTCTCTCCCCATCCTCTCCCCACCTATTTATTATCTTACCCTCAATTCCATTCTGTTTATTGTCTCTGCATAATCAAAAAAATGCCATATGACCAGACACAGGAGGAGGGGGCAAGGTCCAGGACTGAAGGTCACTCTGAATCATACAGCCAGCCTTATACTTCCGGAAAAATAAAAAAGGTTTATCCGGCATTATTGATGATATTTTCTTGATATTATGTTATGAATAAAGTTATAGATTATAATCCTGTCAGGGAAGGAGAAGAGCTGTTGGCCAAGGCAGATAAAAAAAACAGCGTACTCGGAAGAGCCTTGAAAAAAGAGGGAGAGCATTTGATCACCCAGGGGGAGCGGCTGGTTGAAAAAAGTGAAGAGATATCAAATAAAAAGTTTTCAGATGCGTCTCGCTTTTTAAAAGAAGAAGGACAGAAACTAATAAATACGGGCAAAAAGCTATCCCAAAAAGAAGAGGAGTCCTTTAAGCAAGCCGGTGGGAAAGTCAATGAGGTCGGTGAAATATTAAAAAGGAAAGCAGAAGAAAAAGGCCTGAAAAAATAACCAGAGGTAATGAAAATGCCAGAGAAAATAATCGAAAAGATCAAAGAAGATGTGGAAGAAGTCATCAAAAAGGGGAAAGAAGTTCCAAAAACGGTGCGGGAAAAGGTGAAGGAAGCTGTCGCCACTGCCCTGGAAAAGACCGAGGTAACAGAAAAGAGCATCAAGAAGCTTACTGAAGATGCAGTCAAAGGTGCCCTTGATGCCGTTAAAGCAGCAAAAGCGGCTAGTGATAGGTTGGCTGATGTGGCTTACAGTGCCGCAACAGGGGCGATGGAGGCCATAAGAGATTCAGGAGGTAAGACAAAGGCCTCTCTCAAGGATGCTAAAGATGGAACTATAAAAGGACTGGAACATGAACTGGAGGTGGCTAAGGAAAGTACAAAGGAAGCCACTGAGAAGGTCAGGGCAGAGATTAGAGAAGCCATCAAGAAAATAAAAGAGCGCTTTTAGGAAAGGAGCACCCTATACCCTAGAAACATTGATTTTAAAAGCCTCTAGTCTAAATTGCATTCAAGAGGTCGACGGATCGATCCCGTTCAGCTCCACCAAAAAAATCAAGGAGTTAGTCAATCGAACTAACCCCTTTTTTATTTATGAGTGCATATATGTACGAATGAATTCGTCTAGGTAGTTCTACCAATCAATCCCTTTTTTTCGTAAAAAATCCTGGGCTGGTTTAAAACCTAATTTAGCGGCTGCTTTATAGTCACTAAAAGCCTCCTCTAAATTATCTAAACTTTGATAACTAAACCCACGACTGTAATAAGCCCATACATTTTTAGGGTCTAGCTTTATAACCTTGGTATAGTCTGGTATTGCCTGATTGTGGTTGCCTAATTCTTGATAAGAACGCGCACGATTGTAATAAGCCCAGACATATTTAGGGTCTAGCTCTATAGCTGTGGTATAATCAAGTATTGCCTGATTGTAGTCGCCTAATTTTTGATAGGAACGCCCACGATTGTAATAAACCCAAGAATTTTCGGGGTCTAGTTCTATAGCCCTGTTATAGGCATATACTGCATCCCGATATTCCTTTTCTTGGTAATAGGCATATCCCATCTTAAACCAGGCTGCTGCACCTAATCCTTTGGTTTCAGCAAAAACTCCATCATAGCAAAACAAAAAGAGTTGCATTATTAAGATGATACTAATCTTTTTCATATACTTTTTCTTATTGTTAAGAATATGTTGAAGCCTAAAACAAAATAATGCCTATTTTCTTTTATATTTGCTCTAATAAACTCTAAACCTTTATTATTAGCAATTATTTCATAGGTAGGCGTTTGATATTATTACTACAAAGATGGGGCTAATCTGTCAACTTTTTTTTAAAAAAAGTCTAATGTATGGAAGATTGGTTACCATCCTAGCAACTATAGTTTGATCCAACTGGCAAGATATCGGGTGTGGATGAACTCTTGTAATATGAAGTTAACTTGACAAGTGGGAATGGACATTTTTCAATTCCTCGCTGATTTTTATCTGTTGAGGACATTTTTCTTCGCATTCATCACATTCGGTGCAATTGGATGCTCTCTGTTTAGGAGACAGCATTTGGTACAGTAAGACGGAAATTTCAGCATCTTTAAACATAAATGTATCATTGTATAACGAAAAATTCATCGGAATATTTACACCCGCAGGACAGGGCATGCAATATGCACAGGAAGTACAGTTGACTTTCAGCATCTTCCTATAAATATCCGCAACACTGCCGATCAGCTCAGTCTCACCGGAAGTCAGTGAATCAGGCTTTGCATCTTCGGCGATCCGGATATTCTCCTTCACCTGATCCATGCTGCTCATTCCGCTTAACACCGAAGAAACCTGATCGTGGTTCCATACCCACCGCAACGCCCATTCTGCCGGTGTCCGTTTTTTGTCTGCAACATTCCATACAGCCTGAACTTCGGACGGTATTCTATCTGTCAGTTTTCCTCCTCTCAACGGTTCCATAATCACAACACCGATTTCTTTGGATGCTGCATATTCAAGCCCCTCCTTTCCTGCTTGAAAGCTTTCATCAAAATAATTGTATTGAATCTGGCATAATGTCCAGTCATAAGCATCAATTATTTCCTTAAAGATTCTGACATCATCATGAAAAGAAAATCCTACATAACGAACTCTGCCGTCTGTCTGAATTGTATCTAGGAAGTTCATTACGCCAAGCTCTTTCATTTTAGCCCAGCTAGGACGCCCCAGCCCGTGAAGCAGATAAAAATCAAGATAATAGGTATCGAGTTTTGTGAGTTGTTCATCTAATAATCTATGAAAATCGGATGGGCTCTTGACCAGCCAAGTCGGAAGCTTCGTAGCAAGCATGATATTATCTCTGCACTTTTTAACCGCTTTCCCTAATAACAATTCGCTTTTTCCACCATGATAATTATAGGCACTATCAAAATAATTTACACCATGTTCAATGGCATAGTGAAACATGTTAAGGGCTTCCTCTTCCTGAATCGGGGTTTCGGGATCAAAAACTGCAGCCGGATTCGTGCTTGCCATCGGTAACCTCATACCTCCGAATCCCAGAACCGACACAACGACACCGCTTTTCCCCAATTTTCGGTATAACACGTTTATCTCCTTATCCTTTTTTAAAACTTTTTCCTACACTCCATGCCTTTCCAATAATTTCTCCGACAAACCAATATAGATTGTTCATCATTATCAATGTTAAGGGACTGATTTTAATACCTTGCATACCCTGCCACCTGCTACTTCCCTACTGGTCTTTTTGGACAGCCTGCTTCTCAATATTGCTTAGCCTTATAAACCTTGCACATTAAAGTCCTCAGTGGCCACCCACCATTGATTGGATTGCAGTGCTCAGGGTCATCGGAGGTGAGAACGTTGATATTCGATTCAAATACTCCGTGTAACCATGGCTCCTCCCCTGGCAGCTCCGGGAACCACCATCCATGCTGGCCATGAACCACCCTGGGATCAATCCCGTCAAAATAGCGGCACTTC
>JBDRRJ010000015.1:0-39115 GCA_043825855.1 Pseudomonadota bacterium | reverse complement strand
CTGAGACAAGATACAGTTGTGGCAGAAAGAGTGAAAGTAAAGGGGTGAAGAGACAAGAATTACTGATTACGAATTATTAGGTTTTTTTAAAGGGACTTAACCCATTACAAAAGACAGTCGTGAGACTGACCGTTGACCGCTAAAGGCGGATAAGATTACCTGTGGATTTGAGACATATTTTCTCAATAAATCTCTCTCCAAATCCGACAGGATTTTTATGCTCTGCGAACAGGGGCTCAATTTTTGTCGCAAAATAAGTTTCATTTTGTCGCAAAATAAATTTCATTCGACAAACAGGCTGCGCAGAAACATGAATAATAGTTAAATACTTTTTCGGGCAATTCATAATTTTAGCGAAAAAAAGGAGCTAACCACTATCAGTTAACCCCTTGATTTTATTTGGTGCCTAGGGCCGGAATCGAACCGGCACGGGGTCAAGCCCCGAGGGATTTTAAGTCCCTTGCGTCTACCTATTCCGCCACCCAGGCACTCAATATTTATTATTTTTTGGATATATAACTATTTCTCTAAGACCTGTAAGGATCAAAGGACTCAATTTATTTCGAATTTTTATAGTATTTTTAAAAATATTTGTCAACCTATTATTTAACCTTTAAAAACCAAATAGAAAGTCCTCAAAGATTAGAATTATATACTGTCATAATTCAAATGAATTGGGGTAATAATTAATTCTGAAATCTCTTCCAAAACGCTCCTTTCTTATCTTTGGTACGTATAATAAAAGCTTCTTCATATATAAAAAAGTTAATGTTTATCTAACAATCAGGTACATTAAAAAACAATAATTTTTTGCTTGACAATAGAGTAATCGGTTGTTATTTTATAGACACTGGCACTCTTTTGCAAAGAGTGCTAATTTTATAAAATACCTTAATTATTTCAAATGGGTGGTATGATGGTTGGACTGTTATTTGAGAGAAGTACGAACATTCTGCATGCCGTAATTAATGAATACATCTTAACAGGTGAGCCTGTAGGGTCTCGTACCATATCGAAAAAGTATAATGTAGATTTAAGTCCTGCCTCCATAAGAAACATCATGGCAGACCTTGAAGAAATAGGGCTTTTGCATCAACCCCATACTTCAGCAGGAAGAATTCCCACTGATGAAGGATGGCGTTACTATGTAGATTGTATTTTAAAAGTCAGAAAGCTTACAAAACAAGAAAAGGAGACTATCGAGAGCGGATATCATCCCTTAAATCTGGAGATTACAGATGTCATGAAAGAGACTTCGCTCCTTCTCTCAAAAATATCCAGATATACGGGAATCGTATTAGCCCCTAAATTTGATAACAGTATCTTTAAACACATAGAATTTATCAAATTAAACAAAGAACAGATACTGGTTATATTTGTTTCAAAAGCGGGTGCCATCCATAATAGAGTTATCGAAACAGAACAAAATCTCTCTCAAGATGAGTTGTACAAGTATACAAGGTATCTCAATCAAATCTTGACAAATTTAACCTTAAGAGAAGTAAGAGAAAAAATCATCGATGAGATGAAAAAAGAAAGTAATATGTATGACCGTTTATTGTCAAGGGCGTTAAAATTAAGTAACAAGGTTTTTGGCGAGTATTCAGAGGATGATATTTACATAGGTGGGAAATGCAATATTTTTGACTTTCCTGAATTTTGTGATGTAGAAAAGATGAAAATCATTTTACATGCCTTTGAAGAGAAAAGCATATTAATAAAACTACTGGATAAAGCAATAGAGGCAAATGGAATCCAGATTTTTATTGGTACGGAAAGTGAATTTCAGGAAATGGAGGGATGCAGTATAGTAATTTCTCCTTATACATGGAAAGATTCTGCTCTAGGTACCCTTGGAGTAATTGGGCCAACCAGGATGAACTATTGTGATATCGTTCCGATAGTCGATTACACAGCTAAAATGGTCAGTAGGATAATTGACAAAAAATACTAAACTTCAAGCATGATCAACAGTCAGGATAGAGGTAATGAATAAAGAAGAACCAACAAGCAAAGCTAAAAAAGATACAGAAATAGAGACAGAGAACCATTTCATGCAAAAGGAGGAAGGAAAAGCTGGAAAAGAGAAAACAAAGGGAACTCGAAAAGAAGATTTAAAGGAGCGACTTCTTACTAAAGAGAAAGAAGCATCAGATAATTTTGACAGATTACTTCGTACACAAGCAGAATTCGAGAATTACAAAAAAAGAATGGAAAGAGAGAAGACAGACACAATAAAGTTCTGCAATGAAAATATTATAAGGGATCTTTTACCTATAATTGATAGCCTGGAAATGGCATTAAAACATGGAGAAAATTCCAGTCCTGATAATCCAAAATCTCTGATTGAAGGAATTGAAATAGTTCTAAACCAATTTACTAAAAGTTTAGAAAAATTTGGTGCTACCAGTTTTTCTTCTATTGGAGAAAAATTTGATCCCAATCGGCATGAAGCGATTATGCAAATTGAAAGTGCTGACCATGAGACCAATTCGGTCCTCTCGGAGTTCCAGAAAGGTTATTTTTTAAACGATAGGCTTCTAAGACCAGCAAAGGTTTCGGTCACGACATCACCTGCAAAGCAAGACACGGATAACGAAGATATAATGAACAGGGATAAATAACAACTAATCACTATTGAAATTATATAGTTTCTGAAAATAATTTATATAGCTGAGTAGTAAATTAAGGAGGATAAAGATGGGAAAAGTAATAGGTATTGATTTAGGAACTACCAATTCCTGTGTAGCTATTATGGAAGGTGGAGACCCTAAGGTTATTACAAACGCGGAAGGCAGTAGGACAACACCGTCTATGGTTGCATTCACAGACAATGGGGAAAGGTTAGTTGGGCAAATAGCCAAAAGACAGGCGATAACTAACCCTGAAAATACTGTATTTGCCGTCAAGCGACTTATTGGAAGGAAATACGAGGCAAAAGAAGTCCAGACAGACATACCAAATCTTCCATATAAGATTTCAAAAGGCAAGAATGGAGATGCCGAGGTTAATATAAGGGGCAAAGACTACAGTTCAGCAGAAATATCCGCAATGATCTTACAGAAGATGAGACAGACAGCAGAGGACTATCTTGGCGAAAAGGTCACTGAGGCAGTAATTACAGTTCCTGCATATTTCAATGACAGTCAGCGCCAAGCCACAAAGGATGCTGGAAGAATTTCGGGATTGAACGTTTTGAGGATAATAAACGAACCAACAGCAGCATCCTTAGCTTATGGTCTTGACAAAAAGAAGGATGAAAAGATTGCTGTGTTTGATTTGGGTGGAGGAACCTATGATATATCAATCCTCGAGATTGGGGATGGCGTTTTTGAGGTAAAAGCTACTAACGGTAACACCCACCTCGGTGGGGAGGACTTTGACCTGCGAATTATTGACCACTTAGCCAGTGAATTCAAAAAAGATCAGGGGATTGACCTGAGAAAAGATAAAATGGCCCTGCAAAGATTGAAAGAGGCAGCAGAAAAGGCAAAACACGAGCTATCAACATCTACAGAGACAGATGTCAATTTACCCTTTATAACAGCAGATGCCAGTGGGCCTAAGCATCTCAATATTAAACTTACAAGAGCGAAGCTGGAACAATTAGTCGACGACTTAATTGAGATGGTAGTACCTCCATGTATGACTGCTCTGAAAGACGCAGGACTAAAGCCCTCTGACATAGATGAGGCTATACTTGTTGGTGGTATGACAAGGATGCCAAAAGTCCAGCAAAAGGTAAAAGAAATATTTGGCAAGGAACCCCATAAGGGCGTAAATCCGGATGAAGTAGTTGCCATTGGAGCAGCCATACAAGCCGGTGTTCTTAAGGGTGAAGTAAAAGATGTGCTTCTCCTTGATGTTACACCTCTTTCCCTTGGCATTGAAACGCTGGGAGGAATATTTACCAAACTAATTGAGAAGAACACAACCATCCCTACAAAAAAGAGCCAGGTCTTCTCTACGGCTGAAGATAACCAACCGGCGGTGAGTATCCATGTATTGCAAGGTGAGCGTGAAATGGCACAATTCAACAAAACGCTTGGCAGATTTGAGCTACTTGGGATACCCCCTGCTCCGCGAGGAATGCCGCAGATTGAGGTAACCTTTGATATTGATGCTAATGGAATAGTCCATGTGTCTGCCAAAGATTTAGGAACAGGGAAAGAACAATCTATAGAAATTACTGCCTCCAGTGGACTCACTGAAGAGGAAATCAAGAACATGATAAAAGAGGCAGAACTACATTCCGATGAAGACAAGAAGAAAAAGGAATTAGCAGAAGCTAGAAATCAGGCTGATAACCTCATTTACTCCACAGAAAAAACCCTGAAAGAACACGGAGACGGTCTTGACGCAGCTGAGAAACAAAACATAGAGGATGCTATTGCAAAAGTGAAGAAAGAGATGGAGGGTTCAGATGCAGATGCCATTAAAAATACCTGCGAAGAACTTGGCCAGGCATCACATAAATTGGCAGAAAGTATGTATGCTAAAGCATCTCAAGCTGCAGGTGATGGTTCTTCAGAAACACAGTATGATAATACTCAAAAACCCTCGGATGAGGATGTGGTCGATGCAGATTTTGAAGAGGTAAAAGACGACAAATAACTCAGAGGCACAGAATAATTAAAGATGGAACAGCAAAATAAAAAGTCCATATACGGTATTGAACTGTATATGGACTTTTTTATAATATCATTAATACCGAATTACGAGACTTAATAATAATGCCTTTAGTATTAAAAAGAACTTTATCCTTCCTTGTTGTTATGCTACTCACTTTTTTGTTTCTCAGCTCTGCAACAGTAGCATATGAAGCTGAACTTTTTAAAGTTTACTTCAGCCCTAATGGTAACTGCGAAAAGGCAATAATTGAAGAAATTAGAAAAGCCAAAATCTGCATTCACATAGCGATCTTTAACTTTACAAACGGCCGAATAGCAAGGGAACTCGTAAAAGTATCCAAAAAAGGTATAGACATAAAAGTTATTATGGATATGGAAAGTTCTTTAAATCATTATTCTAAAGGAAGGTTCCTTGAAAAAAAAGGTATAAGCGTTAAGTACAGAAAAGGGGTTAATAGAAATAAGGTAGGTGATGAAACAGGGCTCATGCACAATAAATTCGTCATAATTGATAGAAAGGTAGTTATTACGGGGTCTTACAACTGGACAGCTTCGGCGGAAAAATGGAATTACGAAAATCTGTTAGTTATACCATCTAAAAAAGCAGCCAAACTTTTCGAAAAAGAATTTAACAGCCTATGGATAAAGAACTGAAGCAATTAGAACTTTCCGTTTATAAATGAGATTAAAAACAACTCACTCCTTTTTCTTCCCAAACACTTTAGCTACCCATATACTCAATTCATACAAAATTAAAAGTGGAACTGCCATCATTAACTGTGTTATTGCATCCGGGGTAGGGGTAATTATTGCAGCAACAATAAAGATAATTACAATAGAATATTTCCTTTTAGAGGATAGCATCTTGGCATTAACTAACCCAATCTTTGCTAAAAAAAAGATAAATAGAGGCAGTTCAAACACAATCCCAAAGGCGAAAAGCAACCTTGTGGCCAGAGATAGATACTCCCTAACAGAGGGTAATGGTTGTATCGTCTCAGAAGCAAAACTCATAAGATACTTAAAGGCGGAAGGGAAAACCAGGAAATAACCAAATAATGCACCACCAACAAAAAAAACGGTTGAAAGAGCAACAAAAGGGAAAACGTATTTCTTCTCCCTTTTATAAAGTCCCGGAGAGACAAAAGACCAAATCTGAAATAGAAGCACCGGACTTGTAACAAAGATACCTGTCAATAATGATACTTTTAAATAGGTTAAAAAGGCTTCTGTTAATCCAGTGAATATTAATGTCCCCCCGGGTGGCATTGCGTCTATTAGAGGCATCATTAAAATGGCGAATATTTTCTTTGAGAAGATATATGAGGCAGTAAATCCAATACCTACAGTAATAAAACAGATTATTAACCTTTTCCTTAACTCTTCAAGATGAGAAGTGAAGGGCAATCTTTTCTCATCACTTAATATATCATCTTCTTTTTCCTCTTTGTCACCTTTGTTTTCTATATTCTCTTCAGTCACTTTTTTCTTTCTCTGCTCCCTTAACTTCCAGGTTCTCTTTATTGTGTTCTGTCCCTTCTGTTTCTATTGTCTCTTTAACATTTCTTACTATTTCTCTATAATCTTTTAACAACCCCTCTTTTTGATCGGTCAGTTCTCCCTTGATATTCAGTTCCTCTTTAACCTCATCAGCTGCTTTTTTAAACTCTGTAAGTCCTTTTGCTAAAGTCCTTGCCAGATCAGGTAATTTATCCGGGCCTATAAATATCAAGGCAACTATAAGGATTACTATCAATTCTGGAACGCCAATCCCAAACATAATTTATGCCCCATTATATTGGTTTTACAAACTAACGTACTGATAAGAGTAGAGTTTTTTATTATAACTGTCAATGATTATTTCCTTTACTATTTAAACTTATTTGTTAAATAAAACAACTGATACTGTATCCATTGTTATCGCATAGTGATGAGTTTTAATATTCAGATTGAGAAAAACCCAAACTGTTTGATATACAAAAAGTAAAATTTATGGTTGGAAGCCGAAGGCTCTCAGAAATAAATTATACTCTATCACACAAAAATTAGAGCATTTTAGAATGCTGGGGAATTAGAAGTATTGGTTTATCGGGTAACCGCAGAGTTGCTGAAAGGGAAGTAATCGGATAAACTGACTGAAGGTTATAAATAGTTAGAAAAGTTATGGATTAAGGCTGTCCAAGGAGTTCAGTTATTAGGTTTAAAGTATCTACATTTCAAGTTATTTGACAGAATTAAATAGTTGTCTGTCAACTTCAAATTCTTCCTGATGAAAATCATCTTTCACCGTTATAACAATCCTTTTTTTAGATTTTCTTTCTAATTCTTCAATCTCAGCTCTTTCCTCCTCCAACAGTAAGTTTGCAACTTCGGGATTCACAAAGACACATACACTGTCTCCAGGGGTCTCTCTTATCTCCCTTTTTATTTCCCTTAGAACCTCATTCAGCACAGTTGTTTTAGATTTTATAAACCCCTTGCCCTCACAATAGTAACAGGGTTCACATAGGACACCACTAAGATTGTCCCTGGTTCTTTTCCTGGTCATTTCTATTAAGCCAAGTTCAGATATTTTAAGGATGTTTGTCCTTGCCCTATCCTTTTTAAGCGCTTCCTTTAAGGATTGAAACACCTTCTCCTTACTGCTCTCTTTTTTCATATCTATAAAATCAATGATAATTATACCACCTATATTTCTAAGCCTTAACTGGTATGCTATCTCTTTAACTGCTTCCAGGTTTGTCTTTAGTATCGTATCTTCAGGGTTTCTGCTGCCTACGTATTTCCCTGTGTTGACATCGATAGCAACTAGAGCCTCAGTTTCTTCAATAACTATATAGCCTCCGGACTTTAACCATACCTTGTTTCCCAATGCCCTTCCAATTTCAACCTCTATCCCGTATGCATCTAAGACAGGTTCATCATCTTCATAAAGTTCAACGGAATTTCTCAACTGGGGCATAAATGTTTCAACAAATTCCAGTATCTTTTGATATTCCACAGTAGAATCCACAACAAGCTTATCTACATCTTTAGTAAACAGGTCTCGTATTGTTCTCATAATCATGTCTAAATCACGGTGAATAAGGCTGTATACGGGAGCATTGTTCTTTTTCTCCAGAATGTTTTGCCAGAGCTTCAGCAGAAAATCCATGTCTGAATTCAAATCATTTTCATTTTTACCCTCACTGGCAGTTCTGACAATAGCCCCAAACTCTGCTGGTCTGTTTCTCTGCACTATTTCCCTAAGTCTGGTTCTCTCTTTTTCATTTTCAATTCGGCGGGAGACACCTACATGGTCAACAGTGGGCATAAGTACTAAATAACGGCCCGGAAGGGATATATGGGACGAAACTCTAGCCCCTTTGGAACCTATGGGCTCCTTTGTAACCTGTACCAGTATCTCCTGTCCTTCAAACAGCAAGTCTTCAATCTGAAGAGGTCTGCTAATAGCAGTCCAAAGACCATTTTCTAAATCAATCTCTGCCTCACCATTTGGGATATGGAGCATTTCTTCAAATTCTTCCATATCGGAACAGACATCTGAAACATAAAGGAAGGCTGCTTTGTCCAAACCTATATCAATAAATGCTGCCTGCATACCCGGCAGTACTCTTACTACCTTTCCTTTATATATATTCCCGCTAATCCCTGCTTCTGTTCGGTGTTCAATATACAGTTCAGCCAGAACCCCATTTTCCAAAAGGGCAACTCTGGTTTCTTGTAAATTGGCGTTTATTATTAACTCTACTGACATTTTAGTTCTATTTCCCCAATTCTGCTTGACTGCTTCATAAAAAAGTCCATCTGCGGCGTTCCGCTGCATCCTCAGTCATTGCGGCGTACAGGGCAAGTACGCCTCATTCCTTCGGATTTGCGCGCCTTGCATCTGGAGCTTTTTACTGTGCCGGCTGATTTTTGACTTTTTACGACTTCAACCTGCTTCTGCTCTTAAAATTCTAAGAAGCTTTACCTGGTTCTCCTCCAGATTTAAAATATTTTCTACCAGCTTAAATGGCTTTATATCATTTGCCGTTCCAGGTTTAAGACTGATCTCAAATGAATGGTTATCTATAAATTTGATATCTTCCACCATTAACCGAAGATCAACTTTTCTCATCCCCCCCTTCTTTTTATGTAGCACAAAGAGATTGTCCTTGTTCAAAAAAGAGGCGACAGCTTCCTGAAGGTTGTTATCAAATGGGGAAATTGTCTTTATCCGGTCATTTGGGAAGACCATATATTTTAATTTTCTCATATTATCAGATATCGGACTCGATTTCAATATAATTTCCCTACAACTAAGAATCCTTAATCCTGCCGGAAGTTCTTTGTTAAGTCTGTCCTTAAACTCATTAGAAGTTATATATCCTTTGATCTCTATATCAACATACTCTGATAAACTCTCAATACCAACAGGCAAAGCCCCTCCAAAGATTATCCTGGGAAGTGGATGGAAGCCTTTTGAATATTTTACAGGAATTTTTGACCTTCTAACTGCTCTTGAGAAAACGTTTATCAGTTCCAGGTGGCTTAAAAATCTAGAATCTTCAAGTTTAGAAAACTGCAACCTGTACTTCCGATAAAACTTCACTGCCTGTTGCCGGTTCATGTATTCTAAAGGTTTTTCCCTGGGCACAGAATCGGATGTTACCAGTTTTATATCTTTATTGTCGCAAACTCCACAATTAGTACAACCTCCAGTTCGGCAATCCCTAGTCAATACTGCATTTAATCCCTTCTCTCTTTCTTCTTTAAGAAACTCTTTACTAACAAGGCAGTCAAGATGATCCCAGGGAAGAACTTCGTCATAGCTGAGCTTTCGCCTGTTATAAAAATCCATCTCCAATTGAGCGTCTATAAAAGCTTTCTCCCATAGATCGTATCTGAAGTTTTCACTCCAACCATCAAGACGGCAGCCATACCTTCGAGCATTTATTAAGACACTGCTTAACCTCCTGTCACCTTTTGAAAATATACCCTCCAGGACACTCAATTTGGGGTCCTGCCATTTCAGGTTTAGTCCCTTCCCGCTCAGCCTGCTTTTAAGATATTTATGTTTTTCCAATATCTCATTAAGACTAATCTGGGGTTCCCACTGGAATGGTGTGTGGGGTTTAGGTACCAAGGTAGAAACACTAACATTTAAACTCTTTGGGAATTGTTGGCCTTTCCCATATGAGAGTATTTTTCTGGAGAGCTCAATTATCCCCTCAACATCTTCTTCTTTTTCGGTAGGCAGCCCAATCATAAAATAGAGTTTAATTGATTTCCAACCAGCGGAAAACACATTTTTGGCCGTAGTTAAAATATCTTCTTCTGTAATTCCTTTATTAATGACATTCCTCAACCTCTGAGTCCCGGCTTCAGGAGCGATGGTAATCCCAGTTTTTCTCACCCTCTGAATTTCCTTGATCAGCTCAGGGGTAAGACTACCTGGCCTCAAAGAGGGAAGAGACACCGCTATATTTTCCTCTGAATATTTATTCATTAAGTCTACCAAGAGAGCAGAGATACAGGAATAGTCGCCCGTATTCAAAGAAAGCAAAGATATCTCTTCATACCCGGTCTTGTCTATTGCTTTTTTTACTATCTGTTTGATTGTTTCTTCTGACCTTTCTCGAACAGGTCGATACGTCATCCCTGCCTGACAGAAACGACAGCCCCTTGTGCAACCTCTTGCAATCTCCAGACTTAATCTGTCGTGAACAATCTTCATGAAAGGGACGATCAATTCAGTCGGGTAGTCTACCTTGTTGAGATCTGAAACCACTCTCTTTTTAATTGTCGAATAATTTTCTCTGAGGGGGACTATCTCTTTAATTGTTCCATCGCTGTTGTACGTTACGTCGAAGAATGAAGGGATATATACTCCTTGAATTTTCGATAGATCTCTGTAAAGGTCTTCTTTTTCCTCCCCTTTCTTTTTCCATTCCTTAACACAATTACAGACCTCCAGGATGACCTCTTCCCCATCACCAATCACTACGGCATCGAAAAAATCGGCTACCGGTTCAGGATTGCAGGCACAGGAACCTCCACCTACAATCAATGGCCAGTTTCTATCCCTGTCTTTTGCCAGAAAAGGTATTCCGGAGAGTTCCAGCATGTTTAAGACATTGGTGTAAGAGAGTTCATATGGAAGAGAAAAACCAATTATGTTAAAGTCTTTTAATGGTGTAGAGGATTCGAGAGACGAAAGGGGTATCCCCTCCGCCCTTAAAAGCTCTTCCATGTCTACCCATGGAGTGTAAACCCTCTCGGCAGCAATATCCTCTCTTTTATTAAGAATGTCATAGAGAATCTGAAAACCCACATACGACATACCGATATCGTAAACATCCGGAAATGCCAGGGCGAAAGTCAAATCTACATTTTTAAAGTCTTTATGGACAGAGTTGACTTCATTTCCAAGATAACGGGTTAATCTGCTGACCAGTGGAAGAAGTTCTTTTACCATTTGGCTCTCTTTCTGTGCAAGAATACTAGTAATCTGAGTGATATTTGGTTTTCAGATTAAGCCACATTTACCTTTCTTTGTCAAGGAGATGGAACCTCAATTTTAAAACATTTCGCTCGAATCCTTGAAACCTTGACTTCTTGAATCCTTTTCATTGTCCAACAGATTGTCATTCCGAGGAGTGCAGCGACGAGGAACCTCACAAATTAGACCTTTGACGAAAGAATGGTAAAATTTTAACTTCGGCTTGCAACTTATGGTGTTTATGTGGTTACGTATGGAAAACACTTGGATTTCTCCAATAATTATTTATTAGATGGCAGATTTATGTTACTATCAATACAATGAAATGAAGTAATTGGGAGATAATTTTTTAAAATTGAAAGATAGAGATAATAACAGCAGACTTATTTATTCAACGGAGTTCGGCAGGATTTGTCCTTCCTGTGGAGAGCAATCTGATAAATGTCAATGTAAAAAGAAACAAAATAATCCTGGCAATGGAGACGGGATAATTCGGGTCGAGAGGTCTACCAAGGGTAGAAAAGGGAAAGGCGTTTCCTTAATCAGCGGAATCCCTCTTGAAGGAGTTCAGTTAAAAGAGCTTGCAAAAAAACTTAAACAAAAATGCGGAACCGGTGGAACAATTAAGGACGGTATAATCGAAATTCAGGGTAATCACAGGGATCTTCTGGTTGAAGAGTTGAATAAGCTGGGCTATAAAGCTAAGAAGGCCGGAGGATAGGCACTATGGAAGAGATTAATATCCTTGAATTTCAAAAAGGCTGGCTTGCAGTGGACAAACCCAGCGGATTGAGTGTACATAATAATCCGGGAAATGACCTTCTTAATCTGTTGTCTGACAGGATTCGTTCAGATGCTTTACTGAGAGAGCATCTTGGAATAGACGGTTCCTTCCGAATTCATCCGGTTCACAGGCTGGACAAAGAGACCAGCGGGGTGATGTTGCTTGCTACAGACATCAACGTCTTGCGCAACCTGTCTGAATTGTTTGTCAAGGGCAGGATAAAAAAAAGATACATTGCCCTTGTACACGGCGTTTTTGATCGTGAGGCAGAAAGTCATCAATATAATACATGGGATTATCCATTGTCGAAGACAGCAGGTGGCAGAAAAGATCCTGTTGGTAAAGGCAGGCGTGTAAATTGTGTGACCCGGTACAGGGTATTACAGCAAAGCAAACGTTATTCTTTGCTGGAAATTGAACTGATGACCGGTCGGAAACATCAGATTAGACGTCATGCAAAACTTTCCGGCCATTCTGTTACAGGAGATACAAGGTACGGATCGAAAAAATCTATCAACTATTTAAGAAAGACTCTCTCCTTTCATCGGCTGGGACTCCACTGCAAATCTCTTGAATTCGTTCCGCCGGGTCGAAAAGAAGAAGTCTGCATCACATCTGAGAATCCTTTAACCGATATGAATAAGCTTATTTCAGGTGATCGATTGCAGGTGTAATGTTCCACCAGCTTGCCGGCAAGGAAACCCCAGGGGAAGTTCTTCCTATTTGGTAAATATTTATAAAAATAACGATAAATCTGCAAAAAAAATACTGGATTTCTCCAATAATTTACTTTAGATTATTATTAAGAGTATCTACCATAACCGGATAACCATTATCAGCCAGAAAGGATCAATAATTGACGACTTCAGATGTACGTTGGTCATGCACAGCCCAGTTGAACCTCCTTGGATTTTCAAATCACAAATAAATCCAGCCTTCGCTGATTCTCATTTTATTTAAATTTTTAAGCTTTCATATTAAATTAACAAGGAGGATTAATCTATGGATAAAATCAAAATCGATAGCAACTCGGCTTTTTTATATCCAATGCCAATAGTATTGTTAGGCTCTGTTATTGAAGGTAAAGCAAATTTCATGGCTGTAGGATGGGTTGCAAGGGTAAATTATAAGCCCCCTTTACTTGCAATATCCATAGGTCCGCGCCATACAAGTATAGGCATTGACGAAAACAGAGAATTCAGTATTAATATTCCTGATGTCTCACTAATCGAGAAAACTGATTATTGCGGAATAGTTTCTGGCAAAAAAACAGACAAATCCGAAGTTTTTAATGTTTTTTATGGTGAATTAGACAAAGCTCCGTTGATTAGCGAATGTCCGGTTTGTATATCGTGTTCAGTCAATGATACTGTTAAACTGCCGGATCATACAATTTATATCGGACAACCAAAAGAAGTTTTTACGGAAGAAAGATATATGACAGATGATAAGTTGGATATAAAAAAGATAAACCCATTCACATTTACAATGCCTGACAATCAGTACTGGTCAGTTGGTGAAAATCTTGGGAGGGCATGGAATATAGGCAAAAACTTAATGTAATAAATTTTGAATATTTCCTTAGGAGAAGCTTTTATGCGTAAGGATATTTTGGATTTAATCCAATCGAACAATTTTTGCGTTCTGGCAACATTATCAGATGAAGAACCACATTGTTCTCTAATGTCATATGTTTCAGACGCCGATAGCCGTGAAATCTATATGGTAACGCAAAGAGAAACAAAAAAGTACCGTAACTTAAAGGAAAATCCATCTGTCAGCCTTCTAATAGATACACGTCAAACCGATAGTAAAAATCAAATAAAAGCTCTGACAATCAAGGGAATATTTCAGGATACTATTGACGAAAATAAAAAATCTGCTATTCGAACCCAGTTATTAGAAAGGCATTCAAATTTAAAGGAATTTATTGATAATCCTGCAACTGCAATAATTACCGTAAAAGTTAAGACGGTTCAACTTCTGGATGGGATAAAAGATTCTTACTTTGAAACTGT
The DNA here is from genome assembly GCA_043825855.1 of Pseudomonadota bacterium. Taxonomy (GTDB): domain Bacteria; phylum Desulfobacterota; class UBA8473; order UBA8473; family UBA8473; genus UBA8473. The sequence goes on along the minus strand of JBDRRJ010000015.1, from coordinate 25,198 downwards.
GATGTAATAAAAATATTCCTGTCTTTTAAACATAGTATTTTGACGACTTTAGTTCCGGCAGTCAATTATGAAGATAATAAAAGATGTGTATTAACTAGGACTAGAGGGTTATTTACTCTAAATCCAGAGATGGTAATAGAGAAGGAGAAACTATGAAAGATTTCAAAGACAAGGTAGCGGTTATAACCGGTGCAGCCAGTGGCATCGGGTTCGGAATCGCCGAACGTTGCGCTCAGGAGGGCATGAACGTTGTTCTAGCAGATGTCGAAGAAAAAGCCCTGACAAAGGCTGAAGAAGAAATAAAAAAGATAGGAGCTAAAGCGCTGTCAGTATTAACAGACGTTTCCAAAGAAAATGATGTTAAAGCACTGGCTCAAAAGACACTCGATACTTTTGGAGCAGTACATGTGTTGTGTAACAATGCAGGTGTTAATGCGGGTAGAACTATCTGGGAAAGCACTTTGGCTGACTGGGAATGGGTCATAGGGGTAAATTTGTGGGGTGTTATCTATGGAGTACGAACCTTCCTCCCCATTATGCTTGAGCAAGATACTGAATGCCACATAGTTAATACGGCTTCCATGGCAGGACTTATATCTTATCCTGGCAGTGGCGTCTACAACGTAACCAAACAGGGGATCGTCGCCCTGTCTGAAACACTCTACCATGAACTCAATCTACGAAATGCCAAAGTCAAAGTATCTGTTTTGTGTCCCGGAGCTGTCAATACCCAAATTATAGATGCAGCGCGAAATCGTCCAATTACCCTGCAAAACGAGCCAGCAAAAGAAGCTGTGAGTCCTAAACTTAAAAAGCAGCGGGAAGCCTGGATTCAATCCTTAAAAGAAGGCATGTCTCCACAACAGCTAGCAGATCATATATTTCAGAGTATTAGGGATGAAAAGTTTTATATACTGAGCCACCCTGAATGGAAACCAAAAATACAACTTCGGATGGAAGATATTCTACAAGGACGTAATCCATCAGGTTTGTTACTTGAATGAAACCCTGATTAAAGTCTGTTGGTTAGATTAACTCTTTCCCCAATAAACAGGCACAGCTATTGCCTTTTATGGTTTGATTTACTTACTTGTCCGCTCTAAGCTCCTGAATCTTTCTGGTATCACGTTCCCATTCTTGTTCCAGTTGACAAAGAATATTTACAGATTTAAAATCTCAATATAAATACAGACCGCAGTTTAATTATTGTCTGGAATCCAAAACAATAGGAGGGAAGAGATGGATCAAACTAAGGGTCAATCAGAAAAGGCTGCTTTTATTACATCCAGAGACACTCTTGATGGAACTTACCCGGGGCTTCTCCTAGGGATAAACGCAAGGCGTTTAAATATGGAGGCTACAGTATTTTATACTTTTATGGGGATAAACGTTATTCGAAAGGGATGGATAGATAAAGCCAAGTTCCAGCCTCCGGGATTTATGGGTGCAGTTCCTGGCATTTCTTCTGTTGCCACGTGGATGATGAAGGAAAGAATGGAAAAAGCAAATATCCCCCCTCTTTCTGATCTCCAGGAAATGGCTCAATTAGAAGGCGTAAAGTTTGTAGCATGCAAAATGACCGTAGATATGATGGATTTTTCAGAAAAAGACTTCATTGACGGTGTTACAATTCAAACAGCCGAAGACTTCTTAAAACATGCAAAAGATTGTAAAATACTACTCTATACATAGTAATTGATGACAGTTTTGGATAAACAAGTGAATAGATATGGACAGCAACCGTTTTTATTTACAGTAAACAATATTTGAGTTACATATTTAAAAAAACATACATAAAAAGGAACAAAATGCATCCTATTAATAACAGATCGAGAAATTTTCTTTTATCTACTCTCATTATATTGATGATTATATTTCTCGCTGACCTATCAATAGCTAAACAGTTAATATTTGAAAGAGAATATACCTACCAGGCTAGCGAAATAGACAGCAAGGTTTCCTGTAGAGCCAATGCTTTAGAGCAGGTAAAAAGACTTCTTTTAGAAGAGCTTGGGACATACCTTGAAAGCAGAACAGAGGTAAGGAACTTCAAACTGACAAAAGATCAGATTATAACCCTAACAGCAGGGATTGTGAGGACTGAGATAGTAAAAGAGAGATGGGATTTTAATACATATTGGATGAAGGCTAAGATTGAAGCTAACCCTGATGAGGTAATAAAGTCCGTTGATTCTTTAAGAAAAGACCATCAGAAGACAAAGGAGCTTGAGGAGACAAGAGAAAAAGCAGCAGAGTATCTGAAGGAAATGGAGAGGTTAAGAAGTGAGCTGGCATTGGCTAAAGGTGATACAAGAAAACAGGGGGAATACAACGAAGCTGTAAAAGGACTAAGAGCAACGGATTGGTTTGAGAAGGGAGAGGCATATAGAGAAGGGAAGAAATACCAAGTTGCCATATCTGCATACAACAAAGCCATAGAACTAGACCCTAAATATAAAAATGCTTATCTCACTCGTGGAGCCGCTTATGGTGTATTAGGTAATTACCAGCAGGCTATATCTGATTTCACAAGAGCTATAGAACTAGACCCTAAACATGCATATGCTTATAATAACCGCGGAGTCTCTTATGGAAAACTGGGCAATTACCAGCAGGCTATATTCGATATCTCAAGAGCTATAGAAATATACCCTGGATATACACTTGCTTATACTAATCGGGGACTTACTTATGGCAAATCAGGCAAATACCTACTGGCTATATCTGATTTCACAAGAGCCATAGAACTAGACCCTAAAGATGCACATGCCTATTATAATCGTGGGATTACCTATAGCAAGTCAGGAAATTTAAAACAAGCTATTAAAGACTATAAAATAGCAGCTAGATTAGGTTATAAACAAGCTCAGAATTTATTGAGTAAAAAGGGAATTGATTGGTAAGAAGGTATTGACGACAACAGGGTATCAAATGGTATTTAAATTATCGGCTAGAGAAGGAGAATGTTACCTAGTTGAAAAAGGCTAACCTATCCCACAATGTAAAACAAACCTTTTAATTGGAGGTGAAATTATGTTAACGGTATCAAAATGGCTTTTAATAATAGCTGGTGTTTTATTTATCGTAGAATCAATACTTATAATTGCCGGAGTTCGGACAATCATATGTGGTTGGCCTTTACCATGCCCGGGATCGTTTCTTTTCCTTGGTGTAGGGCTTCTTCTTTTTGGAATTAGCAGCAATGCTTTCAAAAAGGAGTGACTTTACTTTCTTGTTAATGGGCAAAGAAAGTTCTTTTCAGGGGGGGCTAGTGTTTGGAATTACTTGGTCATCCTAACAGGGATCAAACCAATGTTGCCAGCATGAAAAGCCTATAGCTTTAAATTTACACACAATGAAAAAGAGGCTAACGGCAATAACCGCTAACCTCTTGAAATTACATGGTGGTCCCAACGGGAGTCGAACCCGTGTTTTCGGCGTGAGAGGCCGACGTCCTGGGCCACTAGACGATGGGACCATTCTCAATTTTTTTAAAAGATTTTGCCTGTTTTAATAGCTCTTTCTTTTATAGAGCAAATAGAGCTAGTAGTCAATTAATAATACAATTACTTATTTAGTAAAGAAACAACCTTTCCCCCAATATCTGCCGGATTAACAACAACATTTATTCCTGCATCTTCCCACGCTTTCATCTTCTCTGCGGCAGTTCCTTTACCCCCTGATATTATAGCCCCCGCATGCCCCATCCTTTTGCCAGGAGGAGCAGTCTGGCCCGCTATAAAACCTACTACAGGTTTACTCATCTTATTTTTAACAAACTCAGCAGCTTCTTCCTCTGCGTTTCCACCTATTTCACCTATTATTGCAACCAGATCGGTTTCAGGGTCAGCCTCAAATAACTCCAGCATATCTACAAAAGAAGAACCTACAATAGGGTCACCTCCTATTCCGACTGATGTGGATTGCCCTATCCCCAGATTCGTAAGCATATTAATTACTTCATAGGTCAATGTTCCACTGCGGGAGATAACACCAACATTTCCCTTCTTATGGATGAAGTTAGGCATAAAACCGATCTTACCAACTTCGGGTGTTGTAATTCCAGGACAGTTTGGACCAATAAGGTAGGAGCCAGTTCCTTTTAATACCTTCTTTACTTTCACCATATCCAGAGCGGGAATACCTTCAGTCATACATACTATCAGTTTAACCCCAGCCTCTATTGCCTCCAGGATAGCATCGGGAGCAAAGGAAGCAGGAACATAAATACCAGAGGCATTCGCCCCTTCTTTCTCAACAGCATCGATAACCCTGTTGTACACAGGTATACCATCAAAGTCAGTTCCACCTTTTCCAGGGGTTACACCGGCTACCACTTTACTTCCAAAGCTAACTGATTCCCTTGTATGGAAGCTTCCTTCCCCACCTGTAATCCCTTGAACTAGTATTCTGCAATCTTCATTTAATAAAACACTCATCTAATACCTCCTTGCTGCCACCTATACGAGAGCTACTACCTTCTGAGCTGCTTCAAAAAGCCCTTCGGCTACTTCAAATTTAAGTTTCGACTCTTCAAGAAGTTTTCTTCCTTCTTTTACATTGGTACCCTGTAGTCTCACTACCATAGGTAAAGTCAGGTTCATCTTTGAAGCAGCTTCTATAACTCCGCTGGCTACCCTGTCACATCTCAGAATCCCCCCAAATATATTTACAAGTATTGCCTTGACGTTTTTATCGGAAGTTAAAATTCTAAATGCCTTCTCTATCTTTTCAGCATCAGCACCGCCTCCTACATCAAGGAAGTTGGCAGGCTCACCCCCTGCGAGTTTTATAAGGTCCATAGTTGCCATGGCAAGACCAGCTCCATTTACCATACAGCCAACATTTCCATCCAATTTAATATAATTCACTCCGGTATTTGATGCCTTTATCTCCAAGGGTTCTTCTTCATCCAGGTCTCTCAACTCTTTAATCTCCGGATGTCGGCACAAGCCATCATCATCAAAGTTTATTTTGGCATCCAGAGCCAATAAGTCTCCACCCTTTGTCAAAACAAACGGGTTAATTTCTATCAGGGTTGCATCCTTTTCCATAAAAATTCTATAAAGCATCTCTATCATTTTTGAGACCTTAGAAACGATAGATTTGTCCATGCCCATACCATAGGCTACTTTACGCCCCTGGAAGCTGCTATAACTACCGATTGGGTTCGCCCCAACCTTGATGATCTTTTCCGGGCTTTTGGCAGCAACCTCTTCGATATCGATGCCTCCCGCTTCAGAGGCCATTATCACTGGCTGTTCCTGATCCCTGGACCTGTCAATCACGATGCCCAGATACAGTTCCTTCTCTACATCCAATGCCTCTTCTACCAAAACCCTCTTTACCTTCTTTCCCTCCGGGCCTGTCTGGTGAGTAACAAGGTTCATTCCTATTATCTCTCTTGCTACTTTCTCTGCCTCCTCAGGGGAATCGGCCGTCTTAACTCCACCACCTTTCCCTCTACCACCAGCATGAATCTGGGCTTTTATAACAACCTTTTCCCCTATTCTGCTTGCTATATCCCTCACTTCTTCGGGGGTGTCCGCTACATCCCCATTAGGGACCGGTATTCCATATTCTACAAATATCTTCTTTGCTTGATATTCATGAATCTTCATTCTGTCTCCACCTCCGATATCCTATCTTGCATACTTTTTCATGCCTTCAACATAAAGATTATTGCCATATACGTCCTGGGCTACTATTGCCGGAAAATTTTCTACTTCTAATCTCCTGATAGCCTCAGGGCCTAAATCCTCATAGGCTATCACTTCAGCCTTTTTAATTGATTTAGCAAGAAGTGCCCCTGCTCCACCTATTGCAGCGAAATATACACACTTATACTTCATCATCGCTTGCACAACCTCTTGAGACCTGGCCCCTTTTCCAATCATCCCCTTTAACCCTTTAGCAATTAAATAGGGAGAATATGCATCCATTCGATAACTGGTGGTAGGGCCTGCAGAACCGATTACCTGCCCTGGTTTAGGAGGGGTAGGTCCTACAAAATAAATAATCTGGCCCGAGATATCAAAAGGAAGTTCTCTGCCCTCATTAATAAGGTCAACCAACCTTTTGTGGGCAGCATCTCTACCTGTGTATATAACCCCTTTTATTAAAACCTCATCCCCTATCTTCAACCCCTCGACGTCTTGATCTGAAAGAGGTGTAGAGATATTTACTGGCTTTACCATTTTAGAAAATCCTTATTAAATTATAGACTGATTTCTTTATGTCTGCTGGCGTGGCAATTAATATTGACAGCTAAAGGCAGACTGGCTATGTGGCAGGGATGTATTTCTATATGAACAGCGAGTGCCGTTGTTCTTCCACCCAAACCCATGGGACCTATTCCCAAATCATTTATTCTACTTAATATATTCTTTTCAAGTTCTGCCAATTCAGGATCTACATTAGTACTTCCTACATGTCTCAACAACGCCTTCTTAGCGAGAAGAGCAGAATATTCAAACGTTCCTCCGATCCCTATACCCACAATAATTGGAGGACATGGATTACCACCCGACTCTTTTACTCTATTCACAACAAAATCTATGATACCTTCAATACCATCCGAGGGCTTGAGCATTGTTACCCGGCTCATATTCTCGCTTCCACCGCCTTTAGGGGCTACTATTATCTTAAGCTTTTCTCCCTGCACTAAATCAATATGTATTATCGGTGGGGTATTATCACCGGTATTCTTTCTTGTGAACGGATGACATATAGACTTTCTCAGGTAGCCCTCTCCATAACCCTGTCGAACACCCTCGGCAACAGCCTCTTTTAAATTTCCCCCTGAAATCTTAACATCTTCACCTAACTCAATAAATACAACACCAAACCCAGTGTCCTGACAAATGGGTACTCTTTCATTCCGGGCTATCTCTGCATTCTTTTGGAGTTGCCCAAGAATGCTAACCCCAAGAGGAGACTCTTCAGCCTCTTTTGCCTTTTTAAATGCCAGAGATATATCTTCTGGAAGATCGTAGTTTGCTTCCATGCAAAGCTCTTTTACTTTATCAGTTATGTAGCTTGCTTTAATTTCTCTCATTATTTCCTCGTAGCCAAGTTAGTTGCCTCACTGTTAGAAGCAGACTAGATACGTATAGAGTTCAGAAATCAGTATTTTACAAACTTTTTCAAACAGATAAACACCGAATTCCTCGCGGCTAACCTCAATAAAAACGGGTGAATATCAAACCCAACTTACTTAACACAGGGTTCCTAATATTGTCAAGATTTTTTGGATAATCAAAATCCACATTATTGACTTTTCACATGTGGGAGAATATATTGTATTAAATGAAAATATTTTACTGAGGTAAAACAGATGTCGGAGATAAAAAGTACTCTTGAACTAGTCATGGAAAAAGCCAAAAAGATAGAAGTGTCGCCGGAAGAAAAAGCGAAACTAAAGATAGAGGAATACGCTTCAAAGGCTAAAGGTATGCTAAATCGCTACCTCAATGGGGATTTAAGCATTAAAGGTCTGCTAAAAGAATTGGCTGGTTATGAGGGAAATGCGAAGGATACAATAGTTGATACACTATTGTTGGGATTGGTTGACGCTATCCATATATCCACTGACAATAAAAGGGCTCTTGAAGCAATAGATGTCCTGAAACGTAACAGCAATAGATCCGCGCTGGATAAGATCAATAAACTCTGCACTGATTTTAATGAAGAGAGGATAAGCCGTTATAAAAAAACAGAAGCAGAAATAGAGAAAAAGCTTGACGGAACAGGCATATCAGGGACTGCAGTTCAGCCTGAAGTAGCTTCTAATGAAATATAGCATCATACCCTAACTGCCCTGTCTTTAGAATATCAAGACAGGCTAATTAAGCTTAAAGGTGAATTGTTAGATTTATATGCTTATTAACAACTTACAAATAGGCAAATATAGCCTTTTTTATAAAATCAAAATTCTGTATTACCTTATCTCTTCCTACTATTATATCCCCATGGCCAGGCAGCAAGTATTCCACATCCAGTTTCGACAGCCTTTCTATATTCTCTTTAAGCAGCTTTGAATCACATCCTGGGAAATCCGTCCTTCCCACGCCCTGATCGAAAATCAAATCTCCGGTTATGAGCGCCTTCTTTTCAGGCCAGTAGATAGATATAGATCCTGGGGAATGTCCTGGGGTATGGTATATTTGAAGCTTGTTATCGCCCAATTCTAGATCTCCCTCTTTTAGATAGAAATCTATCTTAAAATCAGGGACCTCCATCCCAAACATCCTGTATAACCTCACACCTAATCCTCTGAGAAACCTGTCCTCCTCTTGATGGATTGTCATCATTGCTCCATTATCGATAAAAATCTGGCTCCCTTCGTAATGATCCGGATGGGCATGGGTATTAATCACCAGCTTTATCTCCCGGGTATCAATACCATCTTTTTGCATAAAAGATAACAAATGATTTACCCGGTGTTTAAGACCACTATCGATAACAGTGGGCATTTTACCCCCCAGGTAATAACTATTGCAGTTGTTTTCCATCATACTGGTCCAAGGATAGCAATAAAGATCGTCTTCAAGTTTCATTATTTATTCTCCAATTTTTACAGTCTAGTAAAAAAGTCCTTCTGTGGCGTTACGCTGCATCTGGAACTTTTTACTGTACTGCCTCATTTTTGTTGACTTTATTCGGCTTCACCAATTTTGTCTACAGCAAACGCTGGTAAAAACCGTTCTTAAAACTTTTTTAATATACGGCATAAAGTCTAAAAAATCAATTACATAATGTGTCCGGTGCTCTGTGCATGGAGATAAATTGTTTGACTTTTTTCAACAAATATATCAATATATATGAAAAAATTGGCAGTTATAAACAGACAATACTTTTAGGAGACTCTCATGACTACGTCCGGAGAAGACAGTAAAAGATATCAAAATTTTTTGAAAGAATTAACCGATCACTTTGAGGAAAAAGAGAGTTCAGATAATGTTGAGTCGGTTGGAGAGAGGATTAAAAAGATACGGGAAACAAAAGGTATCTCTCTTCAAGAGCTTTCAGCCCAAACAGATTTCCCTGTTGATTTGTTATCACAGATTGAAAATAAAACTGTCTCCCCACAGATTGGAACTATTATAAAACTGGCTAAGTCTCTGAAAACAGTATTTGGAGAACTCACTGCAGAAGAGGGACAAAAAACCTATTCCATATTACGTCATGGTGAAAGAAAGGTAGTTTCCAGATCGACAACACAAAAAGGACACAATTATACCTATATGTCACTTGCCTCAGATGTAAAAGGCAGACATATGGAATCCTTTATCGTAAAACTGGAATCAGACTCTCCGGAGCAAGAATTATCGGCACATGATGGAGAAGAATTTATATTCGTTATTGATGGAGAAATGAAGGTACGATTAGGAGAAAAAGTTGAAATCCTATCTACAGGGGATACAATTTATTATCTCTCAAACATTCCCCATTTGGTAACCTCAAATAGAAATGGACCGACCTATATTCTTGCTGTCATTTACACAGGGTCTAATTAAAAGTAAATACTTAATTGTCTGCGGTGCCCTTTTCTTCGCTACCTTATTTATACTAATCCCAGCAGCCTGTTTAAAAGAAGCTAAACCTGCCGGGGATAACCTCGTCATAGGTCTTGAAAGCAGCCCTACTAACCTTGACCCAAGGTACGCTACTGACGCAAATTCCTACCGTTTAACTCAGATCCTGTTTAACCCTCTCTTCAAACTAGATACTCATTTTAATCCCGTGCCAGATATAGTTAAAAGGTGGGAGAACCCCAATGAAACCACATACATATTCCATTTAAAAAAAGGGGTTAAGTTCCATGATGGTATAGAGCTTACCTCAAAAGATGTAAAATACACCTTTGATACAATTCTTACTCCCTCTTTCAAGTCACCCCATATGGGTGCTTTTGAAAAGATTAAGTCAATAGAAACTCCAGATAAATATACGGTAAAATTCGTACTCAAGGAACCATTTGCTCCTTTCTTAATAAACCTGGCAATTATAGGGATTGTCCCAGAGCATGCTGCGCAGAAATTCTCAGACAAGTTTAGTAATCAACCCATAGGAACAGGCCCTTTTAAACTTAGAGAGTTCCTCCCTGATGAGAAAATAGTACTGAAGGTAAATAATGATTATTTTGAAGGAAAACCCAGGTTGAATGGGATAGTCTTCAAGATATTACCCGATAGTACTGTCAGGTTACTGGAATTGAGTCAGGGGGTTATACATATTTTACAGAATGATATTCCTCCGGATTTATTCCCTTTTTTGGAGAAAAGGGATAACTTGAAAATTATTAAAAAGGAAGGAACTACCTATTCCTACATTGGGTTCAATCTAAAAGATCCTATACTTAAAAACATGAAGGTCAGAGAAGCTATTGCCCACGCTATAGATAAAGAATCGATAATAAAGTATATACTGAAGGGGCTTGGTACCCCTGCCGATGGAATTCTCTCCCCACATAACTGGGCATACGAAGGAAACGTTAAGAGATTTGAATACAATAGGAGAAAGGCATTAAGCCTGTTAGATGAGGCAGGGTTTAGTGACCCCGATGGTGATGGACCGGAAACTAGGTTCCAATTGACATTCAAGACATCTACTGACCATCTTAGAAAGAGAATAGCGGAGACTTTACAAGAACAGTTGGGAATTGTGGGGATAGGATTAGATATTATGAGTTATGAATGGGGGACACTATATTCAGACATAAAGTCAGGGAACTTTCAGCTGTATAGTCTCTCTTGGGTTGGCATTACCGATCCTGACATGCTATATTATATTTTTCATTCTTCCAGTGTCCCTCCTAATGGTGCCAATCGAGGAGGATATGTAAACAAAAGAGTAGACACGCTAATCGAAGAGGGTAGAATAACTTCAAATATAATCGGAAGGAAGAGGATTTATAGCGAAGTCCAGAAAATACTGGCGGAAGATATTCCTTATGTAAGTCTCTGGTATACCACCAATGTAGCGGTTATGAACAAATCAGTTCATGGTTTTGTTGTGTATCCCGCTGGAGATTTTATATCCCTGAAGGATGTATGGATAAAGAACTAGAAAAGTAAGGACTTTAGATTAAGTATTTGTGATCTTATGATAAATTTCGTAATAAAACGCTTAACACTGCTTTTACCAGTCGTATTTGGTGTACTAACCTTAGTCTTTCTGTTAATCCACCTTATCCCCGGAGACCCTGTTGATCTTATGCTGGGGGAAAATGCTCAACCTGCTGATAAGGAGACACTGAGGAAAGAGCTCATGCTTGATGAACCTCTGGGCAAGCAATACCTTCTCTTTTTAGGAGGTGTTATAAAAGGCAACCTTGGCAACTCATTCCACAGTAAAGAACCAGTTATAGAACTAATTTTAAAAAGGTACCCTGCAACCATAAAACTTACAATCGCAGCAATGATAATGGCATTACTCATATCACTGCCAACGGGGATATATTCTGCGCTTAAACAATACTCCCTTTTGGATAATTGTTCCATGTTCTTTGCTCTCCTTGGGGTATCGATGCCCAATTTCTGGTTAGGCCCAATGCTGATGATAGTCTTCTCTGTTAATTTGGGCTGGTTTCCAATTTCCGGAGATGAAAGCCTGAGCAGCATAATACTCCCTGCTATCACACTGGGAGCAGGGATGGCAGCCATACTCTCCAGAATGGTAAGGGCAAGCATGCTGGAGGTAATTAATCAGGAGTATATTACTACAGCCAGAGCTAAAGGGTTATCAGAGGCAAGAATTACCATCAAACATGCACTTAAAAATGCCCTGGTACCTGTTATAACAATAGTTGGATTGCAGTTTGGTGCCCTTCTGGCCGGCGCAATAATAACTGAAACTATCTTTTCCTGGCCCGGGATAGGCAGGCTTCTTATTCAGGCCATAAATACCAGGGATTACCCCCTGATACAGGGGTGTGTATTGTTAATATCAATCAGTTATGTCTTAATAAATCTTATAACGGATATTGCATATTCATATATCGACCCCAGGATTAAATTGAAATAACAGGCTGTTTAGTAATGATAGTTTTGGAGAGGTATCCCTGAAAGCGAATGCATAGATTTTTTTGGGGAACCCACCTTAGCTAGCGAAATAATTCTCCAAAAAATAAACACTACACCAATAATATGTTTAAAAATAAACTTGCTATAATAGGATTAGCTATAATTTGCATATTGATATTCGTGGCTGTTTTTGCCCCTTATTTAGCCCCTTCGAATCCCTTTGAGCAGAGTCTTAAAGGAGGGTTAAATCCGCCAAGCCAGAATTACCTCCTTGGACAGGACAAGCTTGGAAGGGATAACCTGAGCAGAATAATCTATGGCTCCAGAATATCAGTCTTTGTTGGTCTGGCTGTAGTAAGCATATCACTCTTTGCAGGTATACTTATAGGATCTTTAGCAGGCTATAACGGGGGATGGATAGACGAGTTATTCATGAGGATCGTGGACATCCTCCTGGCATTCCCCGGCATTCTTCTGGCAATTGCTTTGACAGCAGTTCTTGGACCAAGTCTTAATAATGTAATACTGGCTTTATGCGTAACAGGATGGGTTGGTTATGCCAGGATTGTAAGAGGACAGATCCTTTCCATTAAGGAGCGAGAGTATATAGTCGCTGCCAGAGCATTGGGAGCAAAGCCCCCCAGGATAATAATTCACCACATTCTCCCTAATATACTTTCGCCTTTGATCGTAGAAGCTACTTTTGGTATGGCGGCAGTAATCCTAGCTGAAGCAAGTTTGAGCTTTTTAGGTTTGGGCGCTCAGCCCCCTACCCCAAGCTGGGGGAGCATGTTGAATGAAGGGGTACAGTTTCTGCTGGTAGCCCCTCATATGACCACATTTCCAGGGCTGGCTATTATGATTACGGTACTGGGCTTTAATTTTTATGGAGATGGGCTAAGAGACACACTTGATGTTAGAAAGATTTAAGGGGGGAAGCAGGTGATAAAAGATAGAGTTGGTCAGATGTTTATGATCGGGTTCGATGGTTACAGAGTATCTAGAGACCTTATTGAGATGATTCAACTTTATCAGATTGGTGGGGTAATTCTATTTTCCAGAAACTACAAAGACCCCACACAACTGGCAAATCTATGCAACGACCTCCAAGCTCTGTCACCAAGCATACCTCTATTTATATCAATAGACCAGGAGGGAGGAAGGGTATCCAGATTAAAAGAACCCTTCACCCAATTACCACCTGCAGGCATACTGGGGAAAATATTTGAGAAAGAAGAAAAAATATCTGCTGAATTAGCACATAATCTTGCCAGAGTATTGGCTAGAGAATTAAGGTCTGTTGGCATAAATATGAACCTGGCTCCTGTTTTAGATGTCAATACAAACCCTGACAACCCTATAATAGGAGACCGGTCTTTTAGCCCTGACCCCTTTGTAGTCTCAACTCTTGGCAAGGCTTTCATAAAAGGGCTTCAGGAAAATGGAGTGATAGCCACCGGCAAACACTTTCCAGGCCACGGAGATACGGATATGGACTCCCACAAACAACTGCCTGTAGTTAAACATGACGCCAATAGGTTAGAAGAGATAGAGTTAAAACCATTCATGGATAATATAGAAGGAGAACTAGAGGCAATAATGACTGCTCACGTCCTTTACCCTGCATGGGATAATTCTAAGCTTGCCACCCTATCCGAGAAGATATTAAAAAATATATTAAGAGAGAAAATGGGGTTTAAAGGGTTGATTATAAGCGACGATATGGAGATGGGTGCAATAGCTGGAAACTATCCTATCGGAGAGGCTACGGTAATTGCTATAAAGGCAGGGGTAGACATTATCCTAATTGGAAATAGTCCGGAGAGTCAAAAAGAGGCTGTTCAGTCTACCTTTAAGGCGATAGATGAAGGAAAACTTTCTGAAGAAAGGGTTGGAGAATCCTTAAAGCGCATTATAAATGTTAAAAATAAATACCTCATCCCATACCATCCTGCAAATTACGATAATGTAAAAGCCCTAGTTGGATGCAGAGAGCATAAAGAAGTTGCCGACAAGGTTAAAATAATTTAACAGTTGTAAATAGTTTGAAATTATAGTACATTATTGTTTAATAAATCTTTATTCAAAATTTTTTATAAAATAACCAAAAATTAGTACTTGATTTTTATATTTATTTATTTTAGCATAGACAACTTGGTTCCTATAAGGAGGCATAAGAAAGATAAATGCCTATAGGATAAGGCTTAATCGAAAAAGTCAAGATTGTTTTAAAACAGAAAAGATTAAATAAATCTAAATATATAGTCTTAATTATCGTTTAACTGGCAAGACTTTACACTTCCATGTGGGTGGAGATATCAGAGTTTTGCTATGGGAAAGGAAGTTTAATGTCAATTACTGTAGAAGTTAAGGGAGATATTGAAAAGGCCATTAAGGTCCTCAAAAAAAGGATGCAGTTGGAAGGTATCCAAAAGGAACTTAAATATCGCCGATTTTATGAGAAACCCAGTGTTAAAAAGAAACGGAAAAGGCTTGATGCCGCAAGAAGGAGACGTAAGGCAAACCGCAGATCTTCATAAACAGGCATAACAGGGCTACACACTGGAGGACAAAATATCTAAAATCTCACATTTATAACGTTTATTCAATATCTTCAACATCTTATTAACCAAACTTTTAATATCGCTGAGTATTAAAGTGATACTGGTAGGTAAAGGAAGGGTCCCAATCTTGAACATTAATTTAAAAAAATCTAAGCCCTTTTTTTACAACTCTTAACAAACGCTTCAAAAAGGCTCCCGAACCTTTTCTCTTTCCGATAGAGAGACTCGGGATGCCATTGAACCCCTAAGATAAACCTGTGGTTTTCACTCTCAATCCCTTCAACAATCCCATCAGGCGATTTTGCATTAATGATAAACCCCTTCCCTATCTTCTTTACGGATTGATGATGAGTACTGTTTACATCTATAGTCTCACATCCCAGGATAGAGTGCAATTTTGTAGCAGGTTCTACAATTACTGAATGGTGCATTTCTGATTTCGGCATCTTCTGCTTATGATCAGATGCACCCTTAACCTGAGCACCTATATCTTGATAAAGAGTTCCACCAGCTGCTACGTTTAACAACTGCTCTCCACCACAGATACCCAATACAGACATATCTATTTTCAATGCAACCCCGGCAATTTCCATCTCGAAGGCTGTTCTTTCATTATTCAGCTCTCCAATCTTATCAACAAGAGATTCTCCATATAATTCGGGATTTATATCAAAATTCCCCCCTGTTATGAGCAGACCATCGATCCTGTCTGCAATACTCTTCACCAATTTTCTGTCCGAACAATAAGTAAGAACTACGGGTATCCCTCCAGCTTCTCTAACTGCTGAAATATAGTTCTCTGCTATAAAGTATGCCGGTTCTTTGGATATATTTCCCCCTTTATGGTAATCCGAGGTAATTCCAATAAGAGGCTGCCATCTATTCATATCTTTCTCAATACCCTCCCACTCTTACACCCTGTATGTTCACCTTTATTTACAGTAATATCCCCATTAATTATAACATATTCAATCCCTTCAGGATACTGTACAGGTTCAGAAAAAGTAGCCCTATCCACTACCGTATCTGGATTGAATATTACCAGATCAGCATAAAACCCCTCCTTAAGCTCACCCCTTTTTTGAATACCCAGCTTTCTGCATGGATCGGCTGTCATCTTCTTCACTGCAGTAGAGAGGTCCATAACCCCTTTCTCTCTTACATATATACCCAATACCCTTGGAAAGGTTCCAAAGGCCCTGGGATGGGGGCTGCCCTCTGCCAGAGGACCGTAATCGGCACGGCAGGCAGAATCTGACCCTATCATGATGTAAGGTTTTTTGAATATTTTAACCAGGTTTTCTTCAGACATGATAAAATAGTTAGCAGAAATGTCCATCTCTTCTTCTATAAGGATATCCATAGTAAAATCAAAGGGCTCTTTCCCAACCTTACTTGAAGCTTCAGCAATACTTATCCCTTCATACTTCTTATTCTTCTCGGACACTAACATGGATATTACAATCGTCTTCCAATAATTTGGTTCATTGTTTTTTTTCTCTATCTCTTCCTTTATCTTTCCCCTTACTCCTTTATCGCTCAATCTGTTAATCCTTGTTCCCTTATCTCCTTCAATTGCCCAGTCAGGCAGTATTGACTGAAGTCCTGTATTTGATGCAATGTATGGATAACGATCACAGGTTACATCCAATCCTTCATCTATGGCACTTTCTATAACCTGAAACATCCTGTCCAGTTTATTCCAGTTCCTCTTTCTGGAGGTCTTTATATGGGATATCTGAAGAGGAACATTCGCTCTTCTTGCTACCTCAATCACCTCATCAATCGCCTCTAACACCAGGTCCCCCTCACTCCTCATATGGGTAGTGAATATGCCTTTGTGTTTTTTCACCACCTTGTTCAAGGCAACCATCTCATCTATTTCAGAAAAAATGGCCGGAGAATATATAAGGCCTGTGGAGAGACCGAAGGCGCCCTCTTCCATCCCCTTAGCCACAACATTGCACATATCTTCTAACTCTCTCTTGCTCGGTCTCCTGTCCTTCTTGCCCATTACGGACGCACGGATGGTATTGTGTCCTAAAAGGATAGCAAAATTCATTGATATACCAATCCTTTCCAACAAGTCGCCGTACTCCTTAATGGTATGCCAGTTCAAATCGAGGGAGAACTGTTTCCTATATTCGTCCTCCCTTTCATAAGCTTCTTCTCCAAAGATTGGAGCCGCTGAATAGCCGCAATTTCCACCAATCTCCGTAGTTACCCCCTGACGAACCTTGCTCTCTGCCTGTGGATTTACCAAAAGAAAATAGTCGGAATGGCCGTGTATATCTACAAATCCAGGGGATACCACCATTCCTTCTACATTAATAACCCTTTCTCCTGAAAGGGAAGTGCCTGGCTCTATCTTCAGGATCATGTCACCCTTTATTCCAATACTACCCATGTAGGGCAATCTACCTGATCCATCTATTATATTCCCATTGGAGATCACTAAATCAAACATTAAAGGAACTCCTGATAATTTGTGTTTTCAAACATCAACAAAGTAATACCATTTGAATTTGAAATAAACTGCTCGTTATTTTTAGTACGGCAATTTTTATATTTATATGATAAAGGAAGAATAGAAATTTAAAACTTCTTTATAAATATCATTTTGTGCTCATCTTTTCTATAAAAATTGTCATGTACATAAAATTTCCTGAAGCGAAAAGTAATTAAGAGACTGAAAAGACCTCTGTTTATATCTATGATTAATTATTTCAATAATTCTTACCTGTCATACCTTCCTTTTTGCTACTTTAGGTTGTTTTTTACTGCAGAAAAAACTGGACTTTATATTATAATTAAAGTATAAGCAAATGAACGGATAACTTATAGTTATGAGTTTGCATATCCTAATTTCCCCTAAAAATAAAGAGGTTTCAAATGAATTCAAATAGCAACCAAAGGCTAAAGGAATTTATTTTATGTTCATTCGGTATCTTTATTTTTCTATTTATCGCCGACCTGTCATTAGCTAAACAGATAACCTTTGGAAGAGAATATACCTACCAGGCAAGCGAGCTGGATAGCAAAGTATCATGCAGAGTCAATGCGTTAGAACAGGTGAAAAGATTGCTCTTAGAGGAATTGGGAACATATCTCGAGTGCGAAACAGAGGTAAGGGATTTCCAACTGGCAAAGGATCAGATTGTAACCCTCGCTGCGGGTATAGTAAGGACAGAGATTGTGCAAGAGAAATGGGATGGGAAAACATACTGGATGAAAGCAAAAATACAAGCTGATCCAGACAAGGTAATAAAGTCTGTGGACAACTTACGAAAAGACCGTCAGAAGACGAAAGAGCTTGAAGAGACAAGAAGAAAAGCAGCAGAGTATCTAGAGGAAATGGAGAGGTTAAGGGGTGAACTTGCAGCAGCTAAAGCTGAAGCAACAAAAAAGATATATAACGAAAGATCAAGAAACGAGCTGGCAAAGGCTAAAGGTGAAGCAACATATAATGAAAGATCAAAGAGTGAACCAGTAGCAGCTAACGACAAAACAATAAAAAAGAAATACAAAGAAGGATTAAGGAGTGAGCTGTTAGTGGCTAAAACTGAAACAATAAAACAGAAATACAACGAAGCTGTAAATAAGCTAAGTGCACGGGATTGGTTTGAAAAGGGATTTGCCCATTACCAAGCAAGCGAATATCAGGATGCTGTAAATGCTTATAGCAGAGCCATAGAACAAAACTCTAAACTCGCAGAGGCTTATGTCAATCGTGGGATTGCCTACTCTGCATTAGACGACCATAATAAGGCTATATCTGACTATACCAAGGCTATAGAACTAAACTCTAATTATGCAGATGCCTATAATAACCGAGGTTACTCTTATTATAAATCTGACAATTACAATCAGGCTATTTCCGACTATAACACAGCAATAGGAATAGAACCTAAAAATGCAATGTTTTATTACAATCGCGGGGTTGTTTATTTTAATTTAGGTAATTACAATCAGGCCATTTCCGATTATACCAAAGCAATAGGAATAGAACCTAAAAATGCAGAAGCTTATAATAACCGAGGTTACTCTTATTATAAATTCGGCAATTACAATAAAGCTATAGCTGACTATACAAAGGCCATAGAACTAGAGCCTAAAAATGCAGAAGCCTATAATAAGCGCGGTTATTTTTATTCTAAATCCGGCAACTACAAGCAGGCTATACCTGACCACACCAGTGCTATAAAACTAGACCCTAAAAATGCAGAGTCTTATTACCGCCGTGGATATGCTTATGAATTTTTAGGTAATTACAATGAGGCTATAGCTGACTATACCAGTGCTATAGAACTAGACCCAAAATATTCAGAAGCCTACAACAACCGTGGATATGCTTATGAATTTTTAGGTAATTACAATGAGGCTATAGCTGACTATACCAGTGCTATAGAACTAAAACCAAATAATGCAGAATTCTATAATAACCGAGGGTTTGCTTATGATGAATTAGGCAAATACAATGAGGCTATAGCTGACTATACAATTGCCATAAAACTAAAACCTGAAAATGCCGGGGCTCATTACAATCGCGGGGTTTCTTATTATAAAATAGGTAAGCGCCAGCAGGCAATCAATGATATGAAGGAATCAGCTAGATTGGGTTCTAAACTGGCCCAGGATTTTTTGCAGGAAAAAGGTAATTAGTTGGTAATTTTAATAATTCTTACCTCACCACTCACGAGAGAAAATCTTAGAGTTGTTGAATAAAAATGAATACTATATTGGAAAAGAATTAAGCTACCCTTACTTATAAGCAAAACAAGGTGAATGATACAAGATTATCCTCCTATGGAACAGTATAAGTCATAAGATTCGTAAACGCTTTTGATCTTTTCCATCTCAGCATGGCTAGGGGGTAGAATATCCTCTCCTAATGGGTAGTTTCTACCAAGTCTCGAGTATTTACTTATTGCTAATCGATGGTAGGGCAAAAGATTTACTTCCTTTGCCCTCACTTCTTTTATAAACCTTGCAGTGGCTTCCGCATTCTCTATTGAATCATTATGTCCTGGTATCACAGGAATACGGATGACGATGGGAACTTTGTTAAGGCTGAAGCTTGCCTCTAAATTCATTAAGGTTTGTTCATTGGATACTCCTGTTAACTCTTCGTGGACAGCTGGATTCATATGTTTAATGTCATACAAAACAAGATCCGTATAATCCAATATCTCCCTCAATGTTTCCCACGGGGCATAGCCATCGGTATCCAGGGTGGTATGGATACCCTTTTCCCTGCACCCCTTAAGAAACTGCAAGGTAAATCTGGGTTGACTTAAAGGCGATCCCCCGGATAAAGTGACACCCCCGCCAGAATTTCGATAAAAGAGAGAGTCCTTTTTTACCTCATTTAATAGCTCCTCAACGCTAATATAGCTGCCTACTATCTCCAGGGCTCCCTGATAGCACTCCTTCGTACATAAATATTCTTTGCAATCCACGCATACCTCTCTGTTGATGCGGATAAACCCTCCTTCTTTGGGGATGCTGATAGCGCCATAAGGGCATATCTCTACACAGCGATAACACTTGATACACCTCTCGTGCCTATGTAAAACTTCAGGGAAGGGGTTCATCGATTCCGGATTGGCGCACCACTTGCACCTAAGAGGACATCCTTTCATGAATACAGTAGTCCTGATCCCAGGGCCGTCATGGATGCAATAACCTTGAATGTTGAATATCAACCCTTTATTATTTATGTCGCCCGTTAGCACACCTCCTCATTTCTTCTGAATCCGTCGAATAGGGAAGATTTTTCTATTTAAATGGACAGCTCCGTTCTTGCGATGATTTCATCCTGCACGCCCTTGTCCAGAGTGGCAAAATATGCACTAAACCCTGCAACCCTCACAATCAAATCGCGATATTTCTCAGGATGTAATTGTGCGTCTTTCAGTGTCTCGCTAGTCACACAATTAAATTGCACATGGAAGCCCCCTAAATCTAAATAGGTCTTTATCAACAAAAGCAATTTATTCGCTCCTGTTATTCCTTCCAGCGCTGAAGGATGAAATTTCATATTGAAATGGTTGTTGCCATACTTCATCGTATCGATTATTTTTGCCGCAGACCTAACTAATGCAGTGGGACCTTTCGTATCCGTCCCGGGCTGGGCAGAAACCGAACCATCGGTTAAAGCAACCCTTGCATTCCTCCCATTTGGCAATGCGCCTGTAAGTGATCCGAAAGCCCAATGCGCCGTCACCGAATAGGCTCCTGGTTGAACACTCCACCGACCTAAAAAGTCTGGTTTCTTTTGATGTTCTTGGAAACAGAATTCGAACATATCCTTGGCTATCGAATCGACAAACACATCATCGTTTCCATATTTTGGCGCCTCCTTACACATTCGATGGATCTCTTCATACCCTTCAAAGTCCGCAGTAAGCGCTTCCTTCAGCTGGCTCATGGTGATTCCTTTTCCGTTGTAAACAAGGCTTTTTATAGCAGCGAGGGAATTTGCCGCGTCCACGCCTCCTACATAACACTGACCATCCCCCCAGCCGTATCTCGCCCCTCCGTCACTCATGTCCAGCCCTTTTTCCAGACAGTCATGAGTCAATGAAGACGCCCAAAGGTTAGGAAATTCCCGGCCAAGGTTCCATCCAGCTCGTGAAATGTCCCGCATCAGTGGAATAAAATATTGCAGCTGTTTTAGAACAGCCCCGTAAAATTCTTCATAAGTCGAAAATTTCTCGGCCTCTCCCGTCTGCGGTCCCACCTGGACTCCTGTCAGCGGATTCTTGCCATTGAATAGGGCCAACTCCACCATCTTAGCAAGGTTAACTCTTGCTTCCCAATACGAGTCGGTAAAACCGGGGATAACGGTCTGAACACAACCGGCAACCGCCACATTCCTCGCTTCTTCTAAAGGTGCTTTATCGTAGTATAGGAAGCGATCAACCGCCAGCCTTGCATTATGAAAAGCAGGCTGCCCTATTCCTGTCCTTAGCAGCTCCACACACTTCATCAAAAACTCATTCGAGAGCTTATCATGATACATAAGGGCGATCAGTGGTTCGGGAAGCATGATCCGTCGTTGAGCCTCAAGGATCAGAAAATCTAATTCGTTCGTCGCATCCTCCCCATCTGGTGTTAGCCCGCCTATGCACAATTGATTTGCAATCCGAGACGAACTCCATATAAACCCTGCAGGGGATGTTATATTGCCACAGGTATTTATTTTCAAGAAATAGAAATGCAGCATTTCAATGACTTCCTCGTCCGAAAGCTTTCCTTCCTCCTTGTCTTTCTTGTAAAAAGGATACATATACTGGGTAAATCTCAAGGATGGGAATCCAACAAGTGTGATAAACTCCATATGTCCACCGTAGATGGTAAACCATACCGCTTGGATGGCCTCATAGAAGTTCCGGGCTGGATAGGCTGGAACTCTCTCGCAGGTTTCGGCAATCCTCTCCAATTCTTGTCTTCTCCCCGGGTCATTCTCCATCCTAGCCATCTCTCTCGCTAAAGAAGCATACCTCCGGGCAAGGGTGATCATCCCACGGAGTACTAGGGAAGTTGCTTCATAATAATCGAGCTTTTTCAAGCCTTCGTTGGTACCGATATCCACTTCCTTCTTATAGGATTCTATATCTGCGATTATTCTTTCTAACCCTTTGTTCAGTACCATGGCATAATCCGGGTATCCTACCATACCTACACCGTCGCCAAAGCTTAATCCCACACCACAACGAATCAAATCATCGATATCAACCCCCTTATTTTCCAAAACGATTTGCTGAAGTTTGTCGTTTGTGCTTTTTCCATCCCAATAGTCAGCTGCTTTTTCTATCCAAGCCAGATCCTCCTCTGAAACCTCAGCCATCCCCCTCTGGAGGTAAAAATCCTTTATGTCTCTTGCCCAACGGAAGTTAAGATAGGGTTTGAAATACCCTCCATATTTAGTTTTATTTAAGTTTCCCACAATGGGATTATTATCAATAAAAATGGTCTTCTCTTGGCAAAGTCTACTAAAAACCTCTGCTTTGCGCATCGCAGGGGACTTAGCCTCGCTTACCCCGTAAACCTCAAGCTCAATTTTAAGTCTCTCGATATCCACATAACCAGGAGATGAAAGTAACTCCTCCTTCTCCCTCATCACTCTCTCACTAACTTTTTTCTGATCCATCACATTACCTCCTTTCTTTTTTTAGCGGATGGTATTGTTAACTTTTAGGAGCATCCTTCGGTTAGAAAGCAGGAATATCTGTGGTTCAAAACTGAAAACACGCTTGTGCTTGCGTTTAAGGAAGGCACCGAAACTCTAGCAATTATACAGCAAGAAGGTTTTGCTCTATCGGGTGATCCCGTTTAATTGTTATTTTACATATCAGAAAATGTTGAATTTGTCAATCGAAAAACAGTGAGGATTATCGCTTGAAATCTGGTATGAGGATCTGGACTCTCGTTGAAGGATGTAATATATTATGTGACTAATGGAATGGGCGGGAAAAAGCGTGAGGGTGTTACTGAGCTGCTGGTAATGAATTTTTAGATGTTTTAAAGCCAGTTTAAACGGTATTTAATTATACAATTAGACCGCTCTGTGTGCGGCCGTAATACCTGTGGATTAGGTCAAAAACAGATCTTTGCTCTGCGTCCAGTCTCTCAATTTTTGTCGCAAAATAAGTATTTTAAAAAAAATCTTGACAACCTCTATAAAATCTGTTTAAATCAATCCTCATAAGATTCAGGATATATTACTTTTTCGATATAACGGGTTTCCGGATATTTCACTCTCGTTATCATTGGTGTTGTGTTCCACTTTTTGTTTTAAACATTTCTGTGATATTGTAATTCTCCTGTTTTTACTTCTCCACATGATACTGATACACTAATCAACATCTTATACTTATAGTTCACTAATTGATAAACCACATAAGTTTATAAAATGTTACTTCTCTTTCCAAATTCAATGTAGCCCTATACAAGATTTTGTAAAAACTTTTGACAAGGCTATATTAAAGGTGTTATTTTAGCCCTCAAAAAATAAGCAAGCAATGGATTATCTTAATAATAAACGTATTTAAGTAGTAATAGCACATCTAAGAAGAAGTACTAAAAATTTAAATATAGAAAGGCGGGTGATGCGATGGTAGGCTAATAGAGCTAATTACTGTTTAACAAGGAGAAAAGAGCAAATAATATCGTAAAGTAAGTTAGTTCTTGGTTTTTTAGCTTAGTTTTAAGAAAGGGTGAATATTTAAATAGTTAAAAAAAGAAACTAAAAGGGGAAGGTTTAGTAATACTATAGAAAAGTACTATTAATAGGGGGTGTAAATAATGAAAAAGTTTCTAATGTTAACCCTGGCATTAGCAGTTATTGTATTATTTGCAATGCCAAAATATACTCTTGCCGCCCCGATTTTCATAATTAAAGGTGACTATCAGGTTTTTGGCACTATGAACGACAATGTCGCTGATATGAATTCTGATACTGACGATCATGCAGCATATGTTACCCAGAGATTCCGCCTGACCCATATAGCTGCTATGAAAAACGTAAAAGGCTTTTTATTACTCGAGATAGGCTGGGATGAATGGGGCAAAAGTTATGGTATCCAGGGTGGTGGTGCTGGAGAGTCATGGCACCAAGGCGCTGATACCGGTGTGTCTTCGGATATGAGCAATAACAACATAGAGGTAAGGGCAGCATGGATTGAATTTACTCTGCCTGGTACGCCTCTTACCGTGAATGTCGGTAAATATCCCGCCCATAATCACAGCCGTAGCGTCCTTTCTGGTGTAAATGGTATACCCTGCATTCAACTTACCTACGAACTGGGCAAAGGTTCAGAGTTGAAAGCATGGTGGGCAAAGATGCAAGAGGGTACCTCATCTGACGCTGTTCTCCGTGGCAATGGCGATGACGACAATGATCTGTACGCCCTTGACTACACCATGAAAAACAAGGACTATCAATTTGGTGTTTACGGCATATGGAACAGAATGCGCACGGATAATATGATTGTGGCAGCCTCTTCTACACCAACGCCTTTTGTAATTCCTACACCCTATACGGATGATATCTACTGGATCGGGGTATGGGCTGGTTTTAATTTAGGTCCGGTAAAACTCGTCTTTGACGCGATTTACGATTTCGGGACAAGGGATTTTTCCAGTCCAGCTACACAGGATATTGATTACAGTGGGTATTACCTGAGAGCAGATGCCACCATGACTCTTGGCGGAGTTAAGCTTGATTTATTGACTATGTACGCCTCTGGTGACAATGACAGCACCGATAATACTATGAACCAATTTGCTACTGCAAGGAACACCTGCAAGTATCCTTCAGTGGGTTTGTTCCTCCCTGGTCCAAACATCTTTTACTGGGGTAACGGAATAGCAGCAGAGGATTTTACACAGGCATGTCTGCCAGTCTCTGGCTGGGGTTTGTATGACGGCACACCGCCTGGCAACCCTTTTGACACCACTGCTTTGGGTAGATGGTTAACAATGCTTGGTGCCAGTTATCCTATAGACAAATGGACGGTAATAGGTAAATACTGGTATATGCAGACTGCCCAGGATTTCCCTTCATCCGTGATGTACAGAAGCAAAGAGATAGGGCATGAAATT
>JBDRRJ010000014.1:0-190830 GCA_043825855.1 Pseudomonadota bacterium | reverse complement strand
CTCGATTAATCTAATTCACGTAACAGTTCCAAAGCCTTTTTTTCATTATTGCCGATATCAGCCCTGGATACATCATCAATTAAAATCGGATATGTATATCCGGTCTCCTGGATCAAAAGTCCACCAAAACCATCTGCGATTCTATAAATGTCAAATGTCTCGCTATCATCAAACCATGTGGTATTTTCGGGCCTAAAATCAAAACAGACTGTCTCCAATCTGCCCTTTAAGGTATTGTATATGGTGATCTCTTTCATTTGGAACTCCGTTTTTTATTTTTTAAGGTTTCTTTTAGCCGGTAACTTTCCCATGTGCAGTTGATGACATGGGCTTTATGCGTTATTCGGTCAAGCAAGGCCGCCGTCATGTTGGCATCACCAAAGATCTGCGTCCAATCCCCAAAACCCATATTGGTGGTAATGATCACCGGTATCCGTTCATGACGTTCCGCTAATATTTGGAATATCAATTGAGCGCCTTCTTTGGAAAACGGCACATAACCCAACTCGTCAATGATCAATAAACCATAACCGGTATACCGTTTAATGATGCGGCTTAACGCTTTTTCATCCCTTGCCTCAATCAGTTCATTGGCCAGACTGCACCCGGAGACAAATCGTGTCCTTATACCGTTTTTGCAGGCTTCTATCCCCAAGCCGGTGGCCAGATGCGTTTTGCCGGTGCCGCTTTTGCCCATAAAGATGATGTTACGGGCTTTTTTCACATATTCGCATCCGGACAATTCTTTTATCAACCGGGCATCCAGGTCCGAAGCCGCTCCAAAATCAAATGTCTCAAGGGGCTTGGTCAAAGGAAATTTGGCATCGGAAAGTCTTCTTTTATAACCGTTTTCTTTCCGGGTTAAAACCTCGATTTCGGTTAAATTCAGCAAAAATTCATCATAGTCCAGTTTGTCCTGTTTGGCTTGGCGAATGTAACTATCCAAATCCCGCTTCATTGCCGATAACTTCAGGGCTTTTAGATTCTCCATCAACAGCGCAATCATTCCGGCATTCATAGGGCACCTCCGATCTGGTGATAAACGGATACATCCGCCGGTGGAAGCGTTTGCCAATTTTTCAAAGAATCAAAATGGAAGGCCTGGCCATGGGTGTTTATTAAAATATGTTTGACTGCATCGCTGGAACCGGTATTGGCGCATAGAGCCTTTTCTATGGCTGTTTCAATTGCCTCAGCATCATGGTCCCTATACAACATCAATACGGAGATAAAGTCTTTCACCCCTTTGGTATCTCCCTGCTTTTTTATAAACAGGTCTAAAAGCCGCTCCAGACAATCCGGCCAACTACTGCGCCATTGCCGGATAGGGCGTGCCGAGTAAAAGGCCTGGGGTCTTTGTTGGAGCAACTCCAGATAATGGGCCGGATTAAGGCCCCACTGGTTGTTACTAAAAAGACGACTGTGAACGGCAATTTTTTTATTTGCGTAAAATATCTCCACACGGTCCACATGCAAAATAATATTGACCTTGCAATAAGCATATTGGGTCGGCACCGAATATCGGTTCTTATCAACAACGATCGTTGAGTACTTGTTGATTTTACCGCACGCTGTCTGAAGATTGCCAAACGGACAATCCGGCAATGCGATCAGATGATTTTTCTCTTGCTCGTATAGCTCATTTACGGTCTGCTCTCTGCCTGCAATCCGGTGACCGCCATAGGCCATAGATGCTTCCAAAAGCCGTTCATTGAGCTGTTCTAATGTGTCTGCTTCCGGAATGGGCACCATGTAATTGCGTCTGGCATATCCCACCAGACCTTCAACACCACCTTTTTCATGACCCTGGCCGGGATTGCAAAATACCGGCGCAAAATTGTAATAGGACCGAAACTTGTCATACGACGCTTGAAGATTACGTTTTTTACCTGAAAATATCTTTTGTACCGCCGTAGTTAAATTGTCATAGATCAGTATGGGGAAAATGCCCCCGAAAAAAGAAAACGCCCGAATATGTCCGTCAAACAATGCTTGCTGCCGTTCACATGGATAACACCGGACAAAATGTTTGCCCGAATATTTTGAACGCATGCAAAAAAACTTTAACGGTGTTTCTTGCCCGCCGATGATCGCCCGGCATCTGCCCCAGTCAACTTCGCCTTCAACCCCGGCTTCCGGATCACATGGAATGAAGGCCTGACGACCATTTAATCCCAACCGTAATTTGGCTTGGCGAACATATCGACGAACTGTGGTCTCAGCGCCTTCAAAATTATGTTCCGTTTTAAGTCGATTAAAAACCCTGATAGCCGTATGCCGCTGCTTCCTTGGATGTCCTTTGTCACTTTCAAGCCATCCGTCAATGATCTCAAGATAAGGTTTCAACACGGGAAAGGGCTGGTTGTCTCTTTCTTTGTATCCTTTATGTTCCTCTCTAAGAACCTTCTTGATTGTGTTTTTGGAATGTCCTGTTTCTTTGGCGATCTGTTTGATCTTTTTGCCGTAAACCCGATAGCTTGTCCGAATGAATTCATATTGATCCACTTTCAGCATTCTCCTTTCCTCCGATAATTGTCTGATTGCCGTATGGCAATTTCATTATCAGAGTTTTTGTTGAAAGGGGGTCAATTTTGGGTTAGCGTTTACCCTCAAAAGGGGTCAATTTTAGATTAGCGAAACTAGTTCAGCATACTGGTGTGAGGGCAAGTTGGAAATTCCTGTCTATGTGGGGTCCGGATGGGAATATGCCGTTGGGCTCCACCTGAGAGGCGCTTTTGACGCATACAGAGACGCCGAAGGGCCTAAACGGTTGCTCATAGGTCCGCCGCAAGTCCCTTTTCGGCCATACTGCTCCTGGCGCCTTGAGTCCTTGAGGTGGTATGATCACTGGTTAAAAGGTATGGATACAGGTATAGACAAGGAGCCACCTGTCAATATCTGGATAATGGGCAGAAACAAATGGCGCTCAGAACAGGAATGGCCAATTGAAAGAACACAATATACCGATTTATACCTTCGGCCAATAGGAGATCGCGGCAAACTCGGACAGCTTAGCTTAGAGAAACCGAATTCAAAGGAAAGGGCTCTCTCATATCTGTCGTGGATATTTTCACTGGGACATTTCGGCAGATCACAACTGATTTATCGAAGTCCTATATTATGTTCGGAAGTAGAAATAACCGGGCATATCTTTCTGACCCTATATGCATCCTGCAGCGCCCGTGATACGAATTTCTATGTGAAATTTTGCGACGAAGATGAGGATGGGAGCTACAAAGTATTATCCAAAGGGTGGCTTAAAGCTTCACATCGGGCAATCGACAAAAACCGATCACTCCCATATCGTCCGTTTCATCCTCATTTAAAAAAGGAACAATTAAACCCTGGCGAAATATATGAGTTTCTTATTGAAATTTGGCCAGTCGCGAATCTTTTTCTAACAGGCCACCGCATACGATTCGAAATCACATGCTCCGAGTCAATATATTATGATTTTCCATATGCTCACTTACCGTCCCCTTCATTCGGCAAAGTTAATGTGTTTAGTTCCCCACAGCATATGTCAAAGCTGACCATTCCGGTTATAGACTCGAAGGTGGACTTTGGGAATGATGAATCAAACATACATTTTGCGAACAATCCATCAAGTTATTTCATTACCAAAGGGAGAGAAAGACAATACGGGGATGAACATGAATATATTGTTGAGTGATAATGATGCTCCCGGAGTTAAAAAAGCCTTCTCTGTTTTTTCATCGTGAGATTTCGATCGATAATTTTTTTGTCGTGATTTCCTTTTATATCATCAGAAATCGAACATTTTTTCTTTTTACTGTGATTTGAAAAACAGATCTGACAGTCCTCATTTTGTGATTCCGGAATTTCTTTAACCGATCACATGGTTTTGAAGTTTTTAAAACTGGTGATCGTTCCAGATGATCACAGAGGGTTTTGGTTATTGAAAAAATGGTAATCCTTTCCAGAAAAGGTTGAACGTAAAATTCAATTTCATAAGAGATATATAAGTGTTAACACAAATGCTATCGTAAAAAAAACGATAATAACCAATGAAATGATCATATGGAAAGGATGAAAATAAACGTTGACTGATAAGCGAATTAATGTTAATTGAAAATCATTATCAATTAGGATACAGAGAACTCAAGTGGAAGATCATAAAAAAAGGTTTGATATCATCATCCGGAAATTAAAGGGTCATGGCCACAAGCTGACGCCTCAGCGGCTGGCGATCGTTACAATTCTTGCAAAGAGTGAAGGCCATCCCAGTGTTGAAGATATCTTTTACCAGATTAAAAAAAAATTCCCCACCATGAGCCTTGCCACTGTATACAGAAATATTATATTGATTAAATCATTGGGTGAGGTTCTGGAATTAGGGTTCCCGGATGGGAGCAACCGATATGATGGAAACAACCCGACCCCCCATCCACATGTCATCTGTATCAAGTGTAAAAAAATTGTCGACCCGGATCTGGATAGCCTGGATGAAATGCAGAAAGAGGTCGCATCCGAGACCAATTTTACCATTCTGAATCATCGATTGGACTTTTTCGGCATATGCAGTGATTGCATGGCAGAAAAGGTGTAATATATTTTTTTGCCTTTAATTGATAATTATTATCATATAGTACCTTATCTCTTTCACAGAAAGCAATCGATCCGTTTGGGACAGATGGACACCGGAGCACGATATCGAACGCAGCTCGGTGCATAAGTTCCGACAAAGAAAGGAGAAAATTTATGAATGAAGACATCAAATGCCCGGTCACGGGCAGGACAAGCAAACCCATTGCCGGCAGCGGCAGGTCGAACCGGGACTGGTGGCCGAACCAGTTGAACCTCAAGATTCTTCATCAGAATTCTCCCATGAGCAACCCTATGGGCGAGGAGTTCAACTACGCTGAGGAATTCAAGAAACTCGACCTTGATGCCCTGAAGAAGGACCTCTATGCGCTGATGACTGACTCGCAGGACTGGTGGCCTGCGGATTACGGCCATTATGGACCGCTTTTCATCAGGATGGCGTGGCACAGCGCAGGCACATACCGCATGGGCGATGGCCGTGGAGGCGCTGGTTCCGGCACCCAGCGCTTTGCTCCCCTCAACAGCTGGCCCGACAATGTGAACCTAGACAAGGCGCGCAGGCTTCTCTGGCCGATCAAGCAGAAATACGGCAAGAAAATCTCCTGGGCCGATCTCATGATCCTCGCCGGCAACTGCGCTCTGGAGTCAATGGGCTTTAAGACATTCGGCTTCGCCGGTGGGCGCGAGGATGTCTGGGAGCCGGAAGAGGACATTTATTGGGGCTCTGAGGCCGAGTGGCTTGGCGATAAACGTTATTCGGGCGACCGTGATCTAGAGAATCCTCTCGCCGCCGTGCAGATGGGACTTATCTATGTGAACCCCGAAGGCCCGAACGGCAACCCTGATCCTGTCGCATCCGGCCGTGACGTTCGAGAGACCTTTGCGCGCATGGCAATGAACGACGAAGAGACCGTCGCACTCGTCGCGGGCGGGCACACTTTCGGCAAGTGTCATGGTGCTGGCGATGCTGCGCTTGTTGGTCCGGAACCTGAAGCCGCCGGCATCGAGGAACAGGGGCTCGGCTGGAAGAGCAGCTTTGGCAGCGGCAAAGGCGGCGATACGATCAGCAGCGGCATCGAGGGTGCCTGGAAGCCGAACCCCACCAAATTTGATATGGCCTACCTGAGGGTGCTGTTCCAATACGAGTGGGAGCTGGTTAAGAGCCCGGCCGGAGCAAATCAATGGCTGGCCAAGGACGTGGCCGAGGCAGACATGGTGGTTGACGCGCACGACCCATCAAAGAAACACCGGCCCATGATGACCACGGCGGACCTCTCCCTTCGCTTCGACCCCATCTACGAGCCAATAGCACGGCACTACCTGAAAAATCCCAAGGAATTCGCGGATGCCTTTGCACGGGCGTGGTTCAAGCTGACCCATCGCGACATGGGACCCCGGTCGCGCTATCTCGGCGCGGAGGTCCCGGCAGGGGACCTGATCTGGCAAGACCCGGTGCCTGCAGTCGATTATAAGCTGATTGACGAGCAGGACATCGCCGACCTGAAGGGCAAAATTCTTGCTTCAGGACTGTCTATATCCCAACTGGTCTCAACGGCCTGGGCGTCGGCATCTACATTCCGTGGCTCCGATAAGCGTGGCGGCGCGAACGGTGCGCGTATCCGTCTTACGCCGCAGAAGGATTGGGAAGTTAACCAGCCGACCCAACTGAAGTCTATACTGCAGACCCTTGAGGGAATCCAAAAGGATTTCAACAGCGCTCAGTCTGGCGGAAAGATGGTTTCTCTCGCTGACTTGATTGTTCTGGGCGGATGCGCAGGTGTTGAGCAGGCTGCAAAGAATGCCGGCCACGATGTGACCGTTCCCTTCACACCGGGACGCACTGATGCATCGCAGGAGCAAACCGACGTGAAGTCATTCTCAGTACTCGAGCCGGTTGCAGACGGCTTTCGTAACTACCTCAAAACCAGATACGCCGTATCGGCAGAGGAACTTCTGGTTGATCGGGCTCAATTGCTGACGCTGACCGCCCCTGAGATGACGGTTCTCATTGGCGGTATGCGCGTATTGAATACCAACTTCGGTCAGTCTCAACACGGTGTCTTCACCAAGCGGCCAGAGATGCTTACCAATGACTTCTTCGTGAATCTGCTCGACATGAGCACGACGTGGAAGGCAACCTCGGAAGACGAAGACGTGTTTGAGGGTCATGATCGAGTAACGGGTGAACTCAAGTGGACCGGCACTCGTGTCGACCTTATCTTCGGTTCGAACTCCCAACTCAGGGCCCTGGCGGAAGTCTATGGATGTGAGGACTCCCAGGAGAAGTTCCTGCACGACTTTGTAGAAGTGTGGAATAAAGTAATGAACCTTGACCGTTTCGATCTCTCCTGATCTTAACATTAACGTCTTCAAGGGCTTCTACCAGGGCGGCAAAAACGGTCAGTTAATAAACGCTTCCAGCAGACGGCGCACCTCAGCCGCTGAACCGGAACGTTAAATTCAGATAAAGAATTATAGAGATGGGATCTTTGCTCGAAGGTATACCAAAAGAATTGCCTGAAGAAGTCTTCGATACAATATGTTCAACGTACAATGTATTGATAGAACGAATCGTGTCGCGAGGGCACGCTTCACCCGAAGGTTTCTGGTACGATCAGGAAAAAAATGAGTTTGTCTTGCTTGTGAAAGGAAGTGCCGGTCTGAAGCTTGAGAATAAAGATGATATTGTGGAGCTTAAGCCAGGCAATTATTTAAACATTGGTGCTCATGTAAAACATCGTGTTGAGTGGACCGATTCTACATGCGAAACGATTTGGCTTACAATCTATTATTAAACTCGTCTTTAATGTGTCAGCCGTGATCGTACCTTTCTGCAGGTTTGCCGTAAGATTAAAACTCATTGACCATTAATTAGATACGTTAATAACCTTGGATGCTTCTGACTTCCCCATTGGGTATTAACTTATGAGTGAGAAATGTGATTACATCACCGGGATTCTGTAAAAGAGAGGATGAAAGGAAGTATCATAATGAACGATGTCATAGGAATTGCCTGGTTCAAGGACGAGGCTACTTACCACAGTGCGCTCGCGATCTTTACCGATTCTAAAAATATGCCGGCCAGTTATGAAGAATGGAAAGCTCTTGTCGGAAAGGAATGCGAACTAATTAAGTATAGTGGCAATATCGCTATTCGCGCAGACATCGATCCGGAAACATTTACTGTTTGGTGCGCGTCCCATGGATTTAGAGCCGATTCCAAGGGGAGAATCGCGTTCGTCAATCATGTCGTGCTTGAGTATCAGAAGACCGGCAAGGGAACGGTCATAGAATAACTCGTGGAGTTTGTCCTGCGGAACCAATGCAAAGCAAACGCAGAGGGTAAGGTCTTTTATTTTGGTAAACAAATAGAGCTAGCTACCAACAATTTAGATAAGTAAAAATGGGCATAGTGTTCTGTCCTTTAAAACTAAGTTTTTGACAGCAAAAATGACCCCCCAAGACCTCTACCCATCATACCCTTCCAGCATAAATATCAATTCATAATAATATCTAACAAATAAAAAGCTTGACATATGCATGTGTGTGCATTAATGTATTAATCATGGAAACGATATATACTCAAAAACAGCTTGATATTGCCAACAAACTTGTTGACGTATTGGATTCAAAGTTTTTTAAATCCATGGGTGAGCCGGTCAGGGTTCAGATCATTCGCTTTCTCTTGCTGAACGGGCGTGCTGATATCGGCGCCATTGCCGAAAATATGCCTCAGGACAGATCTGTCATATCCAGACACCTGAATCTGATGCAGGAAGCGGGTATTCTTAATTGCAAAAAAGAAAGCCGGCATATGTTTTACAGTATCAATGCCACGGGTTTTCTGAATCGGTTTGCCAATATTACGGAACTGCTGAAAACCTGTATTAAAGAGTGCTTTCCCTCATGTTGTAAAATTGATTAGGCAATATTTTTTGAATTTATATGTGCAATAGTGTGCATATTCACCAATATAAAGGAGATTAATAGTTGAAACGAGAAGAAATTAGGGAAAACGTCAGACAGACCTACAGTAATATTGCTGTACAGGGCAGTAACGACAGCGATGCTGGAATTTCTAAATCCTGCTGTGGCCCTGTCTCCTGTTGTGGTAAACCGTTTATAAGTCCGGATCAGATTTCTGCCTTTTTGGGCTATTCTCAGGAAGATCTGAAAACCGTTCCGGACGGCGTCAATCTCGGGCTGGGATGTGGCAACCCTCAAGCAATTGCCTCTATTAAACCGGGTGAAGTGGTTGTTGATCTGGGTTCCGGTGGCGGTTTCGATACTTTTCTGGCAGCACGTGAAGTTGGCCCTGAAGGCCTGGTCATCGGGGTTGACATGACACCTGAAATGATAAGTCTGGCTAGAAAAAACAAGGAAAAGGTAGCGGTAGAAAACGTGGAATTCAGACTGGGAGAGATTGAACATCTTCCGGTCGGAGACAACGTGGCAGACCTTATTATCTCCAACTGCGTGATAAACCTTTCACCTGATAAATGTCAAGTATACAGGGATGCTTTCAGGGTGCTTAAACCAGGTGGCCGGTTGGCAGTTTCAGATATCGTCGCTCTTAAACCCTTGCCTGAGCATATCCAGAATGACCTGGCCATGGTATCGGCCTGCATTGGTGGAGCAGCTACGATTGAAGATACACAAAAGATGCTGAAAGAAGCCGGGTTTAAAAATATTTCTATTACACCCAAAGATATCAGCCAGGAACTGATCGATACTTTACTCCCGGGAAGCCTTGCCGGAGAATATGTTGTTTCAGGCAATATTCAGGCTCAAAAACCGGTGAGTATTATTTAATTTTACAAAAAAAACCTGTTTCTGCTACACTTGTTTCATCGCTTAATAACCTTTTAGACATTGGAGATAAATAAATAATGGAATTCACATTAAAGTTCTGCGGTGATCTAAAGTCCAATGCTTGCAAGGAAGATAAACATACTATTCGAAAGGAATTCCATATTCAAATTAAAGAATTATGGAACAACCAATTATTGATGAAAAATGCAGATCTGAAAAGTGACTTAATAAAAAACATTGGTAATTTTAACTTTTTGCCTTTGATCAGTGAGAAAATCGCTATAATAGCAGAGATTGATATTTTAATGCGCCAGGGAATGCCTGATAAAATAATCACCGAGGGTGGCGATATTGACAGCAGGCTTAAGACTATATTTAATGCACTACGAGTACCTGACAATAAAGAAGCTTTGCCAAAAATAAATAGACCAGATAATGGAGAAGACCCATTTTTCTGTCTCCTGGAAGATGATAACCTTATTACGAAAGTTACTATGAGTACTGATCGATTATTATTACCTCATCCATCTTCAGCACATGTTGAAATGTTCATTAATGTAAAAACAATAAAGCATATTGATTATATAGCAACTAACGGATTATGAAACTATGTCTAACTTTTAAATCCAGTTGACCCCCTTCATCGCCGGTTGATTTTGGCTTTATACTCAATAAATATAAATTTAGAAACTTCTCATATCTAATAAATAGGGTCAGCGACAATTTAATTTGATACTCAAAAATTGCAACATAAAACAAGTCTTAAAAAGTAAGTTTTTACCAGCAAAAGTGATTTTCCACAGCCTATCCCCAGTTTTTTCCCACAACAAAGGATAAAGTCCATGTTAAAAGACCAAATGGAAAATATATACAAAAATGTAAAGCTTGAAAAAATTCCCTGGAATATCGAAACTCCTCCAAAAATTCTACAAAATCTTGTGGAAAAAGGAAAGATAAAACCATGCAAAACTGTTGAACTGGGGTGCGGGACCGGAAATTATGTCATTTATTTATCACGCATGGGGTTTAAAGCTACTGGTGTAGATTTTTCAGACACTGCAATTGAAATTGCAATAAAATCCTCAAAAGCAAAAGGAGTGGACTGTAACTTTATCAAGGCAGATGTTCTCGGTGATTTATATGAAATTCAGGATACATTCGATTTTGTATATGATTGGGAGTTAATGCATCATATTTTCCCGGAATCAAGAAAGAAATATCTAAATAATGTATACAAACTGCTTAATCAGTACGGGCGATATCTATCCGTTTTCTTCGGTGAGGATAACCCCCAATTCGGCGGTGAAAGCAAATACAGAAAGACCCCTCTTGACACTGAGTTATACTTCTCTTCAGAAAACGAGATGGAAGTTTTATATGCCCCTCTTTTTAAAATTGAGGAACTGAAGACAGTAGAAATCGAGGGGAAATTCGGAGCTCATAAAGCCATACATGCATTTCTAACAAAAAGGTCATAATTGGCTAAGAATCTGGTTGAAAGACACTCCTTTCAAAAACCCAACCTAAAAATCTCGCCAGTCTTAATCAAATCTTAACCTGAGGGTAATAAAACCGTAACAATATTAAACTAACCTGAAGGCATAAATTTCGAAGGTTGCTTTATATTTAAAACCTTAACAGCACTCTGATAAATGCAAACAATCGTTGCGGGTGAATATCTGCAGGTTACCCGGCGCTTTCACCCGGCGCTTACACCTCACGACCGGCAGCAAGTTCACCTCCTGTCTTGCTGCTGATCCGCAGCGATTACATAACCCCAATGTGGGATTTCGAGGTAATAAAAGGGCTATCAGGGAGCCGGCAAGCATCAAACCTGATAGCCCGGTGACATACTATAGGGGATGTTCTCCTCTTTCGTATGCCTTTCTTTTTTTACCACAGGCTCTCCCACAAATCAAACAAATAGGAAGGGAGGGATGTGGAACAGAACAAAACTGACAGACCTTACCAAATTGCAATTAAAAGAATAGATAACATATAATTAATTTATAAGATTAAACGGAGGAATTAAATATGAACAAAACATTTATAAAAACAGTAGGTTTTCTCTTTATGATTACCGGTTTATTTGGTTTTTCCGGTTTACCTGCAGTTCAGGCTGCCGAGAAGACCGTAGAACAGGAGATTCTGGACATCCTTAAGGATAAAGATGTCATTCCACAATCGCAGTATGACGAACTTAGCAAAAAGGCAACTATGGAAGGAAAAAAGTCTGACCATCTCTTTTCTGCAAAAGGATGGAACCTGGATATTGGTGGAACATTAGAATTAGAATACCTGGTACCTGACGATGACACAGGAATATCAAATAAAAATGCACGATTCCAGCTTGACAAG
The DNA here is from genome assembly GCA_043825855.1 of Pseudomonadota bacterium. Lineage (GTDB taxonomy): Bacteria > Desulfobacterota > UBA8473 > UBA8473 > UBA8473 > UBA8473. Next base: position 179,094 of record JBDRRJ010000014.1, on the reverse strand, counting down.
ATTGTACTTACACCTAAGATCAGCTCTGATTCAAACGGTTTCTCTTTCTGGGCCGATCTGGAAGCCAACCAGGATACTACAATTGTATCTGCTTTTGCCGCCGAGTTGAAATTACCCTATAATACAAAGATATCAACCGGTCTCTTCCCGCGTTTCATAGGAGCAGATCGAAAGACCGAGATCTATCCTATGATTGGAACAGCCATGTGGAGGTATGAACAATACCAGATAACATTGGAAGGAAAGATAGAACCGGTTTACTGGGGAATTTCCTACGGTGAGGGATTAAGGCTGGGTACCAAACAGATCGGAGAAGATTCCAGTTATAAGATGGTGAGAGATGACCGTAATGCCGGAACAAAAACCGGTGCACAGGAACTTGGTTTAAAACTTGGGGTAGCCCCCAAAATAGGCCCGGTTGATCTTGATGTCCTTGCCTATGCTTTTATAGGTCAATTGGATAGCACAGATGTGGCCTTCCTGGCAAGTAACTTCCCGGGATACACCTCTACTGATAATACCCAGACCCGTTATGGAGGTCGAGTAACCTTTATGGTGGAAGGCCTTACCGTTATGGGAGAAATAGCCAAGTTTGAAGATGGAACCCTGGATCGAGATGGCTGGTATGCACAGGCTTCATACAAGATTAAGACCGGAAACAAAAATTACATAACGTCTATCGAACCATTGGTAAGGTATGGAGAGATGAATGTGGACTGGCCACAGGCCGTCGGCAGCACAACAACATGGGATAGACAATCAACTGTCATCGCTTTGATTACCGAACTTGCAAAGAATGTTAAACTGAAGGCTGAATACTATATGTTCGATGAAGATACAGGTGGAAGCTCTGTCAACAACAACGAAATTCTGGTACAGCTCCAGTATAAGTTCTAAGGAATATAACTTCCTTCAGAAGAAAAAATGGGGAGCTGGATATGATGTTGTCCGATCAATAACAACAACGCTCCCCTCTTCTTCAGTATAAAGGTGAAACATCCTTTGAATAAAGACACAACAGACAAAACCAGAGCTAAAAAGAAAAAGTTTACCTCTCTGTCCGAAGTAAATCTGATTCATCTGGTAAATGATGGAAACCTGGACGCCAGAGAGGAGCTTCTCAAAAGGATGATTAGAAGGATACAAAGAAAAGGAGGTATCGTAACCAAAACTTAATACATTCGTAACATTGCTGTAACAATTTATCTGTATATTGCACCTAAAAAAATAACTGTGAATTTAAACGAGGGGAAAAACCCTTTTGTGTGTGACATGAAGAAGGAGGTATCTACATGTTTAAAACTAAGTTTTCATATATAATAACTGTATTGGCAATTACCCTTCTGTCTTTTAGTAGCTCATTTGCTGCTGACAGTAAGCTGAACGGTGCAGGGGCATCATTCCCCTACCCTGTTTATTCTGCATGGGCATATGACTATAACAAGGCTACCGGTGTAAAACTCAACTATCAGTCTATAGGTTCAGGTGGAGGAATACAACAGATTAAAAGCAGAACCGTTGATTTTGGAGCCTCTGATGCGCCTCTTAAACCGGAGGAACTGGAGAAAGACAAACTACTCCAATTCCCTGCAGTTATTGGAGGGGTTGTCCCTGTGGTTAACATTCCTGGTATAAAAGCAGGCAAACTCAGGCTCGATTCGGATATACTCTCCAGGATATTTCTTGGAGAAATAAGTTTCTGGGATGATGAAAACATCAAAAAATTAAATCCTGGCATGGCACTTCCTCACAAAGATATTACCGTTGTCCACAGATCGGATGGATCAGGCACGACTGCAATATTCACTGATTACCTCGATACCGTGTCTTCCACCTGGAAAGATAAGGTTGGCGCAGGGAAAGCAGTCAAATGGCCGGTTGGTATCGGAGGAAAGGGTAACGAAGGTGTTGCAAACTATGTAAAGAGAGTTGGCTATTCAATAGGCTATGTTGAATTTGCCTATGCAAAGGAGAACAACCTTACCTATACACTCCTGAAAAACTCTGCTGGTACTTTTGTTGAACCAAGTTTTGAAAGTTTTAAGGCTGCGGCAGGTTCGGCTGATTTTGCCCCGGAGAAACACTTCTACCTCTGGCTTAACAATGCCCCGGGTAAAAATGCATGGCCCATAGCAGGTGCAACATTTATACTCCTTGCAAAAGAGAAGAAAGAGTCGAATGTCAATGTGGTTAAGTTCTACGACTGGGCATTCAAAAAAGGTGATAAAACGGCTGAGAGGCTTGTATATATTCCTCTTCCTGATTCATTAAAGAGCAAAATCAGGGCATACTGGAAACTCTATGGCATTTACTAGGCCATATAACAACCACTAAGCCCGCAAAGACTGTTGAAAAAAGAGGGGCAGAAGAGTATAATCTCTCTGTCCCTGTTTTTTATCGGTAGTTGATAAAAAAGAAAGATTCTAGCTAATGCTTACCAAAAAGAACCCGGTTGATTTAACCTTCTCCTTGCTCTCCGGTGTTGCATCCCTGTCGGTTCTCCTGTTAATTATAGGAATAATATACGTATTAATCTGGAAATCATTTCCTGCCATAGAGAAATTTGGGGTTCTACAATTTATCACCTCAACAGACTGGAACCCGGTAAAAGGGTCATTCGGGGCAGCGACTACTCTCTTTGGAACAGCGGTAACGACCTTACTATCCATTTTAATTGCCGTGCCTGTAGCGATTGGCATTGCCATTTTTGTAACCGAGATAGCGCCAGGTTTTCTAAAAGGACCAATCGGCGCTGCCATAGAATTACTGGCAGCCATACCAAGCATAATATACGGAATGTGGGGACTCTTTACCCTGGCGCCAATAATGTCCAACTATATAGAACCTGCCCTACAAAAGAGCATTGGCAGGCTTCCCTTTGTTGGAATTTTCTTCGAAGGCACACCGATGGGCATAGACCTCTTGACAGCGAGTGTTATTTTAAGTATCATGATAATTCCCTTTACCGCCAGTCTCTCAAGAGATGCATTCAACCTTACTCCTACTGTGACAAAAGAATCCGCCTACGCACTTGGTGCAACAAAATGGGAAGTTGTAAAAAATGTAGTGCTGCCCTATTCCAGGCTTGGTGTATTTGGAGGGATTGTACTTTCTCTCGGAAGAGCGCTTGGTGAAACCATGGCAGTTGCTTTCGTCCTGGGCAATAATCATCAGATAACTGCATCCCTTTTCAATGCTGCAGCAACTATAACCGTCAGTCTGGCAAATGAGTTTACTGAGGCCGATACAGACATATATCTTTCATCTCTCTTTTATCTTGCCCTCATCCTTTTTGTGTTGAGTTTTGTGACCCTTGCAATAGCGAAGTTTTTTATACTGAAGACCGAGAAGGGGGTTAAGTAATGACCACGGCACAGGCGAGAAAACTGAAGAATGGCATTGCTCTTACGATCTGTACCCTTGCCGCCTTTCTTGGCCTTTTCTGGCTCATTTTTATACTCTGGGATGTTATAGTCCATGGAATTGGTGGCCTGAATCTCAGTCTCTTTACAAACGACCCTGTCCCTCCAGGTATAGAAGGCGGCGGTTTGAGGAATGCCTTTGTCGGCCACCTTATGATAACCTTTTTTGCCACCCTGATAGGAGTTCCGATAGGGATTCTGGGGGGGACATTCCTTGCAGAATATGCCCGGGGAAGAAAGATTGCCAGGTTAATAAGTGTATTATCAGATATAATGGTAAGCGTCCCTTCTATAGTGATCGGAACATTTATCTATGCGATTATTGTTAAACCTGCTGGACACTTCAGCGGGTGGGCAGGTGCAATCGCACTTGCAATTATAATGATTCCCGTTGTTTTAAGGACAACTGAGGATATGCTTTCTCTTGTGCCATGGACACTGAGGGAGGCCGCATTTGCCCTGGGTGCCCCATACTACAAGGTAATTACTCATGTAGTTTACAGAGCGGCGGCGGCAGGAATTCTTACAGGAATACTTCTGTCAATAGCAAGAGTGGTTGGAGAAACCGCACCATTGCTCTTTACATCCTTTAATAATTCATTTTTCTCGGCAAATATGAACGAGCCTGTCTCATCCCTTACTGTGAGCATATTTCAGTATGCTATGGGGCCATACAGTACATGGCACAGCCAGGCATGGGCAGCATCACTTATGATAACTGTGTTTATTCTGTTGCTGACAGTATTGGGCAGGTTGTTACTTAAATGGAGATACGGTAAGTGACCAAAAATATGAACGACAATGTCAAGATAGAAGTTAAAAATCTCAATTTCTGTTACTCTGGTTGTACACGTACCCTGGAGGACATCTCGCTTTCTGTGCGCGAAAACACGGTTACAGCCCTTATCGGGCCTTCCGGTTGCGGAAAGACCACATTCCTCCGGTGCCTCAACAGGATGCATGACCTTTATCCGGGCAACCGCTACGAGGGTGAGATATGGATAGACAATATGAATACCCTTGAAAAAGACATAGACCATATAGCATTAAGGAGCAAGATCGGAATGGTCTTCCAGAAACCGACACCATTTCCCATGACAATCTTTGAGAACATCGCATTCGGCCTTAAGCTTATGGGCATTAAGAAGAAAAATGAAATTGCCGACAGGGTTGAGAAGGCCCTGAAGGATGCCGCCCTGTGGGAAGAGATAGGGGACAAACTGAACAACTCAGCCATCTCCCTCTCAGGTGGGCAACAACAAAGGTTATGCATTGCAAGAGCAATCGCTGTAGAACCGGAGGTTATCCTTATGGATGAGCCATGTTCAGCACTTGACCCTATTGCTACCGCTAAGATAGAAGAATTAATTTCGGAATTAACAAAGCAATATACCGTCGTTATCGTAACCCATAATATGCAACAGGCAGCCAGGGTGTCGGAATACACAGGATTTTTTATGATGGGAAAATTGATTGAGTTTGACACAACTCAAAAAATATTTACAGCCCCGTCCAACAGGATGACAGAAGATTATATTACAGGAAGGTTTGGATAAGATAAAAAAGGAAATCAGTTTTATTTAGATATGCAAAGACAATCCCTATAACAGGGAAGTTATCCCACTAAATAAAGGATGGAAGGCCATGGAAAGACAGTTTGAAAAAGAGTTGCAGGACTTGAGAGAAAGTTTACTGAAGATGGGTACACTGGTTGAAGAAGCCATTGCCAATGCAGTGAAGTCTCTGGTTGAGCGGGATTCTGAGCTTGCAAGGAGAACCATCGAGTGTGACTGTCAGATCGACCAGCTTGAAGTAAAACTGGAGGATAAGGCTGTTAAGCTTTTAGCCCTGCGACAACCCATGGCCCGTGATTTAAGGTTTATTATAAAGAGCGTAAAGATAATTGCATCCCTTGAGAGGATTGGAGATCACGCTGTCAACATCTCTGAAAGAGCACTCGAGTTGAATAAAGAACCCCCATTAAAACCGTATATTGATATTCCAAGAATGGCAAGGGCGGCTCAAATGATGTTAAAAGAATCTCTGGATGCATTTATTAATGAGGATACAAACCTTGCATTCAAGGTGTGTGACAGCGATCAGATAATTGATGATCTGGACGACCAAATACTACGAGAACTTTTGACGTTTATGATGGAAGATCCGCACACCATTACAAGGTCTGTCAGGATAATTCAGATATCGAAATATTTGGAAAGAATCGGTGATCTTGCCACCAATATAGCAGAAAGTGTTATCTATATGGTTGAAGCAAAGGATATAAGACACGGGAGTTACCAAAAGGAAGAGATAAAATAAGTATTTGGATTTATGAATCAAAAATGCTATTATTTTCGTTAACTTCTGAAAGTAAAGTTGATGGACTCTAAAAAACTCAAAATTGGAATGGCAAAGTAAAAAGCTTCAGATGCAAGGCGCACAATTCCTGAGGAGTGAGGCGTACTTTTAGGGGTACGCTGCAACGACGAAGGATCCAGTGCAACGCCGCAGATGGACTTTTTAATAAGCCAAGCAAGCGATGGCCAAAGAAAAGATCCTCATCGTTGATGATGAGCAGGATATAATTGAACTTATAAAGTACAATCTGGAGATGGAAGGTTTTCGGGTAAGTTCTGCATCCAATGGAGAAGATGCCTTAAGACTTGCCAGAAAAGACATTCCGGATTTACTTATTCTTGATCTGATGCTTCCAGGAATGGACGGTCTTGAAGTCTGTCAAGTCCTAAAAAAGGACTCACATACAAATCATATTCTTATTATTATGCTCACAGCTAAAACAGGGGAACCGGATATAGTTGTTGGATTGGAGCTGGGTGCAGATGATTATATTACAAAACCCTTCAGCACAAGGGAATTAACAGCGAGAGTAAAGGCAGTTTTAAGGAGAGGTCCCAGAGCTAAAGATTCCAGGAAAATACTCACATTCGGCAACTTGCTTATAGATTCGGCTAACTACAGAGTAACCTGGAAGGATATTCAACTTGATCTCACGCCCACTGAATTTAGATTATTATTTTTCTTAGCTCAAAGACAGGGGTTGGTAATGTCAAGACAACAAATCCTGGATGGGGTCTTAGGAGATGAAGCCTTTGTTACCGACAGGACAGTGGATGTCCATATCAGAAGGCTTCGAATCAAACTGAAGGAGGCTTCCTCTTACCTAATAACCAGAAGAGGGATAGGTTATATGTTCCAAAGCAATACTAATGTAAAAGAAACCTGAACTAATAAAACAAGAATATGTCAAACTTTAAAATAGTATGGAAACTCTTTTTAACCCAAACTTCCCTTATAATCATCTCTCTACTAATTATCGGCCTGTATGCTGGTATCTCACTTAAAGAGCATTATCTTGAACAATTAGTCTCTCAACTTACTACTAATACTACCCTGATCAGAGATATAGTGGCTAAAGAATTTGCTGATGGGAGAATTGATTCTATCGATTTTCTTGTCAAAAAACTGGGCAGGGAAATCCATATGAGAGTTACAATTGTGGACACCTCTGGGACTGTGCTGGGAGATTCTGAAGAAGACCCTCTAAAAATGGAAAACCACATAGACAGGCCTGAAATAGGAGAATCCTTAAAGGGAAAGGCTGGTAAAAGCATCAGATATAGCGAAACCCTGAAAAAGCACATGATGTATATTTCTTTACCTGTTGAGATTGAGGAGGGAAAGATAGGGGCAGTCAGGGGTTCCCTTCCCATAAGTAAGATAGAAAAAATGGTGGGACACATCTATGGTGTAATTGTTTGGGGAGCTATTATCGCTGCCCTGCTTTCTCTCGGTATAGGGTATATTGCAGCTAAGAGGACGGGCAAACCTCTCATTCAGATGACCATGGCAGCCCGAAAAATGGCCAGAGGGGATTTTTCGGAACTTATAAAGACTGAAGCAAAGGATGAGGTAGGAGACCTGGCACGTTCTTTCAATATAATGAGCATTGAGCTTCAAAATAAGATCGAGATACTAACCAAGCAGATAAGTGAAAAACAGGCGATACTTAGCGGGATGGTTGAAGGGGTTATAGCCATTGACCGAAATAGAAGGGTCATGCTTTTCAATTCAGCAGCCGAGGAGATGTTTGATATGCCTTCCAGCAAAGCATTGGGCAAATTTCACTGGGAAGTAGTTCGCCAAAGCCGCCTGAATTCTCTATTTCAAGAGGTTTCGGAGACCAGAACTTCAAAAATAGAAGAAATTGTGCTCCACTATGCAGAAGAAAAAACATTAAGGGTTCAAGCTGCAGCTATCCCTAACAAAGAAGGTAAACCATGGGCAGTAGTAGCAGTTTTCCATGATATTACCCAGATCAGGAACCTTGAAAATATGAGGAAGGACTTTGTGGCAAATGTATCCCATGAATTACGTACCCCTCTTACCTCTATAAAAGGCTTTGTAGAAACCTTAAAAAACGGGGCACTTAATGATCCGGAAAAAAGTTTAAGGTTTCTTGAAATAATTGAGAAACACACTGAAAGGCTTAATAGACTAATTACCGATCTCCTTGACCTCTCTCAAATTGAAATTGGGAAGACAGAACCTAACCTCCGGCCTGTAAATTTAGTAGATTTGATGTCTAGAGTAACCTCTAATTTCGAAGAGATAGCAAAGAAGAAGGGTCAAAAGATCAAGGTGAATATACCCCCTGACTTACCCCAGGTATTGGCTGATGAAGAAAGAATAGAGACAGTTATGGAAAATCTTCTCGACAATGCAGTAAGATATACCCCTGATAACGGAGACATTGAGGTTTCAGCTTTAGATAAAGATAACAGTGTCCAAATTGAAGTGACAGATAACGGAATCGGGATACCCCCCAGAGATATTCCCAGAATCTTTGAACGTTTTTACAGGGTAGATAAAACCAGGTCCAGGGAGTCAGGTGGAACTGGTCTGGGTTTATCCATTGTAAAACATATCATAGAGGCTCATGGAAGTAATTTAAGGGTAGAGAGTGAAATTGAAAAAGGGTCAAGGTTCATATTTAACCTGCCCAAAAATTCCATAACATAAAAAATGTTAGATTTTTCACTCTTAATAGGGTATTTATAGTTTTAGTATTCTTTTTTCAAGATACATACTTGAAAAAGCAGATTACCGTTATTATAGTTTAAAATACATAACCAGAAAGGAGATTTAAAATGAAGGAAAAAGTTGAAGAGGTATTGAACAACCAGATAAGACCTTCTTTACAGGCAGATGGAGGGGATATTCAGTTAGTTGATGTCACCGATGGTGTAGTAAAGGTAGTCCTGACAGGGGCCTGTGGTACATGCCCGATGTCTCAGATGACATTAAAAATGGGTGTAGAAAAGACCTTAAAAGAAAAGATCCCGGGAATTAAAGAGGTTATTTCAATGTAATAAAGAAAAAAATCTATTCCATACAAATTTTATCCATAGGTTTTGTTTTTCTTCCTAACTAACATTTAAGGAGATAGTATGGACGGGAAAGAAAGAAATTTGCTTTTTAACCGTTTAGCTGATGAAAAAAGTCCATACCTTCTCCAGCATGCCAAAAACCCTGTAAACTGGTATCCTTGGGGAGAGGACGCTTTTCAAAATGCAAAAAAAGAAGATAAACCTATTTTCCTCTCCATCGGGTATGCAACCTGCCACTGGTGCCATGTTATGGCACATGAATCCTTTGAAGACAGCAAAGTTGCCGAGTTATTGAACCAGTCGTATATTTCTATTAAGGTAGACAGAGAAGAACGGCCGGATATAGACCAAATTTATATGTCTGCATGCCAGTCCATGACAGGACGTGGAGGATGGCCCCTCTCCATCTTCATGACAACGGAAGGTAAACCTTTTTTTGCAGGTACTTATTTTCCCAAATCAAGGCGTCTAGGGATGCCTGGTTTTACAGATGTCTTGATCCAGATCAACACTCTTTGGCATCAGGAGCGAAATCGTCTGCTCAAGGCTGGCGAGGAGATAACCAACGTAATACAATTTGCAGGGGACGTTATTGCCAATGGCAAACCTCTTGATAGGGGTACCCTTCAAACGGGTTACGAGCAACTTTTAAAAAGTTTCGACAGAAAATGGGGAGGCTTTGGAGGAGCACCTAAATTTCCTACACCACATCAGTTGACATTTCTTCTGAGGTGGTATAAGCGCAACAACGAGTCCACAGCCCTTAACATGGCAGAAAAAACCCTCAATTCCATGCGTTTTGGAGGCATTTTCGACCAGATAGGTTATGGATTTCACCGCTATTCTGTGGATGAAAAATGGCTAGTACCCCATTTTGAAAAGATGCTTTACGATCAAGCTTTGCTTGCTATGGCTTACACCGAAGCATATGAAGCTGGAGGAAATCCACGGTACGAAACGGTAGTCCGTGAGATATTTACCTATGTGCTGCGCGATATGACAGACACTGAAGGTGGATTTTACTCGGCGGAAGACGCTGATAGTGAAGGGAAAGAAGGGACATTCTACCTTTGGACACCTGAAGAAGTAAAGAGTAACTTAGGACACGAGACAGGCGATCTTTTCTGCCGGTTTTACGGAATTAGTGATGCCGGCAACTTTGAGGATGGCCAAAGTATCCCTCATATATCCATAACTCCTGAAACTTTTGCAAAGCAGGAAAATATGGACTTGGATGAACTCGAGACTATCCTGGAAGATGCCAGAAAACGACTCTTCACAGTCCGAGACAAAAGAGTTAGACCTTTCAAAGATGACAAGATTCTCACCTCGTGGAACGGGCTTATGATTGCCTCTTTAGCCAAGGGATATAAAGTATTTGGGGACCAGGATTATATAAACGCAGCAAAAAAAGCATCTTCCTTCATACTTGGGAAATTGAAGAAAAAGAATGGAAGGCTTTTCCGCAGATATAGACAAGGCGATGTCTCTTATCCGGCATATCTGGACGACTATGCGGCTCTGGTCTGGGGGCTCATCGAGTTGTATGAGGCGACCTTCGATGCTTCCTATCTGGAAGAAGCCGTTTCATTAAATAAGGATATGATCGAACTTTTCTGGGATAATTCAAAAAGCGGTTTTTACTTCACCGGGGAAGACAACGAGATACTTATTGCCAGAGCTAAAGAGATATATGATGGGGCTATACCTTCAGGCAATTCAGTAGCAACTCTGAATCTTCTGCGTCTGGCACGGATGACAGGCAACACTGATCTTGAGAAAAAGGCTGATCAGTTGGCAGAGGCATTTTCAAGTCATGTTACCGTTATGCCTATGGGATACTCTCAATTCTTAAACGCTCTCGATTTTATGGTTGGTCCAAGTATGGAAATTGTAATCGTCGGAGATCCCTCCCTCGAAACCACAAAGGAGATGATCCGGACCATCAACAAAACCTTTCTTCCCAATAAGGTGTTATTGTTTAAGCCGGGCGGGGAGGATGAGAAATTAATCTCTAAACTAGTCCCTTTTATAAAGCCACTTCATCAGATAAATCAGCAGCCAACGGTATACTTATGTGAACAATACGTGTGCAAAAATCCTGTAACAGATGTGAATAATCTTAAATTAGCCATTAATTTTGATTAGCTATTAAGGAGGCATTATGGAACGTTTTAAATATCAAATCACAAAACATCCTGCCGGAATTTTTAGAGAACTGGTTTACTTTTGTTCAGAGTCCGGCGAATGTACACTGGAAAAAGTTCCTCCAGATCAAACGGAAATTCTTAATAATTTATTAAACGAACATGGCGAGCAAGGCTGGGAACTGGTACAGTTGTCCTTTGGAAAAGATGGTATAATGGCTTTCTGGAAACAGAAATTTAAGGAATAATATCCATACCCTCATCTTAAGGTGGTGCTAGAGTAGCGGAGACCACCATTATAGGAGGCATAGTTATGCCAAAAAACAACAAAGACGAGCATCTGCCGGACAATAAAAATTTGATCAAGGTCTTCGAATATGCCTTGAACCAGGAAGAAACAGGAAAAAGTTTCTTTCAATCCTCCCTTAAGAGGATGAGTATAGGATCGGCGGTCAGCGCCTTTAAACTATTGATCAAGGAAGAGGAAAAACATATTGTTTTTATTGAAGGAATTCTAACTGCTTTAATGCATGGGGATAAAATCAATCTATCAAACCTTAAGCAAATAGTTATAGAACCCACAAATTATTTTGATGCCAGAGCTAAGTCAGAGTTTTTGCAACAATGTATAGACGGATCAATGGTCCCCGATGTTACAGTTTTTAATACGGCATGGCTTATTGAAAAGGATCTTGGTGAATTTTACGAAAATATGTCCAAAAATACCGATGGGGAGGCAAGAAAAGCACTATTGATGCTTTCAAGCTGGGAAAAATTTCACGAACAATTTTTCAGGGAATACCGTGATAAGCTTTCAGACATTTATTCCAAAATGCCCTGGGGTGGATAACAACGCTTCATCGATAAAGAAAGGAGGAAATTATGAAAAGTGATAGCAGCTTGAAAGAGATTATTAACTTTGCCATTGAAAAAGAACAGGAAGCTGTAGATTTCTATAACGACATTGCAGGAAAGGTGAAGGTAAAATCCATAGAAGAAGAACTCCGTAAGATAGCCAGAGTTGAAGAAAGCCACAGAGACCGGCTCAGGAACATTGATGTCGAAGGTTATGTGGCGGGAGAGGTAAAACCGGTTATTGACCTTAAGATAGCAGACTACCTGGTTGATAAGGACCCGACACCGGATATGACATGGCAGGACATTGTGCAGATAGCTATGAAGCGAGAGCTGTCATCGATAAAACTTTACACGGATATGGCTAAACTTATGGAAGACCAACCGTCAAAAAAGCTCTTCGAAAACTTGGCTGCTGAAGAAGGTGCCCATAAACTCTATTTTGAGAAGATATGGGACGAAGAGGTCATGATATGGAATTGAAACACTCATCAAATACTGTTACCCTGCTTATCGGGGGGGAGGCAGGACAAGGAATAGCAACAGTAGGGAATATTTTTACCAAATGCTTGGTCCGCAGCGGGTACTCAATCGTCGTAACTCAGAGTTATCAGTCCCGAATCCGTGGTGGGCACAATACTTATGCCATTCGTATAGGTACCGATAAGGTAATTGCCCCTGATGAATCAGTAGATATACTGATTGCCCTCAATCAAGAAACTGCAAAGATTCATGAGAAAGAGCTATCTAACGAAGGCTTAATTATTATTGACGAGGTATTTGAATTTTCTAATGATTCTTGCATCAAAGTTCCCTTCAAACAGTTGGGTACAGGAATCTTTTCAAACATTGTAGCTCTTGGTGTAGTAAGTTCTATCATAGGGCTTAATGAAGATGTAGTTTCCGAAATAGTGAATAAATTCTTAGGTAAGATGGATCAAAAAACTATTGAAAGAAATCAGCAGGTCATTGTGGAGGCGTTTAAATGGACAAACAAACAGTCAATTTCTTTTCAGAAGCTACCCAAGATATCCAATCCTCCAGATTGTTTGGTCATGAACGGAAATGAGGCAATTGCCCTGGGAGCACTCTCAGCAGGTTTGAAGTTTTACTCCTTCTACCCTATGACGCCGGCAACATCGATAGCTGTGACTCTAGCTGGTAAAGCTAAAAGAATGGGGATAATTGTGGAGCAGGCAGAGGATGAGATTTCTGCCATCAATATGGCCTTAGGGGCATCGTTCGCCGGAGCTGCCAGCATGGTAAGTACATCTGGTGGAGGATTTGCCTTAATGGTTGAAGGGATCAGTCTTGCAGCGATGACTGAAACTCCTATAGTTATTGTTATTGCCCAGCGACCTGCACCGGCAACAGGATTACCAACACGTACCGAGCAATCAGATTTGGAATTTGTGCTCCATTCAGGTCACGGAGAATTTCCCAGAGCTATATTTACCCCCGGTACAATTGAGGATTGTTTTCACTTAACGCACAAGGCATTTGAACTTTCGGAACGATATCAGTCACCAGTATTTATACTTACTGATCAGTTTTTAGCTGATTCGTATCGCAACGTAAAACCTTTTGACATTAATAATCTTTCGGCTGTTAACCCAGGTTTTCATGAAAACATTTACCCTTCACCGTATCGTCGCTACAGTATTACTAAAAGCGGCGTTTCCCCTCGGCTCTTACCAGGCAACTCTGAGCATCTTGTCATTGTTGACAGTGATGAGCACACAGAAGACGGTCATATCACTGAGGACCTAACTGTACGCATTAATATGGTGAATAAGAGGCTTCAAAAGGAGAAGGGAATCATTAACGATGTGATTAAGCCCTGGATTTATGGTGATGAAAAACCAGACCTTCTTATGGTCTGTTGGGGTTCTAGCAAGGGGGCAGTTATTGAGGCAGCTTCTAATTTTAGATCCCGTGGAAAGCGCGTATCTACCCTCCACTTTTCACAGGTTTGGCCCCTGGTTCCTGAACACTTTATAAGTCACCTGCAAGAGGCACGGGATGTAGTTTGTATAGAGGGAAATGCTACTGGACAAATGGCTCGATTAATTCGAAGAGAGACCGGGTTTCTAATCGAAAAGAAAGTGCTTCGATATGATGGGCTACCTATTACACCGGAATATATTCTAGAAAAACTTACTGAGTAGTTAATATCACAACTCAAAGGGAGAAAAGTAATGGTAACAGAAAAAGACTATGGTACGTTTGAGACAGCCTGGTGCCCGGGTTGTGGAAACTTTTCGATATTGGAAGCAGTGAAACAGGCCCTTGCAAAGAGCGGTCTAGAACCTCATCAGGTACTGTTCGTCTCGGGCATAGGTCAAGCTGCAAAAGCGCCTCATTACCTGAAAGCCAATCTTTTTAACGGACTCCACGGCAGGTCTCTACCCGTAGCAACCGGCGCTAAGCTGGCCAATCCGAGGCTGACTGTTATTGTAGAAAGCGGTGATGGCTGCAACTATGGAGAGGGTGGTAACCATTTTCTTGCCGCCATACGTCGCAATATCGATGTAACATTACTTGTTCACAATAATCAGGTCTATGGCCTGACCAAGGGTCAGGCCAGTCCAACTTCCGACAAAGGCTTTGTCAGCAAGGTCCATCCAGGTGGAGTATCTTCAGTCGCTTTCAATCCTGTCTCTGTTGCAGTTGCCATGCATGCCGGTTTTGTAGCCCGTGCTTTTGCCGGGATGATTAATAACCTGTCTGATATTATACAAAAAGCATTAGCTTATAGAGGGTTTTCTCTTGTCGATATTTTACAGCCCTGTGTCTCTTTCAACAAGGTCAACACCTTTGCCTGGTATAAGAAAAGGTCTTATGCTCTTAATGAAAATTATGATCCGACTGACTGGGACGCAGCCATTAAGATGGCTAATCAATGGGGAGACCAAATCCCTTTGGGGGTTATATACCAAAATAATAGACCACCATTTGAGGAGAATTTTCCCGTTTTGCACCACGGTGCCCTTGTAGAGTCAAATGTTGACCGTGCAACATTAAAAGAAATTATGGAAGAATACAAATAAAGGAAAAGATAGAACAATGAAGGTCAACATCATTTTTTACAGCATGTATGGTCATATCTATCGTCTGGCAGAAGCGGTTGCCGAAGGAGCCAGACAGGTTAGTGGATCAGATGTCAAACTATTGCAAGTTCCCGAGACCCTCTCAGATGAAATCCTGACTAAGATGGGTGCAATAGAAACCAAGAAAACATTTTCCCATATCCCTACAGCTACACTGGAAAACCTGGCCGAAGCAGACGCCATTATCTTTGGTACACCAACACGTTTTGGCATGATGACTGCACAGATGCGAACATTTTTGGATGCCACCGGGGGATTATGGGCAATTAACGCATTGGTAGGAAAGGTGGGGAGTGTATTTACCTCCAGTGGGACACAACACGGAGGACAGGAATCTACGATCTTGAGTTTCCATACCACACTATTGCATCATGGGATGATATTAGTCGGAGTCCCCTATTCCGAAGAGAGACAGAGGATTATTGATGAAGTTTCCGGAGGGTCCCCTTATGGAGCTTCTACAATTGTCGGCCCTGACGGAAGTCGTTTACCTAGCGAAAACGAACTGGCCATTGCCAGGTTCCAGGGAAAACATGTGGCTGAGATTACCGGACGTTTAGTCAGATAAAAAAGTCTATATAAACTTAACGGGCAGCTTGTAAAAAATAATGCCAAAAACTAAAAGAAATGGAGATAAGACTATGACAACTATTAAGGTAAAAGGGATGTCCTGCAATCACTGTGTTATGGCGGTAACTAAAGCCCTGAATGAAATCGAAGGTGTTAAAAATGTAAAGGTCGATTTAGACAAAGGTGTGGCAAGTTATGATGAGGTAAAACCTGTTAGCATCGATACGGTTAGAGAACACGTCGGAAGATTTGGATACGAAGTTGAATAAAGAATAAATTGGGAGAGAGATATGTTTATTCTGGGATTACAGGGAAGCCCTCGCAAGAATGGAAACACAGGTATCTTGCTGTCATCATTCCTGGCTGAGGCTGAAAAGCTTGGGGCACAGACATATAAGCTGGAAGTAACCAACAAAAAGATAACACCCTGTAATGAATGTGGCAATTGTGAAAAGGAGGGGTTTTGTTCCATCAGCGATGATATGCAGGAAATATATCCCCTACTTTGGAAGGCAGATATAATAGTAATGGCTACCCCTATATTTTTCTACGGGGCACCGGCACAATTAAAGGCCCTCATCGATCGCAGCCAAACATTATGGTCAAGGCGATACATACATAAACTCACAGACCCGGGCCGTAAGTGGAGAAAGGGCTTTTTACTGGCTCTCGGTGCTACGAGGGGTAAAAATCTATTTGAAGGCGTTACTCTTACAGCCAAATATTTTTTTGATGCTGTTGGTTGCAGTTTTGATGGAAGTCTCACATATAGACAAATAGAAGGGCCGGGAGATATTGCAAAGCACCCCACAGCTCTTATGGACGTGAAGGAAAAGGTCAAAACGCTTATCGAACCTCTTCTCAATAAGAAGAAAATTCTCTTTGTCTGTATAGAAAATGCCTGCCGCAGCCAGATGGCAAGTGCATTTGCTCAATACTATTCTGGAGACAGGATTGAAGCGGAAAGTGCCGGGAGTCAGCCGGCGAATGAAATAAATATGTTGACGGTTGAGGTAATGAAGGAAAAAGGTATAGATATGGCTTTCCGTAGAACAAAATCTACTGAAGAAGTCTTAGGTTATATGAAACCAGACTTAATAATATCAATGGACTGCGGGGACGAATGTCCTTTTATACCAGGTGTTCCTGTCCAGAACTGGGATTTGCCTGATCCCGCTGATAAACCCATAACCTTTATGCGAGAGGTAAGGGACGAGATCGAAAAGAGAATAGAAAAACTTGTTAGTTCCAAAAACTAACAGGAGAACAGGAAAGGATATTTTTCAGCACAAACCAATTAAGATGAATTTGTAAAAAGTCAAAATATAAATGGCAAAGAAAAAAGTTCCATATGCAAGGCACGTAAATCCTGAGGAGTGAGGTGTACTTAAGGGGTACGCTGCAACGACGAAGGATGTAGCGCAACACCGCAGATGGACTTTTTAAGAAGCCATAAATTAAATAAGGAGGTTAAATATCTATGGATAAGTATGTATGCTCAGTATGTGGTTACGTTTACGACCCCGCCGAGGGGGATCCGGATAATGGTGTAAAACCCGGAACTAAATTCGAAGATCTGCCTGATGACTGGACATGTCCTGTCTGTGGGGCATCAAAAGACCAGTTTGAAAAGGAGTAAATACTATATACGGAGGAACCCATGAAACCGATAGAGATAATTGACGGAATTTACTGGGTTGGAGCCATTGATTGGGATATTAGAGATTTTCACGGATATTCTACTTATCAGGGAACAACCTATAATGCTTATCTAATTATGGATGAAAAGATTACACTTATTGATACTGTGAAAAAAGAGTTCGCTGATGAATTGCTCGAAAACATAAGTCAGATTGTTGACCCTAAAAAGATCGATTATGTTATCAGCAATCATACAGAAATGGACCATTCGGGTGGTCTCACAAGAGTAATGCACAGAATAGGAGAAGATAAGCCCCTATTCTGCTCAAAGATGGGTCATAAAAATCTCTCCCGTCATTTTCAGGAGAAATGGAATTATAAACCGGTGGAAGATGGCGGAGAGATGAATCTGGGCAAAAGGAATCTGACTTTCTTGGAAACAAGGATGTTACACTGGCCAGACAGTATGTTTACTTATGTCAAAGAGGATAAGTTTCTCTTCTCCAGTGATGCCTTTGGACAGCACTACGCTGGACTGGAAAGATTTGACGATCAGATGGGCGAGGCTATTATGCCCCATGCCCTCAAATATTTTGCAAATATCCTTTTACTTTATTCTCCGCTTATTCTTAAACTCGTCGATAAAGTGACAAAGATGGGGTTATCTTTTAATACAATCTGCCCTGATCACGGTATCATATGGCGTAAAGACCCTGGTAAAATAATCAATGCTTATGTTGACTGGAGTAATCAGAAACCTAAGAAAAAGGCAGTGGTTATTTATGACACCATGTGGCATAGCACCAAAAAGATGGCTGAGGCTATAGTAGTCGCTCTGGGAGAGGAAGGAGTAGATGCCAAACCAATGCATTTGCGATCCTGCCACAGAAGTGACATAATGACAGAAATTATTGATGCAGGGGCTATCATTGTAGGTTCACCGACTTTGAACAACGAACTTTTCCCAACAGTCAGTGATTTTCTGACCTATATGAAAGGTCTAAGACCAAAGAATAAAATTGGAGCTGCCTTTTGCTCCTATGGCTGGAGTGGTGAAGCTATTAACCTGATCAATAAAGAATTAAAAGCTTTGAAATTTGAAGTCGTCGACCCGGGTTTGAAAATACAGTATGTACCTGACAAAGATGGAATCGAGGCATGTTATCAGCTTGGCAGGAAGATAGCGCAACGCTTGTCAGACTTGTAGGGTTGACCCCGGCTTTTTTCAGTTTGAACTAATTTAAGGGAGGTGGCGATGATCAAAAAATGGAAATGCACGGTTTGTGGTTATATCCATGAAGGTGAAGGCCCGCCTGATAAATGCCCTGTTTGTGGGGCATCAAAATACCAGTTTATTCTTTATGAGAAAATGCCGGATATTCTTGAAAAAAGACTGAAAGATGCCTTCGCCGGAGAATCAAAGGCATATGTAAGGAACCTTGCCTTTGCCAAAAAGGCAGAAGAGGAAGAACTGTCCCAGATTGCCAGTCTCTTTAAAGCAGTAGCCGAGGCAGAAAGGGTACATGCCTCTGAATATCTCAAGTACTTTGAGGGAATAATAGGCACTACAGAGGAAAATTTGAAGGCTGCCTTTGAGAGTGAGATCAAAGCCAATACCCAAATATATCCGCCTTTAATCAAGGAAGCTATGGAACTCAAAAGAGAGGATGTCGCCTGGAGTTTTTCCCGCTCAAGAGATGTAGAAGAAAGGCACAGTAAACTCTACAAGGATGCCTTGTCTGCCATGGTAACTGATCAAGTGGTTGACTACCATGTATGTCAGGTATGTGGATATGTCTTTGATGGAGATTTGCCGGATGAATGTCCTGTCTGCAAAGTAACTAAGGATAATTTTAAGAAGATTACCTGAAACACGAAACAGGGTTTCAAATCTTATGGTATTTATAAATAAAAGCACGAAAGGAGAGAAACATGTTATCTTTTGCTGGAGGTGAAATAATCGAAGTAGCAGTGCAGATCGAAAGAAATGGTCTTACCTTCTATCGAACCGTAGCCAACTCTATGGAAGACAAAGAGGTTAAAAGCCTGTTTAACGATTTGGCAGATGAGGAAGGAAAACACATAAAAAGCTTTGAGTCTCTTTATGAAACATTCAGCGACTACAAACCTACCATTACGGATAAAGAGGAATACTATGACTACATCCGCATGCTGGCAGAAAGAAACGTATTTACGAAAAAAGATGGCTTTGATGAAGTGCTAAATAATATAAAGAACAAGAAAGATGCCCTTGATATGGCTATAGGATTTGAAAAGGAGTCGATAGTCTTCTTTGCTGAGATAAAGGGTTTAGTCAAAAAATCACAAAAGGATGCAGTTGAAGAACTTATTCATCAGGAACAGCTGCATTTAAGAAAACTTCTTCTCCTGACCAGAAACAATGGATAGTGTACGTTCCACATAACTATTTGTAAACAGCAATCATTGACATCGCTTTTAGTCATTAAGTAATAATTACGACAGAAAGGAGAATCTTATGAAATTAAAAGGAAGTAAAACTGAAAAAAATATCCTGACTGCCTTTGCAGGCGAGTCTCAGGCGCGTAACCGCTATACATATTTTGCCAGCAAGGCAAAGAAGGAAGGGTATGAACAGATAATGTTTACCTTTGAGGAAACTGCCAATCAGGAAAAGGAACACGCCAAACGGCTCTTCAAGCTCCTTGAAGGAGGTGAAGTTCAGATTCAGGCTTCGTTTCCTGCCGGAGTCATAGGTGAGACATCCGAAAATCTGATGGAAGCAGCAGGAGGTGAAAACTACGAGTGGACAGATATGTATCCTTCTTTTGCCAAAATCGCCAGGGAAGAAGGTTTTGAAGATATCGCCAACATATTTGAATCAATAGCCATTGCTGAAAAACAACATGAGAAACGTTATCTTGGATTACTGGCAAACATACTTGGGGGCACTGTATTTAAAAAGGACAAATCAGTGGTTTGGCGCTGCCGTAATTGCGGTTATCTCCACGAGGGGGACACAGCACCGGACAACTGTCTTGCATGTGATCACCCACAGGCCCATTTTGAACTACTGGCAGAAAACTGGTAGTAAATAATTAAAAAGGAGAAAAAAATGACAAAGAGATTAGAGGTTTATAAATGTGAAATCTGCGGTAATATAGTAGAGATGATTCACGATGGCAAAGGAGAACTGGTGTGCTGCGGACAGCCCATGAAGCTTTATGTAGAAAACACGGTCGATGCAGCCAGGGAAAAGCATGTTCCCATAATAGAAAAAACAACGGATGGTTTCAAGGTGACCATCGGTAGCGTTCCTCATCCTATGGAAGAAAAACACTTCATCGAATGGATAGAAGTAATTGCAGACGGTAAGGCATATCGCAAATTCCTGAAACCCGGTGAAGCGCCCGAAGCTGTCTTTTGCATAGAAGCAGAAAAGATAACAGCCAGGGAATACTGTAATCTGCATGGTCTTTGGAAGGCATAAAATAAGGTACGTGCTTGTTATTCACCTTATCTAATTAGACCACGTTGAAAAATTCCCTTTTCCACTCTCTAGTGCAGGTTTTTTGACCCATCTATGACTAACTTCAGGCATTTTCAGGAACTCATCATTCGGACTCAAACTCCCTGAAAATGCTTATCTTCCGCTTCGTCAAGATGGGTACCCCAATAATCCTGCTCATGTTCGCTCCAAAGGAAATTTTTCATTTTAAACTAACTATAGAAAAGAGAAATCTACATTGGACTCCAAAATAGACAAAAAAGCGATCTGGGACTTCAGTTATGGAATGTACATTATATCATCAGTTCTTGGCGATAAGTACAGTGGACAGGTTGTGAATACAGTTTTTCAGGTAACAGCGGAACCTCCCCGCATAGCGGTTAGTATCAATAAAAATAATCTCACTCATGAGTACATTTCAAGTAGTGGTTTATTTTCTGTTTCTGTTTTGGATGAGTCCACTCCAATGACTTTTATTGGGCTCTTTGGTTTTAAATCTAGCAGGGATTTGGATAAATTCTCTCAATGCAGCCAAATTAAAATAGGGTATACCGGTTGTCCAATTGTTATGGATTATGCTCTCTCTGTAGTAGAGGCAAAGGTATTTAACCAGATTGATGTTGGAACACACACGGTATTTTTTGGAGATGTTGTCAGTGCCCAGGTACTTCGCGAAGGCAAACCCCTTACTTATGCTTATTACCAGGAAGTCAAAAAGGGTAAATCTCCTAAGAATGCACCTACTTATAAGTCTGACACAGTGCAAGAAAAATAAATTTGCCAAGTCCTTGTTATCAGAGCACTGGATGCACCTTGGTTAATCAATAGGGGTAGAACAAACCCCCCTGGGAGTTATATATGTAAATGATATCGCCTTTTAAATGGTAAGAAATTAAATAGTTTGATTACACCAGGAGGGTATAATGACAACACCAAAACATTGCCCAGGTTTTGAAGAACTAAAGCATATGAGCGTATTCACCTGCAAGTGTCCGAATTGCGGGAAGGAAAAGGAAATATTTTCGGATGAATTCGACAAAAAGCACATATGTAAAGGATGTGGCAAAGAGATTGACTTTACCCGCTGTACTCTAGAAGGATCAGCCTAATATCCTGTTACCGGGGACTGGAAAGTATTATTGAACACAGAGTAACCATCGAGCGATTGGACCAAACGGGCATATTTATAAAAGCTACCATTATTTAAGGACTTCTGTATAATTTTTCGCAGGAAAGGAGGAAAATACTATGCTTGATCACAAAACTTTGTGTAATAAGATCAAAATAATCTATCCCGAGATTGGAGAATGCGGGATTGATGTAGATGTTAAATACGATGAAAATAAGAAAGCCTGGATAGTGGATTTGAAAAAGGACCAGCATCACCTCACAACGCACCTTGATCCACAGGATGCTGATGCATGCATTCTTGGAAAAGAGTGTACCCACCTGGGTATTCAGGTTTCGCAACTCGTTAATAACATAAAAAAATCATAAGGTATATATTCCGAGATGGTTAGTTGGAAAAGAATATAGGGAGAACAAATTTAAAAAACGAGGTTTTGCGCCTGCTAAAATTGCCGGATTTTGACACGGCACTGGATAAATTATCGAATTTACCCCCTCGCAGGGTTATAAATACTCTTATCGCCTCACTCTGCAACGATGATGAGGAAATTAAGTGGAAGGCTGTTACTTCTATAGGTTTTGTCGTTTCAAATATTGCCTTAAAGGATATGGAGTCAGCCCGTATAATAATGCGCCGCCTCATGTGGAATCTAAACGATGAATCAGGCGGGATAGGATGGGGTGTACCCGAGGCAATGGGTGCAATCATGGCATGCCATCAGGGTCTAGCAGAGGAATTTGCCCATATACTTATTTCTTATATCCGAGAAGATGGAAATTATATAGAACATCAACCATTACAACGTGGCATAATATGGGGCATCGGAAGACTAGCACAGATCAGACCACATATATTACAAGAAAAAGGTGCAGTTAATGCAATTTTACCCTACATCAAGTCATCAGACCCAACGATAAGGGCACTGGTTGTATGGACACTTGGGTTGCTTGGTGTTGGGAAGAGTTACCCAGAACTTGAAGCTCTTTTAACTGATAATACAGAGATTAAAATATATAAAGACCGTCAGCTTGGTATTCGAAGGGTTAGTGAGATAGCTCTCGAAGCCTTGGGAACTAATTAAAGAAGGGAAAAATGTCAAACAAAAAACATACTAATCAAATAATTTGTAGCTTCAAAGGAATAATTGGTGTATATTTCAAAAGTATGAATAGAATAGTTATAATGGTTTAAATATAGGGAGGTAGATAAGATGTACTCAGAAGTAGTAATGGACCATTTTAAAAACCCTCGCAATGTCGGTGAGATAGAGAATGCCGATGGAGTTGGAGAAGTTGGAAATCCTGTGTGCGGCGACATGATGAATATTTATCTTAAGATCGAGGATGACCGCATAGAGGACATAAAATTCCAGACATTTGGTTGTGGAGCAGCAATTGCCGTTTCCAGTATGCTTACTGAGATGGCAAAAGGAAAGACTCTTGAAGAAGCAAAAAAAATTACCAACAAATCGGTAGCAGAGGCCCTTCAGGGTTTACCAAAAAATAAGCTTCATTGTTCCAACCTGGGGGCAGATGCTCTTCAACTGGCAATAAAGGACTACGAAGATAGAAAAGCAGGAAAGGTCAGAACTCCTTCAAAACCAGAAGACAAGCATGAGCATACAAAAGGAGATTCCTGTCGTTGTCCTTACTGTGATACAGACGTAGCTACAGGAATGGAGTTCTGTACAAACTGCGGCAAAGAGATACCCAACAGTCACTGAATTCTGGCAAGGAGAATTTAAAATGAAAATAATAAACTTAGATTACATATCGGCTAATCCCCTCACGCCAGAAGTTCAGGAGACTATGATTGGGGCAATAAAGAAAAACTATGGTAACCCCTCAAGTTCGCACCAACTTGGTGACCAGGCAACAGAAGCCTTGGAACAGGCAAGGGAAAAAACAGCTCGATTAATTAACTGTTCACCTCAAGAGTTGATCTTTACTTCATCCGGCACTGAATCTATTAATCAAGCTATAAAAGGAATAGCCCTTTCTAAAGGAGACAAAGGCAAACACATCATAACATCCAATATTGAGCACAATGCAGTCTTGAAGTCTCTCAGGAGACTGTTAAAGATGGGTTACACAATGACTTCTGTTTCCGTGAACGGACAAGGGCTGGTAAACCCCGATGATATTGCTAACGCCATAACAGACGAAACCATTTTGGTATCAATCATGCACAGTAATAATGAGATTGGAACTATTCAGCCAATAAAGGAAATTGCCAGGATTACCAAGGAAAAGGGCATTGTTTTTCATTGTGATGCAGTTGCATCGGTGGGGGTTATACCTGTTGATGTTCAGGATTTGGGCGTTGATCTACTGAGCTTCTCTGCCAACCAGTTTAACGGTCCTGTAGGGGTAGGAGGACTATACATCCGTAAGGGCGTAAAGCCATGGCCTTTAATTGATGGAGGAGGTCAGGAGGATGGAAGAAGAGCAGGTACAGAAAATATTATAGGCATAATCGCAACGGGGGTAGCCGCTGACCTCGCCTTCCGGGAAATGGAATCCAGAGTAGAACACACAAAGAAGTTAAAAGAAAGATTAATAAAGGGATTAAAGGAAAATATTGAGGATATAATTATAAACGGGCATCCTAAACTTTCTCTGCCTAATCTTGTCTCTGTGTCAATTCAGTATATTGAGGGAGAAAGCATTGTACTCATGCTGGATGAAAAGGGTATAGCTGTATCAACAAGGTCTGCATGTGCTTCCGGAGCCCTCAGAGCTTCTCATGTGCTCTTGTCCATTGGCAGGGAGTATGCTGATGCACAGGGCACTTTGGTGATCAGTTTCGGTAGAGATACAAAAGAATCTGATATTGATCAATTAATTGCGGTATTGAAGGAAGCTGTAGTCTTTCTCAGGAACATGTCCCCTCTTTATAAAAAGGGAAAAGTTTAATAAAGCTCCAGGGAATACAGAAAAGAGAAGGAAGCGGTCATTGGTTGAACAGCTGTCAGTGCATCAGTGGTCGCTTAATTCTACATTCATTTGCTTGAATAACAGTTCAAGTTCCGTCATACAAAAAGCCTGATGAGCCTTTGCTGCCTCCTGGAACAGATACCAGTCTGAGTTTTGCCAGTTATCCTTCCATTTATAGTAATCCTTGAAAATGGTCAAAGACGGCATAAACTTGTCAGGAAGTCCCCGCACCTCGGTCTCAACTGTACTTTCGAACCAGGCTTGAGGGTTATATTCGGGCATATGGAATAATTTGTCATATGCCTTAAGACGTGCATCCTTACCTTGCAGTTTTTCACCACTGAACACAGATCCCATAGCACCCTGCAGGTCCTTCTGTAAAGCAGGCCATAAAGAAGCGCCCTTGTTTTTTGTATAGAAAGAGAACTCTAGAAACAATTGTTGGGCAGCGTCAAGGAAACGGTGGTTGTTATTTATTTGACTGTTTATGATTCGATTGTCATCCCAACGATGGCCCACCCAGTCGGGGTGATGTATAAAGTCTGCATGTCCAATATTAGGAAACAAATTCATATCTTCACCATTAATACCGTCGTACCAGCCTACGAAGTTCTGATGTGCCCATGTGTCGACGAAAGCATGGGCAGCAACACCCATACGATGTAAATGAAAGGGGCTGTTATCATCGCGGGCGGCTATCATGACTTGGTGCGCCAGTGCGCTGCCCGGAGTAGTCATCAAAATATGCATTTTGCCGTCAGATCGCCTTGCTGAGTTTGCCATCGGGTAACCCGGAAGAAAATGGAAAATAGGATATGTCCGCATCAACTCGCGCTTTGGTTTGAGAATATCCATAGTCTGACTGATGTACACTTCGTACTCAATACCGGAAGTTGGGTCATGAATGGTACACAAAGCGTCGTTGTCATCAACAAGCTGAGAGGCATGAGCGATGGTCAAAGCCTCTTCTTCAGTGAACCCAGCTCGTCTGGCTATAATACCGGTGATATTATAATGAAACTCTTTGTCCATTTTTTACTCCTTTGTTCGTTAACAATTTTTATATGTCTCTTGCCCAACGGAAAGCTCAGCGAGATAGATTAGCTTTACGCTGAATTTTTTTGTTGGGAATTTTTTTATTAGTCTTTTTATTTGTAAATTGTAAGGATATGCCTATATATTATGTAAGCTATTGCCTTTATACTACCTAAGATTGTACATGTCAATAAAAATTTGGATCGGGCAGGATAGAAGTTATTTTTAAGAAAGGAGGTGAGATGTTGTTAATGCAGACAAATTATTTGTAGATTCTCCGGCGACTTAGTATTTATTTTATCTATTATGTTTGGAATTAAACGGGAACGATTCCAGATTATTTATGTCGGCATACCGTTATTTATCGACTCTTTCCTTTCAAATCAGCCTTATTCTTGTTAGCCTTGGTTATCTCGTCTATATAGTGCAAAATAGCGAGTATGGGGTGATAAAGCATCATGCGAGGCCCTGCATACCGCATGACTTTACGTACGCGTTCTCGCATTTTAGGTTGATAACAATGAATTAGGCACCTGGCACAAGTAGGCTTATCTCCTTCGAATGGGCACTTATCAATCCGTTGCATGGCATAATCAAGCAACTCCCTGCATTCGGCGCATAATCTTTCCGTTGGGTGATGGTGTCTTCTACAATAAATACCAATCATGATATGGATGGTATATCTTTCACGTCCTAAACGGTCTCGCTTCACCAAACACTAATCTCCAGTCATTTTACAATTATTATCTATCCCACAAGATATGTTGCTCTACCAATAGCAATAAGGTCATCTTTTTCATTTTTCAACTCCATACCTACAACCGCAACTTTGGCCCCCCGGCGTATTAAATGGGCTTTTGCGATAAATTCTTCTCCAAACCCCGGCGACAGATAATCTATTCGCAAATCGATTGTGCTGATCCCGAATAACCGCTTCTTAAAATCTTCCGGACTTTTGCCCATTAATTTTTGAGAAGCATTAACTATTGCGACAATAGCACCTGTTGCATCAAGGACAGCTGAAATTACACCTCCGTGAAGCACTTTATGAAATACATTACCAACCAATTCAGGTTTCATTTTCATCCTGACCTCTGAAGTTTCAAAGGTACTGTTTATTTCCAGACCAAGTATGGTGTTAAATGGTACGTCTTTATTAAAAGACTCAATTAAGGCTTCCCGCATTAGTTCTTTTGCTTTTTCATCTTTAGTCATTTTTAAAACTCCTGAATTACTATTGTTTGTCAGTACTTTTTTTCATTTGAAAGGTTATCTCATCAGATAGGTTTGATGCCCATCGTCTAATGGGATCATCTTTAATGGATTCCATATCAATGACCTTTTTAAGACATACCTTTGCACCAGCATAGTTTTCAAATCCCTCCCACAATATCTGAGCTTTTATAAACAGGGCTTCAGGATGGTTTGGGTCATGATTAAGAATTGTGTCCAATAACTCTAGAGCCGTTGCATAATTTTTTATCATCTTCAGATACTTTACTTGCGTCAAGTCTCCTTCAAGTTGTTCATGTTGGCTCCAGTTAGCTCTTCTTCCACGATAAAGCAAAGAAGCAAACCCTCCTATTCGGTCAAGTATAAAGAGTATCGGAACAGGAATAACGAGGCTAAGCAATACGCCTATAAAAATTCCTACATAACCAAAAAGAGCACCTCCAATAAAAGTAAATGGGAAAAAACACCAGGCAAAAATTTTCAGATACTGCGCTCTGACGACTAAATCTATATCTTTCAATGGTTTCATGGTCTTATTATTCGTTCTTCTACAATAGATAATATTAAAAATCTAAACCGGTTTTGTGCTTACTAAACTGGCTCAACTCGAACATCCATGACAATTTGTCCCCACCCACAATGTTCAACACCATTATCAAGACAATGGGTTCTCTTGAATATTGGTTTCGTAGGATCAATGCCACATGCTATACGATCCATGAATATATGTGAAAACGGCTGTAATGGAGTTAAAGCCCATATGCATAATAGATCTTTATTAGTACATTCTTTAGTATCAATTGCTCCTCCAGCCCGCATTACAATTTTATCTCCAACTTTGGCTCCCCAGGCACAATTTCTTGATTCAACAACCTCCGCTACCACATTATACTTTCTCATCTCACCCATCTTTTCAATATATAGAATCTGATTTTCCTCTAAGCTCTCTACCTGCTCGTCTGTATATCCGAATAATCCTTGCATTTCTTTTGTGATTTTTGGCATTTGATTTATCCTCCTTTGGTTTTTTTAATATTTTAAAATATAATAATAAAACTACATCTATGGAACGTTCAAAGAACGAACCATCTGCCAGTAGTATTAAATATTCTGTGAACCTAGAGGCTATAATTTCAGATACTTTGAAAATCTGTCATAAGCAAGCAGGTAAAATGCTGCCAATCCACGGTACGGCTTAAAGGGTAACAATTTCCCTATAGTCTCTTGTGGAGTTAAACGTTCTCCACGACCCAAATAGCGACCAACGACACTTCTTATCCCGAGATCATCTGCAGGTACCCGATCCGGACGGCTCAGACCTCGAACCAAGAAATACTCTGCAGACCAGGGTCCAAGACCTCTTTCCTGCAGGAGTAGGGCTTTGACATCCTCGTCGGACATGGTCTCTAATTGGTCAAGATCAAGCAGTCCATTAGCTACCCTTGACGACAATCCCTTTACATACTCTGCTTTACGTTGCGAAAGTCCGCATGTCCTAAGATCGGCGACTGAAATCTCACTCAACCGTTTCGGCGATGGAAAAACCCAAAGGTCATTTACAGAATCGCCATATCGTTCGATTATCCACGTTCTAATACGATAAGCCGCTGTCAAAGTGATCTGTTGCTCTGTGATTGCAATGACGAGCATCTCAAATAATGATGCAGGGCGAATGGGCTTGAGACCGAAAAGCTCTTTTGTTATTGGTCCTAAGACTGAATGGGATGAAACTATCCGGTAGAATTGCCGCAAATTCAGATCAGCGAAAATAATCCATTTGGCTATCCGCTTAATCTCTGATGTGTTGTCTTGCAAATCGGTTGTTATCTCTAACGTTGGAGGATCTCGACGAACCTGGCGCAATTCCAACACAGTCGAGTTATCCTGGATTCTAACCGCGGAGCGAAGGACAGAGAAATCCTGAAACAGGTCAGGTGAAAAACTCCCACTGATACGCAAAGACAATTCAAAATCATGTGGAGCAATTGATGGAATAGTTAGAACTGTCATATCAATACTAATTGCCTTTATATTCGTGAATTATTTCCCGAACTTCATTTATTTCGAACCCGTATGTTCTTTTTAAAACTCCAAGACGTTCTTCACCTGAAACGGAACGTGGTAATTTCAGTTTTTCAATAATATAATTTACAGGAACACCGGTAGCTTTTTCTACTTCCAGCAATGACATTGAACCTCTTATTTCGACATCTTCATATTTGTGTTTAGATAAAGTACTACTGCCAACGGATTTTTGAGAATTTGTTTCCACCGGGGTTATTAAAGGAGAGATAGCTAAAGCAACCAACGCCAAAAGACCGACAATACCTAAACTGACTCTAAGCCCGGAACCTTCACGAGGTTTACCTTTAAGTATACTAACAATCCATCGCCAATGCAGTACTAAATGAACTGCGAGCAAACTAAAAAAGACAACTGCAATCCAGAAATGCACTCCACCCCACTCGTGTCGGTCAAGGCCCCATATTGTAGAGTAGTGGCCACTGCCAGGGGGTAACATGTAGCGCATTATTACGCCTGTTGTAACAAGAAAGACGAATCCAACGAACGCGACCGCATCGACAATGAAATTTAAATTATTACGTTTCATTTGGTTCCCTCTACCAGTAATTTTGTTATTTTGAGGGTATATTTCTTCTTTTGATTCGACGACCAGTTGTTGGTTACAAGAACCTTGTTATGTCAGGATTCGATTTAATCTATTGACCTGATTGTTTAGCAAATACATATGGGAAAGGTATTGCAATCAGGTCACCGATTATAAAGATCGCAAAAGTTATTACAGTAAATATGGCATATTCAGGTATCTGCGCTTTAATAAAAAGAGGTAAGATTACACCAATAAACCATATAGATTTATAGCAAAGTTGCATCAACAAAATTGGCACAAATTTTAGAGGATAAATCAGACCGAGTATTGACAGAAGCCCAAATGCAACGTAGACGCTGGCAATAATTCCCAAAGCTATAGGTTCTTTTACCGGCTAGCTAAACATCGACAACATTATTTTGGGAATAACAATAAGACCTAGTCCAAATCCACCTGCGCCAATAATAGTTAATATATACATTCCCTTTAGCCAACCCCATCTGATTTTCAAATTTTCAGACATGATTTACCTCCTTTTGTATTGAGTCATGTTAATAGAAAAATCTCAGACAAAACGAAAGTCATCAGCAGACAGAGCAATAATATCGTTCAGTTAAAAAATCACCTTGTCTGACTTCTGAACTGACAGGTTACAGGAATCGCTACTTTTTACTTTTAAATATTATACCAAAGCTCGGGAAAAACATAGGAGTCATTTCCCGATATTCAATATATTTTTGACCCAACCGTTTTACGAGTTCGGGTTCCTCAACAGCTTTTATTTCCCAGAAACTAAGAAGAATGAAGAGCGGAGTAAAAACAAAGAGAAGCGAAACAGATCCAAAGAATATCCCAAAGCTGAACAGCAAGGCAAAAACACCTGTGAGCATTGGATTCCTGGTATAAGCGTATGGTCCGGATGTGACTAATTTTGGTGGGGGATTGAAAGGAATCGGGGTACCCTTTACTTTAAGAAAGTTTAGAGCCGACCACCCTATTAAAAACAAGGCAAGTAAAAAAAAAGGTAAAGATAAAATGATGCTAAGCTGTTTTGTAAATATATATGAAAGGCCTATAAACCTGTCTATATACAAGGCCATAATAACAAAAGCAATTACTAATAAACCGTAGAAGGTTGCCCCTATTGGTGTAAAAAAGTAGCGAACCCTTCTGCTTCCTGTTGCAACATTGTAAAAGATATCAATTACCTTGGTTTTAAGTGGCATGATTTAAATCCTGTTTAAAGTTACATCTCCTCCTCACACACGATCTCGTTTTTAATGGTTGTGAGCAATTCCTGAAATACTGACAGGACATCGGTTCGGAAACGCCCAGCCACACAGACATTCACGATGTCGTCACCAACCTGAAGCTCCCCCTCGTTGATCCATACCCTGATATCAGCGATTCCTTCTTTCGTTTTGTATGTTTCAAGAACATTTTTGAGCATTCTTTTATCATACGAGAGCTTCATGGCTTTGACCGGCTTCCCGTCCTTTGCTGTTGCCCGCACGATCCCATTATGGATAAGAATCATACCAAGCATGTCGGGGTTACAATTTTTTTTAATTTCCTTTACCCACGCTTCAATCATATGATTAGTCCTGGGGATACAATACTCAATTCAGCCATACTTCTTTATGTCCCTGCCCTTGAGGTCGAAGTACACACCCTAGCCACTTTGCCACATTTTGTAAAGAATCCCATGAGGTGATTTTTTAGGTGAAATTTGATTTTATATAAATTTTCATTTATCAAGTAATAGTTTGGCATTTTTTGTTTTATATTTCAACCACCAATTATCGGTATTCGGCTTATCCAGCAAATTGATCTTTTCCCCGATTTCAGGCTTAAGTAGGTAGACAGATTTTTGTTTGGAGAAGGTGACCAATCGTTCAATGGGTTTATACCATGGATGAAGAGCCAAATCAAAGGTTGCCCAATGCAAAGGAACAAGTAATTGCCCTCTGAGATCCAAATGCTGTTGTCCTGCTTCTTCTGGCGTCATATGAAGCGCTCGCCAAGTGCCTTTGTCATTATAAGCCCCAATTTTAAGAAATGTCACATCAAAAGGGCCAAGCCGTTTGCCTATATCCTTAAACCCTTCAAAATAGCCGGAATCACCACTAATAAAAACCCTCTTATTCTTCCCGACAATCGCCCATGAACACCACAATCGTTTATTCACATCAAATAACCCTCGACTTGCATAATGAACTGCAGGCGTGGAATAATATTTTAGAGAACCGGAAGAATAGGTTTCCCACCAATCCAACTCGGTGATTTTAGCAGAATTTATCCCCCAATCCTCTAAGAGTGCGCCAATGCCTAACGGCACGATAAAACGTTCGACCTTTTCATTAACCTTAATAACAGTTGATTTTTCCAAATGATCATAATGGTCATGTGTGATCAAGATGACATTTATTTCCGGTAGTTCCTCTGCTGTGACTGGTGACTGATGAAACCGCTTTGGGCCAACCCAGGAAAAAGGGGAGGCGCGTTCTTCCAGTACAGGATCAACTAAAATTATTTGGTTTTCCATCGAAATTAAAATACTGGAATGTCCCAGCCAAGAAAAAGAAAATTGCTCTGCATGATGATTTTTCCATTGTTCTGGATGCAATCGATGGACGAGAAGTTTAACAAGTGGTTTCGGATCGATTCGCTTATTGAAGATATAATCTTTCGCGACTTCCCATGTTTCTTGTGAAAATAGTTTAGAAGAAACCCCATTAGGGTTGACAAACTTACCATTATTAGATTGAGGAGATGATTGAATTCGCTTTTCTATTTCTTTTTGCGTTTCGGTCATTGATATACATCCTATTAATTGAGTGAAAATGAAACTGCATATAAGGTAAGATATGAATTGTC
Organism: Pseudomonadota bacterium; assembly: GCA_043825855.1. GTDB lineage: Bacteria > Desulfobacterota > UBA8473 > UBA8473 > UBA8473 > UBA8473. The sequence goes on along the minus strand of JBDRRJ010000014.1, from coordinate 146,633 downwards.
TCATCAACTTTCCCGTTTTAATTTATAGTGATTCACATACTTACTTGGTTAAGCATTATAACCTTAGAATTCTCGCACAAACAGCGAGTGACGTTAGGTTCCTTCTGAAATAGCATGTTGTGAGCAATTACTTCTTGGTATGGTCAATAAAAAGCACTTCCATTCCCGGCTTATCTGTCTTCTTTCCCGGTTCATATAAGTACCCCGACAAACGTGCATAGTTGTCTAAGTCACTCCTCCAAAGGTATGTAATCTCATATTTCTTTCCTGCTTGGACAAATCTAACCCGAAGCACATTGGCCTCATCCAGGCCCAGAATATGTTCAATTTTTCCTTCACCTTTAACAATTTGACCTTGGATGTCCCGCATTACAATGAGGCGCTCATCTTCGTAAGAAAAGACAACCTTACCATAATATGTCTTTTCGCTATCCAATTCTTTGCCAATAACTATGTAATGACCGGCTAAGTATCCATACAAGAATTCATGATTCTCAATGTTATCCGCTATCGCGAGCTGGCTAACAAGAGCAAGTAATACTCCTGATAATAACATTACTTTAATAATATTCTTCATCGCTTACCTTTAATCTACAGATTAAATTCTATCATTAATTATATGACCAACAATAAATTCTCCAGCTACTTAGTATGTTTATCTATTTATCCCATTTTCCGGACAAAAATTCCCTCGACACGCGGATGAACTCCGATTTCATCTCTCCCGAGAACACCACGTGACCCGCGTGCGGCACAATCCACAGGTGGGAGTTTGACAGAGAGTTGTGCATGTCCAGAGCGACCTCAGGCCCTACGTATTGATCGTGCTCTCCTACCATTATTAGAGTATTTGTTGATATCCTCTTAAGATCAGATCTTGTCAAAACACTCTCATAGTTAGGCATCTGATCAAAGATCTGTTTGATCTGTTCATCACCGTGAATATGAATCTGAGACAATTGCTGTTTGTAGCTTGAGTCCAACTCGTCATAACTGACCCCCCATTTTTGCCTTGGCCAGCGATGGGAAGAACCGATCAGAATCATCGAAGTAAATCTACCTGACTGACTCACACATGCATTCAGAAGGGTCTCGCCACCATAGCTGAAGCCCACAGCCTTGGCCGTATCGATTCCGATATAATCCATCATTTGCAGCAAGTTGTCTGCGGCTTTTTGAAGGGAGAACTCTCCCTGAAAGGGAGATGATCTTCCATGTCCATATAGATCAACGGAGAACACACGGAATTTATCCGAGAAATTATCGGTGTATTCTTTCCAAATCGATGATGACTGTGCCCATCCATGGAGCAACAAAAGTGGTTCTCCGGAACCGTGAGCTTCGTAGTATGTGTCTCCTCCATCCAGTTTAACTGTCTCTGAACAGGCTATCACTAGGTCTCCATTGTCTTCTTTATGTTTTATGTCAGTTACCTTTCATTCCTTCTAATGCACAACATATTATTTAACGGTTTACTGGATAATATCAACAAGTTTCAGGGCAGTCAATGAAATAAAAAATACATATTGACGTAAGTATTTAAGTTTATTATTATTAGCGAATGTTACCTCTCCGCTTCGATCCGAAACCATACTTTCAGTCCCCACCAAATTTAAATTTGTATAATAACCCCTTTCCTTTTCCAGGAAAAAGAGCCAGGTATTTTAAGTCTGTAGGTTATATAAATAATGACTAGAACAGGTATCTTCTTTACTTATTTTCAGGGTGAAAGGCTGAGAGATTTCCCTCAGGCACTATCCGGCATCATAGACAAGGACAATGTCTCATACTATGATGCCGTTTATAGCTCCCGCGATGGGCTTTATTATCTGGAACCCCTATCGGAAGGACTATTGCTCAAGCTGCATTCCAATGAAATGGTGCAGAGGGTAAAATTAACCGGTGATTACGAATCAGCCTTGTATTCAGCCGGAGGAACAGTACATGCGGCTGATGAAATCCGGCATGGGAAGATTGACAATGCCTTCGTTTTTACCAGTTTCGGTGACCACCATGCGGGTAGAAATTATTACGGAGGGATGTGCTATTTTAATGGTGCTGCATTAGCCATAACTGCTCTCAGGGAGAAAGGGGTAAAGCGGTTTGCCATAGTAGATACAGATGCTCACCATGCCGACGGCACCAGGGAAATCTTTGCTGATGATGAGGAAGTTCTGCACATCTGCTTCTGCAATGAGGATTACTCTGATAACCGCAACAATGTTGATGTCTTGATTCCGCATCGGGTATCTGATGAAGAATATCTTGCCAGTGTTAGACAGGAATTTGTTCCCAGAGCTATGTCATTCAGACCCCAGTACATTTTCTGGGAATTCGGTTATGATGCAACCCGTGGTGAATATGGAGATAAGGGAATAACCATGGACTGCCATGTGGAACTGGCAAGACTCTTTAAGAGTGTAGCTGACGAGGTTTGCGAAGGAAGGTTGATTGTCATACTTTGTGGCGGCTCAGGACGGGCCACAGCCACCTATGTTATACCGAAAATTATCGCTTCTATGGCTGAACTTGATAATTAAAAAGGCATTCAAGAACAGCATAGACTTTAACCGCATATGCCTCGATATTTTTCATAGTCCTAATATGGGTTCATCTTTTGGGTAAGTGACCACAAACTCGATATTAATTTCCTGCGTGCTCCCAGGTTGGAGATCAAATTCCCAGCGACATACCCCTTGCTTGTCTTGATAGTCCTTTTCAACCGGCTCAGGTGTGATTTCAAGGTCTTTTACTTCTATTCTGTCTGTTCTTGACACAGGGATGCTGTCAAGTATGTTAATCTTTACGGGACTTTTCTTTAAATTTTCTAAAGTGATTTTAAAGGCCATTTCTCTGACGACCGTTTTTCTTTCAATCTTTCCAAAGAAGGTCTCTTTAATTTTGTCTTTAATCTTTTCTTTTTTGACCTTGACTTCCCGGTCTGCACCCAGACTCATTTTGAATTCGTCCCCTGCCCTCTTTTCGCTCAAAAAAGTCTTCCCTATATAGCGGTCACCAAAATATACATTTAAGGGGCCAGCCAATATTTCATTGTCCGCCTTTGCACGGCAGACCAGGAAGGTCAATGGGCTCACGCGAGGTACTGCAAAGTAGGAAAATTCTCCTTTCAGGCTCTTTGAAAAAATAGGTAAAAGCGTCTCTTTATCCTTTGACTGGATATCGAGGGCTTGTGGCATTTGGTATTCAAATGAGAGGGGCAACTCCTTTTTTTGAGCATATGCAAAGTCTGCCTCTTCTTTATCACCTGCAAAGCCCATCTCCTCCACGTTTGGCTCTAATGCTCGTTTTTCCATTAAAAAAGCCTGACTTCTAGCTTTAACTTCTCGTGGTCTCGATACATCCAGAATCCATGTTCCAGGCGAGGGAAGGCCCGCCCCTTTTAGAGGAATAACATTTGATAAGGACAAAGATATCTGTTTCCAATCCTCACCTGTCTTTTGCTTAATCTTGGAAAACATCGTCAAGTCTACTTTATCTAAATTTAAGGAAGCATTGACCTTATAGAAGGGTTGCCAAAATGCATCGTACGCCAGATAGCTTGTTTCAATCTTTATTTCCTGTTCTTTTTTGGAGTTAAATAAGACTTCTATGACCTTTTTCGTCTCCTGGCCGGGCTGCTTCAGAGACGCCAGCTCTTTTTCCAAGACTTGAATTTGTTTATCCATCTCTTCTATCTTAGGATCTAGGGCCTGTTTCTTCCCGTTGATCCGTTGGAAATTCTCACTCAAAAAGCCAAGGGTCTTCTCCAAATCTTCCGTTTTCGGGAAAGTGGTCTTTAAATCTTGAGGGACCTGGGTTTTAGAAAAATCTATGATAGAATTTAGAAACTCTTCTTTTCTATTAAACACACTTTTCTCGTCCATCAGAGTCCTTTTTGACTCCTTTAGCCCTTTTATCTTTTGCTTCAAGGCCTCTATATTTTCCTGGGGTGGTTCTTTTACATAGACCTCCTTAAATTGAACACTGAAGATTTCCCCCTCCCCAAAGACTTTTGCTGACAGAGAATCTGTGTCCACACGGAATGCCTGTAATTCCAGGAACAATTCGTTAATGCCTTTATGAGCCTTTACTTTTGCTTCTCTTTTTACAAGTGCCTGATTTGAAAACAGGGTCACCTCTTTAATACGGGAAGGGACCGTTTCCTGGGCAAAAGCCAGAGACGCACCTAATAGAAAAACAAGGGTGAATGTTGCTAATCTTTTCATATTATAATCCCTCCGATTCATAAAGATAAAGACACGTTGACGAGCCGCTGGACTTATTGATTTTATCTGTACTATGGACGAAATCTTAGCATAATCGAACAATTAATTCTCCTGTTCTTGCCAACAGTCAATATTTATTATTTATTTAGTTGACTGTCAAGGCTAAATATAATTAAGATACAAAGGAATTCACGACACAACTTGCTTGAAAACCGAAAGGGTCTGCCAATAATAGAAACCAGGCTTTCAATTAAATATTGTTTGTTTCAGGCATATCCTGAAAAAGATTTTGGGAAGATCAGGAATAAGAGAGAATATGCTTAACAAAAAAGCCCTTGACGACCTTTATGAAAAATACAACCGAAGAGAGTTTGTCCACCCGGACCCTCTTGAGTTTCTATACAATTACGAAGATATCAGAGACCGTGAGATAGTTGGTCTCGTTGCCTCGTCTCTTGCCTATGGAAAGGTTCAACAGATTTTAAAGAGTGTATCCTCTGTGCTTCAAAGGATGCAGCCATCACCCTATGTCTTTCTGAACAAGGCATCGAGGGATACTCTTCTTTCTACTTTTGCGGGGTTCAAACACAGGTTCACTACTGAAGATGATCTTACATCGATGCTTTTAGGTATCAAAGAGGTTATAGGCCGGTACGGTTCTCTTCACGCATGTTTTGCTGCCGGCATAAATGACAGTGACACTACGGTTCTCCCTGCGGTATCACATTTTGCAAAGGAATTGGCTACTGGATGCAGCGGAATGGCCAACAGCCTCTTACCTTCCCCGACAAAGGGCAGCGCATGCAAACGGTACAACCTTTTTCTTCGCTGGATGGTAAGGAAGGATGAAGTTGACCCGGGAGGATGGGATTTTATACCTGCTTCAAAACTCGTCATTCCGCTTGATACCCATATGCACAGAGTCTGCCTTGCCCTCAAGCTGACAAAACGGAAACAGGCAGACATCCGCACTGCTTCCGAGATAACCGCTGCCTTCAGGACGATCTCTCCCGATGACCCGGTAAGGTACGATTTCGCCCTCACCCGTTTTGGAATACGAAATGAAAGTGGCATGGAAGATTTTCTAAAATCGTACGATGAACAGTAGAAACTGTAACTTATACTAAATATCTTTATGTCCCATCACATCTCTGACTGTAGGAAACAGGTTTATATCTGTATGTGGTAAAAAAAGAGAAGCTATAAACTCATTCATAAAGTCCTGATTAACAGATAGTTCGAAATAGGTCATCTGGTTCGCTAGATTTTTTGCTCTGGCAAAGGCATGTCTGGAAAGCAACGACATTCGGGCGCCGGTAAGAGAACTGTTACCAATAAACTGCACTCGTTCAATGGGCACATCTGGAAGCAGACCTATGAATATGGCCTTTTCAATGTTCAAGTAGTTCCCAAATCCGCCTGCCACAAAGATCTTTTCCAAATCAGTAAATGATAAACCAACGCTGTTAAGAAGTACTCTCATAGCAGCCAGAATAGCAGCCTTCGATTTGATGAGATTGCTAATGTCATCCTCGGTAATAACAACATCCTTCCCTGTTTCTGTCTCGCTACCAGGAACCAGTATAAACTCTATACCGTCTTCAGACTCCCGGATTCGCTGGGTACCGGAATCTCTTGGAAACTTACCATTCGGATCTATAATACGGTTACGGAAGAGTTCGGCTATCGTATCAATGAGCCCTGATCCACATATACCTAGAGGTTTCCCTTTGCCAACAGTTTCATACTCTACATGATCTCCCTCGATGATAACTTTCTGAATAGCGCCAAGGGTTGCCCGCATACCGCATTTTGTACCGCTTCCCTCAAAGGCTGGGCCCGCAGACGCAGAACAACAGACAAGCCATTCGTTATTTCCGACAACTATCTCTCCATTGGTACCTATATCAATAAGTGCGGAAACATGAGAACTGTTGGCAAGGCCTGAAGCCAGTACCCCTGCGGTAATGTCACCACCAACATAGGAGCTGACCCCCGGGATACAGGATACTACACCGCGGGGATGCAAATGAAGGTTTAACTCCGCAGCAGATGCCCTGGGAAATGAATTGGCTGTCGAGATATAGGGTTCATATCGAATGTTGCAAGGTTCAAGACCGAGGAAAAGGTGAGTCATGGTGGTATTTCCGGCTGCCACGAGAGCAGTAACATTGTCGGAGTTTACCCCATGTTTTTCAAGGAGAACATCTATAAGCGAATTAACAGTATCGACAACCGCTTGATTGATTGGTAGTATACCATTACGTTCGCATGCAAAGATCATTCGCGAAATAACATCCTCACCATATCTAGCCTGCTGGTTATGGCTTGCTTCTACCCCTAAAATAGAACCACTCCTCATATCTACAAGTTGGGCGGCAATAGTTGTGGTTCCGATATCCAGTGCAATACCGTAGTTTGTCAAACATGTATCTCCGCTTTCCAGATACAGAATTTCGACACAATGTTCGTCCATGGGATACAATGTTACGGTCACCTGCCAATTGTTCTTTCGAAGCATAGATGCCAGCCCCTTAAGGCTGGAAAGAGAGGGTTCCATATACGGGACTTGTATCTTCTTGTGGATCTCTCGCTGGATTCGGTCAAGGTCTGAGATGTTATCCTGTATGGTTGGCTCCGGCAGTGAGAGGAAGAATTTCTGAGTTACGGGCATGTATAACAGTGAAGGAGTTTGCATGGAATCACCAAGAGGAATTCCTTGGGGAACATCATAACAAACCATGTTTTCAGTAATCAGAATCTGTTCTTCCTCCAGGCGCGCTTCAGGAGGCACCCAGACTTCCAAATTATCCAGGACTTCGGTTTGACAGGCAAGCAAAAAACCGTTCTGTATCTCTTCTCGGCTGAGGAAGCTGATACTACGGTTATTAGAAGGCACCTTACCTTTAGGTATCTGGATACGGCACTTACCGCAGACCCCTTCGCCACCGCAGAGACTGTTAACATACACACCTGCCTTAGCGGCCGCTTCCAACAGGTTTATCCCCTTTGCTACTTCTGTCTTGATGCCCATGGGTTGAAATACAACAGTATGTTTATCCACATTTCTTCTCCTGTCCTGAAATTCAATTTGGTTCATCCTGAAGAATGAAAACCACTCTTGTTATTTAATCAAACTTCTCACCAGATAATACCTCAACCGATTTCATTCTGGTTATAGCCTTAAGCATAAACAGGAGGAGTGCACCTGCACCAATGATTATCAACAGGTCTGGCAGTATCCTGATCTGTCCTAATAATTGAATAGTATCCTGAAACCAGAATTCATCCGAACGGGCATGCCAGAAACCGTATTTAATATTATCCAGAACCTGAAGGATACCGACCGGCAATAACGTACCAATAAACATAATGAAAAGCCCGATATTCGTTCCCCAGAAAGATACCTTTAGTAATCGGTTACTCCATCCATCCTCCTGCACTAATCCTCGCATTGAAAACAACAACAAGCCGATAGCAAGAAAGCCATAAGTCCCAAACAACGCTGTGTGCCCGTGATTAACGGTAAGATATGTTGCATGTTCATAGTAATTAACTACCGGTGTAGTAATCGACAGCCCCATGACCCCTGCTCCAACAAATTCCCAAGCAACAGAAGCCATCAAAAACATCAGTGGGTAACTGTAAGGGAATCCACTGCCTGCCTTGACGAGCGCTTTCTGTCCATGCCAAACTTCGGCAAGAAGAAGCAAAATTGGTATAGGTTCCAACGCAGAGATAGTAGACCCCAAAGCCAGCCAGAAAGAAGGTTCGCCAAACCAGTAGTAATGATGTCCTACACCAATGATACCCGAGCCAAGAGCAAGGGAAACTGTAAAATAGACGGTGCGAAGCCCGGCCTTCAGATCTACAAGTCCAAGGTTAACCATAACAAAAACTATTGCAGCTGCGGCAAAGAACTCAAAAGCCCCTTCAACCCATGTATGCACTACCCACCATCGCCAAAAATCTGCAATAGTCAGGTGGGACTGAGGGTTATAGAAAAGACCGAAAGAGAAAAAACCAACAACTGCGATTCCGGAATATGACAGAAATTGAGGCAACCCCCATTTGTCCTGTCCGGAAGCAAAATGATCTTTCAATGCACGAACTACTAAAAAGAGCCATAATATAAGCCCGACAAGCAGCAGAATCTGCCATAGGCGGCCAAGCTCCAGATACTCCCAACCTTGGTGCCCCAACCAGAACCACAATTTGCCTATCATTCCTTTGAGACCCAGTACTTCACCGGTAAGACTTCCCAGGGCAACTATTATTACCGCTATAAATAGAATATCTACTAAATATCCCTGTCCAACAGGTTCTTTACCCCCTACCCTTGGTGAAACAAACAGGGTCATACCAATCCAGGAAGTGGCTATCCAGAATACGGCCAATTGAAGGTGCCATGTTTTAACCCAATTGTAAGGTATGAACTTTGCTATAAAATCGATCCCGAAAAAGGAATCAGGGTTCACTGTATAGTGGGCCATAAGTCCACCAATAATAACCTGTAAAAAAAACAATGCCGCAACAACTAGAAAATATTTTCCAGTCTTCTTCTGGCTGGAGGATATTTTTACTTCGGCAAGTGCCATGGCAGGTTCCGGCTTATACGGCAATGACCCTCGATTGAATTCATATTTATGAAACAGAAAGATTATTAATCCAAGTATAATACCAAAAGCCACCAGAGATATTGCAGACCAGACCAAAGATTTTCCGGAAACCAAATTTCCCACTCCAGGATCGTGAGGCCAATTATTGGTATAGGTATGGCTGTCACCAGGTCGAGTGGTACCGGCACACCATGCCGTCCAGAAAAAGAAGTCAGCAAGATTCTGTCGTTCATGAGGGTCATTGATGGTACCGGAACGTATTGGCCCCCGTTTATTCCCCTCTGAGAATAGTTTGTCGTAGAATTTACGGTTTTCAAGCAGAGATACTGCCTGTAGAGGTGTTAAGGTCAGAGTGTCCTTGATTGAATCATATCGATTAGTCTTGATTTGACTGACAACAACTGCATCCACTGCCCCTTTTAACTCTGTATCAAGGGAAAGGTATGAAATTCCATACCTTTCCTGTGCGAGCTTTTCCCGCATATTCTGTCCCATATTGTGCAAAGCTTGTGCGGTAAAATCCGGCCCCCTGTATGTGCCATGCCCCCATACGCTCCCAACATCCATTAGGCCGTATTTCTGCCAAACCTGTTGTCCCTCTATGATTATGGTTTTCCCGGTCAGTAGATCACCGCTTTCCGATATAACCCTTTCCGGATAGGGTGGAAGATCCTTTTTTGTATAGTAATACCCAACTAAGGCAACGATAATGGCGCCAAAAATGGCTAGCAAAAAATATGTTTTAAGTCTTGAGCTGATCATAGTACCCCCTTTCATAAAAAGTGGTTTCTTAGAAAAGCTACATTTTTTACATCTTTTAACCCTATAAAAATATGAATTTGCAAATGCAAACCCCTTTGCCTGATAAGGTCTCCTTTTCCACTTTCGACGAACTCGTTAAAAAGTCAAAGATAATTTAATTATGTCTTATCCCACCAACCTCTCCCTCTTGAGAATTTCACCTCTGGCACTTATTACCACCTGATCAATGGGGATGTTTTTGTCTGCCAGTTCCATTCCCTTCTTGACAATTGAAGGTAGCCCCTGGCAACAGGGAACTTCCATTACAACTACTGTAATGCCTTTTATACCTGCTGTCCTGAAAATATCTGCAAACCTTTCGATATACTCCTGTACATCATCAAACTTTGGACAACCTACCAAAACGACCTTGCTCCGAATAAAATCCCGGTGAAAGTTTGGATAGGCAAATGGTGTACAATCGGCTGCTACCAGAATATCCGCCCCCTTCAAAAATGGAGCAGTTGGTGGTACGAGTTTAATCTGAACCGGCCAATGGGACAAGGCAGACACGCTGTTACTATAAGAAACCGGAGCGTTTGCATCATGACATGATTTTTCCGGGACAAAACTCTGAATCAGCGTTGATGGACATCCGCAAGCCATTTTCCCCTCTCCAGAATCTTGTGCTGCTTCCTGCGATTTTAGGTGTGTTTCCACAGCCTCTTCATCAAAGTCATCTGCCTCACGTTCAACAATCCTTAGAGCATCGTTGGGGCATTCTCCAAGACATGCACCCAGCCCATCGCAGTATTTCTCAGCATATAGCCTGGCTTTCCCATCCACTATCTGGATTGCCCCCTCTGCACAGGAAGGCACACATTGTCCACACCCGTCACACTTTTCTTCATCTATTTCTATGATCTTACGTTTTACTTTCATAGACCTCTCCTTTTTGCTCGTTCAAAAGGACTCTCTTTGCCACTTTCTCACCACCTATTGTGAGAAAGACCTCTTTTGTTAGTTTGTCCAGTCTTTCTTCCTTTATAGTAGACTCTTTCTTCTTCTCCTCCATATTCACAATAAGGTCAGCATCGTAAACAACCTTGAAATTGAGTGTTTCCTGGGGTCTTGGATGGTGGTGGTGACCTACTATATCGCATACCTCATCTATCAAGTCCTGATTTGCACCCAGTTTTAAAAGGATATTACGGGCTATGGGTGGTCCCTCCTCTTCCTGATACCGAGCAGCTGTGCTCTGGTGTTTACGCTCAGCCTCCTTGATTCCAATATCATGGAGATAAGCTGCAGACAAAATTACTGCAAGATCTCCCCCTTCTCCCCGGAATATCTCTTCTGCATATCTTGCAACCCTTGTAGCATGACCAATCCTCTTGAAGTCATTTTTGAAATAGCTTTTCATTTCCACAGCAACACGGTCTTTTAAGAGATCATTTCTTTGAGCTATAAGCTCTGGGGGCAAATCGCCAAGACACTGTTCGGCAAATTTGCAATGTGCAGCACAGCCAAAGTCCATTTTCGGGTTTACAATCTTTGATCCGCAGTTTCCACAACGTCGGGTAGCCTCATCTTTAAAGAACTCTATTGTATGCCCGCACTTAGGACATTCAATCTCAAAGATAGTTCCCGGTTTCCAAAAACGAGTGTCTTGCCCTGGGCATTTCATAGTATTCCTCCATACCTTAAAATTTCTAATGTCTGTGGTTAGTTGTGCCTGTTTATTACTGACACAACTGACCCTCTTGAACTGTTAAATTTATCCCAGTATCGCCTTCAGGTCCTCGTCAGGCGTGGTTATAGGTTTAATGTCAAAATTCTTTACAAGCACATCCAGTACGTTTGGGGAAACAAAGGCCGGAAGGCTTGGTCCCAGTCGGATGTCCTTAATCCCCAGGTATAAAAGCGTCAGTAAAATGGATACGGCCTTCTGCTCATACCAGGAAAGTATCATGGATAAAGGCAACTCATTTACTCCCACCTTGAATGCGTTTGCCAGAGCAACGGCAATCTGTATTGCTGAGTAGGCATCATTACACTGACCAATATCCAAAAGCCTTGGGATACCTCCGATATCACCCAGGTCTTTATCGAAGAAGCGGAACTTACCGCATGCAAGGGTCAGGATAATAGAGTCTTTTGGTGCCTTTTCTACAAACTCCGTATAGTAATTTCGACCGGGTTTTGCCCCGTCACATCCGGCTACCAGGAAGAAATGGCTGATGGCCTTGTTCTTGACCGCTTCAATAACCTTATCTGCCACACCCAATACTGCGTTCCTCCCAAAGCCTACCATGACTGAGCGTCCATTGGTATCCTCTAAAAAACCAGTCATACTCTTAGCCTTTTCAATCACAGGTGAATAATTGCGATCCGATATGTGGATTACCTCAGGCCATGCCACCTGACCGCTGGTAAAAATATTGTCCATGTATGATTCTCTTGGCTTCTGGATACAGTTGGTAGTCATCAGGATAGCCCCTGGAAAGCCTTCAAATTCCTTTGCCTGATTCTGCCAGGCAGTCCCGTAATGACCATAAAAGTGAGAGTACTTTTTAAGACCCGGGTATCCATGTGCAGGAAGCATTTCACCATGTGTATAAATGTTTATCCCCTTGCCTTCTGTCTGTTTCAAAAGCTCTTCCAGATCTTTCAGATCATGCCCTGAGACAAGAATGGCCTTCCCTTTTTTCGCACCCAGAGACACCTTTGTGGGTACCGGGTGTCCATAGGTACCGGTATTCCCTGCATCAAGAAGCTCCATAGCTCTAAGGTTGACTTCCCCGCATTTGAGTACTAAACCTAACCAGTCGTCAAGATTAAGGTCTTTCCTTAATGTAGCGGCAAGGCCTTCATGGATAAAGGCGTAAACCTTGTCATCCTCTTGTCCAAGTATCTGTGCGTGGTCTGCATAGGCAGCAACACCCTTGAGTCCAAAAAGCAAAGTATGCTGAAGGGAGAGAATGTCAGGATCAATGGAAGAATCAGACTTCAACCCAACAGTTTCACCATGCTCGATCATTTCATCTACCGAAATATCGGGTTTTAATATCACAGGACATTCAGGGATATACGTTTTTCCACCTACAGACTGTACTTTTTTCTTGAGACTCTCGCTCAAATTTATGGCCTGTCGTATCAGGTTTCCAAGACGATCCCTGTCAAAATTAACGTTAGTTAAAGTGGCAAACAGAGCCTCGCATGTAAAGATGTTAACTTCCCTTTCATTAACAGCAACTTTTCGACCCTCAACTGCATAGAGAGCAAGCCCTTTGAGGCTATGGACCAGTATATCCTGAAGGGCAGCAACATCAGGTTGTTTTCCGCAAACCCCAATCTTGGTGCATCCTTCACCTTTTGCCGTTTGTTCACACTGGTAACAAAACATAGTTTAACCTCCTTCTAAATGATTGCTGGTTTATTGAACCTTTTGGTTATTAATACCCTGTCTCATTCTGTTGAGATTAATATAAACTGTAAAATCATTACTGTCTTTGACCTAAGTCAAAAAGGAGATTTTTTTATTTTCTTTTTTTACTTTTCTGTTATCCTTTATATTCACTATTGGAAAGATAAAAATTGATTTAGGTTAAAGGATAGATACTTTTTAAAATAATTCAAGGAAAAAAACAAAACCATGCAAATAATCGATCATATAGCTAATATCCCACTTTTTCAGGGGCTTCCCAAAGAATACCATCAAGAGTTATCTAACATAGTAACAGATCAGATGTTCAATCGCGGTCAAATAATATTTTCGGAGGGTGATACAGGGAACGGTTTTTACGTTGTTATTTCCGGACGGGTCAAAATATACAAAGTCTCTCCAGATGGCAAAGAACAGATTTTACACCTTTTTGGACCAGGAGAACCTTTTGGTGAGGTACCGGTCTTTGCCGGTGAAAATTTTCCGGCCCATGCAGTATCTATTGAAGAAAGCTGTATTTTTTTCTTTCCCAGAGATGCATTTATCGAACTGATCAGGAAAAACCCCGCCCTGGTATTGAGCATGCTTGCCGTATTATCCCACCGTCTGCACAGATTCACAATGCTGATCGAGGACCTCTCCCTAAAAGAGGTTCCTGGGAGACTTAGTGCCTACCTGCTCTATCTCAGTGAGCACAAAGATGGAACTGATAACCTGATTTTAGACATATCAAAAGGTCAATTAGCAAGTCTTTTGGGTACTATCCCTGAGACACTCTCCCGTATTTTAACCAGGATGACCAGAGAGGAACTTATTCGTTTGGATGGGCCTCACCGTATCCACATACTTGACCGGGATAGCCTTTTAGAACTGGCAAGTGGCGAAAGACGGCTACAGTAACTATACGATAAAATTCTTGACATCACTAGGGTTTTAATCAATAATTTAACCCAACCTGAATTGTATTCCCTTCTCCCTAACCCAAAAAGGTTAACCCTTTAAAATTGAGAAAGATATTTCCCAATTTTAAAGATAAATGTTTATAGAAAATATCAGCATGAAGGAATCTTTCGGATAATTTTAAAGCGAATGATGAACTTTAATACTCCTCTGAAAAAGTAGATTTAACTGGAGCTAAGTTTTATATGGGCAAAATAAGATACAATATAGCGGTTATACCTGGTGATGGTATAGGCCCTGAGGTTATTGCCGAAGGGCTCAAGGTACTAAAAGCTGTTTCAGAGATAAACGGGTTCAAATATAATACAATAGAGTATGATTTAGGAGGAGAAAAGTATCTTCAAACAGGTGAAATCCTTCCTGATTCAGTAGTTGAAGGACTACAAAAGGCTGATGCAATATATCTGGGTGCGATAGGTCACCCCGATGTAAAACCAGGGATACTGGAGAGAGGGATACTTTTAAAACTAAGGTTTATGCTTGATCAGTATATAAACCTAAGACCGGTAAAATTATATCCCGGAGTAGAAACTCCCATCAAACACAAGGGGCCAAAAGATATTGACCTAGTTGTAGTCAGGGAGAACACAGAGGGTTTTTATGTAGGTTCCGGAGGGTTCTTGAAGAAAGGGACCCCTGATGAGGTGGCAATACAGGAGTCTATAAACACCAGAAAGGGTGTGGAAAGATGCATTAGATATGCCTTCGATTTATGCAGGAAGAGAAATAAAGCTAAGAAGCTTACACTATGCGGTAAAACAAATGTCTTAACCTATGCGTTTGACCTTTGGGATAGAACCTTTAATGAGGTATCAAAAGACTACCCTGATATTACCACCGATTATGCTCATGTAGATGCAATATCCATGTGGTTGATAAAAAATCCTGAATGGTTTGACGTAATAGTTACTGATAACATGTTTGGAGACATAATCACTGATATTGGGGCTATAATTCAGGGCGGGATGGGAATAGCTGCTGGTGGAAATATCAATCCTCAGGGTACCTCAATGTTTGAACCTATCGGAGGATCAGCCCCAAAATATAAGGGAAAAAATGTTGTTAACCCCTTAGCCGCTATTCTGGCATGCCAGATGATGCTGGACCATCTGGGAGAAGAAAATTCAGCAACACTCATAGAAAAGGCGGTCACAATGGTACTCACCAGAGACATTAAGAGCCTCTCAGCGGGCGAGATGGGATATAGTACGATAGAAATAGGTAACTTAGTAGTAAAGTATACAAAAGAACTATAAGGGGATAGATATCATGAAGAAAGAGAAGTACAGTGTTGCAGTTGTTGGAGCAACGGGAGCCGTTGGAAATGAAATGGTAAAAATCCTTGAGGAAAGAAAATTCCCTGTTGGGGAGTTAAAATTACTCGCTTCCGGCAGATCTGCTGGTTCTTATATTGAATTTTGCAACAACGATATTAAGGTTGATATACTCGATGAGGACTCTTTTAAAGGGGTCGATATCGCTTTATTCTCAGCAGGTGGATCCGTAAGCGAAAAGTTTGCCCCCATTGCTGCCAGTTCTGGTTCTATAGTGGTCGACAATACCAGTGCCTTCAGAATGGACAGCCAGGTACCTCTGGTAGTTCCAGAGGTAAATTCCCATGCAATTGCCCAATATAAAAATAAAGGTATTATTGCCAATCCCAACTGTTCCACAATACAGATGGTGGTAGCACTAAAACCAATCCATGATGCTGTAGGGATCAAAAGGATTGTAGTGTCAACTTATCAGGCAGTATCTGGAACCGGTAAAAAAGCTATAGATGAACTTCAGACTCAGGTAAATAATATACTTAGCTTTCAGGATGTTGAATGTAACGTTTATCCTCATCAAATAGCCTTTAACTGTCTACCTCATATAGATGTATTCCTTGAGAACGGTTATACTAAAGAAGAGATGAAGATGGTAAATGAAACCAGGAAGATACTGGAGGACGATTCAATCAGAGTAACTGCAACCACCGTTAGAGTGCCGGTGTTTTATAGTCATTCAGAATCAGTCAACATAGAAACTGAGAAAAAGATTACCGCAGATGAAGTGAGAAGGCTGCTTTCACAGGCACCAGGGGTAACCGTTATAGATGATCCAGCGTCTTCAAAATACCCATTGGCCATTAATGCTGCCGGCAAGGACGATACCTTTGTCGGAAGAATCCGAGAAGATGAATCAACCGAAAAAGGGATTAATCTGTGGATTGTATCGGACAATCTTCGTAAAGGTGCTGCCCTGAATGCTGTTCAGATTGCTGAAATCCTCGTGAAAGAATATATTTAAGCGATATACCAAAATAATCTTGACATTTCCTGCTAATTAATATATTTAATCTTAACTTTTTATTCTCAATTAAATAGAACATTTTCAATAGATAGGGGTTTTTATGGATACGGCGGATGGAGAAGAGGCCGATAATAAGATGCTAAGCATCGGAAGGATGGTGGATTGGGGGTAGCGCTAAATAGCTAAAAAAATACCTCCCATTATTTCCCACCATACTTCCCCCAAGTCAGAAAACAATTAATAATGCTGGCTCTTTAATTGCCCGATTTATCTTAAAAAAGAATCCGTTACAGTCTTGGTAAATTATTGTTCACTGGAAGAATAATTTTATTTTTGGCCTTTCAATCTAAAAAAGATTGGATATCTGAAATTAAGTTCAGAGGGCATGAGGTTTCTCTCTAAGAACAAAGGTTTTTCCTACAATAATAACATATATAATAGGGTTTAAGTTAAGACTATAGTTCCTTTAGCATCTATCCTATAAATGATTATGTGATATTAAAGATAAAGGAGGTATTGGAAATATGGATTATTTTGGACAACACCTGATAGTAGATGGGTATGGTGGTAACAGTAAAAAAATGGAAGATCTGGATTTGATCTATAACTTTCTGGACACCTACCCTGAAAAAATGGAAATGACAAAGATTATGCCACCGTATGTGTTCAAATATATTGGAAAGAAACCCGAAGACTGGGGGTTATCAGGGGTTGTCCTAATCGCTGAAAGTCATATAAGTATCCATACGTTTCCATTTAAACAGTACCTAAGCATTGATATTTTTTCATGTAAAACATTTGATGCAGATAGCGCTATCCTTTTTGTAAAAGATATGTTTGGTTTGACAAAAACCGAAATAAAACTATTTAACAGAGGGTTAGAATTTCCAAAAGATATACGTTTGGCTACCGATATAGTATATCAAGAACGATTAAACATGGTTGGATAAAGGGGATAACGATGAAGAGTTTTTTGCATACACCTGTCTCGCCCATAACATTGGATGAAAATTCTGATGTACAAAAGCTAGTGGAAGGTATGGGGAAGACAGCTTTTCAGGGCAGAAATATAGCTACTGCTACAGACATATG
Organism: Pseudomonadota bacterium; assembly: GCA_043825855.1. GTDB lineage: Bacteria > Desulfobacterota > UBA8473 > UBA8473 > UBA8473 > UBA8473. The sequence continues at coordinate 129,255 of JBDRRJ010000014.1, read as the reverse complement.
GCGTAGTATGATTAAGGATGAAACAACAATATTTTTAGGTTTGGCTGGAGCAATGGTACCTGCAGGAATGAGGATGTTGATTGCTTCCTTAATAAAAAATAGACTTGTGGATTGTATTGTATCAACAGGAGCAAATCTGTTTCATGACTGTCACGAAACCCTTGGAAGGCTTCACTGGCAGGGGAGCCCCCATATTGACGATTTGGATCTCTTTGAAAAAGGAATAGACAGGATTTACGATGTATTCGCATTGGAAAAGGAATTTGAGAGAACTGATAATTTCGTAGAAAAATGGGTCGTAGAGCTGGAACAGGACAGACCATATACCACAAGGGAATTTCTATATTTGTTGGGAGAGAAACTCTCGAAAGAGGGAACGGAAGAGGGAATCTTAACCTCGGCGTACAAGGAAGGCATTCCTGTCTACTGCCCGGCTATTGCAGACAGCTCTATTGGTATTGCTATTGCCATGGGAAAGCAGGCTAAAACAAACAGTCTCCAGCTGGACACTATTACTGATATTTTAGAAATTACCGAAATTGTTTCCTCTTCCAAGTCAACTGGGGTAATATATATAGGCGGAGGCGTTCCAAAAAATTTTATTCAGCAGGCTCAGGTAGTAGCACGTTTCTTGGATAACGACAGAAATGACGGGCATAAGTACGGCATTCAGATATCTACAGATGCCCCTCACTGGGGTGGACTAAGTGGGTGCACTTTTAAGGAAGCTAAATCTTGGGGCAAAATAGCCTCTGAGGCATTATGCGTATCTGTATATTCTGATGCCACCTTGGCTTTTCCTCTTATTGCCAGCGCCACTTTTAGCAGTTCTAATGAAATATTGAAAGATAGGAAGAGTCCAAGTTTTAAAATGGGAAGAAAATTGGAGGTGTTGTAACTGAGTTTATTTTCTTCTGAAGAAAAGAGATTATTAGAGAGCAGTATATTCTTGCCGAACAACTTTGGAGGGTTACCAAAGGAGTCTAGCGAACTTGATACCTCAAAGGTAGTTATCCTTCCCGTGCCATATGATCAAACAGTCTCTTACAGAGCCGGAACAAGAGAAGGCCCAAGTGCTATTATAAATGCCTCAGCACAAATGGAACTCTATGATCAGGAACTCGGCTTGGAACCATACAGAGTTGGTATTAATACCCTAAAAGAACTGGAGCCGGATATGTCTGGTCCGGAAGGTATGTTCAAGAGGGTTTATGATACTGTTTCTATCTTTAACAACAAAGAGAAGTTACTGATAATGCTGGGTGGGGAACATTCTCTTAGTGTCGGAGCTGTGAAGGCTTTTGCAGAATGGTATAAAGACTTCAGCGTTTTACAGATAGACGCCCATGCTGATCTGAGAGATTCCTACTGTGATACTAGATACAATCATGCTACTGTTATGAGAAGGGTCCTGGACTATGCTCCGACTGTGCAGGTAGGCATCAGGAGCCTTTCCAGTGAAGAGTTTGATTTTATTAAAACAAAAGGGCTTTCTGTATTTTTTGAAGAAGATGTTTTGAAGAGAGAGGGGTGGCTTGAAGATATGATATCCCACCTTTCTCAGAACGTTTACATAACCTTGGACATCGATGTTTTAAATCCAGGTATTATGCCTTCGGTAGGAACACCAGAACCCGGAGGGTTGAGTTGGCATGAATTATTGAATATTATAAGAAAAGTAGCAGAAAACAGGAATATTGTAGGGTTTGATGTCATGGAGCTTTGTCCCATTCCAGGTTTAATTGCACCTGATTTTCTTGCAGCTAAACTCGTATATAAGATGATAGGTTATTCCCTCTTTCTACAGGAAAAAGGTTAAGATTTTATCCTTACAGGTTAACCTCTTAAATCCCTGAATAACACAAATACTTAACCCCTTCAATCCTTTCTTACAAATATGAACCATGAAGGAAAAGAAACCCCTCTGGAAAATGATAAGGATACCCCTTCCCTTTAAAAAGAGCGGGCCTCTATCTACAAAGAAGGGCAAGAAAGGTTATAATAGAAAAGATGCCAAGGAGGAAGCAAGAAAGGAAATTAATTAGTAACATGGAGAAAAGGCGACCCCTATCTCCTGATACTATTTTTCCTATAAGACACACTTCGTTTTTTCATTATAATACTGAGAATAAAACCAGAAAAAAACCCCTATATGAGCAAACCAGGCTACACCAGCACCTTTAGAAACCCCCACTTCAGCAAATCCGCTTAATATCTGTATTAATATCCAGTAACCGAGCATGAATATCGCAGGAAGTCTTATGACTTGTGTAAATATGATTAATATCACAAGGGTTCTGATGCGCACTTTCGGGAATAGGAAAAGATATGCTCCCATCACCCCTGCTATAGCACCACTGGCACCGACACTTGGAACATGGGAATTTATATTGGTGAATATGTGAAGGAAAGACGCAAAAACCCCGCATACTATATAGAAATACAGATATTTAATATGGCCGAGCACATCCTCAACATTGTTACCGAAAACCCACAGGAAAAGCATATTACTTATAAGATGAATCCAGCCACCATGCATGAACATAGCTGTAAAAATAGTCAAAGGCACAGGGACTAAGGATGAAGGAGGAATGTCTACAAAATGGGTAAATTCATAGGGAACGATACCCAATCGAAAAAAAGAGAACTGCTCTCCCCTGGAATAAAAAAGTTTTGATATATAAAAACACAAATGTTGGCTAATATAAGAGTGATATTTATAAAAGGAATAGTACTGGAAGGATTTTCACTCCTTAGGGGAATCATTTAACCTCTTGTTTTAATAATCGATTTCTGACGGTCTTAAAGGAGGGGATTTATAAAATGTGGCATATTAACAATAAATACAGAAATCGTCAATCTAAAGAAGGTTATTATTTAAAGGTTAATTGCCTGACCTTTAGTCTTTTTCTTAATATCATATATCTCAGCCTCAATAAGCTCTGCTGCTCTAAAAAAGGATGAATAAATAAGCTATATATCGATTGCAAAGAGAAAAAGAACATGATAGAAGTATTGACGGACTAGCAAAAAGTTAAAACTGAGGATCGGAAAGAATATATGGGTCTGTTGTCGTCTACTGTATCTGTAACACGTTACAATGTCCAAGGGAAGCTTGAAGAGCCTATTCTTGAAACAATCGCAAAGGGTCTCAAAGAAAACATGATCAAAGATATTGATGAAGACATATCAGAAAAGAGGGTAGGATGGACGTCATTTGATAACCCTTTTACACCTGATTTTAGGGGTTCTTCCTTTGTAATCGGCACTTATATGGTCTTTTCTCTAAGGATAGACAAAAAGGCAATTTCCCAGAAGATAATCAGGAAACACTATTCCATAGAGGCAGCTAAACGCCTAGCTGAAAGCGGAAGACAATTTTTAACACGGGATGAAAAGAAACTAATCAAAGACCACGTTACAGACACCCTTATGCTGCGAATTCCATCCACACCCAATATATATGATCTAATATGGGACTATAATTCTTTTTCTTTGTACTTTTTATCAAATCTTAAATCTGCCAACGAAGAACTGGAAACATTATTCTCAAGGTCTTTTCAACTTTCACTAATCAGGCAATTCCCCTTTACAATCGCTGACCTTGCAATGGGTCTTTCGGATACAGAACGTGACAATCTGGCAAAACTTTCTCCTACAAACTTCATTGGTTAAACAATGCTCGATATTTCTATTGCTTACAACCGTTACAAATTTTTGGGTTATGAGTTCCTAACATGGCTTTGGTACCTTATCGAGAAAGAGCAGCGTACTATAAATGAAATAGTCAAGGAACCCATATTTCTTGAGATTGGCAACCGTATTGTACTTGAAAATTTACGGAAAGAAGTATTGGAAAGCGTTACTATACGGGGAGATGATGCGGGCCTGGAAGAAGGTATAATGGCACTAAGGAAAGGGGCTGTCGTTACAGAGATCAATCTTATCTATAAAGACAATGACTTTGAATCGAATTTTACTATCAAAGGAGAGAGTTTGGATATATCAGGACTAAGAGTTCCCAAACCAGGGTATGTAGAGTCCCGAAAAGATTTGGAAGGGGCTGTAATTGAAAAAGCATACCTGTGCAACAGGGTTCTTCAATTGATAGACAATCTTTTTAAACAGTTCATAAGACTGAGGAACTCAAAAGACTGGGTGTCAAAAGTGGTGCCCCATATACGGCAGTGGATACATTCGTAATAATTATCAGAATTAAGTTGATACAGAGATTGTGAATCTGACAGCAAATAGAGAAAAAGGATGGATATAGAAATGACCTGTTATATGTTAGTTTAGTGTCCTACCGCCAGGATACCACTGGCAGCCAAGCTAAGAATAATAACTTCCAGCAGAGCTATGATTGCATATAACTTATCGTTGTTTTTCCAGAGAGCAGGTATAATCGAAATGTAGCAAATGATAGTAACGCCAGCAAGGATAACAATCCCTATAAAGTTCGTAAATTCACCATATTTCAACATTCCCAGCCAGCCCCAACCATCCTTGATATTAGCAGAATAAAGATAATCATGGACGTTCATCGTCCAATAACGGTAGATCTTATCCTTGGGGATATAGGACTCCATAATACCTGAGGCATAGATAGCAAAGGTAATGAAGAGAATCGCAAGACCCAGGTACATCCCTTTTCTCAAAACTTTGGCATAAAGAATCTGTTCAGGACTCGCCTCTAATGAGGAATTTGATTTTTCAGTCATTACTTTTCTCCTTAATGAATCCTACCTATATATAAGTTCTAAACTTATAAAAACCATACTATCACTGAAGAGTTTCTATCTAAAAGCCTAACCCCTTGCTTAGTGCTTTGAATCCTGCAAATCCCAGCATGCATATGACTATCCAGCGAACAACTGAAGGCTTAGCCACTTTTAGAAGAGGAACTCCTATGAAAGAACCAAGCATAATTCCAACAAGAGAGGGCACTACTATCATAGGAATAACGCATCCTTTGTTCAAGTATATCCATGCTGCTGATGTATCAGTAATTGAGAGAAGGAACTTACTGGTGGCTACACTTATCTTCAAAGGAACACCCATTACAAGATTGAGTGTAGGAACGTTAGCCCAACCAGCCCCAAGACCAAACATGCCAGCCATGATACCGATGGCTACGAACAAAGTAAGGCCCAGAGGAGTCCGATGTATTTTCCAGTTAATAACCTGCCCCGTACTTCCTTCCCGATATACTCCATATATCCGTAAGATAGAAGAAAGCATATCGGATTGAGGGACATCCGGGTATTCCGACTTCTTGGCTGTCAGCATAAGTACACAAATGCCAATGATGGTAGCTCCCAGGGCTGTTTGGATAATATTAGTAGGGAGAGCCAATCCAATCATAGCCCCTATGATAGCACAGGTCGAAGCAATCAAAGCTACTGGTATGGCAAGCCTCAAGCTGGCAAGGTTTAGCCTCAGGAGTCCAGGACCTGCAGCCAGTGCACCTGCCAGAGCCACCAAAAGACCCGCACCCCTTACAAAATCCAAATGGAAAGGGAAAAAACCACTGATAATGGGCACAAAAAGAACGCCACCACCTACACCTCCAAGGACTGCTAATATTCCCATGACAAGAGTAACAAAAAACAGGACAACGGGCCAAAACCACCAGGCATGAGTATCGCTTGCTGTAGAAGATGCCTGTGTAGTTACCTCAGCCCAAACTGGACTAGCCAGAATAGCTACTCCTAAAAAACTGAGAATCCCAGTTATCCAACATTTTACACCCTTTCCCATTCAGTCCTCCCGCTTCCTGGTAATAGTATACATAATATTTTCAGGGTTAAATCTTATTTCAGCACAAACCATAGACAGGTAATCTATTTTCTTGATTTGTCAGAGATCACTATTCCCTTATGCTCTGTCATCCCTTGCTGACGTCATAGGTGTGTTGTAGTAGAGAGCAGATATTACCTCTCTCTACCCGAATAACTGGCATAAACCAACGCCACAGTTCGGTAAATAAAATGGGCAAATTTTGAGAACGGCAGATATGCTATAAGATAAAATACTAAGATCAGATGAACAAAATAAATAGGATAAGCCAAGACAGCAACGTTGAGCAATCTTGTCACTTCTGTAAGTATCCCTGATATTGCTATCAGATACACCATTATTATAAATACCCAGTCAAGATACGTACTCCTTGTCTTATCTTCTTCTGCCTTTAATCTATTGGATATTACCATTGTACAGCCTATAAAGAGAGAAATAGCTCCCAGGTTTGCCAGTATTTTTATAGGATTTAACTGAGATAGAGGCAGCATCTCATGAAGCCCAAGTAGGTAAATGCCAAGAAATACTATTCCTGTAACTATTGCTAAAGCGATAAACCCGTAAAAGATCATTAGGTGGGCAAGGTATCTGGGCTTATTTTCTTCACAATCCTTGAATTTCGAATGCGTAAAGATATCAACAAGAACCGGAATTACAAGAGATTTTACAAAATCCATAAAAGACAGATTTTGAGATTCACTTGGGTAGACACCACTCTTCATACCATTCCAGAATCTTTTGACTCCTACTATAATAGATAGAAAAACTAAAATAGAGACGAGGATGAAAACAGGATCGACTATTGTATGAGGGACAAACTTTTTAAAAATAATCTCACCCTCGGGTATATTTAAATGGCCTGTAATTCCCAACAATAAGAGAAACAAAACAATGGGGAATGCCAATAGAAGGGGCAGATACCTTCCCTGGCTTAAAGCCTTACCTAAAAAACTTGGAAAGGCATAGTGCATAAAACTATAGTTTCTAATTGCCGCTAAAGCATCGCCAGGTTTTGCTCCTCTTGGACAATAAGTAGAACAGTCATTACACTGATGACAGAGCCATATATCTGGATCTGTCAAGAGTCTGTCCTTCAACCCCCAGGAAGCCCATATCATTTCCTTTCTGGGGAAAGGGCTTTTCTCGGGTGATAGATTGCACACAACAGAGCATGTCGCACATTGAAAACACTTTTTAATTGTGTCTCCCCCAAAGTCTTTTACCTTTTTGACAAAATTCATATCCGGTTCTATGAGTTGTCTACCTGCCATTTTTTCACCTCAACGGAGTTTTAGGTTAAAAGCCAATCCCCCTCACCTTTCACCCTTTGCCTTTTGTCCAACAGACTACATATCCTTATATGGGTTTGGACCGACCTTTTCTATCGTTTCCATAAAATCATCGAAGATACCCGGCAACTGAGCATATTCATCAATGGATAGTTCCAGTATTTGTACTCTGTCAGATTCAAGGCGAAGTCTGTCCAGAGTCTCTTTAATCTTTCCCATCCTAACGCTTGCCAGTTCGCTTCCTTTAATATAGTGACATTGATAATCATCGCCGTGTTTGCACCCTATTAAAATAATCCCATCTATACCGCTGGAGAGGGCATCGGCAATCCATACGAGATTAACATTGCCTAAACATCTCAATGGTATAACCCTCACATAGGGATTGTAAGAAAGGCGTTTACGACCTACAATATCCAGGGAAGGATAAGCGTCGTTTTCACATAGAAAGGCTAAGACCCTTGGTTTCTCTTCGTCCTCTTCGGGGACTTCTATAGCCTTGACCATAGACCCGATAATGTCCACAGAATAATCCTTAAAAGAGATGATCCTCTCCGGACATGACCCCATACATATACCGCACCTTCGACACCTGGTCGGGTTTGGCAAAGGATTACCTTTTTCATCTTCGTTATACATACCAAAAGGACATTCTTCAGTACACCTCTTGCACTGGGTACATCTGGACATATATAAATCAGGATAGCTCATATCTCCTGCCCTTGGATGGACCGCTTTTCCCTGAGCAGTAAGTTCAATACACTGAATAGCTTTCATTGCAGCCCCTGCTGCATCATCCATACAAGCGCCGCTATCCATAGGCTGTCTAACACATCCGGCGGCATAGATACCAGTCCTTCTAGTTTCATATGGAAAACATATGTAGTGAGAGTCAGGAAACCCATATATCAAACTTGGCAGTTCCGGTCCCTGCCTGTATTTCAGATTTAAAATATCCGATGGTATAATAAGATCTTTTGGTATCTCTTCCTCTTTTTTCTCCTCACAAGCTTCATCAGATTCTTCCGGCTCCAACTCTTTTACCTCTATTCCGGCGGTTGGGACCATACCGGTTGCCAGAACAACCATATCGGCCTTTATCTGTATCTTATCGCCTAGCAAGGTGTTATCCACATCTATTATAAGACCATTATCAGAATCTTCAGAAACTCCTACTACTTCACCTTTTGTTAGAAATACACCTGCATCTTCCTGAACTTTCTTATAAAAAAGCTCAAATTGAGCAGGGGTTCTTATATCTTTGTAAAGTATATAAACTTTTGCATCGCTATCCTTTTCCCTTATATATGCGGCTTGTTTAAGTGATGTAAGACAACAGTAAGTGGAACAATAAGGCAAGTGATTGCTGTCTCTTGATCCGGCACACTGTATAAATGCCACACTCTTTGCCTCTTTGCCATCTGATGGACGGATAAATTTCCCTTTCGATGCCATCTCTTCTAGCATTATATTCGTTACCACATTGGGGCTCTTACCAAAACCCAGATGTCCGAGTTTTTTGGCATTGTATGGCTGCCAACCGGTAGCCTCAACTATCGATCCAACCTTTACATTATCAGACTTACCATTTTGGCTTATAGTAACATCAAACAAACCAGGGCCACCTTCAGTCTTTTCTACCTTGGCACCGGTATATATCTTTATCTTCGTATTGGATTTTACCTCTTTGATTTTTTCGTCAATCCCTGTTTCCTGAAGTTCAAGGTATGGTGGGGTTTTAGGATACTGCTTCCATATCTTAGCCATCCAACCACCCAGCTCTGGTCCCTTTTCAACAAGAACTACTTCTTTCCCAGCTTTGGCTGCTTCTAGCGCTGAAGTTATTCCTGTTATTCCACCACCCACTACAAGAACTGTTTTATCTATCTCTTCACTAAAAGGCTCAAGAGGAGCCATTTTTTGTGCCTTAATAACTCCCATTCTCATATAGTCTTCTGCCAGCATCTGAGTATCTTCATCATTTGGAGGATGACACCATACAACATGTTCTCTTAAATTGATTCTTTCCAAACTAATGGCAGTAGGATCGTATGAGAAAACATCGGTCTTCTCTCTTGGGGAACAGGCAGCAATAACTACAGTATTAACCCCTTCCTTCTCTATATCACTTTTTATAATTGAAGAACCTTCCTTGTCACATAACGTGGGGTGATTCTTACATACCGGAACTTTGTATTCAGAACTTGCCACACCGGACAGAGCCTCTATGTCAAGAGATTCCCCAATCTCACAACCACTACATATGTAAACCCCGATTTTTTTATCCATTGGTTACCTCCTTAAAGTACTTTGAATGGCCTTCAGGGCTGCCCCTGTTGCATCTTGAACCGCTCCCGCAACCCCTACGGGTCTCTTGGCACAACCGGCTGCGTATATGCCTGTCTTAGATGGGTCAGAGACTGCAAATCCAAATTCGTCACAAGTTATATTAACAGGGATTTTATCTTCTAACATATTTGGGACTATCCCTGTAGCCAAGACAACCAGGTCAGCTTTTGCCCTGATCTTCTCTCCTGAAAGTGTATCTTCCACTTCCACTATCGGGTCTTTCGTAGCAGGATCTTCTTCAACTTTTGCTACTTTACCTTTAATGAGCGTCACATTTTCATCACTCTGAACCTTTACATAGAAGTCTTCGAATCTTCCAATTGCCCTGACATCTATGTAGAAAATGGTGACCTTTGATTCCTGATCCTGCTCCCGCACATATGTTGCCTGTTTCAGAGATGCTAAACAGCATACAGCTGAACAATACGGCAGATGATTTTCATCCCTGGATCCGGCACACTGAGCAAATATTACATTCTTGACCTCTTTTCCATCGGATGGCCGTAATATCTTTCCATTTGTTGGGCCGTTGGGAGCCGCTAATCTTTCCATCATAACATTTGTTATTACATTCTGGTATTTCCCAAAACCCATATTGTCTATTTTTGCAGCATCATACGGTTTCCAACCGGTAGTAACAACTATAGAACCAACTTTTACATTGACAGTCTCGGGTTGCATTTCTAAGTCAATGGCGTTATACTTACAGGCCTCTAAACACTTCTTTGCATCATTGGTTCCAATGATCTCAGGAGCTAAAACATATTTCAGTGGAAAAGCTAATTGATAAGGAATATATGCTGCTTTGGTCTTATCTATCCCTAGATTAAAATCATTTACGATTTCTGTAGCACATACCTTCTCACATTCTCCGCATGCAGTACAGTTATCATTAACATACCTGGGATTTACTCTGATTGTAACATTATAATTCCCTTCCTCGCCTGAAACCGATTCAACTTCTGCCTGTGTCAAGTACTGAAGATTTGGGTTACGTTTTATCCTCTTGAAGTTTATTTCCAGTCCACAGCTCGGAGGACAGAGTTTTGTATAGTATTTGTTAAGTCTGGCTACTCTTCCTCCCAGAAAAGCCTCTTTTTCTATAAGGATAACTCTCTGTCCTGCTTCCGAAGCTTCAAGAGCAGTGGTAAGCCCACTGATGCCCCCTCCAATAACTAGAATATCTTTCTCAATAACTTCTCTATCCACCATGTCCCTCCTAACTTACGAATTTAAATGATGATCTTTATATTCATCCTTTACTTTCATCGTTTCTTCAAGCATCAGGATATATTTCAGGTATCTGAATCCAAACTTCATCAGTGCTATTTCATCAGTCTTTATCTTCTCGATTTCCTCTTTATCAATCTCAAGAATATCGAGTAATTTGCTTTCAAAAACAAATTTTTTAAATTTATCTATATCATAACTTGCCATGTAAAGCATGGCCTGTTTGTTTGAATCGAGTTTAGACTGCTCAGAAGTGTTCCTCCTTAACTGGATCTCTTTCCATTCCTTGTTCATCTCATCATAAAGGTCAGCCCCCTGGTCAATCCTCCAACTCGCTATTGTCCACTCCTTGTCTCCCTGATAACCTATACAGTTTGGATCTCTTATAAAGAAGTAGAATTCTTCATTTACCGGCCCTTCATCTGAAGCAATTATCATAAGGCCCTGACCGATTGGATAGTAGCGACAATTAGAAGGTCGGTCTTCATAAATAGTGCAACCATTAGATGAAACAAACGGGCATCCTCCTTTATCGTCATCCGTTATCTTAAGCACTGCGTATGGATGTGAATTTACTTCATCAATATAAGTAAATGTATATTTCTCAAGGAAATCTCCAGAAGAGATCCCCAACCTGTTTTTTATCCTTAACACATCATATGGGGTAAGGATTATACTTGTACGGCTACAACAGCTGGTGAAACAACTTATATCTTTGTGACATCCAAAAATAAACTTTGATTCAAGTGTGCGCTTAACAGGTTCAACTGCGCCCATATCCATTAACATTGGTTAATCCTTTCCAAGTTACCATTCAAACATAAATGATTAAAATATACTATTAATCCGCAATATATTAATAAATACCTTATCCTAAAGCCTCAGTGTGTCCTCTCCGAATAGATCAAATCTTACCCATTTATATCCAAAACTCAGGAATTCTTCTTCGTTTTCTCTCAGCTTTTTATAAGTTTCTTTTTCCACCTCATTGAAATCAAAGAATCTTGTTTCAAAAAGGAATTTTTTAAACTCGTCCAAGTCGTAACATGCCATATAAAGCATTTTTGACTTTTCTGGATCAAGTTTATTCCCCTTCAGAAAGAAATCATTTAAGGTTATCTTTTCATAAGATTCGTTCATTTTATCATAGATATCTATACCCTGGTTCTTCTTCCACCCCTCTATTGTCCACAATTTATCCTCTTTACATCCCAGACAGGAGTTCCCTCCATTTATAAAGAATCCTCCTTCTGAAGAGGGGAACACAGGATACATCCTGCAAGACCATGGCCTATCATGGTAAATTTTACAACCATCTTGTTTAACAAAGGGGCAGACCTTATTTTTGTCCTCCATCATTTTAAGTACCACTATAGGCAATCCCTCTTCTGCCAGGAGTGGAATGGTATAATTCTTCAAGAATTCACTCGAAGACATTCCCATAGCTCTTCTCATTCTGAGGATATCATAAGGCATAAGAAAAATATTTATATCAGCACAACAGGTGTTAAAACAGGAAATCTCATTATGGCATGAGAATCTGAATCTGCTATCCAGGGATAGTGTTTGGGATTCTTCAGCATACTCTTTTTTCATTAACAATTCTCTAATAAAATGTAGGGGCGACTTGGCAGTCGCCCCCATTGATACTCTTTGCTTAGATAATAGGAATCATTGGTCTTTCAAGTACTGTCCATTCCTTCTTATCCATATTGTACTTCACATTTACAAAATGTTTTTCATTTTCATCCAGTTTGAGGTAATCGTGCTTATAGTAGTATCCAGGCCATCTTGATTCTTTCCTGGCAAGCCTTGTCCTTGCACATGCCTCACCTACATAGTACCTGTGAACAGTCTCCCAAGCCCTCATCAGCTCATGAAGATCTGCAGCAGCAAGCTTCTCAATATCCTCTTCGCAGAATGCTAATTTCCAGAGAGCGATCTCGAGCAGCTTGTCATTTGTTCCATACAAGGTCTCCCATCCACCGCAGTACTCTCCCATAATCTTCTGGAGTCTGAAGAGGAAATTATGCGGGGAGATATAGTTAGGATTCACGTCAGGACTCGTTGTATACCCACATTGTTCTTCATAGTAGGCAAGAGGTTTCAATATTGTTTCCTTCATTTTGCCTATCGTAGCATCGGATACAGTTGGAGTATAGTCCTTCTTATCGTTCGCATACTTCAATGCTGATTTTGCTGCAATCCTTCCCTGTACGTGTGAGCCGCTTGAAAACTTATGGCCACATGCACCTACTCCGCAGCCTGCTGTAAACAGACCCTTTACAGTGGTCATACAGTTGTACTGCTCGGGGAATGCATCTGTATATTCTTTTGGCATCAGATCTTCAGCACCACAGGTCCAGGAACCACAAGAGCAGGCATGTGAACCTATGAAGACGGTGTCAGACAACTGAAGCTCCATCTCTTTTTCCAATGGATCAACATTATGGGCAGCCCAGTTTGTGGCGCCTGCGATTGTCATGTCGAGGAAGTCTTCCCAGGCTTCACTTTCATACTCTTTAATCGCCTTTTTCAGTGCCTTTGGATCTGTAATTTCATTCTTTAGCCTCTCGGCAACCCTATTTGTGTGCATGAGGAATGGTATTTTGCCTTCCTGTGCGCAAAGTATCATCTCATAGTTTCTCAAAGCAGTCGGACAGGGTTTAGCACTTGCATAAGGTTCCCACGCCTTCAACTCTTCTGGATATGCACCAACGTATGGCCCGTCATAGCCATTTGTTGCAGGTGTCTTAAAAAGTAAGAAGAATGTACCAACAGGACCATAGGAATCCTTAAACCTCGGAGGTACAAATGTAACATCCATCTGTGTAAGCTCACCACCTGCCTGGAGGACAAGGGCGTATACTGATCCGCTTACAAAAGGTGGCATCCATGATCTTCCAAAACCTTCGGCCTGAGACCTTGGCCTGAACACATGGACTGCACCACCCATCAGAGCTATTGTTGCTTTAGCTTTAAAAACATATATTTTTTCTTCCCTGACACTAAAACCAATTGCACCACAGACTCTGTCGGCTTCATTCTCATCCTTGAGTAGATGAGTAATCATAACTCTCTCGATTATCTGGCCTTTATCACCAAGAGTTGTCATGGCATTTTTAGCTGCCTCTGCAACGACAATCTTGTAACTCTCGCCAGATATCATTACCTGCCATTCACCTGATTTTCGAAAGTTTCCTGCCTCATCCTTCCATATAGGAAGACCCCATTTATCGAAATGTTTTACAGTTGAATCCACATGTCTTGCAACATCAAATACTAAATCCTGCCTTGTCAGACCACACTGATCGTTTGTAACATATTCAGTAAATCTTTCAGGCATACGAGGATTTGATGTTACTTTTCCATCCATCCCCATATAGGTATTAATAGCAGAAAGTCCCATCGCAACAGGGCCACTTCTGTCAATGGCAGCCTTATCCACAAGTGTTACTTTTAATCCGAGTGGTTTTGCCCAGTATGCCGCCTCTACTGCAGCACCACAACCGGCCATTCCACCGCCGAGTATCAATATATCAGTTTCTACAACTTCCGTTGCAAACTCTCTCATAGCTCATTCCTCCTTTCCTAATTATTTCTTTGTTGGGAGCTCTGTTACTCCCATTATGGAAGGCTCTCCAAGAAGATAGTTATTGTTTATATCTGCTGCATTTGCTTCAGGAAACCCCTCGAATGGATTTATTGAACCCTCTGGTGTAGTCCTTATTGGGTACTTAAACCTCTTTATCCTTCCATCTCTGAATGTGATTGTCCACATAATGTCTTCTGAACCTCTCAGAGGAGTTGATGCAGCACCAAGGGGCATAAAGTCTGCATAACCTCTTACATCCATAGCTTGCTGTGGACATATCTTTACACAGCAGTAACACTCCCAGCAATATTGTGGCTCCTGGTTGTATGCCTTCATCTTCTCCTTGTCCAAAACCATCAAGTCGTTCGGGCATATATGCATACAGGCAGTTTTATCCTGCCCTTTACAGCCGTCACATTTTTCCGCAATGACATAACTTGGCATAATTTTACCTCCTTACTTAGTTTAAATAATTCTAATATATACTTGTTAATACCAAACCTTTCCCTTTTCTCTATATCAGTCACAGGTATATTCCCCCAACCACCTCCCTTCATTATCTAAGCATCTTGGATTTCCATATTTTTATCTTTAATCATTGACCTTTTCTACCTATTCACATTAACATTCCCAGAATAAGAAAACCGGTTTTATTCTTCCTCTACTGTAATTGCTCCGGTTTCACACACTTCGATACAGGTTTCACAACCTAGGCATTCATCCTGGTTTACCGGATTTGATTTGCCATCATCACCCATTTCAAAGACATCCACAGGACAGTTCTCTATACAAGCACCATCTCCGTCACACTTACTTTTATCTACTGTTACCACATAAGCCATGATATATGTAAACCTCCTTTCATAATATGTATTTAAATATAAGAAGTTAATCCAAACTGATAAATTTTCTTTTATGCGCCAATTTCTTCTTTAACTGCAATAGCTATCTTGTAGAGAATGGCAAGTATAAGGAATCCCATTGCCCAAATCCCCAAAGTAATAAATATTTCAGGAACTGTAGGTGAATATTCAAATACCCTATCTAGAGGCGATGGTATAAATCCAGTTACAACCAAAACAAACCCCTTCTCTATCCACAGTGAAGCAAAGACTATTACACATGCCAATGCTAAAATCCACTCACGACTTCGTGTAACAGGATTAATCAATAAAATAAGAGAAAGTATTGCCAGTATGACAGATGTCCACATCCAAGGAACCAGTTTTGCGTGTTCGCCCAAACCAGCAAAAATATACTCGAAGTGATGCATATGTTCCGGTATCTGACTGTAAAAGACAGTAAAGATTTCAAGGAGTATGAAAAACACATTGATTGACATGGCATAGGTAACAATCTTCCCAAGATTTTGAATGGCATCCTTTCCCGGATCAAACTTTGTAAATTTTCTTACAATAAGACTCAACAAGATTAGTAGGGCGGGCCCTCCTGCAAACGCAGAAGCCAGAAAACGAGGTGCCATAATAGCTGTCAGCCAGAAGCCTCTTCCTGGAAGACCGGCGTAAATGAAAGCTGTTACCGTGTGAATACTTATTGCCCATGGTATGGAAAGGTATATCAAGGGTTTTACCCAGGAAGGCGGTGGTACCGACTTTCGTTCAGAAGACAGGACATTCCAGCCTATAAGAATATTTAGAATGAGGTAACCGCTCAAGACAACAGTATCCCAAAAAAGTATAGAATTAGGAGCAGGATATAGTAATATGTTAAATGCCCTGGTTGGTTGACCTAGATCTACAAAAATAAATGTCACACACATAATAACGGAAGCTACAGCTATAAATTCTCCCAGGATAGTAATTCTTCCGAATGCCTTATAGTTATGGAGGTAGTAAGGCAGGACCACCATAACCGCTGAAGCTGCAACACCTACAAGAAATGTAAATTGAGCAATGTAAAGACCCCATGATACATCCCTGCTCATACCCGTTATACCTAAGCCATAATTCCACTGCTGGAGATAAAAGATCGCACCTACACCCATTATTACAAGCAGACCAATCACTAAACCCCAGTATTTTTTACTTCCAGTCAAAGCCTTCTCAAACATAACCCCTCACACTATATAATATATTTGAGGCCCTGTACCAAGGCCGGGTTTACGCCGAATAGTGTAATTGGAACGAAGAATATTCCTTATTTCCGATTTGGAATCTTCTACATTACCAAAAACCAATGCATTGTTCTTACACGATTCAACACACGCAGGTATAAGACCTTTGGCAAGCCTTTCCGCACAGAAATTGCATTTTTCCACAACTCCCTTAGTTCTAGTTGGGAAGTCAGGATTAACGTTCTTGATAAAAGGCCTTGGGTCTTTCCAGTTAAAACTCCTTGATCCATAAGGACAAGCAGCCATACAGAATCTGCATCCAATACAACGATGGTAGTCCATCATAACGATTCCATCTTCTCTTTTAAATGTAGCCTTTGTCGGACATACTCTTACACAGGAAGGATTATCACAGTGGTTACAGAGAATTATAGCAGGGCTTCCCTTCATCCCACCTCCGGTGAATCTGTGTTCCTGTGTTGGAAATGCATTTTCGTAAGGCTCAGTCCAGATCCATTTGATCTCTTCTTTTGGATTACCAATTTCCGGGACGTTATGAACCCTATGGCATGCATCGATGCAATCTGTGCAACCATCCTTACAATTCTTCAGGTTTACAACCATACCCAATCTTTTTGCTGGTAAGACCTCTGCCTGACTTGAAGCCTCTACCATCTTAACCTTTGAAACCACATCAATAACGGGTTTAGCCACAATTCCCAATATGCCTAACCCACCTATCTTTAAGAACCCTCTTCGGTCGATTTTCATAACTTGCTCCCCTCCGGCACGACATGGCAATTCCAACAGGTAGGTGTCACTTCAACATAGTTGTGACACTTGTCGCAAAAATCAGCCTTATTTGAATGACAGTTTAAACATGTATTGGTAAGACTCATATCATATTTCTTTCCATCAAGGGCTATGTATGTTTTTTTGCCCTCTCGGACAACGGAATTTCGCCAGTTATCTAACAACTGCATGTGTTGACTTCTCATAAAGTTTGTGGATTCTACACACTGTGTCTCATCGGTAACTATTTTAAGTTCTGGTGCAGATGCAGCTTTCCCACTAACGATATTATTCCAGAAAGGAAAAGTTATAAGGCAGAGGAAGACTATTAGCCCGGCTATTATTATAAGTCTGTTATTCATCCTCTATTCCTCCTTTCCTGGCAAGGGTTCACCACGAAGGTCTGTTTCTCTTTCTTTCTCCCCCTTCATCACAAGGGCATTTGCCACCATCTCATGTACACCGGTAACTTCAACACCCGGAGCCCAGTAGTCACACACAGGTATGAGGGTAGCTCTGTCAATAGCACAGACACATGCAAGACGGTTTACTCCGTACCTTTCCTGAACATACCTTACTGCGTTTCCTCTTGGGAGCCCTCCCCTTAACCTCATCTCCATGTTTTCGTCGTTACCCAATCCGGCGCCACCTCCACAGCAGAATGTCTGCTCCTTTATAGTATTTTCCGGCATTTCGTAGAAATTGTTACAGACATTCTTAATAACATATCGTGGTTCTTCTATTAGTCCCATAGCTCTCGCAGGATTACAGGAATCATGGAAGGTTACTACCAGGTTATCATTTCTGCTGGGATCCAATCTTAATTTATTATGTTTAATGAGATCGGAGGTGAACTCTGTGATGTGGACCATCTTTGTAGATTTGGCATTTTCAAACCTAGTTCCGGTAATCGGAGAAGTCGGCACCTCAAGAAAATCTGCAGGCCCATTCATCGTATCCATATACTGATGCATTACTCTCCACATGTGACCACATTCTCCTCCAAGTATCCATTTTACCCCTAATCTCTTTGCTTCGGCATATATCTTGGCATTGAGCCTCTTTATCATCTCATGTGATGTAAATAAGCCGAAGTTTCCGCCTTCGGAGGCATATGTACTCCAGGTGTAATTTAAGCCCAGTTCATGGAAGAGCATCATGTAACCCATGCAGGTATAAGTACCAGGATCGCCAAAGTAATCACCAGAAGGCACAACAAAGAGGATTTCTGCCCCTTTTTTATTAAGAGGGACATCTATCTTGATCCCTGTTAACTCTTCTATGTCATCTGCAAAAAATTCAAGAGTATCCTTGAATCCATGGGGCTGTATACCCAGGTGATTCCCTGTTCTGAAGCAATTTGCTACAGGTTCCATAGCCCAGTTAATGCCTAAACCAAGCAAATGGAGAAGTTCTCTACCCATCATAGTGATCTCAGCTGTATCAATACCGTAAGGGCAGAAAACCGAGCAACGACGGCATTCGGTACATTGATAAAAGTAGTAAAACCACTCTTTTATGACATCTGTTGTAAGCTCTCTTGACCCTGCTAGCTTTCCAAATATCTTCCCTGACTTTGTAAATTCTTTTCGATACACCGACCTCATTAGCTCCGCCCTGAGAACAGGCATATTCTTCGGATCGCCCGAACCGATAAAGAAGTGGCATTTATCGGCACAGGCACCACATCTTACACAAATATCCATGAATAATTGAAAAGAGCGGTATTTGTCAAGCCGATCCTTGAACCCTTCCCTGACAATCTCCTCCCAATTATCGGGTAGTTTCCAGTCTTCATCGGTCGGTGACCATTCTCTCGGATTCGGCATATCAAGAACCTTAAGATTCTTGGCCTTTCCAGGATAGCTATAAGTACCCGGTTTAAAATAAACAGGAACATCCATCCACCCCTTTTTAGGAGGCTTGTGGTCTATCCCCATAAGCTCATTTGGTTTTGGCATCTTTGACAGGTCTTCTGACATATCTTACTCCTTTTCCACTGGCAGTCCAACTGCTTTCATTTTATCTCTAAATTCATCCTCGTATTCTTCATATGTATGAACCTTCACAGGATAATTCCAGGGGTTGACATGTCTACGCATACGGTTATTATTCGCCAGATTCCTTGTTGGGCTAAGGAAAACTCCCCCCATATGCATGAGTTTACTAAAAGGAAAGTAGGCAAGCAAGATGCTGACAAGGAATAGATGAACATAAAAAGCAAGCCCAATCCCCTCAGGGACCACAGGATGAAAACTGAACAATCCAGTAGCCAGTTCCTTTACTTTGAAAATATCTACCTTGTAAAAATGCCGCATTAGGACACCGGAAATTGCTACACCCAAAATAAGAAATAGAGGGAAATAATCAGCGGCAAGGGAAATGTATCGAATCTGTGGAATAACCACTCTTCTGAGGAAAAGGAATGTTACTGCCGACAAGATGACAATATCGGTCATATAGAGTGTTGGTACCCATATCTCAAACAATCCATCCACACCCTCAAGCAGATTCACAAAGAAAGGTATAGGTTCTGTAAAGAACCTTAAATGTCTTAAGAGAATCAAGAGAAAAGACCAGTGAAAGGATAACCCGGCTAACCAAAGCCACTTGGTTCCTCCGTATACAACCCTAGGGCCTTCCCTTAATTCGGCTCTTGTATTTCTAAAAAGTGAACGGAATAGAAGTACCTCAAGAGCCAACCTTCCTATAACACCAAAGATATTGTAGGGACTCTCAAGATTGTTTGCCTTAATCCATGGATGCGATTTCTGTTGACCACATGTAGTGGGTATTCGGAAAGGGACAGGTGCCTTAGTCCATTTTCCAATACGATATACGATCCCAACTAGAAAAACTAGAAGAGCCGCATAGGGTATTACAATTCCAAAGAGGGAATTCAACCCTACCACCCCTACCCCCATGAAAACAAGCAATACAAGTATTATGACTGTGAACAGAGAAAACCATAGACCCATTTGCTACCACCTCATTTATTTACAAGTTAGTTGCTAAGTCCCAAACCTGTGTAACCAGGATTCAGTAAGGGATTCGGGGACATAAACCAAATACCACCGAATCCCGACTTATCTTGGAATTTCAGTCAGCTATATAAATTCCAGGGTATTATATTACGCTATTAATGTTTCCTTCTCTGATATCCAGTTCCTGTTCAGAAATCTCATCTATCAGATCTGCCCTTTTAAGCAAACTGAAGACCCTGTTTCTAACCTCATTTACCCTGATTTCGTAAATCTTCTCCCGATTTTTCATATATGAGTTGAAGGCAAGAAGAGCAAGTTTATCTATCCTTCCCTCAAATTTCAATAACTCCTCGAAAAGATGATCCTTGCGAATTTCTCCTTCCAGTTCATCTCTTATCACACTCTTTAGATGAAATATAAACTCCACTGCCTGGGCGGGAGAAAAATCCTGTATTGCCCTTATTTTAATAATCCTGTTGAGAAAGTCAGAGAGTTTCTCAGAGTCTCTCCAACAGAGAAGCTCTTCATATACATTCTCTATCTCCGACTTCATAGTATTCCCCACCGGATTAGCAAACTGATTCTTTTCGTGTTTTAAGAATCTTGAAGTGTCAGGAGGGTAAGTCTCCAGTATCGTGTTAAACCACCTTTTCAGAATGGTGGTCTTCTTTTGTCTCAAAAGGGTTTCCAACATTGTAAAATATTGCCCATAAAGGGTTAAAGGTTACAACTCAAGATCGATTTCAGGCCCTTGTACCAATGTATTTCTGATAATACAGTTCTTCCCTGCTCTTAAGATAGCCTTAGAGCGGGGACCTGGGTCCTCTGGGAGAGATATATCCCCAACAATACTTGAAATCCTTAGCCTGTTTCCTTCTTTGACGGATTGAAAGGTTAAGTTTAATTCCATCCCCTCATGGGGGATATTGGCTGTCTGGCAGTATGTGGCGATGTGAGCGCCAACGCATGATCCCAGGGCAGCAACCAACAATTCGGCTGGGGAAGGACCTTTATCTGCCCCTCCATCATCTTTTCCCATGTCTACCAGAAATCGATGGTCCCGTATATTGACAGAAAAACAGAGGCCACCTTCATGTTTGATATTCACAAGGTCCATATGTTTACCGTTAATTAAAATTTATACACAACCAGTAGGCTTAGAAAGTCCAGCCAGTTTACAAGCCCCTTTTGCCGGTCCTGATGGAAACATTTCATATATATACTTCAGTTTAAAATCACAATCCTTGCAGAGCTTTCTGATCATTGGTGCAATACCATACTGAGCGTAGTAGTCTCTAATATAATTGATAAGCTTCCAATGGTCTTCAGTAAGTTCTCCATCAATACCTTCCACAGAAGCATAACCCTGTGCAAATTCTGGACTCCATTTATCAAGTTCCTGAAGAAAACCATCTTCATCAACTTCGTAGGTTTTACCTCCAATTTCAATCTGTGGCATATTTCTTACCTCCTTTTTTCATTTTTAATTGTTATATGATAATCATAATAAATCATCAATTCACTAAATACGAAAGTTCACTATATATCTCAGGGCGGCGACGGCTCAAAAAGTAACCCATTTTGCTCTCTCGCACCTCTTTTAGATCACTTACCTTCAAATCAGCAATAACAAGCTTCTCCTCATCACTACAGTCATCTACTATTATGTGACCTTTTGGGTCAAACACCATAGCCACTCCGGGAAACAACCCACCTTCATCATAGTTGCCTACCTGGTTGCATGCTACCACAAAAATACTATTATCATAAGCACGTGCAGACAAATACCGTGACCATCGTTCCTTCTTTTCCAGTGATGTCTCTCTTGGAGAAGCATAAGGAAGGAAGAGAACCTCTACTCCTCGTAACGCCAAAATAGTAGTCAGTTCAGGGAAATGAGTATCATAACATAGTTCAATGCCAAAGATCATTTTGGAATGTTGATAAGTAGGAAAATCATTACCATGTTTGTATATTTCCCCTTCATTTGGAGCAAGGTGAAGCTTTCTGTAGACACTATCCAATCCATGAGGCGATGTTACGATATGACTGATAAAAAGGTTGTCACCATCGCCTTTTTCTATTAGACCACTCAATATTGTTAAGCCGGTAGATTTGGAAATACTAACTAAGGCATCACTGCTGGGCCCTGGAATCGGCTCAGCATAGGAGCTAACTGTATCCTTAACGCTGTAACCGGTTATACTCGCTTCAGGGAAACAGACCACATCAACTTCTTTATCAGCAGCCTCTTTAGCAAACGATTCAATTCGCAAAAGGTTATCAGACGTTTTCCCAACAACTGAACACATCATTACCGCAGCAACGCGTACATCTTCCATTATTTTATCAATGTCTCTTTTCTAGAAATTAAGAGCAACCGGGGATTGTCTTCCACAGAAAGATATATCTTCTATGTTTTTATTGTGCTTCTGACTATAAAAAACAGCTTGTTCAAATAAACCTCTAGCCCACTTATCTGTTCCTAAAGCATGCAAATGAGAGTAAGTAGCCAGAACATTCTTATAACAAAGGCCGTCTCGTCTTCCATCAATACCATGTCCTCGTTTGATCTTGAATACTGGTGTAAGTCGATCTTTTTCTTCATCTAGGATTTTCGAATAATGGAATTCATGACCAAACAGGGTCTCTCCTATCTCAAAATAAGGATTGGGCTGATCTACTTCCAGGACTGTGTAACCATGACCCTCGGGTTTCCCTTGCAAAACAAAGGTCAAGGGGAAAACCCCCACCATTGGAAATGTCTTGTTTTCAACGATCAGTTGTTTTCCTAAATACATTAGTCCACCACACTCGGCATAAACGGGAAGCCCTCTTTCCACAGCCTCATGCATAGACCTTTTAAACCCTTCATTGGCTGCTAATTTTTCAGCATGAGTTTCAGGGAAGCCTCCTCCTATGTAGAGAGCATCTATGGGGGGTAGTTCATCCTGAAAAAGTGCACTGCACTCTACTATTTCAGCCCCAAGCTTTTCCAGAACTTCCAGGTTATCAGGATAGTAGAACCAGAAAGCGGAATCCTTAATTACCCCAATTCGTGGCCTTTTCGACGAATTTAGAAACAACGCATTTTCTTTTCCTTCTTCAAGGGGATCATTACAATTTAAAGGAGAGGCATTGACTGCAATCTCCCATATTCGCTCTACATCTACATATAATTCAACATTCCTTGCAGCTTCATCCACAGCTTTTCTGGCTTCCGGGTGTTCTTGAGGAGGAACCAGTCCCATATGTCTCTCAGGGAAAGTCCCACCTTTTATTTTGGGAACAGCTCCTAATATGGGAACTCCACATTTCTCTTCTATCGCAGTTCGTACAATCGATTCGTGACGTTTTCCTGAAATCCGATTTAGGATAACCCCCTTTATGTCAACTTGAGTATCAAAATTTTGACAACCAAGTACCATGGCAGCAACAGTACGTGTTGCCATACTACAATCGACTATCAAAACTACCGGGATATCAAGTATTTTTGCAAGCTCAGCGGTACTGTAACTGCCCTGTGCATCCATACCATCGAAAAGGCCTCTATTGCCTTCTACAAGTGCTCCATGGGTCTTTTTAGTATGAGCTAAAAAGGAAGATAACAGACCTTCTCTCCCCATCAAAAAGACATCCAGATTATAACAAGGTAGATCTGCGGCCAGAGAAAGCCAGGCTGCATCTATATAATCAGGACCTTTTTTAAAAGGGGAAATCGCCTTTCCTGCCTTGCGAAGACAAGCTGCTATCCCTACAGTAAGAAAAGTCTTGCCTGCGTTTCCTCGCAGGGCAGATAAGGCTATCCTTGAACAGTTTACAACCATAATTTGTCTATCTCTTATTCCTCATCCTCAGCGTCGTGTTGCTTGCCAGCACCCTTGAGTCCGATAAGTGTAGTGCTACCACTTGACCAGTATTCAAGCAGCCCCAGACTTACCATTTGGTTTACTAGCTTCTTTACGTCCCTAGGCTTTCTATCTGGAAACATACCATTGAAATCTTTTAGATAGAACTTTGTCTTTCCCTTCTTGGCCTTTAACGTATCGAGTATAAGTTGTTTATCTTCTTCGATACCCATTTAGTACCTCTTTTCTTTAAAACTTAAATTGTGTGCTCTGACGCCATGTCGTATATGCAAAGCGATAATCATCAATAAGATGCCCTGTAAAAGGCAAACCTGTTTTCTCAAAGAACCTCTCCCAGCCAATTCTTTCTGCCCAATCACCCAGGCGTTCGTACTTCCTTGCATCTTCCACATAGGCATACAGGATCTTTTTGATCGCCTCAACCGTTGACGGCCAGCGGGGAGGCTCATTATACATGAAGGGAACCACGACCTTGGAGAACTTGGGTTCGGTTATCCTATTCGATATCTTACCACCCACCAGCAGGGCAACGCCACTGCCCTTTTCATCAGCCAATGGCATACTGGGACACATTGTATAGCAATTACCACAGAACATACATCTTTCGTTTTTAACCGAAACGGTCTTTTTGCCATCCACTGTAGCAGGCTTGATAGCACCGGTAGGACATGCCGCAATAGCTAGGGGGATCTCACACATATTGTCCAGATGCTCGTGGTCGAGCATCGGGGGCATACGGTGAATACCAAGGATAGCAATGTCAGAGCAGTGTACTGCACCGCACATATTGAGACAGCAGGCAAGGGAAATGCGGACCTGTGCCGGGAATCTCATATCCTGGAAATCGTCGTACAACTCATCCATCACAGCCTTTACAATACCCGAGGCATCTATGGCCGGGGTATGACAGTGAATCCACCCCTGGGTATGAACTATGTTGGTGAGGCCAGCACCAGTACCACCCCTTGGAAACTTCTTTGATCCGCCTGCAAATTCTCTGCTTTCAAGATCTTCCAAAAGTGGTTTCAATTTCGATTCATCATCTACCATAAACTCGATGTTATTGCGGGTAGTAAACCTTAAATATCCGTCACAGTGTTTATCAGCAATCTCGCATATCTCACGGATATGCGTCACACTCATAAGCCGGCAGCCACCTACCCTCACCGTGTATACCTTTCCACCTGTTTCGGAGACATGCACAAGCACACCCGGTTCAAGGATCTCATGGTACAACCATTTCCCATAATTCTCCTTAATTACGGGGGGCAAAAATTCTTCATAATTTCTTGGACCTATATCAGTTATTCTATCTTTCAATGGTTCTTTTGGATCATAGCCCATTAACAAAACCTCCTATCTCTGGTGTTTTTTCCTGAATTCATTAATATCCCGATCCCATCCCCCTGGAACATCCTCTTCCTTCCAGAAGATATAGGGGTTCGATCGGGGTTCCTGGATCATTCGAGGATCTGGCTCAAGTTCACATACCTCTAAAAACTTCTGAAACCCCACTCTCTGGATCATCTCACCGAGACGTTCTCGATTTTTACCCTCTTCAGACCAGTAATCCCAAACCTTTTCGATCAGATCTTTTAGTTCATCATATGGTTCTTCTATCTTCATAAATGGGACAGTCAAAGTGGACATCTGTGCACCCTCTAAGATCGGGGCCTTGGCACCAAAGAGTATAGAGGCTCCGGTGTCCTGTCCAATCCTCAAAGCTCTAGGCATTACATTGATACAATGCATACATCGAGTGCATTCTTTATTATTAATCTTAAGGTTCTTTCCATCCCACTCCATACAATGGGTTGGGCATAGATCAATCACCTCTTTTTGAATATCGAAGGTTCCCCAGTCACGTCCGGAATGAGCACCTGCATTAGGTTTGAACTCGCCACCCACATATCCTTTGACAGCCTCCTGATCGATTCGGATGTCATCCCGCCATGTACCGATAACCGACATGTCAGCTCTAGCTATAGAAGCCACACAACCGTTTGGGCAACCATCAAACTTAAACTTGAATTTATACGGGAAAGCAGGCCTGTGCAATTCGTCTTGATACTCCATAGTTAAGTTGTAACACAAAGCCATAGTATCGTAGCATGCATATTCACAGCGACCCATTCCTATACAGTCAGACGGAGTCCTAAGGTTGGAACCCGAACCACCAAGGTCCTGATCAAGGTCGTGGGTCATTTCCCAGAATATCTCTTCTAACTGTGGTGTAGTAGTACCGAGCAATATGATATCACCGGTTGAGCCGTGCATGTTGGTAAGACCGCTACCACGCCTCTCCCACAAATCACACAGTTGTTTTAAAAATTTAGTGGAATAAAACTTACTCGAAGGCTGGTTGACACGCATTGTATGAAAATCTCTAATTGCCGGAAACTGATCAGGCTGGTCACAATATCTGCCGATGACACCTCCACCGTACCCAAAGACACCAACAATTCCACCGTGTTTCCAGTGGACTACTTTGTCTTTGTATGTAAGTTCAAGGAGACCTAGTAAATCATCACAGGCTTCCCTTGGAGACTGCAAATCAACTTTGGTCTTCCCCCTATTCTCTGCCTCCTGTTTAATATCAGAGACAAAACTTGGCCATTTTCCCTTCTCTAGCTCATCAAGCATAGGAGTCTTATGTTTTGTCATTAAAATACCTCCGTTCCTAAGTTTATAATTTGGACTACTTTCTAATTATCTAATTAATAGGATTGTGTATCTACTCACCCCCTCCCAAAGAATATTGGTAACTGTATTCAAACCCTTTAATCAAGGCAAGGGATAACAATATTAAATTATTAAGTTTATTAATAGCGTATCAAGTTACCCTGCCAGTATAAATGTTATAAAAACCGATAAGATTCCAATTCCTTCAAGAGATCAGGGTGTACATCGAAACCAAACTTTACCGCCTTATCACAATATTCCACTGCCTTTTTGAATTCTCCTTTTTCAAAGTAGGCTATGGCTAGGTTATTGTGTGCGACTGCAAAGTTCTGGGCAACATCTATAGCTTTCTTACTATACTTAATACTTTCTTCGATCTTTCCCTGTCTGAGATAGGCACTTCCAAGGGTACTAAAAGCCTGAACAAATTTTGGGTCTTTCTTAACTGCCATATGGAGCACATCAATCGCCTTTTCTACTTCCCCAAGTTCCAAATAGGCGAATCCCAAATTCCCATAGGGAATTGCAAAATCAGATCTTAATTCTATAACTTTCTTACAGAGATCGATACCCTTCTCAACCTCTCCCTTTTGGAAATATATTCCGCTCAGGTTGATGTATGCCTCTACCATATTAGGGCTTTCATCTATCGCTGCTTCAAATTCTGATATCGCTTCATCCCATTTATGCTGTTTTATAAGCGCAATCCCTAAGTTGTAATGTGTAAGTGCACAACCCGAGTTTTCCCTCAATTTATGCCTGAGATCCTTGACATACTCTTCTAAAAGCAACTCTTCACTCATAGCTCACCATTCTTCAAGAAACTTTGATACCAACAAGAAAACTCATACATCGCCCTGTATCGTTCTTTACTGCTAACAATCCCTGCACAAATTTCGAATACCCCTTGGCCGTAATCATTGCTGTATTCTTCGTGACTGCGTGTTTGAAGAAAGTTCTTTGCTAGTTCCCATGCCGTATGTTTTCCCTGATCCACTCTGATATCGATTGGGTCATTTGGCTCTACAAAAGGATCCCAGCTGTCATATCCCTTATCCAGGATTTTCTTCCTGTTCCTGGCTGACATCCCGTCAAAAATAGCCTTTTTCCTTCCCTCCTGTTCAGGGGTAAGTTTACTCATCTAAATATCCTATTTAATTTTTATTTCACCTGGCCATTAAACACCAGACATCTTTCTAACTGGGGGAGAAAATATTAGGATTGAATGAATATTCATTCATAAACCTTTGTAAGATACCACTCCCTTTTTTAAAAGTCAATACTTTTTTCTGAGAGTGTTAAACCAATTTTTAAATGCCCCTTTTCCATTATTGATTCTCATTGGTTTTTGAGCCAAATATCCTTGTTATGCTAGTTTTAAAGGAATCTTAATGCAATTTTGAACGGATATCTTTACCTGCAACAGGATTATAAAGCTTCATTATAGCAGCCTTCATAACATCCAGAGTCTTCATATTTATTACAAAATCCATAAGGGTATTCTCGGCCTCTTCCGAAAGCACACAGGCGTTGGAAGAATCTGTTTCTATGTCCGGGAAGCTCTTGCAAATTTTCTTATGCTCTTTCTGAGTAAGACCTACCTGAATTGCCTTTTTACCATCTATATCCTTAACCTGGTCTGCTAACCCTGCATCTTCAATCTTCTTGAGTTTTTCATTATCCAAAAAAATATTGATGTAATAATCCGCCATACCGGCACCTCCTTATTCAATAAAAATGTTATTTTAATATTTCTGTTCTGTGTCTATTGAAAATTTACTGTTATCTTCAATAACGGTCAATGCCCCTGTCTCACACACTACTATACAGTTCTCACATTCAAAACATTCTCCCTCGGTTATCAGGGGGGCACAACCATACTTTTTCTTAATCAATATCTCATTCGGGCAAACGTCTACACATAACCCGCAACAATTACATTTATCTTCATCTATATGTATTTGAACCATAGAGGTAATACTCATTACTCTCTGGAAATTTATTAATAATAAGTAATTAACAAACAATATAACCATAGTCCAGAAAAAAATGATAATAAGGGGAAAATTCTTTTGATTAAGAGTTATATTAATTATTACAAAAAGGAATAATCCCTAAAAATGCCCATTTAAAAGGCTATAGAAGGAAGGTTTAAAAAAAGGCTTTTTGGGGTAAAATTCTTCTTGACACTTTACATGTTTTATACTAATTAACTACTATTAATTAATGACAGATAGAGTAGCCCAATTCAAATAAGTACTTATATAGTAATAATAGTACTTATTCTTTTTCATACTCTTTATATCCTGTCTACAGTCCAATAAACTATCTCCCGCGCCTCTGGATAAGCTGCTCTTACTTAATCAATTAAAATTTGATGACTTTGAGAGACCATCTCTCTTCTCTCTGACAAATACTGTAATCGATTATAAATAAGAATGCTTTTTTCACAATCATAGGAAATCCCAACAAGTACTGTTATATATCATAGGAAATCTCGATAAACGTGTCTATATGTCTCCTTTTAAAGGAAAAAACAAGTATTTCAAAATTATAGGAGGAGGGTTTAAACCTTATGTTAACTTTAAACAACGTTGAGATTGTTTACAATGATGTCATCGCAGCTGTGAAAGGCATTTCTTTTGAAGTCTCAGATAATGATATCGTTGCCCTATTAGGGTCTAACGGTGCAGGGAAGAGCACTACCCTTAAAGGTATATCAGGTATCTTAAAGTCTCAGGATGGAGAGATAGAGGATGGATATATAGAATTCAACGGGGTAAGATTAAATGAAAAAAGCCCAGAAGAAATTGTAAGGATGGGAATATGCCAGGTTCCAGAGGGTAGAAGGGTGTTCGATGAACTTACAGTTGAGGAGAATATCAAAGTAGGCGCATATACCCGTAAAGACAACAAAGTAAAAAGAGACTACGATTTCGTATTGGATTTGTTCCCGCTTCTTAAAGAGAGGATAAATCAAATGGCTGGTTATCTCAGCGGAGGGGAACAGCAGATGTTAGCTATAGGCAGGGGCATGATGTCAAAACCTAAACTTATGATGCTTGACGAACCCTCTCTAGGGCTAGCCCCACTAGTTGTCAAAGAGATATTTGACGTTATTTTGCGTATTAATGAAGAAGAGGGGACAGCTATCCTTCTTGTAGAACAAAATGCAAATATAGCCCTCCTTCACGCAAGGTATGGATATATTATGGAAAATGGCAAGATCGTAATGGATGACAAGAGCGAAAAATTAATAGAAAATGAAGACGTGAAGACATTTTATCTGGGTTTGACTGAAGATGCTAAAAAGAAGAGCTACAAAGATGTAAAGCATTATAAGAGAAGAAAAAGGTGGTTGGGTTAATGGAGGTTAAGCGCTAAAAAAGTAATTTAAGGTTAAAAAGGAGTTAGTTATGCATCCGCAGTTAAATGAATATCAATTAGAGATAAGAGACTTATCTATGAGATTTGGTGGGATAGTAGCCCTGGATAATGTGAGCTTTGGGATTAAGAAGGGGGAGATATTTTCTATTATAGGTCCTAATGGCGCGGGAAAAACAACGATCTACAACTGTATAAGCAGGGTTTATACACCCCAAAGGGGGAGTATCACCTTTGAAGGACATGATGTTTTAAAACTCAAACCACACCAGATAGCTCAGATAGGGATTGCCAGGACCTTCCAGAATGTAGAGCTCTTTACAAATATGACTGTCCTTGATAATATTATGTTGGGCAGGCATCATCTCATAAATTGCGGTGCCATAGCAGGAGGAATCTTTTTGGGAAAGGCGCAGCGTTTAGAAATAGAGCATAGAAAAAGAGCAGAATGGATAATAGATTTCCTAGAAATGCAATCGGTCAGAAAACAGTTAGTCAGAAATCTACCCTTTGGAACCCAGAAACGTGTGGAACTGGCAAGGGCACTGGCAATGGATCCCAAAATCCTCCTACTGGACGAGCCAGTCTCAGGCATGAATCTGGAAGAGACCGAAGACATCGCCAGGTTTATCCTGGATATAAATGAAGAACTTGGGATAACCTGTGTCATCGTTGAACATGACATGGGTGTAGTAATGGATATTTCCCACACGGTTGTTGCCATAGATTTCGGAGAGAAAATAGCTGAAGGCACTGCCGCTGAAATACAGCAGGATCCAGAGGTTATTAAAGCCTATCTGGGCTCAGAGGATTTAGTAATTGGCAGACGTATCGAAGAATAGACTAAAGGAGGAACTTCTATGAGAAATGATACCTATCCTCACAGGTTTTTCAACCAGGTAAAAAAGTATGGGGATGAAAGGGTTGCATTGAGGGAGAAGGAGTATGGCATCTGGCAGGAGATAACATGGAAAGAATATGGAGAACATGTCAGAAACTTTGCCTTGGGATTGATCAGCCTTGGTCTTGAAAAAGGAGACCATGTATGCATTATTGGCGAGAGCTGTAAAGAATGGATTTATGCTGATTTAGGTAACGAGTCAGCAGGAGGTATTACAGTAGGAATTTATTCAACCGATTACGCTGAAGGCGTAAGGTATATCGTAGATGACTGCCAGGCTAAGTTCGTCGTTGCAGAGGATCAAGAACAGACAGATAAAATCCTTTCGTTCAAGGACAGGCAACCCCATCTTTTGAAATGCATTGTAATGGACATGAAGGGGATGTTGCACTATAACGACCCTTTTATAATGGACTATCAAGATGTACTAGAGATGGGCAAAGAACTATACAAAAAAGATCCTTCCTTGTTAGAAAGAAGAATGGATGAAATCGATCCTGATGATGTTAATTCGCTACTCTACACCTCAGGCACAACAGCAAAACCCAAAGGGGTGATGTTCACACATAATTCTTTATTAAACGGTCTAAAACAATTCACCATAGCCAACCCAGTCTATGAAAGTGACGTTGTTCTCTCCTTTCTCCCCCTTGCTCACGGTATAGAAAGGATCATGTCTATATGGTTCCCTATTCACTTTGGTTGTACTGTGAACTTCGCTGAGGATACTTCAACAGTAGAAGAGAATATTAGGGAGATATCACCCACTATATTTTTAGCAGTCCCACGAATATATGAAAGGCTTTCCTCCGGTATACAGATAAAGATACAGGACACCTCTTGGGCTAAAAGGCTGTGTTATAAGATTGCAATGCCCATTGGTTATAGGATGTGCAAATTCGATGAGGAAGAGAAAAAGACACCTTTTTACTGGAAAATCTTGAATGTCCTTGCATATTTCTTATGCTTCAGGGCACTTAAGGATCATATGGGTTTTTTAAAGGCAAGGCTAATGTATACAGGTGGTGCCGCCGTTGCCCCGGAGATGAACAGATTCTTTTATGCCATAGGTATCAAGCTAAGGGAATTATACGGGATGACTGAAATCGGCATCGTCTCTACTCATACAGGAAAGGGATTTAAGATTGGAACGGCGGGCAAAGTATTGCCTGGCATTGAATACAGAATAACCGAAGAGGGGGAATTTATTTGCAGAACTCCAGGCATGTTTAAAGGGTATTTCAAAAACCCTGAGGCAACCGAGAAGTGCAGACCAGATGGTTGGATGAGAACCAACGATCTGGTTCAAATGGATGATCAAGGCTACCTCCATGTTCTGGGAAGAAGGCAGGATATATTTATCTCTTCAGATGGCAAAAGGGTAGCTCCCGATGAGATAGAGAATAAACTGAAGTTCAGTCCCCTTATAATGGAAGCAATAGTAGTTGGTGAAGGCAAGGAACACCTGGCCGTCCTTGTCCAGATAGACTATCCGTATGTTGGTAAATGGGCACAGAATCAAAAGATACCCTATACTACATTTAAAAGCCTCTCCATGAGACCTGAAGTATATGACCTGATTGCAGAAGAGATAAGGAAGGTAAATAAGACCCTTGCTCATGACAGGCAGATCAAAAAGTTTAAGTTGCTTTCCAAAGAGTTGGATCACGATGAAGAGGAACTGACGGCTACCCAGAAAGTACGAAGAGCAGTAATTCGTGAGATGTATAGGGATATTATTGAGGAGATACACGAGAAAGGATATGATGTGTAGAAGTAAATTATTAAAGGAAAGAAACACAAGGAGGAGAGATGTCTAGTGATCAGTTACAATTTTTGATTCAATTAACAGTAAGTGGAATTACAGTAGGGAGTGTTTATTCCTTAATTGCATTGGGATTTGTCCTCATTTACAAAGCTACGGATGTACTCAATCTGGCTGTAGGTGAGATGATGATGCTTGGAGCCTATTTCTGTTTTAGCCTTGTAACTACTTTCAAACTCCCTTATATCCCGGCATTCCTAGTTACCCTCATCTTCTCAGCTATCCTTGGCCTCCTGCTGGAACGTATAATCTTAAGACCTATGATAGGCGAGCCCCTGCTTGCAGTAGTAATGATAACAATAGGCCTTGGTACAGTGTTCAGGAGTCTAATAGGTATGATATGGGGTCCATTTAACCGTGTATATCCAACCTTTTTTTCAGAAGAACCTATTATGCTTGGGAATATAGTAGTATCCCAAGTACATCTATGGGCAATGATAATGGCTATTATAGTTATGATAATCTTCCTGTCGTTCTTTAAATTCTCTTCGATGGGGATTGCAATGAGAGCCACAGCAGACGATCAGGATATAGCCTTCCTGATGGGTATAAGTGTAAAAAAAGTAGTGGCTGTATCATGGGTAATAGCAGCGGTTATATCTTCGATATCCGGCATCTTCCTGGGAATTATAAATTCTTTAAATCTAAATCTCTATATGATCGGCTTCAAGGCCCTACCTGCTGCTGTTATGGGAGGGTTGGATAGTCTTGTTGGTGCATTGTTGGGAGGAGTAATAGTAGGGATTCTGGAGAACCTGGCCGGGGGATACCTGGATCACATAGTAGGTGGAGGTGTTAAAGAGATAGCCGCTTTTGTAATTCTACTTTTGATTATGATGATAAGACCTTACGGCCTTTTCGGGACCAAAGAGATAGAACGGGTCTAGAAATAAATGATTAATAATGAAGAATCAACAAAGGAAAGGAGCATATCATAGATGACGAGCGGAAATTTCAAGACAAGTTATGCAGCAGATATGGCAATATTTCAAACTACCTGGATTAAAGTATGGATGGCAATATTGTTCGTAGTCGTGATTATCTTTCCATTCTGGGCAGGTCCATATTTAACCTATGTTATAAACCTAGCAGCCATAGCAGCAATTGGTGCGTTGGGCATTAATCTATTAACAGGGTATACAGGACAGATATCTATTGGACACGGTGCCTTTATTGCCATAGGGGCATACTCCACTGCCATCCTTCACGTTGACGCAGGCTTTCCTTTTTGGCTTGCGCTACCGACTGGGGCTTTAATTACAGCAATCTCCGGATTAATAATTGGAATACCATCACTCCGACTCAAGGGACTCTATCTGGTAATGAGCACCTTTGCATTCTCTTTTGTTGTTCAGTACGTTATAATAAAATGGGAGAGCCTGACAAGAGGTTCCACAGGCATGGGTGTTCCATCACCAGAGATTTTTGGTTATGCAATCGCTACCGATAGGGCATTTTACTTCTTGGTTATGCCCATACTAGCGGTAAGTGTACTCTTTGCCAGGAATATTATCAGAACCAAGGTAGGTCGAGCCTGGGTAGCCATAAGGGACAGAGATATTTCGGCTGAGGTAATGGGAGTAAATCTGGCTAAATACAAGGTTATGTCGTTTTTTATCAGTTCATTCTATGCAGGGATAACAGGTGGTTTATATGCATACTACATAACGGATATTAGCCCAGAACATTTTCCTCTTATCTTGTCTATAGACTATCTTGTCATGATCATTATCGGAGGTATGGGGTCAATCATAGGTTCTATTTTGGGGGCAATGTTTGTAATTATGCTCCCTGAAGGAATAAGAATGATAGCAGACTTATTTGGGACCACATACCCTTTTCTGGTAGACAGGTTCTTTGACATAAAGGTAATGGCCTTCGGACTGGCAATAATCCTGTTTCTTATGTTTGAACCCAATGGCTTATATGGGCGCTGGGTTAAAATTAAAATATATTATAAATTGTGGCCGTATAAATATTAGCGTAGCTCATTTATCTTTATAGTATATAACCCATCTGAATTATAAAAAATGCCCCTTATTAAGGGGCATTTTTTTACCTTCATTCTATTTATTTGATTACCCTAACCTTCCTCCCTTGACTTTAAAAATCGATTGTGTAAAAATGAGCAGCAATATTTAGGTTTAAACCTGAAATATTCTAAACCGAGTTTCAGGGTTTCCTTGTCTGTTTCAAGTAAATCTGAACAGGTTTTTCATTTAAAAAACAATTACCAACTTAAATATTCATGAGCTATTGTATGCACTTACAAAAGATGATGTACCCGTTGTTAGAAAAGTTGATACGAATGTTCTGCTATGAATGGCAACTCTATAATTAAAGGAAAAGGAGCCTCTACCTAAACAGACGTCGCAAACAGACATAACAAACTTCTTACCTGTCAAAGAGGTATTTTAGATGAATAAGATATTTATTGAAGATATAAGAGAAAACAACAAGATTGACAGTATATTCCTGGTAAAAGGGAAAAACCTCGGCACCTCGAAGAACGGAAAGCCTTATCTCAATTTGAAGCTAGGGGATAAGACAGGAGAGATAGAAGCAAGGGTTTGGGAGAATGCTACAACCCTCTCTACCCTTTTTGAAAAAGATGATTTTATCAAGGTAAAATCCAGGGTAACCAGGTACCAAAATGACCTCCAACTGGTAATATTTGATCTGGAAAGATGCCCTAAAGAAGAAATATTTATTGATGACTTTTTACCAAGGACTAATAAAAATATCGAGATGATGTTTGGAGAATTAGTCGGAATCTACAAAGAAGTAAAAAACATATACTTAAAAGAGCTTTTAGAAACTTTCTTTGAAGATGAGGAATTCACGAAAATGTTTAAGATTGCTCCAGCAGCTAAAGGATTACATCATGTCTATATAGGTGGGTTATTGGAACACACCCTTACAGTTGGAAAACTGATTTTAGACGTAGCTAAACATTACAAAGGGATAAACGCTGACCTTCTCTTAACAGGTGGAATACTACATGATATCGGTAAAATATACGAACTTTCTTACGAAGGATCTTTTGATTATACTGATGAAGGAAGGCTCCTGGGTCATATCACTATTGGGGTTGAGATGATCGAGGATAAGATTGTAGGAATTCCGGATTTTCCAAGTGAATTAGCTATGCTGTTAAAACATTTAATACTTAGTCACCATGGTTATTATGAGTATGGCTCCCCTAAAAGACCAAAAACTCAAGAGGCTATTATTTTGTATTACCTTGATGATATGGATTCAAAGGTCAGAGGTTTTCAGGAATTCATTGAAAAAGAAAAAGACAATAATTCTAAGTGGACTGGTTATCACAGATTTTTTGAAAGA
Source organism: Pseudomonadota bacterium (assembly GCA_043825855.1). Lineage (GTDB taxonomy): Bacteria > Desulfobacterota > UBA8473 > UBA8473 > UBA8473 > UBA8473. The sequence continues at coordinate 93,137 of JBDRRJ010000014.1, read as the reverse complement.
TTCATCTATAAGGATACTAATGTTCAAGATACAATTTCTGAAGAGGAGGATGATTAGAACCCAACTATACTAGTAGGGTGGGGTTCGAAGCTATATGGTTTTAAAGTCAAAAACAGGAATATAAATGATTGGAGGATTATGAACTCTAATAAAATAACAGAGGGGATTCTTGCATTAAAGAAGGAATTTGGGGATAAACTCCTTAATCTTTCAAAAGGTATCTCTTTTGACTGGCTATACCATAATAGAGAAAATATCAATACTACCCAGGAGTTTGATAATCTAGTTCGATTACTCCCTCCCCTTGAAGATATTTTCCGGAAAGGGCTTAAAGAAGACTATCAGGAATTTATAAGAACTTTGATTCATACATTTCAAACTCAAGCTGTTTATAACAGAATTTTTTCGGGGGAATTTCCAGAGAGCGGATTGGATGGAACTGCCATCAGAGAGGTTTACAACCTGTCTCATTCTATATCTTCTTCTTCTTCTATTCTGATGCCTTTAATTTTATGGTTACATGATATCGGAAGGCTTGAAGATAAGAGAAGACACAATGAAAAGAGTGCCGAGATGATCTCTGAGCTTAATATATTAAGTGACAAGGGGCTATCGGAAAAAGAAGCAATTTTAATACGAAAAGTCGTCCAGTATCATCTGCTTATTGGAACCCTTTACACTGGTGAATCCTCTTATCTGGGTTTTGAACCCCTCTTAAAGGATAATGAGTTTCAGCCCATATTGACCGATAACTCTTCAATAAAACTCTTTGTAGATGCTCTGACCCTATTCACAATGATAGATGTCTGGGGTTACCATAAAAATGACATCTCTACAAATATGATAGACAACTATTTCGTAATACGGCAGGAGATGGAACAGATATTTGCTAAAAGTAGCAACCTCGGCGAAATAATAAAGGGATTAAGGGATAAGTCCAGAAAGCATCTGGATTGGCGTTTGATGGGTTATATGATGGCATTTTCCAAGATTGGGAAAAAACCTCATTTAACCTTAGATTTTTATGCAGACATGATAAATGACGGTTTTAAAAGGTATGCTGAAAGGGAAGGGCTTTCAATAGATTGGAATAGTTTTAAGGACAGATACCTCAATAAATTCGATCAGATTCAGTTCAAATACGGGCTGGGCGTACTCATCCCTTTAAGTTACGGTGAAACAGGTAAAAAGATGCACCTCACTGATGATACCAGGGTAAACCCCAATCTCTTCCACCTCTTAGTTAAAATAAATAGTAGAATACAGAAAGAAGAAGATACTAATACTGAAAGCATCCCAAACGCTTTATGGTATGTTGTATTTAAAGGCTACCCTCTCTGGAATCAAAAGACAGATTTCTATCAAAGGTTGAATGAACCCGGACAGATCGAAGAGATTATAGATAGGGGAAAGGTAAGCGTAGACAAAAAAGAGGGGCTAAATGTCCTGTCTATTGACTATAGAGGTTATTGGAAGGATGTGGAGAATTGAAGAGGCCATAAAAAGTCAAAAATCAGACGGCACAGTAAAAAGCTTCAGATGCAAGGCGCGCAAATCATGAGGAATGAAGCGTACTTATAGTTACGCTGTAACGACGAGGGATACAGCGCAACACCGCAGATGGACTTTTTTACGAAGCCGGAGTTATTCTTTTGTAAAATAGACATCATCAAAGTAACTTTCTGCATCACTCTTCGTATGCTGGGAGTTGATATAGAGGGATATTCCCCCCACCTTAGGAGGCTCTTCTCCAAAAAGTTTTTTGTAATCCTCATATACATTTCGCCGTTCTTTAAACCACTGATTCAGCTTATCCGTTTTATCCCGCAGCACAATATACTTTACATTAGACCACCATTGACTTGTAACTGTACTCCCTTTAGGTGCTTCATTTTCCCATATATAACCAATTATCCTGGTATTTAATGCGGTTGGGAATTTTGGGAATGCTATATAAATCTGAGCTGCCTGATCGTCGCTGTTCTTTTGCCTGACATCTCCGCCTTTTGGGAGTTCACTGACTTTCCATGTCCAGTTTAAGATAGGAAAGTCCTCTATTCTGAATTCGACCTTTTTTTTAACCCCAAAGGATGACTTTCGGCTTACAAAATGAAGATAGAAATTGTCCTTTTCTTGTTCGATTTTGAAATCTACACTCCCTGCTTTCTTCTCTAATTCCCATCCCAAAGGTACTCCATTTTCATCCTTTTGCCCCGAAAAATTATCTATAATTAATATGTTACTCTCATCGGCAATGGCAGTGGCTGAGATAAAAAACATAAGTATAACAGTAATTGTTATGGCTAAACAAACACCTGATAACTTATTTATCTTTTTCATATTATTAAACCTCTTTTTCCCAAGTATTATAATTATTCCAGTCTGTAGGTAAATAAGACAATGAATCTTTAATTTTAAATGTAAATATTATAAATAAATAATCAAGTAAAATCCAGTTCTTTTATCTAGCCTGCAGTGATCTTTACTTTTTAAATAACCTCCTCAATATCCCTTGACTAAACACCTATGGGGTTGTATCTTTAAATGGCCTTTTTAAAAACTCTAGTTAAGGTTAGGTGACAGTCATTATAATGAAACTAAACGAAAATCAACTAAAGGCAGTTACACACGTAAATGGCCCTCTCCTGATTATTGCTGGAGCAGGCACAGGCAAGACCAGTGCAATAGCCTATCGTATAGCTAACTTAATTGAGAATGAAGGCATAAACCCGGCGAATATCCTTGCTCTGACCTTTTCAAATAAGGCTGCGGAAGAAATGAGGGAGAGGGTTGAGGGGCTTCTTAACTCAAGCCATGACAACATTTGGATCAGTACCTTCCATTCTTTCTGTGCAGAGGTCTTGAGGGAGAATGCTTTAGAATTAGGGTTAAGTCCTTTTTTCAAACTCATTACTGAGGCAGAACAACTGTCCATGATGGTTGAAAATATCGACAGGCTGGATTTGAAGTATTATGAAATAAAAGGGAACCCACATGCTTTAATGAAACAGTTCCTGGACGTTATCTCCCGTGCCAAAGATGAGATGATAACAGCAAGTGATTACAGCCAGTTTGCTGAAATGTTAAACCTGGACAAAAAAAAGAAAATTGATGCTCTCAAAGTCAGTGAGGTTGCCGGTGTTTATTCTGTTTATCAAAAACTCCTCATGGAACACGACCTTCTGGATTTTGGCGACCTTATACTTTATACCATTCATGGGTTATTAGAAAAACCTTACCTTCTTGATCAATATCAGCAGAGATTTAAGTACATACTGGTGGATGAATTCCAGGATACCAATTTTGCCCAGAGTCAGTTATTGGATGTTTTATCAGCATCCCATAGAAATATCTGTGTTGTGGGTGATGATGACCAGAGTATTTATAGATTTAGAGGAGCTTCCATAAAGAACATCCAGGACTTTAAGATCAGATACCCAGATGCTGCAATAATAACCCTGGATGAAAATTACAGATCACCCCAAAAGATCCTCGATGCCTCCCATTCACTTATATCCAATAATTTTTCCAGACTGGATAAAAAACTAAAGGCTGCTACTGATAAAAATCTGTACAATATCAACCCCATCGAGCATCTATCCTTTAACGATGATACAGAACAGGCAGATTATCTCGCATGGGAGATCCGAAACCTTTTAGCCAAGGATGAAACCCTTAATCTATCTGACATTGCAGTCCTTATGAGAAGCATAAAGACCCAATCAAAACCTGTAGTTAATGCTCTGGAAAGAACAGGGATACCCTATAATCTCATTGGTGGTTCAGGATTCTTTGAAAGAAAAGAGATAAGGGATATCCTCTCATGGATGAAGACAATAGATAACCCCTTTGACACAGAAAACCTTATTAGGGCTATCCATAACTCGCCATTTAATATAGCCTCCATAGATGTTTGCCGCATATCAAATTGGGGAAAAAGCAATTCGGGCATAAACCTCTTTGATGCTTTGAACGATGTAGGCTCTGTTACAAACCTGGATAATGAGGTAATCGAAGAAGTTCATTCATTTCTCCGTTTGCTTCAAGACTTGACAGACCAAAAAGAAGATCTGACAGCAGGGGAAATGGTAAGACAAATTATTGATAAAATTGGTTATAGAGAGAGACTGTTCCAGACAGGTACAAGGGAATATATGATTGGCTTGATTAACTTACAGAAGTTGGAAAATATGGCAGAGGATTACTCTTCTATTGAGGGTTATTCCAACTTGAGGTCTTTTCTCAGCTACCTGACCTATCTCATACTTTCAAGTGAAAAGACTCCCGATCTCCCTCTATTCGATGCAGTCAAAGTGATGACAATTCATCAGGCCAAGGGTCTTGAATTCAGGGTTGTATTTATGACAGACCTTGTCCAGTCAAGGTTCCCCGGCAGAAGACGTTCCTTAACCATTGACCTTCCGGATGAACTCCTTAAAGAAGAGCTGCCCGATGCTTCATCCAGAGAACTCCAACTGAATGAAGAGAGACGATTATTTTATGTTGGGATGACCAGAGCTAAAGAGAAGCTCCGCCTATTTCATGTGAAAAGATACAGAAAAGAGCAAACGGAAACTAAACCCTCCCAGTTTATTGTAGAAGCAATGGGAGAAACCCCTGAATTAGAGCATAAAGTAATTAAGAATAACATATTAAATAAAAATCTTCCCTCTGAATTTAATCTTGCAAAATCGATTATGGACATTAGTAACGAAATTAAATTCAGTGAAGCTGAAAAAATAGATTTTAAAACCCTTTTAAAGGAAGGCCTTCGTTCTCATATTGAGTTTCTTAAGGTTCAATTACTGAATGCAAAAGATACTAACCAATTTGAACGTAAGTTGAAATTGATAAACCAGTCTATAAATGACCTATTAGGCAAAGATGGTTCTAACGATTTATTAAATCAAAGCATTGATGATAAATTAAGGAGTATCATTCTGAGCAAGGAAGAGAAAAGTACAAGGCTTGCTTCAAAAGAACTAGCGTCTTACCTGGAATTTCTGCCCATTGTAGATGGGGGCCTTGATATTGCTTTCTCTGCACTGGACACTTACGATAAATGTCCCCTTCAATTCAAGTATTCATTTATTTATAAAATCCCTCTAAAACCTACCATCAATATTAAGGTTGGCAGTCTATTGCACAGGGTGTTAGAATACTTTCATAAAAACTATACAAGAAAAGGCGCTACAGTGAAAGATCTCCTGAGGCTGTTTGAAGACGCATGGAAGATGGATAGGTTACCTGATTCGATTCAATGGAGACAATTCAAGGAAAGAGCAAGAACAGGGTTAATCAACTATTTTGAAAATTTTAAAGAGGATAAAAATGAACCGAAGTATTTTGAAAGGTCATTTAACTTGAAGGTTGGAAAACACAGGATTAAAGGCAGGGTAGACAGAGTAGACATTACATCAACCGGCGGTTACGAACTGATAGACTACAAAACCGGCAAAACCTGGGCTCAAAGAGAGGTAGACAGGGACCTTCAGCTTTCTGTATACAGCCTTGGGGCAACGGAAGCATGGAACATTAAACCTGAAAAGGCAAGTTACTACTTTTTGATTGAGAATAAAAGGCTGTCTATAAGTCACCAGGATGAACAGCTGGAAAAAGCGAGGGAAAAGATATTGGAGTTAGCAGAGGGAATTTTAGCTGAAAATTTTGAACCAAAACCAGATTATCAAAACTGCAGATACTGCGATTACCAGACTCTCTGCGGAGTTGGAGAGACGGTGTAACAAAATCAAAGGAGGTAATATGATACTAAAGTTTAATGGAAAGATACCACAAATAGACGATAGTTCTTTTGTTGCACCAAATGCGACCATAATTGGAGACACCATTATCTCTGAAAACGTATCTATATACTTTGGGGCTGTTTGCAGGGGTGATTTTAACCACATATTTATAGGTCCCGGATCATGTATACAGGAAAATGTTGTTTTAAATCCTATGCCGAATGAACCAATAATAATAAAGGAAGAAGTTATAATAGGATATGCTAGTATAATACACGGGGGAACAATTGAGAATAACTGCTTGATAGGGATGGGTTCAAGAATTCTCTATGATGTAGTTGTAGGAGCAGAATCTATTATTGCAGCGGGTTCTATGCTAATTGCCGGAACAAGAGTACCCCCGCGATCTCTGTTTGCTGGGGCACCCGGTAAAGTGGTCAGAAAGCTGGAAGACTCTGAATTTGAAATGATAAAAATCGGGCTCGATTATTATGGAAAAATGCGGACTGAATACAAAAAGAACATTGTTTAAGGATAGCACTGTAATTTTTTAAACCAATCAGTTAATATTTATATTTTCAATTCTGCTGTGAAGTTTAGCTATTACTATACATGGCTGAACGGTTATAAAAATCTATGGATCAGAAAACAAAACCTAAATTCAAGATAAGTATATTGCTCTTTGTTGCAACTTTAATCACAACAATACTTGCGGGGGCATTCCAGCAAGGGGTGAATCCCATAGAGACACCTTATGATATCGTAAAAGGAATACCATTTGCTTTTACATTGATATTTATTCTCCTTTCTCACGAATTGGGTCATTATATTATATCCAAAAAACATCACATCGATGTTACCTTACCCTACTTTATTCCGGCCCCATCGTTTATTGGAACATTCGGGGCATTTATAAAGATGAAATCCCCCTTACTGGACAGAAAGACCCTGTTAGATGTAGGCGCCAGTGGCCCATTAGTCGGGACCATTATTTCTATCCCCTTTATTATTATAGGCTTGAAGTTGTCCGAAGTAAGAATAGTGACAGAGCCTGGTGGGGTGGCTTTTGGTTCTTCGATCCTTTTTTCTATTCTCGCCAAACTCACACTTGGTTCTCTTCCGGAAAGTTACGATATTATTCTACATCCAATAGGGTTTGCTGGCTGGATAGGATTATTGGTTACTTCCCTTAACCTTCTACCGGTAGGCCAGCTTGATGGAGGACACGTAGCCTACGCAATCCTTGGAGAAAAACACGAAAGACTCTCCAAGATCACCGTCTTCTTCCTCTTAGCACTGGGATTCTTTGGTTGGAAGGGATGGTTTATCTGGGGGTTTTTACTCCTGCTAATGGGAACGAGGCACCCTCGTCCAATTGACCAGTGGACACCGTTGGACAGAAGAAGGAAAATCATCGGATGGATAACTCTCATCACTTTCGTTTTGACATTTACCCCTATGCCGTTTAGATATATTTAGATTCTTATACATTCAAATTGAGAATTTGTCTCTAATAATTTAAGATTAAAGTGGTCAAGGATTCTAGGGTTCAAGAAGAGAAGAAATACTATATTTTCACTTGATCCCTCGAATTCTTGAATCCTTGAATCCTTTCAATCTGAAAAATGAAAACATCAAAAGGGTACACTAAAATATTAGCCATCTCCATTATTGCCTTCTGGTTGGTAATGATAGGGCTGTTGGTTAAAAGGACCTACTTCAATACTCCGGAATTTTCCCAGCCCCCGGCTCTGGCAGACACTGATAAAGCCGATCTGATTTCAGGGGAAGAATGGATGGGTATTTATCTGGGCAAGGATAAGATCGGATACACTGTCACAAATATCCAGAAGAGGGATTATATTTATTTTGTCTCTGAGAAGACTCTAATGAGACTAAATATGATGGGAACCCCTCAGGAAATAACAATCCTTACAAACGCTATCCTTGATAGGGATTTACATATAAAATCATTTCGCTTCGATCTCCAATCCGGTATAGTGAAGTTCCATACCATGGCAAAGGTTAAGGAATCCAAGATGATATTGCATATAGTTTCGGGAGGACGTAAGATTACAAAGATAATCCCTCTAAAAACTACACCTTATCTGCCTGTAGGCTTAAGGCTAATGTTATTTAAGGAGGGGTTAAGTGTTGGAAATGAGTTTAGTGTCCCAATCTTTGACCCTTCGACTATGACTACCGAAAATATAATTGTTAAGATTGAAGGGAAAGAAAAACTAAAAATCGGCAAAGAGAGCTTTTCGGCTTATCGTCTTAAAGAGTCATTCAAAGGTGTAATAATAAAATCCTGGATCAATGAAGAAGGCAAGGTACTGAAAGAAGAAAGCCCAATGGGGATGGTAATGGTAAGGGAGACAGAAGAAGATGCATTAACAAAGAACTGGGGCAAAGGAACCGGTACTGATATTATTTTGTCCAATGCTATCCCGGCAAATATCAGCATTGAAAACCCTGGTCTTGTTAAATACTTAAAGATAAAACTTCGGAATATTCCCCTTAGCGATTTTAATCTCAGAGGTGACAGGCAGATATTGAAAGGGGATATACTAGAGGTAATTCAAGAAGATATAAAGGCTATCAACACATATAGTTTACCCCTAAAGGAAAATGGGCTTCAGGAGTATCTTAACCCATCCAATTTAGTCCAGAGCGATGATGCAAAGATAATAGAAGAAGCAAAGAGAATTGTTGGAGATGAAATAGATTCCTTAAAGGCAGCAAAAAGAATATTGGATTGGGTATACCAAAACATAGATAAAAAACCTACAATAAGTATACCTAGCGCTACTGAGGTACTAGAATCTAAGGTTGGAGATTGCAACGAGCATACAACTCTCTTTACAGCATTAACGAGAGCAATAGGGATACCGACCAGAATCATCACAGGCATTGTCTTATCCGACAATAAATTTTACTACCATGCATGGGCAGAGGTATACATAGGAAAGTGGATATCAGTAGATCCGACTATGAACCAATTTCCTGCAGATGCAACACATATAGGATTCGTAAAGGGTGGACTGGATAAACAGGTTGAGATGATGAAAGTAATCGGCCATTTAAAAATAAAAATACTGGAGTATAAATGATTCAACTAATAAACCTAACAAAGGTATACAGTAAAGTAAAGGCAATTGATAATATCAACCTCGAAGTAAAAAAAGGAGAAATATTCGGGTTTCTTGGACCTAATGGTGCTGGCAAAACTACTACCATTAAGATAATGGTAGGACTCCTTAAACCAACCTCAGGTAGGGTTATAATAGATGGAAATGACATCATTATAAACCCAATTGAAGTTAAAAAAGTTGTTGGTTTTATTCCGGATCGCCCCTTCCTATATGAAAAACTGACAGGTAAAGAGTTCCTCCGTTTTATGGCAGGTCTATACAGTATCAACACAAATAGCTATGAAAGTAAAATCTCTGAGCTTCTTGAACTATTTGAACTCACTGAATGGCGCAACGAACTGATAGAGGGGTACTCTCACGGAATGCAGCAGCGATTGGTAATGTCTGCTGCCTTAATCCATAACCCCAAAGTAATTATAGTTGATGAACCCATGGTTGGCTTAGACCCTAAAGGCGCCAGACTTGTTAAAGAGATTTTCAAGACAATCTCATCTCAGGGCACCACCATTTTTATGTCAACCCACTCTCTGGAGATTGCTGAAGAGATGTGTAACAGGATAGCAATCATTCAGGAGGGTAAGGTTATTGCATCTGGAACAATGGATGAGCTTAGAAATAAGGTAGACAACTCCAAAAATCAGCGACTGGAATCTCTTTTTCTGGCTCTTACCGGTGGAGAAGAGATGAGAGGGATCATTGAAGTTCTTAAATGGTAACTAACGATTGGGAATAAGTCTCTAAACTGTCGAGAATCATGAGTTTGGAAGGAGTATTCCTGTAAGTGAATTAATAGTTTTTTTGGAACCTGCCTTAGCGAGCATAATCAAGAAAATTAACATGGTTGACCAGCTAGAGGCGGGGAATTTGTTAATTTTAAATGAAGCGAGCTTATATGGGTCAAAAAATCTATCTTGAAACAAAAAGGTATACTCCTTCCGAATAAGCATAATTCAAACAGCTAGGGGGAAAAATGGAAAATGTCATTCTCCTGTTAACCCCAAGGTTAATCTCTCTGAAGAACAGAGTGAAGAGCCGGGATAAGTGGGAAGCAACAAAGGCAATTATACTTCTTCTGTTGCTCCTATCTGCCTGGATCGGTATATTCATAGGGGTTTACAGGGTCTTAACATATTTTCAAGGAATTGAGGGCTTAGGAGATTTGTTGGCAAGAAGACTGCTTTCAATGCTCTTCCTTACCTTCTTCTCTATTCTATTATTCAGCAATGTAATAACTTCCTTATCCACATTTTATATTTCAGATGACCTGAATCTGATACATTCAGCTCCTGTCTCTCTCAGCAAGATATACCTGGCAAGATTCATTGAGACAACTATTGACAGTTCATGGATGGTTCTTCTCTTTGGACTGCCAGTATTCATCGCCTATGGATTTGTATACAGTGCATCAATTACATACTACTTATGGCTGGCATCTGTAATAATCCCCTTCCTCATCATTCCGGCAGGATTGGGCATAATCCTGACAATGCTTCTGGTAAACGCATTTCCTGCAAAAAGAACAAAAGACATTTTTCTTCTGCTCTCTGTAGTACTCGCAATAATAATATTCTTTCTTTTCCGCTTCCTTAGACCGGAGAAGCTTGTAAACCCGGAGTCATTTTTTGCTGTAGCAGCATATCTTACTGCATTAAAGGCACCTTCAGCTCCCTTTCTCCCTAGCTCCTGGGCAACTGAAGCTATTTTCCCCCTTCTCCTAAACTATCCGGGCAACCCCATCTTCTATTTACTCCTCCTTTTTAGTACAGGATTGGCATTGATTGTATTTGGGAATTACTTTTCCTCCTGTCTGTACTATGACGGATGGTCAAAAGCACAAGAGTCAAAAAAATCTACTATATCTAAAACCAGGATATTCGATAGACTAATCACCTTTTTTACCAGATATTCATCTACTCAAACCAGAGCTTTAATGATAAAGGACATAAAAACATTCTTTAGGGATACTACACAATGGTCGCAATTGTTCCTGTTAGCTGCCCTTGTTGTAGTCTATCTGTACAATTTCAGTGTTCTTCCCATGGACAAGTCACCTATTCCTACCTTTTATCTACAAAACCTGATCTCTTTCCTAAACATGGGACTTGCTGGATTTGTCCTCTCTGCTGTTGCAGCAAGGTTTGCATTCCCTGCTGTTAGCATTGAGGGACCATCATTTTGGATAATAGGCACTGCACCCATAACCATAAGGGGGCTACTTTGGAGCAAGTTTTTTACCAGCCTTCTGCCTTTGCTGATACTAGCTGAAATTCTTATAATCCTGTCAAATTACCTTCTGAAGGTCAGCAACTTTATGATGCTGCTGTCATCGCTTACCGTATTCTTTATGACCTTTGGTATTATAGGTATGGCCATTGGAATTGGGGCTTCTTATCCGAGATTTAACGTGGAAAATGTGGCAAAGATGGCAACCAGCTTTGGCGGTGCGGTTTATATGATATGTAGTATGATCTTTATCGGTCTAATAGTTATATTGGAGGCATGGCCAGTTTATATGATATTTATGTCTCAGATAACCCACAACCCCCTTCAATATTCACAATGGACCGTAATATTCTTATCATTCTTCGCAGTAGCAATTATCAATATCCTTGCTATCTTCCTGCCAATGAAAATTGGAGCAACTAAGCTATCTGAGATTGGTAATTAGTTTGCATAAATAATTGATGGCAAATAAAAACCTTACTTATTGACAAGGTTAACATTTTCCTGTAGATATTTTATAGAAACTTTTCAGGAGCCAAGAACCGGTTTTATAGAAAACACATCATATCTTTCTTGTTTGAAAGTAAGCTATGAGAGGTGATATGCTTTGTATAGGCCATCGGGGTGCTATGGGACATGAGCCTGAAAATACCCTTCTTTCGATAGAAAAGGCTATCAGCCTGGGAGCCTCATGGGTAGAGATAGATGTGCAATTTGCGGATGGCCATTTAGTTGTCATTCATGATTATAGGCTCGAACGCACGACTAATGGTACGGGATATATACATGAAAGTACATTTGAATATCTTCGCTCACTCAACGCCGGAAAAGGCCAAAAAATTCCGACACTCGAAGAGGTATTTGCTACCATAAACGGCAAGGCCGGCTTGAATATAGAACTGAAGGGATCACAAACTACAGAGCCGGTAACATCTTCAATAAGGGAACAGATTGAGCAAGGTTGGGACTACAAAGATATATTGGTATCATCTTTTAATCACTTTGATTTGTTGAGTCTTAAGAGACTTGACGCCAATGTACTCACCGGAGCGCTTATTGAGGATATCCCGGCTGATAAAGCAGCATTCGTTGAAAGACTGGGTTGCTATTCGATACACCTGCCAATTGGCTTAATTGATAAGTCTCTTGTTGACGATGCCTGCCGGCTTGGACTAAAAGTATTCGTGTTTACCGTAAATGAGCCCGAAGACATAGAACGTATGGAATTACTCGGAGTTGACGGGGTATTTACAGACTACCCGGAGCGAGTTGTTAAATACAATAGGTTAAGTAGTCCACCCTGAAAAATGAAAAGTTTCTTTTGGAGTAAACATGAGCAGGATTTTTGGGGTACCCACCTTGACAAAGCGGAAGATAAGCATTTTCAGGTGTTTTAGCCCAAAGGGAGAGTTTCTGAAAATGCCTGAAGCAAGTCTCATAGATGGGTCAAAAAACCTGCACCAGAGAGCGGAAAAGGGAATTTTTCAGGACGAACTGAACTAAGTAACTAGTTAAAGCGAATAGAGGAAGAATTCTATGGGAGAAGCAGAATGAGCCTGAAACCATTGTTAATAGAAGCCAGGGATTTACCCGATGCCTGGTTTCAATGTATAGCCCGGATACTAGAGGTTGGAAATAATTACAAAATTACAAAGGGAAGTTACGAAGGGGCTGTTAGAAGGGAGTTTGATCACATCACTGTTCATATTAAACACCCCGATGTGAGACCCCTTATCCCTGATATCCCTCCTGGTCTTGGTATTCCTCCCCCAACAACCATGGAATACGTTGAGCAGTACCTTCCTTACCTCATGACCGACAAGGTTGAACCAAATGAGACTTATACTTATGGTCAAAGATTATTCGGTTTTAAGCAGGTCGAGAAGGTAATAGACATGTATAGAAGAGGGCATGGCACAAACCAGGCCACAATGGAGATTGGGAGACCAGAAGATTGCGGAACAGAGGATCCGCCGTGCCTCCGCTTGATCGACACAAGGGTAAAGGATGGAAGGCTTCACTTTGCCCTATATTTCAGATCATGGGATTTATGGGCTGGTTTTCCTTCCAATCTGGCTGCTATACAGATACTTAAGGAATATATGGCATCTGAGATTGGGATAGAGGATGGAGAGATAATTGCCACTTCAAAGGGACTGCATTTATATGATTACACTTTTGACCTGGCAAAAATCAGAACCTGCCGGATGGAAGGCAGCATTTGAACTGACATAAAATCTAAAAGGAGAGCATCATGGGGAAGTTACTATGGAAGCCATCAGAAGAGAGGAAGAAGAATGCCAATATAACCAGATTTATGGATGCTGTTAATAAACGTTATAGAAAAAGTTTTACCTCTTATAAGGAACTTTATGACTGGTCGGTAAATAACATATCTGATTTTTGGGGCTCTGTTTGGGATTTCTGTGAAATTAAAGCGTCCAAGGGTTATAACGTTGTTGTCGATGATCCTGGTAAAATGCCCGGCACTAAGTGGTTTGCGGGTGCAAGGCTTAATTTTGCCGAAAATCTCCTCAGGTATAAGGATGAAAATACGGCTTTTATATTCAGGGGAGAAAATCAAAAATCCGCCAGGATGAGTTACTCTGAGCTCTATGACTCTGTGGCGCGTCTGGCAAAATCACTTCGAGAGATGGGAGTTGCCCCCGGGGATAGAGTAGTTGCATATATGCCCAATATGATTGAGACCGTCGTTGCCATGCTTGCCACAACCAGTATTGGTGCTGAATGGGCTTCATGTGCCACTGATATCGGACCTAGTGCAGCTTTAGATCGTTTTGGTCAAATAGGGCCAAAGGTCTTATTTACTGTTGATGGATATTACTATAAAGGGAAGGCTTTCAGCTCCCTTTCAAATGCAGCTGAAATTGCAAAGGGAATACCTTCAATCGAAAAGATTGTAGTTACCCGTTATACCGAAGAAAAGACCGACATCAGTAATATCCCTAATGCTGTATATTTTAATGATTTCCTGTCTCAGGAAAGAGGGCTAGAAATTCAGTTTGAACAGCTACCCTTTGATCATCCTGTATTTATTATGTTTTCTTCCGGAACGACCGGTAAACCAAAGTGCATGGTTCAAGGACCGGGGGTTCTTATAAATCAACTAAAAGAGCTGATTATTCATTCTGATTTAACACGGGAAGATACTATCTTCTATATAACAACCTGTAGCTGGATGATGTGGAACTGGCTGATGAGCTCGCTGGCAACAGGGGCTATTATTGTGTTATATGACGGCAATGCACTTTATCCCGACTCGGGGGCAATGTGGAAGTTAGCCCAGGATGAAAAGATAACTATTTTTGGTTGCAGCGCGACTTATCTTAATCATCTCAATAGTCAGGGACTTAAACCGGGGAAGGACTATGACCTGTCATCATTGAAACAAATATCTCAGACCGGCTCGCCTCTTTCGGTTAAAGGATTTGAATATGTTTACCAGGAGATTAAGGAAGATCTGCATTTTAATTCTATTGCAGGTGGCACGGACATCAATGGTTGTTTCGCTATTGGAAGCCCTATACAACCGGTATATGCCGGTGAATTACAAGGTCCGGGGTTGGGGATGAAAGTAAAGGCATACGATGAAACAGGCAAACCGATAGTTGACCGCCAGGGAGAGCTTGTCTGTGAAGCTGCCGCCCCTTCGATGCCGCTTTACTTCTGGAATGATCCTGACGGCAAAAGGTATATAGATGCCTATTTTGATTTCTACCCAAATCTTAATGTATGGCGGCATGGTGATTATATTGTGGTTAATGGCAATACCGGCGGGATTACATTCTTTGGCAGGTCTGACTCTGTATTAAAGCCTTCCGGAGTTCGAATAGGTACTGCCGAGATATATAACCAAGTAGAAAAATTGGAAGAAGTTGCCGATAGCCTTGCAATAGGTCAGAACTGGAAGGGAGATCAGCGTATCATTCTCTTCGTTAAACTTGCTGAAGGATATCAGTTAACAGATGATTTGAAAAAGAAGATAAAAAAGACTTTACGTGAAAACGCCTCACCAAGGCATGTCCCTGCCAAGATAATAACAGTAGCGGATATCCCCTATACACTGAACATGAAGAAGGTTGAAAGTTCCGTTACGAATATATTAGAGGGAAGACCTGTTATGAACAAGGATTCCCTTATCAATCCGGAATCTTTGGATTACTACAATAACATTGATGAACTCAACCTAGACTAAATGTCTAATTATAATTATCAGTCTCGCCAGGGTGAAGGTTAACGTATAATCATTGCTCAAGAGAAATTCAGAGTAATTTTTAGAGGTTAACCACAGTTTTTAAAGTCAGAGTGGATGAAGATAATTGATAATAGCCAATATCCATATAATAGGATATTGGCTATTTTTTTAACCAACCTTGTGACCCCTGTTCTTATTCTTGCCTTCTCCATTTTAAAAAATCAATATACGAAATATCTTATATGGTAATTTAAGGTAGTTATAAGTTATTTATAGTTTTTTATAACTTTTAATACAATAAATTTGTACAAATTATACCAAATACTTATTGACATAATAGATAATAGCGTTATTATTATACATCATTTCGGAAATGACCCTTCGTTTTTTAATTGATTTTAGCGTGTCTTGAACTTTACCCTTTAATTAATCAAGCCTTATGAACTAACCTATTCTCATCAAAAGGAGGGAAAAATGACTAAAAGCTGTAAATTTGCAATACAATTGGTACTTGCACTGTTTCTTAGTATATCTATGGTTATGCCGGTCTCTGCTGGTGACAAATATACAGCTGTCTATGGAACAGGAAAGTACACCTTCAGCCTTGCAACCGGGAGCCCGGGTGAACTTGGACTGCTTAAAGTAGTCGCTGATGCGTTCAACCAGAAACACGATACAAAGTTATGCTGGCAAAAGGCTGGTTCCGGCGATTCTTTGAAACTGCTCAAGGAAAAAAAGGTTGATATGATTATGGTACATGCCCCGGCCGCTGAGAAACAAGCGGTAAAGGAAGGCTGGGCAATCAAACGAAACCTGATCGGCTCAAACGAATTTTATATCGTGGGGCCAAAGAATGATCCCGCTGGAATTACAACAGCCAAAGATGCTGCCCAGGCTTATAAAAAAATCGCTGAGAAAAAAGAGATATTTTTCTCAAGAGGAGATAACTCAGGTACTCACAAGAAGGAAATGGCGGTTTGGGAGAAGGCTGGAATTCAGCCGTCCGGCAGCTGGTATATAGTTACTAAAACATTCATGATGGCCACTTTAAAACAGGCCAACAAAGAGAATGGTTATTTCATGACTGACAGCAGCACCTGGGTTGCGGCAAAAAAAGAGATGAAAAACCTCAAAATTCTCTTCCGGGGCGATCCCTTTCTCATTAATACATATCATACCCTTTGTCAGCCGGATGGCATAACCCCGGGACAAATGTATGCCTCAAAGTTCATCGATTTCGTTGTTTCAGAGGAAGGGCAAAAGCTGCTTCGAAACTATGGTGCAAAAGAGTACGGCGAAGGTCTATATAATGATGCTACCTACGCTAAACAATACGATCACTGACACATAGTCCGCTGAATCAGAGAAAAAGCTTGATGGCAAAAGCCTTTTCAGGGTCATTTCAATTTAGGTTAACATCCTTTCTACACACAAAACCAAGGATAAACCGATGAGCCAATTACTAACTACAAAAGAGGTTGCTCAATTTTTGAACATCAATGAAAAGATGGTTTACAGTCTCGTTTCCGAAAAGGGACTTCCGGCAAGCAAAATTACCGGGAAATGGCTCTTTCCGAAAAATCTGGTAGAGCAATGGATCGAAGTAAATACAATAAATTATCCTTCAACTGCAAATCAACCTTCGGTCTCCCAGGCAGTACTTATAGTAGCCGGCAGCAACGATATCTTGCTGGACAGAGTGATATTACTCTTCAATTCGCTCTTTTCAGGAAACATTGCAGTATTCGGCAATTTGGGAAGTATGGGTGGGTTACAGGCTTTGAGGCAAAATTTATGTCATATTGCCTCCAGCCACTTGCTCCACGAAGATGAAGATGACTACAATTTTGAATTTGCCAATCGGGAGCTTGAACGTATACCGGCAATCGTTAACTTCTGCAAACGCGAGCAGGGTATCCTGGTAAAAAAGGGTAACCCAAAAAAGATAAAAATGGTTTCAGATTTTGTACAACCGGGAATCCGTATCATAAACCGGCCTTTGGGAACCGGTACCAGATTGTTGTTGGATCAGGAACTGAAAAAAGACGCCATACGAAGCGACAAAATTGACGGATATAAAGTCGAAGCCCATAGACACCTGGACGTTGGGCTTGAGATACTGGCTGGCCGGGCTGATGCCGGTCTTGCTATCCATGCGGTAGCCGGCTTGCTCGATCTTGAATTTGTACCGCTTCGCTGGGAACGCTATGATCTGATAATATTTAAAGAACGGTTTTTCGATTCAAATGTGCAAAAGTTTTTGGGACTTTTACACGAAGATCAATTCTTCAGGATCGCTGAATCATTGAAAGGCTATGATACCAGTCAAAGCGGCCGGATGCTTTTCCAACAAAACAGCATAACAGAATAATTAGTCTACCCTGAAAGATGAAAAATTTCTTTTTTCAGAGCGAACTAAATAAAATTATTACAAGCAAAGGAAGGAGAAAGAAATGAAGCGGTTACGGTTATTGGTTTCGTTAATTTGTTTGGCTGTTTTTGTTTGTTTCTTACCAGCAGGTTCGTTTGCGGAAGAAAAGGTTCTCTTGATGGCAACAACTACCAGTACTGACAACACTGGTTTATTAGAATATCTTATGCCAAAATTTAAAGAGGCAACGGGAATCGAAGTTAAATGGACGGCAACCGGCACCGGACAAGCGCTAAAACTGGGTGAAAACTGTGATGTGGATATTCTTATGGTTCATGCCCCGGATGCCGAAAAAAAATTCGTGAGTGACGGGTTTGGTGTGGATCGCAGGGAAATCATGTACAACGACTTCGTTGTAATCGGTCCTCTGAATGACCCTGCTGAGATCAAGGGGAAATCGATTAAAATTGCATTGGGGTCAATTAAGGCTAAAAATGCCATCTTTGTCAGTCGTGGTGATAATTCCGGAACTCACAAACAGGAACTAGCCTTGTGGAAGGCAGCAGATTTGCCGGTCCCTGAAAAAGAACCCTGGTATCTCCAGACTGGACAGGGAATGCTGGCGACAATCAATGTTGCATCAGAACGTAATGGATACACAATGACAGACCGCGGCACTTACATTAAATATGAGGCTGATATGAAAGGCAATCTGCCGCTTAAGATTTTAGTTGAAGGGGACAGGGCGCTTTTGAATCAGTACAGTGTGATTACGATAAATAAAATAAAATGTCCTAAGGTAAAAGATAATTTGGCCAAACAATTTACAAATTGGATTACAGGCGCTAAGGCACAGCAGTTAATAAAAGATTTTAAACTTTTAGGAAAACAATTATTTACACCGAACGCAAAAAAATAAGGAAGGGTTTTGATAACAATCAACAATTACTGCGGCTGCATGTGAGAAGACATTATAAGCGCTATTCGCTCACACTGCAGTCGCATTTTTTTACCTGTCAGAGAATGCCATGAATTTCTTACTAGAAGGATTTTTACAGGCCTTTCATTTATTGCTTAGTGGGAATGCTGAAACCTATTCTGCGGTATGGGCCACATTAAAAGTATCCAGCTATTCCATCATAAGCAGCCTGCTTATAGGGATACCCATTGGGTTTTGTCTAGGCTATTTTGATTTCAAGTGGAAAACTCAGTTTAGAACAATCATCGACACATTGATGGCTCTTCCCACAGTTCTTATCGGTCTTCTTGTTTATGCGTTTCTGACCCATCGTGGTCCGTTGGGAGATTTAAATCTGCTTTTCTCCCTGCCTGGAATTGCGATTGGTCAAACGATTCTGGCATTGCCTATCGTCATCGGCCTGACTGCAACTGCGGTCGAAAGCATGGAACAAAAGCTTCGAATAACTATCATATCCATGGGAGCCAACCGCAGGCAACTGTTTTTAAGCACCTTATGGGAAACCCGGCACGGCATTCTGGCCGGTGCTATCGCTGCTTATGGACGCGTTATGACGGAAGTGGGGATTTCCATGATAGTAGGGGGTAACATTAAGTGGTACACACGCACCATCACAACAGCGATCGCTTTGGAAACCAACAAGGGTCAGTTTGGTATGGGCGTAGCTCTCGGTCTTGTGCTACTGACCATTGCGTTTTGTGTTAATGTCTCTGTTTCGTTTTTGCGCCGAAGGTATTAAAATTGGACATACCAATTTACGAGATCAACTCTCTGAAACATTCATATGCCGGCAAGACGGTTTTGGAAATTGAGCACCTGACCGTTCAACCGGCTTCCATCCTCGGACTAATAGGTCCAAATGGAAGTGGGAAAAGCACGCTTCTAAAACTACTGGGACTGATTGAGAGACCGACCGAAGGAGAGATTTATTTTAACGGGCGTTTGATTGAACCCTTTTCAGATGAAGCCAGATTTCTTATCACCCTGCTCCCGCAGGAACCGTTTCTGATGAAACGCAGTGTATTTAACAATGTTTCATATGGTCTTAAGTTGAGGGGAAATGGCAGGGATACTGCTGATCGAGTTAACGAAGCCCTTTCTCTAGTAGGCTTGTCCGATGAAGTTTTTTCCCAGCGACCCTGGTATGCACTTTCAGGGGGTGAGATGCAGCGAGTAGCTTTAGCTTCAAGACTGGCATTAAAACCCAAAGTTCTTTTGCTGGATGAACCTACAGCAAGTGTAGATGCTGCCAGTGCACAGCTTATCAAAGAGGCATCTCTTAGAGCACGCAAGGAACTGGGTACCACGCTTATAATTGCCAGCCATGACTGGCAATGGCTTTATGAAATATGCGACCAAATCCTGCATTTATTCAAAGGTAAATTCTTTGGAACAGGCCGTGAGACTATTGTCTTTGGGCCCTGGAAAGAGTTGGATACAGGAAAATGGGGGAAAATCTTATCAGATAATCAACAACTGCTTGTTTCTATCCCACCAAACCAAGAGGCAGCGGCTGTCATTGACGTCTTGTCCTTTAGTGAAGACAGCTCAACCGTTTCAGGTGAGGATGTCGTTCTGCAGGGCACTGTTTCTCGACTTAGTTTGGAAAGAAAAACAGGGAATGTCTTTGCAACCATTCTAGTTGGGGATATTCCTTTCACAGTGAGGGTAACGCCACAACAGAATATGGCTCAGAGCATATTTCCGGGGAAAACCATTTATATCCGCTACCGCCTTGATCAGATAAAATGGATTTAAATACTAGGACAAGATTTGGAACTGTCGCAATTACAGACCATAAGGATAGAATTAGAAATCAAATTTTTATTTAATCCATAATACAGTAATAGGTCCCCCTTCTTAAAGGTATATCCTTATTCAAATATCTACCTTACTTTACGGTTCTTCTTTAATAATTCGAATGAACTCATCATCCCGGATTAGAAAGATAATCATATCTCCAAGGGTTCCTGCTTAATAGGATATTTTAATCTGAATAGGGGGCCTGCAGAACTACAGGCTTTGATACACGATGCCCGACAGAAAGTTTTTCTCTGCTGCTGTTGGGAAAAATGAGAAAATCAGCGCATTTAGCCCTAATATTGAGAATTTATGTTGTATTAAAGGACCTTTGGGAATAAAATTACTAAAAGTCGACCATCAAATGATAAAGGACTTGGGTGCAAAGGGAGTAACGCAACTTGCCGGAGATCTTGGCGTAGCTCTCGACCAAGAAACAATAAAATATATGGTAAAGGTTCTACTTATCGCCCTGATTCATCCCGGTCAGAATCAAGACAGGGATCTTCAACAGTTGATCTGTCTGGAGCCTCTTGGTCTGGGAATCCAGGACAGGTCTGTGACGTAAAAAAACCAAAGAAAGAGAAAAACGCTTATGAAAGATGAAATTGTCAGTTTTATTGCGTCAATGATTGAAAACCATGGGTACCGTGGCGCCACAATCGGGATAAGCGGTGGAATCGACTCTTCTGTGGTTGGGGCGCTAACGGTTCATGCCATCGGCAAAAAGAATGTAGTCGGGATTATTATGCCTGAGCGGGATTCTTCTCCGGAAACTTTAAAGGACTCCCATATGGTATGTGATCATCTGGGTATAGAGCGGATTGAGAGACCCATTACAAAAATTTTGAAGTCTATAGGCCTCTACGACATGCAGCCGTCAACTTTTCTAATTCCAAGGAAAATACAGGAAAAATATGTGCGAAACAAGATAGCAGAAATGGCCCAGGGGGCTGATATTTATCTGAAGGACTTGCAAAATGACGGAGATGAGGCATTTCTAAAAGGAATTGCCTATTATCGAGTCAAGCACAGGGTCAGAATGGTTTGCCTTTATCTTGCAGCGGAGAATATGGAAATAGCGGACAAGCATGGTTTGCCTGTCAGACCGGGCAGATACATCAGAATATCCATTACGGATCAGGGGTTGGGTATTGCCCCAAGGCATCTTTTAAATATATTCGACCCCTATTTCACCACCAAGCAGAAAGGTAGCGGTCTTGGGCTTGCCACAACTTATTCAATCATCAAAAAGCATAATGGACATATCACAGTAGAATCCCAACTGGGGGTTGGCACAACATTTCACATCTATCTGCCGGCTTCAGAAAAAGAAGTTTCTGAAAAAGCAGAAACCAGGCTGATAGAAGGCAGAGGCAGGATTCTGGTGATGGATGATGAAGCATCGTTAAGGAAGATAGTTGGAAGGATGTTGGATAAATTGGGTTATGAATCGGAATTCGCAAAAGATGGATCTGAAGCAATAGATATGTATAAAGCGGCTGTGGAATCCGGGAAGTCTTATGATGCCGTCATCCTTGACCTGACTGTCCCCGGTGGAATGGGCGGGAAAGACACCGTTAAGAGATTGCTGGAGATAGACCCCGGGGTAAAGGCCGTTGTCTCCAGCGGCTACTCCGATGATCCGGTTTTGGCAAATTTCAAGGAATACGGTTTTAAGGGTATTATGCCTAAACCATTTGAAGCCCGATCATTGGGCAAGGTGTTACATGAAGTTCTGCACAGAGGGGAAATGGAATGATTATTTAATCTATCTTTTTTTGCCTCTTGCAGCAGCTTAAAAAATAAAAGTTCAGAGTTATATGTCCTAATCATCAGACATTCAGGTCTCATTAATCTCAAGTTTTACTTCCGGCTTATCTTAAAGGATCAACAACACCTCATATTATTGAAAAAAATCCCAAGGTATTGCTTCTGTCACTGCAGAACCTCCAATCTTTTAACACCTTTTGAAAATATTGCATGTTTTTTACACACAACAAAAAAGAGGCTAACAGTAAAAAACCGCTAACCCCTTGAAATTACTTGGCGTCCCCAAGGGGATTTGAACCCCTGTTACCGGCGTGAAAGGCCGGTGTCCTGGGCCAGGCTAGACGATGGGGACGTTGGTGGGCCGTGCTGGATTCGAACCAGCGACTCTCTGCTTAAAAGGCAGATACTCTACCTCCTGAGTTAACGGCCCCTATATAGTTTGTCTTTTAACTTCTGATTTCTTAATATATCATACAAATGGATTTTTTAATATAATTGTTTGATCTCTTCTTGTGCCCAAGGAGACTATAGAGATCTCAATATCCAGTAATTTCCCTAATTTTTCAATATATCTGCGTGCGTTATATGGTAATTTCCCATATTCTGTTATCTCGTTAAGTTCTTCCGACCATCCATCCATCTCTTCATAGATAGGCTGACAGCCCTCTAATGCTTTCAAGCTTGAAGGAAATTCTGAGTATGTTTCTCCTTTGCAATTGTACCCTGTACAAATCTTTATTCTATCCAAGCCGCTTAAAACATCAAGTTTTGTAATACACAGGCTATCAATCCCATTTATCCTGATAGCGTGTTTCAGCATAGTTGCATCAAACCACCCACATCTTCTGGGTCTGCCTGTAGTAGCACCATATTCATCACCTTTTGCCCTCAGGGATTCTCCCAGTTCATTGTTCAATTCAGTGGGAAACGGACCTTCTCCAACTCTGGTAGTGTAAGCCTTGACAATCCCGATTACTTTGTCTATTTTTGTAGGACCAATCCCGGACCCTATACAGGCTCCAGCCGCCACGGTATTACTTGAGGTTACAAAAGGATATGTTCCATGATCTACATCTAAAAAGCTACCCTGTGCACCCTCAAACAGGACAATTTTCCCATTCTTAATATCTTCGTTTATAATAATAGAGGTATTTGCTGCATATTCCTTAAGCCTCATCCCTAATTCAATATACTCATTATATATTTCTTCGAATTCAACCTCTTCCGCATTAAGGTAAGAGGACAGATAAAAATTCTTTTCCTTAAGGTTAAACGCAAGCTTTTCTTTGAATACCTCTTTGTCCAGGATATCCACAACTTTGATGCCTACTCTTCTAACTTTATCTTCGTAAGTTGGCCCTATACCACGCCCTGTAGTACCAATCTTCTTCCCATTTTTGAGGTTCTCTCTGGCTACATCAATCTTCTTATGATAAGGCATTACCAGATGAGCGCCCTCACTAATCAAAAGGCTACTATTATTCTTAAAACAACCTCTCAATTTCAACGATTCAATTTCATTCAGTAACCCTTTAGGGTCTATGACTACGCCATTGCCTATAATACATTTCTTATTTGGGTGCAGGATGCCCGACGGTATCAGATGGAGTATTACTTTTTCGTCTTTTACTACAACAGTATGGCCGGCATTATTCCCACCCTGAAACCTGACTATTGTGTCGGCCTGCTCTGCCAGGAAATCTACTATCTTACCCTTTCCCTCATCACCCCATTGGGTACCAACAACTACTAAAGTTGTCATATTAAAAACCCCGAGTTAATTGCCCTAATCCATTTAAGCTAAAATTACCTTATAATTTCAGCTGATCAATAGACAGGATATTTGGCAGTTTAGTAAGTTTATCCATTATTTTTTTAGATACAGGTGTATCAATATTCAGGAGAACTATAGCCTTCCCTCCTATCTCTTCCCTGCTGAATTGCATATTGGCGATATTGATGTCCGTTTCTCCCAGAACACTACCTATATTACCTATAACTCCTGGGCGGTCAACCGTATGAAAAAGGAGCAAATTACCCTGGGGTATAGCTTCCAGTCGAAACTTGTTAATCCTTATAATTCTAGGCTCTTTCTTTCCAAAAAGGGTACCTGCAACTATATTCTCTTCTTTTGCAGACCTGATCTTAATTGTAAGCAGACTGGTGAAATCCCCGCTCTTTGTAGTCTTTGATTCAACTACTTTTACACCCCTTTCCTTGGCAATAACAGGGGCATTTACAAAATTTACACTATCTTTCAGGATCGGTTTGAAGATACCTATCAATATCGAAGAAGTAATAGGTGTCACATCCAGTTCAGCAATGTCCCCACTGTATTCTATAGTTATCTCCTCTAATGCCCCTTTTTCCAGGTGTGATTGAAAACTGCCCAGTTTTTCTCCAAGATCAATATATGGTTTAATCCTGGTAAGGGTGTCTCCGGTTACTGATGGAACATTAACTGCATTCCTGATCGTACCGTGTAAAAGACAACTTGATATCTGTTCTGCGATAGCTATAGCAACGTTTTCCTGAGCTTCATCAGTGGATGCTCCTAAATGGGGTGTACAGATTACCTCATCCAGACTGAACAGAGGATTATCCTCGGGAGGTTCCTTCTCGAAGACATCGAGAGCGGCTCCGGCAACTTTCCCACTCTTTATTGCTTCATAGAGGTCCTTTTCGTTGACTATGCCCCCTCTTGCACAGTTGATAATCATTACACCATCCTTCATCTTTTTGAAGGCCTTTTTGTTGATTATATTTCTAGTTCCTTCAGAAAGAGGGACATGGACGGTAATATAATTTGATCTTTCAAAAAGCTCATCAAGAGAAAGCAGTTCTATTTCCATTTCACGGGCTTTCTCTTCTGATATAAAGGGATCATATGCCACAATATTCATCTTTAGGCCTTTGGCCCGATCTGCTACAATACTGCCAATCCTTCCAAGCCCTATGATACCGAGGGTTTTATCAAACAGTTCTTTCCCCCTGAATTTCTTTTTTTCCCACTTATTTGCTTTCATTGATGCAGTAGCCTGTGGGATATTTCTTGACAGGGACAACATCATAGCTATGGCATGTTCGGCAGTTGTAATCATGTTGCCCTCGGGGGCGTTCAT
This sequence comes from Pseudomonadota bacterium, assembly GCA_043825855.1. Classification (GTDB taxonomy): domain Bacteria; phylum Desulfobacterota; class UBA8473; order UBA8473; family UBA8473; genus UBA8473. Next base: position 67,754 of record JBDRRJ010000014.1, on the reverse strand, counting down.
AACCACAATCCCTCTTTTGGTAGCTGCCTCTATATCAACGTTATCAAGTCCGATCCCTGCTCTTCCTATTACCATTAATTTTTTTGCAGCATCTATAACATCTGCCGTAACCTTTGTTGCACTCCTGATGGCTAGACCGTGATAGTCTTTGATTTTCTCTTTGAGTTCCTCTTTTGACAGATTTGTACAAACATCGACGTGAATATTTGGAGTATCCTTTAGTATCTGAATACCTACCTCTGAAAGGTTGTCACTGACTAATATCTTTTTCATTGAAGCCTCCATAACCCTAACTTTGTTTTTAAAAAGTCAAAATTAGGATGACAAAGCAAAAAGCTCAAGATGCAAAGCGCGTAAATCCTGAGGAATGAGGCGTACTTAAGCGTACGCTGCAACGACGAAGGATGCTGCGCAAACCGCGCCGCAGATGGATTTATTACAAAGTCATCAATCTTTGAGTACCTCTAAAGCGGCTCTAACACCTTTTCCAAGTTCTACATTATAGCCCAGCTCATGGAGTGTCATTTCCAGGGCAGATATGGCTGTGATAACATCGAATTGTCCCATGTATCCCAGGTGTGCAATTCTGAATATCTTTCCCTTTGCATGGCCCTGTCCACCTGCTATGGTAATACCGTATTTCTCCCTCATGACTTTTACAACATCCGAACCATTGATATTACTAGGTGCCAAAATAGCCGTCACAGCATTGCTGGGAGAAGTTGGTGCAAATAACTGGAGCCCCAGAGCAGTCACGGCTGCCCTTGTTGCCTGAGCAAGTTTTTCGTGCCTGGCAAAAATATTTTCTAACCCCTCTACCTTTATCTGTTTTAGAGCTTCTCTTAACCCTATAAACAAAGATACTGCTGGAGTATATGCATTTTGATTTTTTGATAGAGATGTTAGCTCTTTTTTAAAGTTAAAATAAAATTTGGGTAAATCCGATTTTTCAACAAACTTCCATGCCTTATCGCTCACACTTGCAAAAGAAAGTCCCGGGGGAAGCATCAATGCCTTCTGGGACCCTGCAACCACTACATCCAGACCCCAACTGTCAGTGGGGATATCGATGGCGCCCAGTGCTGAAATGGCATCAACAACAATAATAGTATTATCTCTGTCTTTGACTGTCTCTGCAATCTCCTTTAAAGGATGTGTAACCCCTGTGGAGGTTTCACAAGCCTGGGTGAAGACCGCTTTTATGGATTTGTTTTGATCGAGGATATTTTTTACTATTCCGGGATCTACAGCCTCTCCCCATGTAACATCAATGATTTCAACATTCAATCCATATGCTTTACATATTTCAATCCATCGTTCACCAAACTTGCCGCCATTTACTACAAGTACCGTATCCCCTTTGGAAAGCATATTGGTTACAGAGCCTTCCATAGCTCCGGTTCCGGAGGATGAGAATACCAACACTTCGTTCTTGGTTTGAAAAAGATATTTAAGTCCTTCTCTTATCTCGGCAATTATACTGCTGAACTCTGGTCCACGATGATGTATTATAGGCTCTGCCATTTCGAGTAGTACTTTTGATGGAACTGGTGTAGGCCCGGGTGCTAGTAGATACCTTTTTTTCATAAGAAGACTCCATTAAATACAATTATTTGAATTACTGAAACTATACTTCCTTTCTTTTTATCAAACAAGCGTTACAGACAAACCTAAATTTTTTACCAAAAAAAGCTAAGAGTTGTCAAGATAAAAAAGAATGATTTTTCATGTCGATCCAACCAGTTCTTTCAGCTCTCGATTACTCAAAAAGCGGTATTCACCAACTTGTAGTTCTCCCAATTCTAAAGGACCAAATCTTATTCTGCGTAATTCATAAATCGAATACCCCATGCTTTCAAACATTCTCTTAATTTGTCTCTTCTTCCCTTCGTGGATAGTAATCTCCCACAAGCTTTTATTTTTTATTTTTTTTACAAGCCTCAATTTGGCAGGAGCGGTAACCCCATCGATTAGTTCAACACCTGATTCAAGTTTGTTAATCTCACGAGAGGTCAGCATGCCATTAATTTTAACTAAATAAGTCTTCAGCACCTTATTGCTGGGATGGATCAAACTTTGAGTAAGGTCACCATCATTAGTGAAAAGGAGTAGTCCTTCGGTATCGTAGTCCAACCTCCCAACAGGGAAAACTCTTAATTTTATGTCTTTTAGAAGGTCGCTAACTATGGGTCTTTTTTGAGGATCCTTCAGAGTTGTAACATATCCTTTAGGTTTATTAAGCATTATATAAACCTTAGGTTCTGGATTACCTATAGCCTTGCCGTTGACTTCAATCCCATCTTTAACAGGGTCAACCTTAATGCCAAGCTCTGTTATGACTATGCCATTAATTCTTACTTTACCTTCTCTAATAAGATTTTCTGCCTGTCGGCGTGAGGCTAGCCCAGCCTTTGCAATAATTTTTTGAAGTCGCTCTTTCATCTCTTTCCGTGATTTACACTTCCTCAATCTCTTGCAGGGTTGGCAGATTTGACAGATCTTTTAGAGCGAACATTTCCAAAAACCTCTTAGATGTTCCATAAATCAAAGGTCTACCAGGGACCTCTTTTTTCCCTAAGATTCTGATTAACTTTTTACCCAGAAGTGACCTTACAACTCCTCCGACATCAACACCCCTAATATATTCAATTTCGGAACGGGTAATTGGTTGTTTATATGCTATAATAGCAAGAGTTTCCATAGCTGCTTGACTCAGTTTTGGTTGCATTCCCTTCTTCAACTGTCTGATCCACTCTGAATATTCCGGTTTGGTTCGGAACTGGTATCCGCCAGCAACCTCTTTTAAGAAAAAGCCCCTGTCCATTGTTTGGTATTCTTCTATAAGTTCCGCTATTAAGCTTCTCAATGTTTTTCTGTCTGGTCCATTAATGATTTCATGGATTTTATCAACAGATATAGGAGCATCAGAGGCAAATATCAGACTCTCTATAACGGATTTCATATTTTTTTCATCCATGTTATTTATTGTTCCTTACTAAAAAATCAAAATCCATCATTTATACATTGCACTGTCAAATAACTATTCCTTTTGGAAGCTCTAAATTTATTGGGCAGATGCTTATGGTTCCAAAGGGTGTTGCCTGTATAACCCTCACTATCCTAAGCCTTATGAGTTCAAGTATGGCAAGGAAGGTAAGGATTACTTCGTGTTTGTCGGAAATCCCTGTAAATAGAGACTGAAAAACGATGTTCCCTGTATGCTTCATCCTTTCGATGAGCTCTATTATCTTTTCATTAACCGACATCTTTCCAATGGCAACATAGAAAAATTTTTCCGGAGGCTCTTCTTTTAAAACCCTCTTAAACGCCTCTATTAATTCAATAATGCTTATTTCGTTTAAGTTTATCTCGTCTTCTTCTGAAACCTCACTGGCTGAGCCTCTGGCAAAAACATCTCTATTCAAGGTTTCATAGTTCATCAGTTTATTAGCAGTATCTTTGAATTTCTGATATTCTATAAGGCGTTTAACCAGCTCAGCCCTCGGATCCCCCTCCGCCTCAAAATCTTCCCTTTCGTCTTCTGCCGGTGGGAGGAGCATCCTGGATTTTATATACATTAGGGTTGCTGCCATTACGAGAAACTCACCAGCAATATCGAGGTTCAAGTTTTTCATAATGTCCAGATATTCAAGGTACTGAAAAGTTATGGATGCAATAGGTATGTCATATATGTCAATTTCATTCTTCTTTATAAGGTGCAATAAGAGGTCTAAAGGACCTTCGAATACCTCAAGTTTAACATTGTATGGCATGGTCCTCTCCATTAGTCGTTTTACACTGAAAAAATTTCCTATTAGTTATACAAATCATTTTTTAGCACCTCATCTTTAACCAGGAAAGCATAACCCCCCATTTACGCTAAGAGTCTGACCGGTAATCTGATCAGAAGCCTCTGACGCCAGGAATAGAGCAGCTTCTGCAATATCATTTGCGCTTATGGGGAATGGCTGTTTTTCCATAGCCCTTTGAAATATCTTTGCGACATGCCCACAGGTAAATGCAGGTGCTACGCTGGGTGTGTCTTTTGTTACTGTGGTTGAAATGGTATTAATCCTTATCCCCCACCTGGCAAATTCGCCGGCAAGAACTTTTGTAGTCAAAACCAGAGCAGCCGCTGCCCCACCAAGTAGAGCCTCACCCAGGGTCGGCCAACGGCCTGCATCAGTACCTAAAAGTACGATCTTTCCTTTTCCCCTCTCAATCATATGGTCAAGGACAGCTTTGATACTATATAACCTGCTAAAATACTGACTGTTAATAAAATGTATATAGTCTACAGGATCGATCTCCCTAAAGAATTTAGGCAAGGTGACGACCTTCCCATCACTTATGACACCTCCGCTGGCAACCAGTATATCTATCTTCGGCATCTTTTCCAATACACGATCTACCATATCTTTAACTTCATTGTATTGAATTATATTGGCTTTTTCAAAGATTGCATGCCTTCCCATATCCTTTATCTTATTTACTACCTCCATACCAGAGTCAGCGGAGTTTCCATTAATAACCACATCACAGCCATTCTCTGCAAATTTAAGGGCTATAGCCCTTCCTATACCCTTGCTGGAGCCTGTAATCAAAGCGACTTTGCCCTTTAAATCAGGATTCCTTTTCATCTTTTACTTTCCTTTCGATTAACCTCTCCCTTATTTTGTCTGTCTTTTTTCATTCAAAAGAAATATTAAAATTTCTCTTATATTAACACCCCTGATATATTCAATCTCAGAAGGGATAATTGGCTTTTCACCCCATCATGTTTAACCGGGAAAGCATAACCCCCCGTTGACACTAAGAGCCTGACCGGTAATCTGATCAGAAGCCTCTGATGCCAGGAATAGAGCAGCTTCTGCAATATCATTTGCGCTTATAGGGAACAGCTGTTTTTCAATAGCCCTTTTAAATATCTTTGATACAGGCCCACAGGCATTTGCAACCAATATACTTGGTGTATCCTTTGTTACAGTGGTTGCAACTGCATTAATCCTTATTCCCCACCTGGCAAATTCACTGGCCAGAACTTTTGTAGTCAAAAGCATAGCAGCCCCTGCCCCACCAAGCAGAGATTCACCTGGTGTAGCACAACGCCCTCCATCGGTTCCCAAAAGTACAATCTTCCCTGATTTCCTTTCAATCATATGTTCCAGCACGGCTTTGATACTGTATAACCTGCTGAAATACTGGCTGTCGATAAAATCTATATAGTTAACAGGGTCAATCTCTCTAAAGAATTTAGGTAAAATTCCGAATTTTCCATCGCTGATAACCCCTCCACTGGCAACCAGTATATCTATCTGGGGCATCTTCTCCAATACACGATCTACCATCTCCTTAACTTCATTATAGACAATTAAATTGGCTTTTTCAAAGATTGCATGCCTTCCCATGTCCTTTATCTTATTGACTACCTCCATGCCGGCGTCTGAGGAGTTGCCATTAATGACAACATCACAGCCATTCTCTGCAAATTTAAGGGCTATAGCCCTTCCTATGCCCTTGCTGGAACCTGTAATTAAAGCGACTTTGCCTTTTAAAATCGGATTTTTTTCCATGTTCTACCTTCTTTTCAATTAATATTATTCTCTATTTGATCTATTAATTTTGTTATTTCGTATAATTTCTCTTCCATAAGAATCTTAGATTTGGCTTCCAGATTTAGGCGCAATAATGGCTCGGTGTTTGAAAGCCTTAAGTTGAACCTCCAATCATCATATTCAACAGACAGTCCATCGATATGTTCTATCTTAGATTCTTTATATTTTTCCTCTATAACTTGAAGTATCCTTTCTTTATTTCTTGCTTCTTTGTTTATTTCCCCGGAAACAAAGTACTTGTCTTTAAAAGGGGCCAGCAGTTCCGACAGTGTTTTTCCTGAAGAAGACAGGATTTCCAACATCACCATAAAGGGTATCATCCCGTTATCAGCATAATAGTTGTCTCGAAAGTAATAATGGGCACTCGTCTCCCCGGCAAATACTGCATCTTCTTGTCGCATTCTGTCCTTAAAAAAAGAATGCCCGCACTTGTTGATCAGCGGGATACCACCATTTTCTCTAACTGTATCAATATTTGCCCATGTAAGTCTAGGATCAAAGATTATCTTACTCCCAGGGTATCTATTTAAAAAGGTTTTGGCCAAAAGTGCGGTAATAAAATACCCCTGAGCAAATTCACCTTTCTCATCGAAGAAAAAACAACGATCAGCATCTGCATCCCAGGCAACACCAAAATCAGCCCCTGTTTCTTTTATCCTGCCGATAGTTTCCTGACGATTCTCCGGTATTAAAGGATCAGGTCTCCCCTTTGGAAAGCTTCCATCAGGAGTAAAATTAATTCCTATTATTTTCAGAGGCATTTCCTTTGCTAATTTTTCAGCTACTACTCCGGCTAGCCCAAAGTTGGCATTAGCAACTATCTTTAATGGTCTAATCTTATTTGTATCAATAAAGGATCGGACATGTTTCAAATAGTCCTCCATAATATCCTTTACAATTATCTGACCTTTTTTCTTCACTGTTATCTTTTTGGATTTAAGTACAATCTCCATAATCTCCTGAATCCCTGTATCAGAAGAGATAGGGATTGCCTTTTCTCTCACCATCTTCATTCCATTGTACTGCACCGGGTTGTGAGAGGCTGAAATGGTAATTCCCCCGTCAAAACCATATTGCGCTACGGAAAAGTAAAGCATATCTGTAGATATAGTACCGATGTCGATCACGTCAACCCCGGCATCATTTATTCCCTGGGCTGCAGCTCGCCACAGAGATGGAGATGAAAGCCGCACATCCTTTCCCAGTACCACCTCCTTGGGTTTTACAAACTCAACATATGCTTGAGCGATTTTGTAGGCTGTTTCTTCATTAATCTCTTCAGGATAGATCCCTCGAATATCATAGGCTTTGAAGATCCCTTTATTGATCTTGAGCATAAATCTCTCCTTCTATCAGTAGATAACGAAAAGGGAATAGTTGAATTATGAAGTTAGTTTTTAAATATTGATTGTTTACTTTTTATATAGAATGAACCTGTTCAGGTACATGAAGGGAATGTCGACAATCCCCACAAGCCATTTCATTACCACAAGTCCTATAATTATTGGTATGACCGGTTGGATTCCCCAGAAAGCAATGGTAACAAACAATATAGAGTCAACGATCATTGACGGCAACGAACTGAATGCGTTTCTCATCCACAGATGCTTTCCCTTTGTAAATTGTTTAAACCAATCATAAATATAAGCATCAAGGTTTTCACTAATTAAGAAAGCAATCCAGGAAGCTAAAATTATTCTTGGAACCACACCAATAATCGAAGATAATGCATCTTGACCTGTCCAAAAAGGTGCTGCGGGTAAAGAAAGTATTAACCATGAAAATATAGCGACCGTGACATGGGCAAAAAAAGTGATAAAGATCATTCGATGTGTCTCTCTTCTTCCAAATTTTTCGTTTACAATATCGGTAAGAAGGAAGGTTACAGAAAAGATAAGCACTACTGCAGGCGCAAAGAAATCTGTAAAGACTAAATGAAATTTAGCAATCTTTGAAGCAGCTAAATTACTAAATACTGTAAAAACTGCAAAAAGAACTATTAAGAAATCCGGTTTATCATACTTTTTTGCATACCACGATCCAATCAATGTTAAAGAGCTAACCACAATGATCCATATAAATATTATCGTCATAAAGAAAGATTACCCTTCAAGTATCCATTTTTTCAAAGAATATTTCATAATAGCTATCGCTTTATGTCATTAACCTTCTGCATATCCCTTAATATGAAAATTAGATTAAAACCCTAGTGGTGTCAAGGTTTTTCTCATGGGTACCCTTTTTTACTTTATTTCACAAGTTAAGAACAGACATGGAAAGTCCAGTATCTAGTATAAACGACATCCACCTGAATAAATGTATTTAATCTATAGTTACTTTGACCTAGAGTATATAATATTCTTGTAATTCAATTGCAAATGTTGTAGCTTAAAAACTCATTAATAAAGAGAATTCCCTCCCATGTTAAAGAATGAATATCCCCTGAAGTTAAAAACTGCTTCTGCAAAATGAGGGGTGGTTTGGCTGTAATTTTAAATGATTATATCTCCCTGGGATTAAATGGTGGATTTGAATTAATAAAAGGCATTGCTTTTTCCAGGATAATTCGCTAAAAGAGAAGTGTAAATAAGTAAGGAGCTTGCCGATGCGATTCATACCAAGGGAAGGAAAATTTTTCGACTATTTTGAAGAACTTGCGGATAAGATTGAAGAGGGAGGATTACTTTTCCTGGAAATGGTTGAAAGCTACGAGTATTCCGAACACAAAATTGTAAAACTGAAGGCAATTGAAAATGAAGCAGACAATATTACTCATAAAACCTATGAAAAAATGCACAAGACCTTCATTACCCCTATAGACCGAGAAGATATCTATAATCTTACAAATAAGATGGATAGCGTCCTTGATATGATCGAGGCCTCAGCCACAAGAATGCATCTTTATAAGGTCAAAAAACCGGCTAAGGATATTGTAACTCAAGCCAAGATTTTAAATGAGGCTATCAAACGGATAAAAATAATAGTTCATGGTCTCAGGGATATGAAGAATGCTAAAATGATCTTGGAGGCTTGTGTTGAGATCAACACCCTCGAAAATGAAGCTGACGCTATCATGAGAAAAACAATGGCTTATCTGTTTGAATACGAAGAAGACATATTTGAGCTGATTAAATGGAAAGAAATATTTGAAATGATTGAGGAGGCTATGGATGTTTGCGAGGATGTCTCCAATATTGTAGAAGGTATTGTTCTGAAAAATGCTTGAATCTTTAACCTTTGTTGTTTTTCTTGTTCTTGTGGCCCTCGTTTTCGATTTCCTTAACGGTTTTCATGACGCTGCCAATTCAATTTCTACCATTGTTTCCACCAGGGTTCTCTCACCTCAGTATGCCGTCATCTGGGCAGCATTCTTCAACTTCGCGGCCGCATTATTTATAGGGGTAAAGGTAGCTCACACCATTGGCACCGGTATTATCAACCCTGACATTATTGAAAATGCGATCATCCTCTCTGCACTGGGCGGTGCCATCGCCTGGAATATCATTACCTGGTATTTCGGGTTGCCCAGCAGTTCTTCCCATGCCCTCATAGGTGGTCTAATAGGCGCAGGCATGGTAAAGGGAGGCACCTCTGTACTTGTCCTGAATGGCATAGTAAAAACAGCCGTTTTTATAATTCTTTCCCCCGCAATTGGAATGATACTCGGACTAGTCATAATGATCTTGGTACTGAACATCAACTACGGTTCCACTGTCGCCAGAACGAACAATATATTCCGCAAGTTGCAGCTTTTATCCGCGGCAGCATACAGCCTTGGCCACGGTATGAACGATGCCCAGAAAACCATGGGAATAATAGCCATTATCCTCTATAACAAGGGCCTTCTGGGTACAACATTTCATGTCCCTTTCTGGGTCATGCTCCTCTGTTACACTGTTATTGCCATGGGAACTATGTCCGGAGGATGGCGAATAGTCAAGACAATGGGTACTAAGATTACAAAGCTTCGTCCCATAGGAGGTTTTTGTGCAGAAACAGCGGCGGCTTTTACCATCATCGGAGCTTCATTTGCCGGCATTCCTGTCAGCACGACCCATACCATTACCGGCGCCATCGTTGGGGTGGGCACAACGAACCGATTAACCGCTGTCCGCTGGGGAGTGGCCGGTAATATTATCTGGGCGTGGATACTGACAATTCCCATGGCAGCGCTGATCTCGGCTGCCATTTATGCTACGTTGAAAATTCTCCTCTAATTACACCAAGCTATCCCCTTCTTATGAAAAAGTTGTTGATACAAAAAATACTAATATCTTAGAAAATGATTGAAGTAGAGGCCTTTTACCGTGGGGAAATTGGCAAATAAATAAGGTAATTTCTGGGTAAGTGAATTTTTTATTGCGAACCATTTAGGTACAATTTGGTATATCGGTTGGAAATGGGAAGCCTCCAGTCCTTGCCAAATGCCTTTGGCGTAATCTTTATACCTGGAGGTCCCTGTCTGCGTTTATACTCGTTCCTGTCTACCATCTGAATTACTTTCCTGACCATATCTTCATTAAAACCCATCTCTAGTATCTCATTATAAGCCTTGTCTTGCTCTATATATGCCTGAAGGATAGCGTCGAGTTCGTTGTAAGGTGGCAGGGAATCCTGGTCTTTCTGGTCAGGTCTTAGTTCAGCAGATGGTTCTCTCTCTATAATGCTTTTCGGGATTACAGGCTTTCCTGCTTGCCTATTTTTAAATTCAGCCAGTTTATAGACCAGAGTCTTAGGGACATCTTTTATTACAGCAAACCCGCCTGCCATATCCCCATACAGGGTGCAGTACCCAACAGCAGTTTCACTTTTATTGCCTGTAGTCAACACCAGCCAACCAAATTTATTGGAAAGGGACATCAGGATGTTACCCCGGATTCTTGCCTGTATATTCTCCTCTGTTACATCAGGTGCCATTCCATCAAATACATGCTTAAGTGTTTCAAGATAGGCATTAAAGATCTGCTCGATCGGGATTGATATAAGCCGAATTCCAAGATTTTCAGAAAGAACACGGCTATCTCCCCTTGTTCCTTCTGAACTGAATCTTGATGGCATGGTCACACCAACTACTGCCTCTGTACCAAGGGCATCAGCAGCAATAGCAGCAGTTAATGCAGAGTCTATACCCCCGCTGATACCGATGAGCACATTAGGAAATCCATTCTTCCCAACATAATCCTTTACCCCAAGTACCAGAGCTGAGTAGACCTCTTCCAGATAGTTAAGCCAGTGTGTCTTGACTTCAGGGATTTTCTGTTTTTGTGATGAGGCAACCGAAGAGATATGGAACCTTCGAACCTCTTTTGTAGAGAGGAAGCAAGAACGTTCATCTTGTGAAATATCCAGGTCAAATATCAGAATATCCTCATCAAACTGTTTGGAATTAGTTATAAGTTCCCCATTAGGGTTGAGAACAAAGCTCCCTCCATCAAATATCAGTTCGTCCTGTCCTCCTACCAGATTATTATAAAGGATAAAACATCCATCCTCCAGGGCAAGTTTTCTTAATACCTCTTCTCTTACTCTTCGTTTTCCTGCATAGTAAGGAGATGCAGAGATGTTGGCTATCACTCTTGCACCACCTTTTTGAACTTCGACTTTCGCCGGCCCCTCAGAAAACCAGGAATCTTCACAGATATTTATCCCAATTGCCACATCGTTTAAGACAAGAACTACGCCCTCCTTCCCTGGTTCGAAATACCGCTTTTCATCAAAAACCCCATAATTGGGAAGAAGTACCTTGCGATAAACACCAATCAATCTGCCATCGTGGATCATGGCAGCAGAATTATAAACATATGCCCCGCATATCTCAGGGAAACCGATGATACAGGTAATACCTTCAGTTTTGATTACGATCTTCTCAAGGGTCTTTCTACAATCATCAAGAAACTGTCTCTTGAGGAGAAGGTCTTCAGGAGGATAGCCGCATAAGGAAAGCTCGGGAAAGGTTATAAAGTCTACACCTTTCTCCCTAGCCATCCCTGTATAGCATATTATCTTTTCTGCATTTCCTGATAGATCACCGACAGTTGTATTAATCTGGGCTAAAGCAATACGAAGCAAAGACAATATTCCAAATCCTCCGAGTCAGTAGGGGCGGGGCTATTTTTGTTTCTACATAACACCGACACTAATTATATTTTTGGCAGATACGTATCAATCTCATATTGACTCACATGGGTTCTGTACCTATCCCACTCAATCTTCTTATTTTCTATAAACTTCTGAAAGATATGGTCCCCCAGGGTTTCCCTGACCAGTGCGCTCTTGGATAGAAGAGTAAGCGCTTCATGCAGGCTCCCCGGCAAGGAGTTAATCCCCGCTTTTTCACGGGCAAATTCATCCATCTCAAAAATATCCTCTTCCACAGGATTGGAAAGGGGATATTTTTTCTCGACGCCCTTCATCCCTGCTGCCAGCATCACAGCAAAGGCGAGATATGGATTGCATGCCGGGTCAGGGGAACGAAATTCAATACGTGTAGCCTTCTCCTTACCGGGCTTGTACATGGGAACACGGATCATGGCCGAACGGTTGCGACGTGCCCAGGATACATAGACAGGCGCTTCATAACCGGGCACCAGCCGTTTGTAAGAGTTTACCCACTGATTACAGATAGCCGTAATTTCCGGGGCATGGGTCATCAATCCGGCGATATAGCTTTTTGCCATCTTGGACAGGCCATATTTGTCCTTCCCGTCGAAAAAGGCATTTTGCCCGTCTTTAAAGAGTGACTGATGGGTGTGCATGCCGCTCCCATTCTCTCCAAAAATAGGTTTAGGCATAAAGGTGGCGTAAACACCGTTCTGTCTGGCAATCTCTTTGACAGCCGCTCGATACGTCATGACCTTGTCGGCCATTGCCAGTGCTTCATCGTAACGGAGATCGATTTCATGCTGGCTCGGCGCCACTTCATGATGGGAATATTCCACTCGGATATCCAGATCCTGAAGGGCAAAAATCGTCTGACGGCGAAGGTCGGTAGCCCGGTCCACAGGAAGGCCGTCGAAATAGCCGCCCTGATCCAGAATGTCTGTCGCCTTGTCATTTGCGAAATAGAAAAATTCCAATTCCGGGCCAACGTTCATGGTATAGCCTTGATCGGCAATCTTTTTAAGTGTCCGTTTCAAAACATAACGAGGATCGCCTTCATAAGGCGTGCCATCAGGATTGAGGATATCGCAGAATACGCGCGCAACCGGGCGGTCGGAAGGACGCCAGGGAATCAATTGTAAGGTTGTCGGATCCGCCATGGCGATCATGTCGCTCTCTTCGATTCGCGCAAATCCCTGAATTGATGATCCGTCAAAACCCATTCCCTCTTCCAAACCCTCGTCAAGTTCGGATGGTGTGATGCTGAAAATCTTCTGCGTCCCCAGAACATCGGTAAACCAGAATTGAATAAAACTTACATTTTTTTCTTTAACAATTTTCTTAACATCCTCTTTTGTTTCGCAAAGCATATACATCCTCCTTTAGGATTATCTCTTATTTTTAAAAAGTTTTAAGTTTTTTTCAAAGTAAAAATTTTAAAAATTATTTTTTACACAATATTTATTAACACTTTTCAGGCGTTAATACAACCTTTTTCACCCCCTCTCTTCAAATGGATCGTTCAATTTCTTCCTTCTGTTAAAATACTGTTGATTAGCTTGAGTTGGGCGAAGATATCTGAAATCATCCTTGCTTTCCCATTCGAATCCTGAACCAGCATTACCGGAGACATTCTTTCCTTCCGATTCAACTCCTTCGATGTGGAGATATCCTGCTCATTAAAGTCTATTTCGGCTTCTCTGAGCAACCTTTTCATATTCAGGGAGTCTTTGCAACCTGGTGATGTGAAAAGTATAATAGTTTTCATAAGATCTCTCCTGCTATAATGATTGACAATAACAGGCGACTCTTAACTCTTCATTCTTCATTTACAAAGCTTCCTCTTTCCGTTCCCCTGTTCTTATCCTTATCGCATCTTCCATTGGCATAATAAAAATTTTCCCATCTCCTATCTTCCCTGTCCTTGCAAACTTTTCTATTACCTCTACAACTTTTGGAGCCAGTTCATCTCCAATCGCGATCTCTAATTTTATCTTGGGTACAAAATTGATTAAATATTCGGCACCTCTATATATCTCGGTATGTCCCTTTTGCCGGCCAAAGCCTTTTACCTCTGATACCGTCATTCCCTGAACACCTATTTCCATAAGTTTTTCCTTAACCTCATCTAACTTAAAAGGTTTGATAATAGCCTCTATCTTCTTCATATTGTACTCCTCTTTATAGCGAATTTCTTCGAAGTATTCACTGCGGAAAGCATATGGAATTGCTCCTCAATTAATTATCTTCTGCAAATTATCATAATTTATAAACACACTCTAAGACAGTATCTCTGAGTTAACAAGACCATACCCATGCTCCCCGTGGAGCGATTGGTCGAGCCCTGTCAACTCTCGTTGTTCGTCCAGTCTGAATCTAACGGTCTTCTCAACAAGGAAACATATGACTAGAGTACCTATTGTTGCGAGGGCTATGGTTGCCCCAATCCCTTTTATTTGAACCATTAGTTGTTCCCATATAGACCAACTATTACCAGCAGTTACTGCCGCATTAACCATCCAACTTTCTCGGATGAAGAAAGAGAGAAGGAGAACGCCCAGCAAGCTTCCTATACCATGGATTCCGAAGCAATCGAGACTGTCATCATAACCAATTTTAGCCTTAGCTTTAAAGGCGTAGAAACAGGCTATGGAAGACATTGATCCCAGTGCAATGGCGCCTATTGGCTTAACTACTCCAGCCGCAGGTGTAATTGCGACTAATCCTGCTAGAATTCCGGATACAAAACCAAGTGAAGTAACCTTTTTAAATGCTACTGCCTCAATAATTAGCCATGTAAGTGCACCGCTAGCAGCAGAGACCTGAGTCGTGGTAAGAGCACGGGCTGTATCAAGTCCGCTCTGTACAGTTGAGCCTGCGTTAAAGCCAAACCAACCTACCCATAGAAGTCCTGCACCCATTAATGTCATAACAAGATTATTGGGATGCATGGCTGTCTTGGGATAACCCAAACGTTTACCTAAAAATAGAGCAACTACCAGTGCACTAAAACCAGCAGAGATGTGGATAACCAGTCCGCCTGCCAGATCAATAACTCCCAATGCCCCTGTATTGTGAAGCCACCCATCCGAAGCCCATATCCAATGACACAAGGGACAGTACACTATCAGAAACCAGAGAACTATAAAAAGGCTGTACCCCCGGAAGTAAACCCGCTCTGCCAATGCTCCGCTTATAAGTGCAGGGGCAATGATGGCAAACTTGCCCTGGAACATTGCAATCACATACTCAGGTACCCCATTTTTAATTTGATCATCTATTCCGTTCAATAAGAAGTAGTTGCTATTCCAGCCCACAAATCCACCAAGGATATTCTTCCCAAAAGACAGAGCATACCCACAAACAACCCAGAGCACACCTATAATAGCCATTGACACAAAACTGTGCATCATGGTCCCTAAAACGTTTTTTGTCCTTACCAGGCCACCATAAAACATAGCCAGCCCGGGGACCATTAAAAGTACCAAAGCTGTAGATGTCAACATCCAGGCAGTAGTTCCCGAATCTGTCACCCCGTTATCTGCAGCGAAAATCATCTGCGGATAGGGTAATAAAAGGGCTATTACTAACAAAGATTTTACAATTCTTCTTATCATTTATATCCTCTCCTTATCTATTTTTATATCAATCGTGGTTTTGTTGTCGTCCCTATTCCTGTAACGTACTATGAAGGTCATCTTTGATCTTTTTCAATAACTTCTCATCATATATCTTCTGCCCGAATATATCCCTAACATAAAAACTATCAGTGACGCGTGATAGAGTTGTTGCTATCTTAGCAACATAAATGTAGACACCAATGTCTGACATGGCCTTTGTGATCGAATATAGAATACCGAATCTATCGTCTGTCTCTATATCAATCACCGTATAAAAGTCAGATGTCTCATTATCAATCTTTATGGCAGTTCTTCTGTCATCAAGCACCTTTTTTTTAGAGCGGATATAAGATTCTTTCTTTTTTACCAACTCTTCAACTTTAATCCTTCCATCGATTACCTTTTCGAGGTTATCCTGCACTGCTTTCCACTCTTCCTGAGCCACATATTCATCTTCATTTGCATGATTAACCCTGAGAATATCCATAGCTATACCGTCACTCCTTGTATCTATCTGAGCCTCCAGGATATTAATATTGTGATAGACCATAACGCCGCAAACCTTGTAAAACAAACCATGGAAATCGGGTGTAGCTATAAGAACATCATAATAACCCTTGTCCAGTTTCTGTCTTACATCAAAGGCAAGAGTTTTGTCTTCCAGGTTGTAACACAACAGGATATGATTCGATATCATCTCCGGGCTGTTATTGAGTAGGTATCGAGTTGGTGTCAAATCAAGGTTATAATGAATGTCAGCTATGGGCATATTCAAACGCAACTTGGATAAGACTTCATTTTTTATCTTATCGAGTTTAGAGGCTATATTAGCCATGGTAAAGTCCCCCTTCTCAATAATGTGGAATGCTCTTATATAGAGTTCTCGGAGTAATGTATCTTTCCAAGAATTGAAAACCTCTGCCCTCGATGCCTTCAAATCGGCAAAGGTTAATATATATAACATTCGCAACCTGTCAGAGTTTCTCATCTTTTGGGCAAACTTTATTATCAGGTTTTCATCGGAGAGGTCTCTACTTTGAGCTAAGCTGGCCATATTAAGGTGGTTTCCCACAAGGAAACCTAAAAGCTCTGCATCTTGGGAGGACAACCCCATTCTATCTGATATTGTGTATACCAGTTCAACACCTTTCTCTACGTGGTCGGTTTCAAATGCCTTTCCCAAATCATGAAAAAGAATGGCTAAAAAAATCAACTCTACCCTCTTCTCTTCCATGGCCAGTTTGGTCAGGAATGGAAACGTATCATTGTAACTACCCATAAGGAGATCTTCCAGTTCCTCGATAGCAAAAAGGGTATGTATATCTGCCGTATAAATATGATAGTAATATGACTGGGGTAGATAGGTTATACTGGCAAATTCCGGTATAAACCTGCCCAGAAATCCAAGTTTATGCATTGCCTTTAGAACCTTTGCCACCCCCCCTATACCTTTCAGGATAGAAAGGAAGTAAGTGTTTACTTCCTTAGACCTTCTGAATTCCTCGTCTACCAAATCTAAATTTTCTCTAACCATTTCCTGTGTATCAACTTTGATCTCTTTCTTCAGTTCCAGAGAATACTTGAACACCTTCATCAGGGCAAATGAGTCTCTCTTTAAAAGATCGGGGTCAACAATGGAAATTCTGTTATTCACAATTTCAAAGCCGTAGTCCATGCTTTTTGGGGAGATTTTTCCCCTTATTTTTTTCTTTTTTTCCTGATCTTCCCTGGTTCTGTCGATTAAAACATAGGAAAGATACTTTACATTCTCTGCACATTTATAATAGTCTTGCATGAACTGTCCCACTGCAATTGTAGGATAATCACCACTATATCCCAGCAGTTTTGCTAAATTTTCCTGATATTCAAAGGCAAGATGGTCATTTTTCCTACCGCTCAGAAAGTGCAGGCCGTTCCTTACCTTCCACAAAAATTCTAGTGACTCTTCAAGAAGGTTGATTTCCCAAGAAGACAATACGTGTTTCCTCTTTAATTCATCTCTCCCTATCGCATGAAACTGCGTCCTAGCTATCCAAAGTGCAGTTTGAATATCTCTTAGGCTACCTTCCCCCTCTTTCAGATGCGGTTCAAGAAGGTAGACGGAATTTCCATAATACAGGTGCCTTGACTCCATGTCTTTCAACTGTTCTGAGATGAAATAATTAACACCCTTGGAAAATGCGTTCTTGTAGACTGCACCCTCAAATTCTCTGTACGTATCTGTATCTCCTATAAGATAACGCATGTCCATTAAGGATGTCCTGGCTTTAATATCGTCTCTCATAATAGTAAGACAATCCTTTAAAGTCATATTACTATATCCCACAGTCATTCCTGCATCCCAAAGGGGATAGAGTATATTGCTTGTTATATCCTCCAGGTTACCGTTAAACCTCTCAGGCATAAAAAACAGCAAATCTATATCAGAATATGGGCTCAATTCTTTCCTACCATAACCCCCTACTGCAGCTATCGCATACCCCTTGGTTTCTTTTTTGTTATTTAAAGACAAGTTAGAGTTAAAGATCCCCTCTAAACATTTATCTATGATGGAAGAATATTTCCTGACAATATTCCTACCGCACACTTCCTTGTTGTATTCTTCCTTTAATTGATTTATGTTATGAATTATATAATCTTTCAGGTTTTCCAAAGATGCCCTCTTTCCCCTTAACAAACCTCAGTCTTCCCCTAATATTATCTATAAACCTGTTTCGCAATACTCATGCCAAGTTCACAGAATTTGACATATATCTACAAACAGCTTTATATATCATTAAGTTAGCAACCTATTTCTTTAAATCAGAAAAACTATTTTCTTAAGTCACCCTGCTCGGAGTCGGACAGTAACTATAATTAATTTTAATCGTAACATGATTGAATTATCAATACTTACAAACAGTTAGCCTTATATGCTCAGTTTTGAGCAGAGTTCTCAAAATTAGGCAGAGGTTAAAGAGATTACGTAGCAACCATTAGCTTTCGGAAAAAAAGCTTAAAAATAGCAAATTCTTACACAACTAGTTTTTTCTTGACAAGAAATGATAAACGATTATAGTAACATATAGATAATAAACCAGTTCAATTTAACAGTGGAGACTATTCATTGGATCAAAAAAATTCTGCCAGAGAATGGTTCATGGAAGGATGTAGGCATGACCTCCTTGATCCACAATCTGAGAAAGCAATAGAAGCGTACAAAAAAAGTATCGTTCTTGACCCCACATATACTGCTGCATATGTGAACCTTGGATTTATTTATCTTGATAGGGAGGATTATGATTGGGCTTTAATATGCTTAAAACAAGTAGTTGAACTTGAACCGAACAATCCGGAAGCATACAATAATCTTGGCTATGTCTACGAAAATATGGATAAACTTGGAAGTGCCAGGCAAATGTACGAACATGCTTTGAAATTAAACCCTGGAAACGTCGAGGCGATATTTAATCTTGGACATGTATCAGAATTGGAAGGCGATTATCACAACGCTGTCAAACAATACAAAAAAGCTATTGAAGTAGATCCCGATTCCGTTAACGCTCACTTCTTTCTTGCTCTTATTTACGACCGTCATGACATGTTTGATGAGGCAATACAAGTATACAGTAGTATCCTGGAAAAAGATCACTCCCATGTAAAATCTTTATTCAATTTGGGGAATATGTACCTGCAATTAGGTGATTATGAAAAGGCAATAAGTTTTTTCAAACGTGTTCTTGATCTTGAACCCGACAATGCTAACGCATGGAATAATCTGGGAATTATATACAAAACTACAGATCAGCATGAAGAAGCTATCAAGGCTTATAAAAAATCTCTTACTATTCTTCCATTCCAGGAAGAAGCAAACATCAACCTAGCCAATATTGAGTATCTACACTATTATTCAAACCCTGATAGTTCAAAAAAGGATGAGATTATTCGAAGGCTTAACTTTGTTTTATCAATCAATCCACAAAATAAGAACGCTCAAACGCTTTTAACGGAACTTACTTAGAAAAAGCAAAAAAATTTAAAGTGTACGAATTATCTGAAATCTTTTCTCTTCTTACCTAATTCTTGCCAGAATGAAGTCACGAATATCACCCCAGACATTAACCGGATCAACTGACGGTGAAGAAGTTAGTTCAGGTTGTTTTTGAAGAACCTTTGCTGCCATAGCCCCTGCTAATTTTATGCAATTTTCCGGGGTAGAAAACTTTGCCTGCTCAATAAATTGCGAAGGGATATCTATTGTAATTTTAACACCGTTGATCTCCAGTTCCTCTACAACTTCCTTTTTAACCAAGGGTTTCTCTTCAACCTGTTTGGGTTTTACAGCAGCTTCTTTAATTTCCTCAACAGGTTTAGTTAACGGTACTTCTCGAGCCTGAATTGGTTTTACTTGTTTTACTTCTTCTTCCTTGGTTTCCTCAACTGGTCTAACTGGCGAAGCATATTCAACCTCTTTTGGTTTTACGACAGCTTCTTTAACTTCCTCAGATGGTTTATGTGCTTCTTCAATAGAAGGAATCTTTGGGAGAGCATCCAATTTCACCTCGGGGTCTAATTTTCCCGACCTCTGGCCTTCCGTTAAAGAACGACGGTCTTGAAAAGCTTCAACCGAAAGCGCTTTGGGGCCAATGGCGACTCCGCTTTCTTCTTCAACCGGCTCCGTTAAAACCTTGCTTTCCGGAATTTTTCTTGGTTTCCTCTTCTGTATAGCCTGTCCAGCCAGATTTTGGAAGCGTTCCCCGATTTGACGAACTACCTCTCCTAAGATTTCATTAAATTCATTTGTCTCTCCTGCCTTTAATGACAATTTACAGATTTTATTGATAAGACGAGGGACACCGTTATCAGAATATTCCCATAGTAGACTAAAAGCGTCGTCATTAAAAATTTTCCTTGCCCCGCCCGCGAGTTTCAGCCGTGATTCAACGTAGGTCTTTACCAGATTTTCATTCTCCAGTCTATCTATCCTGTTGAAAGTTCCGACACGCTGTAAAAGGTTGGCACGTTTCGGGTGCTCCAATCTACGTGCCAACTCAAGCTGCCCGGCAAGCACAATGGTAAACAAGTTATTTTGATCTTCCTGCATATTGGTAAGTAATCTCAGACTTTCTAAATTGGCAGGAGAAATTGCGTTTGCCTCATCAACAAAAATTAAGATCTTCTTCCCCTTATCTATAGATTCAAATAAAAGTTTGTTAAAAATTTCCAGTAAATTTATTCTTCTTCTTTCTTGGCACTGTTCGCCGGTAAGCTGGCCTATAATTTCCCGTAAAAGCTCAATAAAAGACATATCGGGATTTGTAATCAGTGCAATTTTATATTTTTCATGATCCAGAGAGTCAATAATTAAACGAAGGGACAATGTCTTTCCCAGACCTACATCTCCGACAATAACCGAAATACATTCATTACCCTCTTCTATAGCAAACAGAGTCTCAGCTATAGCATTCTCCATTGAAGCGTGACAATCCACATACATCGTTGGGTCAGGTACATTATCAAAAGGTGGTTTCTGTAGCCCCCAATATTCATAGTACGACATAAAAAATATCCTCCTTAAGGTTTAAACCTATGGAAATCTTTAAACTATTATGTCTTAGGATCTTCAAGAATCTCTTCACTCCTTGAGAGATAATCAAGAATATCTTCCAGCAAAAAACGCCTAACCCTGCCAATTTTATAACATTTGATCTCTCTCGTTTTAATTAGTCTATTCAAAAGGCTATTGCTTATTTGCAACATCTGACAAACATGTTTTGCACTAAGCATCTTTACTGTATCTACTTTTTTAAATTGGAAATTGAAAATAATTTGTCCATCCTGACGCTTCTTAACATCCAGACTAACACCACTTAGCTCTTCACTTAAGAAATATTTAATATACTGGTTTGAATCAATAAGGTTGTACTGCTCGGGAGTTAGGTTTATGGAAACATCCTGGCTTTCGTCTTTCTTCGATTCTTCAAAAGCAGACGCACTTATTTCTATGTCATTGGAGCTTTCCTTTAATTTGTCAGATGGAATCTCAGTTAATCTCGGAATCTTAAAATGTTGTTTGTCAGTTGTTTGCTGAGAAACTGCTTTTCTCCGTTTAACAATAGAAATCTTCTCCATCATACTCCCTTTCTTGGA
Organism: Pseudomonadota bacterium; assembly: GCA_043825855.1. GTDB lineage: Bacteria > Desulfobacterota > UBA8473 > UBA8473 > UBA8473 > UBA8473. Next base: position 46,291 of record JBDRRJ010000014.1, on the reverse strand, counting down.
AAACTAATAAAACTAGTGCAGCATCCCCTACAATAGTGATACTTATATTTCAAACAGGATTATAGACACACACAGATACATCAGAAAAGCTTGTTATTTCAAGTAGATTTTAACAAACAGTATCAAAAAGATCAACCTAAAAATTAAAGTTTCTGTCTGCTAGATAATCATTTATAAAAAGCTTGCATAATCTCCTGGACTCTGAATGGGAATGAATTGAAATTCATAGTAAAGAACAGACTAATCATTTTTTGTGACTGAGATTGTTCTCTCTATTGGCAGGATAATTCATATGCTCTATTTTATTAACGCATAAATTCAACGCTGGCTGTATTACTATGCTGTTTGCGCTAAGTTCGTAGCCTCTAAAAACATATTTGTTAAAAACATCTACTGATGCACTGACTGTCGCCTTTGCCTCTTCTGCACCTGCGTTCATCAAAGATATAAAGACCATTATTAGTGCCAAGCTAACCGCTAAAATTGTTTTCCGCATCTTCTCCTCCTAAAATATTAATAGTAATTGGCAAACAGCACTCTTTTATAGTTATCTGAAACCTCCTGTAATAGTATCTCTTCCACCTCCCCCCTTACAAAACCTCAGTTGAGATTATCCTTATCTATCAATTCCCTGATAACCCTCTTCATATTCTTTGGATCAAAGGGTTTTAGTATAATATCCTTTGATCCCAAATTCTTAGCTGTTTTCTCTGTCAGTGTGTCTATATAAGTAGCAGTAATAAGTATTGGGAAAGCTAAATTTTTCTCTCTTATTAATTTCTCAGTATTCAAGATTAATTCTTCTGTATTTTCTCCTGTATCCATAATCATTAGGTCTACCCTTACTACATTAATGATTCTAAAAGCCTCCTCTAATGTGTCAGTTGTTAGAACCCGGTAGTTCTCCTGAGATAAAAATCTGTCAAAGGCCTTCAACATATTTGGATATCTGTCGAATATAAGGATAGTCTTCATACCTATTTTCCCTTATTGTTGAAGTTGTTTTATCTTCTTTAATAAGCAACCACCATGCCAATAATTTTCTCAAAATAGTTACTTCACTTAGGATAGTTATAAGTAGCTGTTTTATTAAGATAATTTATATCTTTTGTTTTTTATCTTTGTCATTGAGGGGTTATAAAAAAAGGGAAATGGTGCTCGTAATCGAGCACATTTGACATGAGAAAAGATGGACTACCTCATATTATTCTATAGTTTAATGTTTAATCGTATTGATTGCTCGGCTTAGGGCAGAGTTATGAGGAAAGGTATTAAATGTTGGATAAGGGTTAGTTTAAAATTTCATATAAATAAATTACAAAAGAACTCCATATAAACAAAAGGCAAGCACATAGGTTCTGTGCTTGCCTTTTGTTTTTTCTACCTAGCTAAAAAATATAAAATCTCAATCTATTTAACTGCTTCTTTTAATTTCTTCCCTGCTTTAAATTTGGCTACTTTAGTAGCAGGAATCTTTATGTCTTTCCCTGTTTGAGGATTCCTACCCTTTCTTGCCTTTCTTTGGACAACAGAGAATGTACCGAAACCAGTCAAGGTCATCTTTCCACCTTTTTTCAAGGCACCGGTAACATTAGCTGTAAATGAATTTAAAGCCTTTTCTGCACTTGTTTTACTTATTTTTGCGTCTTTTGCCATTTTGCTTACTAATTCTGCTTTTGTCACTTTCTGTTCCTCCTCCCTTCTTAATAAGTTGTTTCTTTTAAAATGTTTTTTCTAATTAAAACATTAACTTGCTCGACCTGTTCTCTCCATGTATGATTTGAATCTAATATTGTAACGTTATACTAAGACTATTAAATGTATTAAACTATACCCCCCTTTCCTTTAATTCATTAATAAACATCTAATATATTAACTAAGGACTAAATCTACTATGATTCTTACAAATGATGAGTTGTAACTATAATAAAAAAATGAAGTTCAAATCTAAATAACTTAATCCAATAAAAAACGATAAACTAATAGGGTTTGTTGCCCATATAACACAGAGAATCGAAGCTTGTCAAGGTAAAAAATACAATTTTAGTCAGAATTTTCTTTAATGGTGGAACTATATCAAAACTTGACATTTCTCTTGCAGTGTCGTATGTAATTAAAAAGACAAACTACCCTCTTCCCAATTAGAATAGGATAAAAGATATGATTGATCCTTTTGATAGAATAATTAATTATTTACGGGTGTCAATTACTGATCGGTGCAATCTCAGATGTCTTTATTGTATGCCTATAGACGGAATTTCTAAGATTAAGCATGAAGACATTCTCAGTTATGAAGAAATTCTCCGTATTGTTGAATTAGCTGTTAAAAATGGTATCACTAAGATCAGAATTACAGGGGGAGAACCCCTGGTAAGAAAAGGAGTTGTAACCTTTGTTCGATCTCTCTCAAGAACCCATGGAGTGAATGATCTAAGTTTAACTACCAATGGTATATTACTTAGGGATTTTGCAAGCGACCTGTTTGATTCCGGACTTCATCGAGTAAATATAAGCATGGACTCTCTTGACCATGTGAAATTCCAAAAAATTACCAGGGGAGGAGACCTTAAAAAGGTTCGTTATGGAATAGAAGAAGCACAAAAAATCGGGTTTTCACCAATAAAGATAAACACAGTTATTATACGTGGTTTCAACGATGATGAGGTAATCGACTTTGCCAAACTATCAATTAATAACCCTTATCACATAAGATTCATTGAATTAATGCCTATTGGTTCTAATATCGAATGGGATGAAGATAGATATATATCCTCCCAGGAAGCAAAAGATAAGATAGAGAGTTTTGCAAAACTCTACCCCATTCATAAAAAAGACGAAAGATCAACAGCTCGAATGTATAAATTTGATGGAGCATTGGGAGAGATTGGTTTTATTAGCCCCATGAGCGATCATTTTTGCTCTTCCTGTAACAGATTGAGGTTAACCTCCAATGGAATGCTTAGGACGTGTCTTTTTTCCAACGAAGAAGTAGATTTAAAGTCCTCTCTTAGAAAGAGTAATGATAACTTTGAATTAGAGAGACTTATCAACTTAGCTATCTCTAATAAGCCTGAGAACCATCACATAGAAAAAGAAAATCCCAAGAAATGTTCTCGTAATATGTCGGCCATAGGTGGATAACAATTTATAGTCGGTTGCAACGCTTTCTAAGTTCAGTATTAATATAAATTGATAACTCTTAGTTTCCTATAATTAGATTTCCAGCATCAACTATTTCCAACATCTTCTTTACTCTCTTATACCTCGCCTTACCGATCCCCTTTACCTCTTTGAGTTCCTCTATAGAGGAAAATCCCTTATTTTTATCACGATGCTTAATAATACTTAGGGCTGTCTTTGGACCTATCCCAGGTAGTGCTAAAAGATCTTGCTGATTCGCAGTATTTATATCGAGAGGAATAGAAAAGATAATGAGCTTATGGGCTTCCATCCTCTCGATTTTTACTCTCACCCTATTAGCTGTTATTTTCTGTATTGTTATCTTTCCCCCATTCTTTAATCGAAAATCTTTGTATGATTTGTCAATAATTAAGCTTTTTTTTAACCCACCAGCTCTTTTAATAGCATCAGAGATAGTAGCCCCTTCATTTAAATTATAAATACCAGGGGTTATTACTTCGCCCAAAACTTCAATACAGGTTTCGTCTTTATCTTTATAGACCGTCAGGCTATTTTCTGATTCCGGGATGTTAGCTTTGTTAATGGAATAGGAAAGGATCAATAACAAGGTACTAAAAAAGATAGCCCACTGTTGTTCTTTTTTAACCTGTCTATTAATTTTTAATCACCACTTTTATTTTTAAGTAGCTTGTAGTCTATACTGTCTACCAACGCCAACCAGCTTGCTTCAATGATATTATGAGAGACACCCACAGTTCCCCATCTATCCTCTTTATCTCCTGATTCTATCAGTACCCTGACTCTGGCAGCCGTTCCTTTTCCTGCGGAGAGAACTCTTACCTTATAGTCTATTAACTCCATATCTTTAAGTTCTGGATAGAATTTTTCTAATGCTTTTCTAAGGGCATTATCCAGAGCATTAACAGGGCCATTTCCTACAGCAGCTGTATGTTCAATCTTACCATCTACTTTAAGCATTATGGTGGCCTCAGACTGGGGAGGTATGTTTTCTTCCCCCTTTTCATCTATTACCCTAAAGCCTATCAGATCAAAGTACTTTTTCTTAGTTCCAAGGGCCTTTTTTATAAGGATTTCGAAAGATGCCTCAGCACCTTCAAACTGATAGCCCTGACTCTCAAGTTCCTTCATGTTTTGTAATATCTCAAGAGTGATTGGGTTATTGTCTCCAAGATCAATATTGAACTCAGCAGCCTTGGCTATGATATTGCTTTTGCCGGATAGGTCTGATATTAGAATGCGTTGTCTGTTTCCCACCAGTTCCGGCCTGATATGCTCATAGGTCTCAGGATTTCTCTTGACAGCGCTAACATGTATTCCACCCTTGTGGGCAAACGCTGAATCTCCTACAAATGCCTGGTGTTTATTGTGCCGAAGGTTAGCCAGTTCATTAACAAATCTCGATACCTCTCTCAGCTTTCCCATCTGCTCATCGGATATGCAGTTAATATTTAATTTTAATTTCAGATTGGGAATTACCGAACAGAGGTTAGCATTTCCGCACCGTTCCCCATACCCGTTAATGGTACCATGGACCTGTTCAACCCCAGACTTGACCGCAATTATAGAACTGGCTACTGCCATATCTGAATCGTTATGGGTATGAATTCCTAACGGCAATTTAATCTTTTTTCGTACTTCCTTTATGATTTTTTCTATCTCATAGGGCATCGTCCCGCCATTGGTATCACATAAAACAATACAATCAACCCCTGCATCAGCTGCTGACTGTAGGGTTTTAAAAGCATAGACCGGGTTAGCCTTATAGCCATCGAAGAAATGCTCGGCATCATAAAATACCTCTGGCACGTTTGACTTTAAAAATCTCAACGAGTCATAGATAGTCATAAGATTTTCCTCTAAGGATATCCGTAAAGCATCCCTTACATGGAGATCCCATGACTTGCCAACTATAGTAACAGCAGGTGTGTGAGAATAGAGTAAAGCTTTTATATTTCTATCATTTTCAGGAGGGGTTCCTGCTCTAGCAGTACTGCCAAAAGCAACGATTTTAGAATTGTGCAGGGTTATATGCTGGATCTTTTTGAAAAATTGCATATCCTTGGGATTTGAAGCCGGCCATCCACTTTCAATATAATGGATGCCGAGTTCGTCCAGTTTTTCAACGATCCTGATTTTGTCTTCTATGGAAAATGAGATATCTTCCGCCTGGGTTCCATCCCTCAGTGTAGTATCGTATAATTTAACCAGTCTCATCTCAGGGTTCCTTATTCTCTCCTAAGCCAAAGGCTTCATGCAATACTCTCACAGCCAACTCTGTATACTTAGACTCGATTACACAGGACACCTTAATCTCAGAGGTACTTATCATCATAATATTTATCCCTTCCCTTGCAAGGACTGTAAACATCTTAGAGGCAACTCCAGAATGACTTCTCATACCCATTCCAACTATAGAAACTTTTGAAATATTTTTGTCTGCCGATACATCCTTAGCATTAATCTCTCTTGAAGCAACCATAACCAATTCCATGGCTTTTTTTAAATCATCCTTTGGGACGGTAAAGGTTAGATCAGTAAGTCCATCTGTGCTTACGTTCTGAATTATCATGTCCACAATAATATTGGCGTCAGAAATTGGGGTAAACAGTTTAGATGCAATACCGGGCATATCGGGTACCTTTGTGACAGTAATCTTAGCCTCATCCTTATTGTAGGTAACACCTGAAACAATAACACTCTCCATATCCTGATCCTCCTTTGTTACGATAGTACCTTTACCATCTGTAAAAGTAGCTCTTACATGGATAGGCACCTGATATTTTTTAGCAAATTGAACAGATCTGGTCTGAAGAACCTTAGCCCCCAAACTTGCCATCTCCAGCATTTCATCATAAGATATTTTTTTAAGCTTTCTGGCATCCTGGCAGATATTTGGGTCAGCAGTGAACACCCCCTCAACATCGGTATAGATTTCACATATATCAGCCTTGAGGGCAGCAGCTAAAGCAACAGCACTTGTATCAGAACCCCCTCTGCCTAATGTAGTTATGTTGTCTTCTTCGTCAACACCCTGAAATCCAGCAACTACAAGTACCTTCCCATCCTTCAGTTCTCTCATTAACCTCTCTGAATCAATCTTTAAAATCTGCGCCTTACCAAAAGCAGAATCTGTTTGAATCTTAATCTGATAAGCCAATAATGACCTTGCATTTACTCCTAAAGACTTCAATGCTATAGCAAGGAGAGAACTACTTACCTGTTCCCCAGTTGATACCAAAACATCTTGTTCTCCTTCATCTGGTTGTTCAGCGATATCCTTCGCCAGTTTCAGAAGCCTATCCGTCTCTTCCCCCATAGCAGAGACAACTACAATAATATCATTACCGTCTTGATGAGCAATTCTCACACGACGGGCTACATTCTTTATTTTTTCTATACTTCCAACCGAAGTACCACCGTATTTTTGTATAATTAATGCCATCTGCCTTCCTCTTTTCGACCTTTATCTTATTCTTATTTTTAACCTTGGGATTTTTTACAGCTAGCTCCATTTTGATATTAAGGATATTAACTACAGATTGTCAAGTGCAAAAAACCATATAGAAGGTATTTTTTTCGGAAAAAATCTTGACATTATAATCACGCTATGTTAGCTTTCAATTTTTCTAGGTCTATGGTATTTATAGTGTTACCTTCCATGCATTACCAATCATAAAATAAAAATTTTTTTATTTTAGGTATGTAGATATTTAAGTACAAAGGAGGATGTAATTAATGGCTTATGATGCGGTAAAAATGGCTGACTGGCAAATTTCCGAAGCAGCGGAAGTGAATATGCCGTCACCGGAACAATGGAGAGAGAAACTTGGCCTAATGCCCGATGAAATTCTTCCTATGGGCAGACTTGCAAAATTGGATTTTTTAAAAATAATTAACCGGTTAAAGGATAAACCAGATGGAAAATACATAGAGGTTACCGCGATTACACCCACCCCTTTGGGTGAGGGTAAGAGCACCACTTCCGTTGGACTAATGGAAGGACTTGGAAAACGCGGTGTAAATGTAGGTGGGTGTCTTAGGCAACCATCGGGCGGACCTACCATGAATGTTAAGGGAACCGCCGCCGGTGGAGGTAACTCACTTCTAATACCTATGACTGAATTCTCACTAGGTCTGACAGGCGATATCAATGATATCATGAACGCTCATAACCTTGCCATGGTAGCATTGACCGCTAGAATGCAACACGAGCGCAACTACAATGACGAACAGCTTCAAAGGCTCACTGGTATGCGGCGTTTAGACATAGATCCCACCCGCGTTGAGATGGGGTGGATCATGGATCTTTGCGCTCAGTCACTAAGAAATATCGTTATCGGTCTGGGCGGTCGTATGGACGGGTTTACTATGCAGTCCAAGTTCGGCATAGCCGTGGGTTCCGAATGCATGGCTATTCTCGCTGTTATCAGGGACCTGGCAGATTTAAGAAAGCGCCTTGATGAAATAACCGTGGCATTTGATAAAAGCGGCAAACCAGTTACAACAGGTGACCTTGAAGTAGGCGGTGCCATGACTGCCTTCATGCGCAATACAATCAATCCAACCCTTATGTGTACAGCCGAATATCAACCCTGTATGGTTCATGCCGGGCCGTTTGCCAATATCGCGGTAGGACAGTCTTCTATCATTGCTGACCGTGTTGGTTTGAAACTCTTCGACTACCATGTTACAGAAAGTGGTTTCGCAGCTGATATCGGATTTGAGAAATTCTGGAATGTAAAATGCCGATTCAGCGGATTGAAACCCCATGTTTCCGTATTAACTGCCACTATTCGAGCGCTAAAGATGCACGGGGGAGGTCCAAAGGTTGTTGCAGGAAAAGCACTTGATGAGGCATACACCAAAGAAAACCTTGCACTGGTAGAAAAAGGTGTAGAAAATATGGTTCACATGATAGGCGTGATCCGAAAAGCCGGTATAAACCCGGTTGTTTGTGTAAACCGTTTCTATACCGATACTGATGCAGAAGTCGCAATCGTTAGAAAGGCAGCAGAGGCAGCCGGAGCACGATGCGCCGTATCTAGGCATTGGGAACTGGGTGGTGAGGGTGCCCTTGAATTTGCCGATGCAGTTATTGATGCATGCAAAGAAGAGAACCAATTTAAATTTCTATACCCACTTGAGATGAAACTGCGAGACAGAGTTGCCTTGATTGCCAAAGAGGTTTACGGAGCTGATGGTGTATCATGGAGTCCGGAAGCTGAGGCAAAGGCTAAGATGCTGGAAAGTGATCCTAAATACGCAGATTTTGCTACAATGATGGTAAAAACCCATCTAAGCCTTACGCATGATCCGACCATCAAAGGTGTTCCCAAGGGATGGACTTTGCCCATTCGAGACATTCTTATTTACTCTGGAGCAAAATTCCTCTGCCCCTGTGCCGGAACTATCAGCCTTATGCCAGGAACGAGTTCTAACCCTGCTTTTAGAAGGGTAGATGTGGATGTTAATACTGGTAAAGTGAGTGGGCTTTTCTAGTCTTCACCCTTTATTCTTTATTCCATCCTTTATATTTTCCTTGCGTTCAGGGAATTTGTCTACAAGGAGAGGTTTTTTTGAGTTTTGTGATAGCAGTGGCAGGAAAAGGAGGGATAGGCAAAACAACAATAACAGGATTAATAATTCGTGCTCTGAAAAGAAGGGGCAAAGTCCCCATATTGGCTGTTGATGCAGATGCTAATGTGAATCTGGCAGAGACAATTGGATTCGAGCAAGCAAAGACAGTTGGTGCCGTGAGGGAAAACTTTTCCTCTGATATCTCCAAGATACCACCCGGAATGGCGAAAGAAACTTTTCTGGAATTAAAACTCAATGAGGGATTGACAGAAGGAGAAGGGGTAGATCTCATAGCCATGGGGAGAGGTGAAGGTCCCGGATGTTACTGTCCTGTAAATAATATGCTAAGGAGATTCTTAGATATTCTCGCCAAAAACTATCCCTTTGTAGTGATAGACAATGAAGCAGGAATGGAACACCTGAGTAGAAGAATTTTGCAAAAAATCGATGCATTGTTGCTCGTTTCAGACCCAACGCTTAAAGGGATTATGACCGCAGCGAGGATCAAAGAACTTATTAAGGAACTTGACTTAACAATAGATAATTCTTATTTTATAGTGAATAGAATCCAGGGAGAGTTGGAACCCATAATCTCTAAGGAGATCGAAAAGCAGGGTTTCGACTCTTTTTATGGTATTCCTATGGATAAGATGATTTATGATTATGATCTGTCTTTGAAACCGTTGATAGATTTGCCGGACGAATCCGTTGCTGTAATTGCAGCTAATAAAATTTTGGATAACATTATTAATTAATTTATCTATGACTTTTTTTATTTCAGATATATATAGAAAAACATATAACCTTGATAGACTCATAAAAAGTTTAAATTATGGGGTGGAATAGTAAAAAGTTCCAGATTAAAGACGTGCAAACCCTTAGAAGTGTAAAGTACTTTGTGGGTACGTTTCAACAACGAAGGGTGCAGCACTACACCAGAGATAAACTTTTTACAAAGTCATCAACCTTGGGAGGAAAAAATGGCAGCAAAGATCATTAGTGGTACAGAGGTGGCCAAGCAGATCAGGGAAGAACTAAAAAAAGAAGTAACAGAATTGAAAGAGAAACACAATGTTGTACCCGGATTGGTCACCATTCTAATAGGAGAGAATCCTGCATCAGTAAGTTACGTAACCGGTAAACAGAAGACCGCAAAGGAACTAGGATTCTATTCGATACAGGACAATCAACCCGAAGATATTACTGAAGAGAAATTATTGGAGCTTATTGAGCAGTATAACAAAGACCCAAAGATCCACGGAATACTAGTACAGTTACCCCTGCCCAAACATATTAATGAAACAAAAGTACTTTATGCTATAGATCCTAAGAAAGACGTGGATGCCTTCCATCCGGTCAACTTGGGAAAATTGATGATAGGTGAGGCAGATTACCTTCCATGTACCCCTTCTGGAGTCCAGCAACTGTTGATCAGGAGTAACATTGAAACTAGTGGAGCCGATGTTGTAGTTGTAGGAAGGAGCAACATTGTTGGCAAACCTGTAACTAATATTCTTTTACAAAAACAAAAAGGTGCTAATGCAACAGTAACTATATGCCATACAGGAACTAAAGATATGGCATCTCATACCAGAAGAGCCGATATCCTTATAGTTGCAGCAGGGAAACCTAAAGCCATAACAGCAGACATGGTAAAAGACGGTGCTGTTGTTATCGATGTAGGAGTGAACCGTATTGGCAAATCAGAATCAGGGAAAGCAATCCTTTGTGGAGATGTAGACTTCGAAGCTATCAAGGAAAAGGCCAGTGCTATTACTCCCGTACCCGGAGGGGTTGGCCCGATGACTATCACTATGTTGATGTTGAATACGGTTAAATCTGCTAAAGTTCATACAGGGTTGGTTTAAAGGTATATCTTTCTTATTTATTAATCTGTAGAGGGAGGTAGAGAATTAATGGCCTTTGAAATTACAAAAACACATTATACAGGGAAGATAAAAGAGGTAACTCTGGGTGCAGGGAAAAGAACAGTAACTGTAGGTGGAGAAACCTCTTATCCGTTCTATCTATTTGAGGGGGAAATGCCCAATTCTCCCAAGGTTGCTATGGAAATCTGGGACATGGAGCCTGATGAATGGCCTCAGGCTGTTATTGAACCCTTTGAGGATGTTTTAAAAGATCCAGCAGCCTGGGCAAAGAAGTGTGTCGAAGAATACTGCGCTGATATGGTTGTTGTACAACTAAAAAGTACCGACCCAAATGGTTTGAACAAGGGTCCGGGAGACGCTTCTGCCATAGTAAAAAAGGTATGTGAAGTGGTTGACGTCCCGGTAATAGTTTGGGGAAGCGGTAACAAGGAAAAAGATGTTGAGGTTTTAAAGAAAGTTGCTGAAGATAACCAGGGCAAGAATTTGCTTTTAGGCCCTGTAGAAGAGGCTAACCATAAGCAGATAGGCGCCAGCGCATTAGGGTTTAATCAATCACTTATTTCTTCTTCTCCAATAGACATAAATCTGGCCAAACAGCTAAATGTACTCCTCGACAACCTGGGAATGAGTTCAAATAAAGTTATTATAGACCCTACCACAGGGGGATTGGGATACGGGATGGAATATTCCTATTCTGTTATGGAAAGAATTCGGATGGCTGCTTTGACCCAGGAAGATGAAAAGTTACAAAGCCCCATGATGAATAATCTAGGCAATGAAATCTGGAAGTGTAAAGAGGTCAAACTTAGTCTTGAAGATGCGCCTACTCTGGGCGACCCGGCAAAAAGAGGGGTAATGCTAGAGAGCGTAGGCGCTGTTTCTTACCTTATGGCCGGTTCGGATATCCTAGTATTAAGACATCCGGATAGTGTTAAGTTTGTAAAAGAGTTTATGGGTCTGATGATGACTGGTGATATGGCAATAGATTCTGACAAGCTTGCTGCTAAGTTGAGTGCTATCAATGTCAAACCGGATGGTAATTTTCCAAAGATTAAGAAGATAAAGGTTGAAGAAAAAGCCAAAGAAGAAAAGAAGGAAGCGGCTCCTAAAGCACCTCCAAAGGAAGAGGCAAAACCTAAAGTAAAAGAAGAAGAGAAGGTTGCCAAAAAACCAGAGGTAGTACAGGAAGATAAGGCTAAACAAGACGCTGAAGCCAAAGCAATAGATGAAGAAAAAGCCAAAGCAGAAGCAGAGGAAAAAGCCAAAGCCAAAGCAATAGATGAAGAAAAAGCCAAAGCAGAAGCAGAGAAAGCTAAAGCCAAGGAAGACGCTAAAGCTAAGGTAGAAGCAGAGAAAAAAGCCAAGGAGGATGCCAAAGCTAAGGCTCAAGCTGAAGAAGAAGCATTGATGCAAGCCAGGGCAAAAGAAAAAGCAAAGAGAGAAAAATCTCAAGAAGCACGTGCTGAAGGCCCCCGAGTATTGAAAGTTGCAGAGGTTCAACTTTCTCCAATAGATAAATTGTTAGCCCAGGTTAACAGGGTTAACAAAAGGAGTTAATCGGCTTTAAATAATTAATAGAACACAGCCTCAGGGCTGTTAAAGAAGGAGGCAATAAAATGGCATCAGAAGAAGCCAAAGAAGATTTAAAGGTTGCAGAAAAAGTAAAAAAGAAAATTAAACCCGAAGAAAAGAGTGTAGATCCTGCCACCATCCAGATGCTACATAAAGCTCAACAAGATGAGGTAGAAACGATATTTGATCGGGCTGATACTATGAAACCCTGTAACATTGGGATTCAGGGGACCTGTTGTAAGATGTGTGCCCAAGGTCCTTGTCGTCTTCCTTTAACCAAAAAGGATACGGAAGGAGAGGATACCCGCATGGGGCTCTGTGGGGCAACCCCTGAGACCATTGCTGCACGTAATTTTGTTCGTATGATTGCTGCCGGAGCAGCTGCTCACTCTGATCACGGTCGAGGTGTAGCTGAGGTCTTTCTGGCTGCGGCAAGGAAACAAACGCATGACTATACCATAAAGGATGAAAACAAATTAAAGGAAATTGCCGGTGATTTTAGAGTAGCTACCACAGTAAAGGTTGATGGAGAAGAGAGAGACCGGGATGTTTACGACATAGCTGCTGAAGTAGGAGAAAAGGCGTTAGGTGAATGGGGTAAGCAGGAAGGGGAAATTTACTATGCTAAGCGCGCCCCCAAAGCCCGCTATGAACTCTGGGAAAAATTGGATATTATTCCTCGAGGGATTGACCGGGAGATAGTAGAGATCATGCACCGAACCCACATGGGGGTCGACCAGGATTATGAAAACCTGATGAAACAGGGCTCCCGGGCTTCTCTGGCTGACGGTTGGGGCGGTTCCATGATTGCTACAGATTTGCAGGACATCCTTTTTGGGACCCCTTATCCGATACAGGGGGAAATAAACCTGGGGGTTTTGAAAAAGGATCATGTCAATATTATTGTCCACGGACATGAACCCCTTCTTTCAGAGATGATTGTCGTAGCATCTCAGGACCCGGAAATGCTGCAGTATGCTGCTACCAAAGGGGCCAAGGGGATTATTCTGGCAGGTATGTGCTGTACTGCCAACGAAATCCTGATGCGCCATGGCATGCCTATAGCCGGTAATTATTTACAGCAGGAGTTGGCCATCATTACCGGGGCAGTGGATGCCATGGTAGTTGATGTTCAGTGTATTATGGAAAATATCGCCAACGTGGCCACCTGCTACCATACAAAAATTATTACCACCAACACCAGGGCAAAGATGAAGTCTGGTGATACGGTTCATATTCAATTTGATGAACACCATGCCTTGGAAGATGCCAAGCGGATCGTCAAAACCGCAATCGACAACTTTCCGAACCGTAAGGCAGAGGTCCTGATTCCCAAGGAAAAAGAGAAGATGGTTGTCGGTTTCAGTTATGAGTCCATCAATTACCATCTAGGCGGTACATTCCGCGGCTCTTATGTACCATTGAATGACAATATTATCAACGGCCGCATACGCGGAATAGGTGGTGTAGTTGGCTGCAATAATGCCCGGACCATGCATGACAGTGCTCATTTAATCGTTGTCAAAGAATTACTTAAAAACGACGTCATAGTTTTGACTACAGGCTGTAACGCCATGGCATGTGGAAAAGCCGGTTTGCTGACCCCGGAAGCGGCTAAGGTCTATTGTGGACCTGGACTTGCTGAAGTATGTGAGACCGTAGGTATACCTCCTGTCTTACATATGGGCTCCTGTGTGGACAACAGTCGTATACTAATGGCTGCTACTGAAGTAGTTAAGGCCGGAGGATTGGGAAACGATATAAGTGATTTACCTGCCGCCGGATGTGCCCCGGAATGGATGAGCGAGAAAGCCATCTCCATTGGGCAATACTTTGTGGCTTCTGGTGTGTATACGGTTTTTGGTGTTAACCTACCCGTTGAGGGGGCACCGGTTTTTAAGGAGTACCTGTTCAAAGGAATGGAAAAGGCCCTGGGCGGCATGTGGGATCTGATCGAAGACCCTTATGAAATGGCCCGCAAGATGATTGCTCATATAGATGCCAAACGTAAGGCTCTTGGTATTGATAAGGCTAGGGAGCGAGTACTCATGGATATGGCTGACCGGCAGAAGCTGGAGGCAGCTTAATCTTTATAACAACGACCTCTTAAGAAAGGAGGATTTTTTTAAATGTCCAAGTTAGTTGCTTTTGCAGCCATTCAAGGCGCATATAATATAGTTTCCAAAGCCGAGGGAACATTAAAAAAGGCCCTGGAAAAATTCGGACCTGATCAAAAGATTGAGTTTCCTAACACGGCTTATTATCTTCCCATTATATATTCAATCCTTGGAATTCCGGTAAAGACTCTTGGGGATGCCAAGAAACCTATGGAAGTGGCCAGAAAACTACTGCCGGCTCATGTGAAGAATATGTACCACTTGCCTTACTTGGGCCCTTTGTTAGATTCCGGTATGGCTACACTTTTTGCAGAGGAAGTAGTAGAGGCTATTCGTTACCTGGAAGACCCTGATTTCTATCTGGTTAGTGAGGATATCGATGAGGCCTCGGGAAAAATCTGGCTTGGAGCTGCCGAAGATACGGTCTTCCGTAAACGAGGAGTTGAATTTGTGGATGGAACAGCTCCAGGTTTTGCTGCTATCGTAGGAGCTGCCCCTGATCCTGAGACGGCCAAATGGATTGCAGAAGAATACCAGAAAAAGAACCTTTATGTCTTCATGTGTGCTAACCAAAATGGCACAACTTTTTCAGAACAGCTCTTGGAAGCCGGGGTACAGATCGGCTGGAATACCCGTCTGGTGCCCTTTGGACCCGACATCTCAGCTGCTGTATTTGCCCTGGGTTTTGCCAATCGGGCGGCAATGGCCTTTGGTGGGATCAAACCAGGGGATTATAAAAAGATGCTTATCTATAATAAGGACAGAATCTTTGCCTTTGTCAATGCATTGGGTGAAGTAAATGCCGAATGGGCAGCCAATGCTGCCGGTTGCGTCAACTGGGGTTTCCCCACTATTGCCGACACCGACATCCCTGAAATACTACCTACCGGAGTTTGTACATACGAGCATGTTGTTGCTAATGTTCCTCACAGGGAAATGCCCCAGAAATCTATCGAGATTCGTGGTCTTAAAGTAACAGTAGCAAATGTGGATATCCCATTAGCATATGGTCCTGCATTCGAAGGAGAACGCGTAAGAAAAGACGACCTTTATCTTGAGATGGGTGGTGGAAAAACCCAGGCAGTAGAGCTCTGCAGAATGGCAGACATGAAAGATATTGAAGACGGTCAAATAAAAGTAGTAGGTCCTGATATTAAGGATGTAAAGAAGGGCGATAAACTTCCACTTGGTATCTTTGTACAGGTTGCAGGACGTCAGATGCAGGAAGACTTTGAGCCCATACTTGAAAGGCAGATACATCACCTTATCAATTATGCCCAGGGCGTAATGCACATTGGACAGAGGGATATTGCATGGGTCAGAGTTAGTGAACAAGCTGTAAACAAAGGGTTTACCCTTAAGGATATTGGTGTGATTATCCATGCCAAACTACACCAGGATTTTGGCGCCATTCTGGACAAAGTTCAGGTTACTCTTTATACTAAGAAAGATGATGTGGACAAGTTGACAGCTACTGCCAGGGATAATTACAAGAAACGCGATTCCAGGGTGGAACAGATGACCGATGAGGGTGTGGAGACCTACTATTCCTGTACTCTGTGTCAGTCCTTTGCCCCCAACCACGTATGTATGGTAAGCCCGGAGAGGACAGGTCTGTGCGGCGCTTATAACTGGATGGACTGTAAGGCCTCTTACGAGATTAACCCTACTGGACCAAATCAACCAGTAGAAAAAGGAGAATGTTTAGATCCAAAACTGGGACAGTGGAAGGGTGTAAATGATTTTGTATACAAGGCATCACGACAGAATGTAACTCATTATAATTTTTATAGTCTTGTATATGATCCTATGACCACCTGCGGATGCTGTGAATGTATCGCAGCAGTGCTTTCCGCATGTAACGGGATAATGACGGTGGGCAGGGATTACACTGGAGAAACCCCGTCAGGAATGAAATTTACAACCCTCGCTGGAGTTATGGGAGGCGGTGCATCCTCACCAGGTTTCGTAGGACACAGCAAATATAACATTTGCCAGCGAAAATTCATTTCCGGAGACGGCGGGCTCTTACGGTTAGTATGGATGCCCAAAATGCTAAAAGAGGAACTCAGAGAAGGGCTATTAAGACGAGGAGAGGAATTGGGATGCCCTGACTTAATCGATAGGATAGCTGACGAAACAGTGGGTATCACCGAAGATGAAATTATGCCTTTCTTAAAAGAGAAAGATCATCCAGCGCTAAAAATGGATTCAATTATAGGCTGATCAAAATTTTGGTGTGACCCTTCTTCTATAGGAGGGTCACTTTCTGTTTATAATAGTTTAGGAGGAAAGATCGTTATGGCTCTTACAGGTATAGAGATTTTTAAATTGCTTCCCAAAACAAACTGCAAAGAATGTGGTGTACCTACATGCCTTGCCTTTGCTATGAATCTAGCGGCAGGGAAGGCTGAACTTTCCGCCTGTCCCTACGTTTCTGATGAGGCAAAGGAGAAACTTGCAGAAGCCTCCGCTCCCCCCATAAGGCAACTCACGGTTGGATATGGCGACAGGCCGGTAAAGGTAGGAGGAGAGACAGTCCTTTACCGTCACGAGAAAACCTTTTTTAATCCAACTGGTCTTGCAGCTCTATTGACTACTGATATGGATGCGGATACTGTCGATGTTAAACTGAGGAAATGGGATACTTTTCAGTATGAGAGGGTTGGATTAAACCTTAGACCAGAATTGGTAGCTATTAAAGACACCAATGGTGATGCGGGAAAATTCGAGAAATTAACAAAGCAAGTGACAGATACCAGCAATTTCAGCTACATTCTCATGAGTGAAGACAGCAATGTTATGGCTGCAGGCCTAAAGGCAAATAATGGAACGAACCCACTAATATATGCTGCAACCAATGATAATTTTGAAAAGATGGCAAAATTGGCAGAGGAAAGCAAATGTCCTCTGGCAATTAAAGGTACCGACATTGACAATTTAATCGAGTTGTCAGACAAGGCAACTGCGCTGGGTCTTAAAGATTTGGTCCTTGACTCAGGAGCAAGATCGGCAAAACAGGTTTATGAAGATCAAATTACTATAAGGAGGGCGGCTCTTCTTGCAAAAAACAAGTCCCTGGGATTCCCAACAATTGCCCTACCCTTTGAGATGGCAGAAACCCTTGAGCAGGAAACAGTTATTGCTTCTATGCTGATTGCAAAGTATTGCAGTCTAGCAGTGATGTCAGATTTTGATGGGGCGAGTCTTTTTCCACTTCTCTTGGAACGTCTGAATATCTACACAGATCCACAGCGTCCTATGGTGGTAACTGCAGGGATATACGAGATCAATAATCCAAATGAAAACTCACCGATTTGTATAACATCTAATTTCGCCCTTACTTATTTTATCGTTTCCGGAGAAATTGAAGGCAGTAAAGTCCCCACATGGCTTTTGATTATTGATACCGAAGGACTTTCAGTTATGACTGCATGGGCAGCTGGTAAATTTGTGGGCGATGCACTGGGGATATTTATTAAAAAGTGTGGTATCATGGATAAAACTAAAACAAAAAAGATAATTATTCCAGGGTATGCAGCATCCATCAGTGGAGACCTGGAAGAGGAATTAGGAGATTGGGAAGTGGCAATTGGACCAAGAGAGGCCGCCCATCTTCCTGCTTATCTAAGGCAGCTGTCTGCATAAGAAACTCTATACGAAAAGAGAGGGAGAAGTAATGTTACGAATCGGAGAAAATCTAAATGTAATGGTAACTAAGATTGGTACTGCTATGAAGGAGAAAGATCCCGGTCCAATCAGAGCACTGGCTGAAGCAGAAGCAGAAAAAGGGGTTGACTGGATTGATATCAATTTGGGACCAGCAAGAAAAGGGGGACCCGAATTGATGGAGTGGATTGTAAAGACCGTTCAGGAGGTAGTGCCGGATATACCTTTGGCTCTGGACACATCTAATATAGAAGCAATTGAGGCAGGGTTGAAAGTCCATAAGGGAAGAGCAATGATAAACTCAATTATGGCAAGGCCTGAAAGAATGGATGCCATGATACCCCTGGCTGCTAAATACAATGCCCAGGCTATAGCTTTGCTATGGGGGCCTTCTGGAATGCCTCGCGATGAAAACGAAAGGTCAGAACTGACTGTAAATCTAGTTTCTGCCATGCTTGAAGCCGGTATAGCTCCGGAAGATATCTTCGTAGACCCCATCATGACACCGGTTAACGTCCAGCAAGACCAGATAAAAAACATGATAAACTTTATGATGATGTTTTCCGATATATCAGAAGCCTTAGCACCAGGGTTAAAATCCACCTGTGGCTTGTCTAATGTCTCTAACGGGGCACCTGAACACTTACGACCCATATTGAACCAGACATTTATAGTAATTATAGAAAAATATGGGATGTACTCAGCTATTGTTGATGCATTTGATGAAGAAATGACAGTCTTCTGCAAGGGTGAAAGGCCGAAGATCAAAAAAATAATCGAGGATGTTTGTGACGGCAATGTACCCGATCCAGCATCATTGACAAAGGAAGAAATCGATTATGTAAAAACGGCGAAGGTTCTTCTCGGACATTCCCTATATTCGGATTCATGGCTTGAGCTCTAATTGTTCTTAAGTGGCCGAAAGAATTATTCCCTGTTAAGAAAGCTTTCCTGACAAAAAAATCAGGATTATCGAATAAGCCTAAATCAATTAATCAAAGGGCGAATCTTGTGAAGCAGGATTAACCGAGGGACGCCCTTTTTAAATTTGGTTAATAAATATGGAAGCTATAAGTGCTGTTAGAAAAATGACGGGTTATCTTTTTTCCAAGGAATAGAGGATAAACGAGAGGTTGAGATACTTGCTTTTAAGCTGAAAATGGCGGCAGGAAAAGAAGAGAGAGCACCTTATATCCTGGAGGCTGCTGGTCTTGTTTAAAAGATTCTTCAATGAGTTAGCTTTTTCACAAAAAACTTCCCGAGAGCAATAGGTATTGTTATCAGTATTTCTCTCAAAATTTTCCCCGATTTCTGCCCTGCTACCATAGAGAGAGGATTATGCCAGACGAATACGAATCGCAGTTTTCTACCCAACGGGCGGAAAAACCCAAATTTCTGACCCAGACCAGGTTCGATGAACTCAACCTTCCACCAGAGGTTCTTGCCGGACTGCGAGACTCAGGATTAACTTATTGTACCCCGATTCAGGCTCATGTTCTGCCTGTGTCCCTAACTGGCCGAGATGTAGCTGGTCAGGCACAGACCGGTACCGGCAAGACAGCAGTCTTTCTGGCAACAATCTTTACCAAGATTTTGGCCCTGCCTAAGCGAAAAAATAAACTACCTTTAGCCCTTATCGTTGCTCCTACCCGGGAATTGGCAATCCAGATATACGAGGACGCAAAGTTTTTTTGCAATCATACAGGTCTAAGCATAGCCCAGGTAATCGGAGGCATTGACTATCAAAAACAGGCTGAGACCCTCCGACAAGGAGCAGATATCATCATCTGTACCCCCGGCCGAATCATAGATTATTTAAAGCAGGGCATCTTCAAAACCAATGGTATTAAAATCGTAGTCATAGATGAAGCGGATCGCTTATTTGACCTTGGTTTTACCAAAGATATGCGCTACATCCTTCGCAACCTTCCCCATTATGAAAAAAGACAATCCATGCTCTTCTCCGCTACCCTCTCCTACCGCGTCATGGAACTAACCTACGATTACATGAACCTGCCCGAGTTTATATCCGTTACGCCGGAGGAAGTGACTGTGGAAGGGATTGAACAATCGTTGTTCCACGTCGGCAAAAAGGAGAAGCTCCCTTTACTCCTGGGTTTGCTAAAGAGGGAGGAGTTGAATCAGGTACTTATCTTTGTCAATACAAAGGCCGGAGTCGAGTGGCTCACCCGTAAACTCAAGGGTAACGGGTGGCCAGCCGAGGGCATCACCGGTGACTTACCTCAACGCAAACGACTCAGCCTGATGAAACGATATAAGGACGGCAACATCAAGATTCTGGTGGCTACGGATGTGGCCTCGCGAGGAATTCATGTGGAGGATATCAGTCACGTCATTAATTACGACCTCCCCCAGGATGTAGATAACTATCTACATAGGATAGGCAGAACTGCCAGAGCAGGCAAAACCGGACGAGCACTGACGCTTGTCTGCGAGGATTACGTATTTCGCCTGAAGCCTCTTGAGGAGATGCTGGGTTATAATATCCCTGTAGTCTGGCCCGAAGACGAATGGTTTATAAAAGACAAATCCAGACCGTTTTCAATGGAGGAAGGGAAACGGCGAAAAAGCCCCACGCATAAACAAAACCGTGGCAGAGACCGGGAAAAGAAGAGACCAGTACCTCGAAAGACACATAAGAAGACTGAACCCAGTTTTAAACCCAAAAGCATGTCTGGATTGCCACCTGTGCCAAAATCAGCGGCTGACTCAAAATCGCCAACAGCCCAAAACGAACTTCGTAAGGAAAGGAAACGCCCCTACAGAAAAAAACCCCCAACCCAGACGAGCGGAGGCTCCAAATCGTCAAATAGTCAAGATTAGCTATCCCCTTTCTCCCCTTTAATACCTTATCTTCAAGGATGCCTAGAGAACTTAACAAGCTCTACAGATAAGCATATATCAAGTCGGCAAATAAACTGTCATCAGCTGTCTTTCTTATAGAATATCAGGATTTTCCGCATTTTTTTTTGTTAGCCTGTATCATCTGTTGCATTGTAAAATATTGTATGATATCCTTTTATCGTATTTGATACTTACCCCATATCTACGGAGGGAGACAAAATATGAGCAAATCCGGGATGACTGTAACAGAGCACCTCTTAAGCCAGCAGAGGCTTCACCCCGATGCTACCGGAGCCTTTACCGTCCTTCTTTCAGAACTGATCGTGGCGGCAAAGATTATTTCAAAAGAAGCGAGAAAGTCGGGTTTGACGGACATTTTAGGGTTTACCGGTGACATAAATGTTCAGGGAGAAGCGGTACAGAAACTGGATGAATTTGCCAATATCTCGATTATCAGACGAATGTCCCACCTGGGCCAGTTGTGTGCCATGGTATCTGAGGAGAGTTCTGATATAATTGAGATACCATCCAAGTATCGAAAAGGGAATTATGTTTTAATCTTTGACCCATTGGACGGTTCATCAAATATTGATGCCAACGTTAACATAGGCACCATTTTTTCCATTTACAAAAAGGTTACCCCTGGTGATCAGTTTGCAAGCATCGATGTGCTTCAGCCCGGATACAAACAGGTAGCGGCAGGTTATTTCCTCTATGGTACTAGCACTATGATGGTATATTCAACAGGAGATGGTCTCTATGGATTTACCCTATACCCTGCTGTCGGTGAGTTCTTGCTTTCCCACGAAGACATCAGGATACCTGATAAGGGTAGTATATTTAGTGTAAACATGGGTTATGCCAACTATTGGGACGAAAATGTCAAGGCGGCTGTAGATCACTTTACAAAGGCAGACCCGGAAAAAGGGTTGCCATACTCCTTGCGGTATATCGGCTCTCTTGTGGCAGATTTTCATCGTACCTTGCTTTACGGCGGTATCTTCATGTATCCTCCTGACAGAAAAGACCCAAAGAAGCCCCATGGCAAACTGAGACTGACATGTGAGTGTGCTCCCCTTGCTATGTTGGTTAATCAGGCAGGTGGTATGGCCACAGATGGAGAAAGAGACATATTGGAGATTGAACCAGAAGAAATCCACCAGCGGGTTCCACTATATATCGGTTCTACAAAGGACGTGAAAACTGTGATGGAAATATTGAAAACAGAGGGGAAGTAAGTAACAAATAATGGATGATGAACTTCGCAAAGTAATAGAGATGAGTGATGCTGGCATAGTAATCCTGGATGAGGATTATAATATCAGTTTTGTAAATAAGAGCGCCTCAGAGTTAACTGGCTATCAGATTGAAGAGTTCCTGGGGATGAACTTCATGGATATATTCAGCACTGAGAACAAAAAGATAATAAAGGTTACAATAGCAGGATACAAAATTGAAGAAAGCATACGTTCATGTTCTGAGATTGAGATTTTAACAGCCCAGGGCAATAGAAAAGAAACAGAGATTTGTATTGCAATTACCAGGGGCAGCAATGGAACCATAAAGATATACGCCTACCTTAGAGATATTTCTGAAAGGAAAAAGTCTGAAGCAATTTTAATTGAATTTTTAGATACCGGGAAAGGAATACCTCCCAAATATATCTCCAAGACTATTTGACCCGTTTTTTACTACAAAAGAGATTGGAAAGGGAACCGGGCTGGGACTTAGTGTGTCTTACGGGGTAATAGAACAACACAAGGGGAAAATAGATGTAATAAATAAAGTTGGAAGAGAAACTTGTTTTGTAATTGAATTGCCTATAAAACATGAAAGTTCAACGATAGGTATTTCAAACTAAAGAATTCCTTTACCACCGAACTAAAAGCCTTGACAAAAAACTACCCTTGTGTTAATCAGTAAAATGAATAGATATTCAGTAAAAAGATTATCTAAGTTAGATAATAAGAAAACCTATAGGTTCCGTAGGGAGATCATAAAGAAGATGAATAACTTGTGGTTCTTGGGCTTAAGAAAGCCCATAGGTTCAGTAGGAAGATCATAAAGAAGATAAGTGGCTTGTGGTTCTTGGGCTGTTCTGTTCCTGAAGGGAATGGTGGTTTCTGTGTAGGTTTCTTGGGACATGCCGATATTAATTCATCCCTCCCAATAATAAACACTTCATCCCAAAACATGCCCGAATTAAAGGTCCATATTCGCAGGCAAAAGGTGTTCTGCTGCCGCATAAAATTATTTGGTTCAGAAAGAGTTTAAATTATTGGTGCATAATACTTTAGAAAGGTAAATAAGCAGGAATAATGCATTTTCAGGAACTCTTAGATTCTAAAAAATTCTTGGTAATATTAGAGTTACAGCTCCCAAAAGGTACCGATTTGACTGGATTTTATAATTACGCTGAGAGGATGAAGGGAAGGGTCGATGCAATTATAGAAAAGGCAGGGTTGAGTTAGATGAACAATACGTTTGCAGAAACAAATCGCCCTCTAGATGCCTTGATTTCCGAAATAGGCAAGACAGACATACTGGCATGCTATCAGTGTAAAAAATGCTCAGCTGGCTGCCCAGTAACCCCTGATATGGATATCCTTCCCCATCAGGTCATAAGAATGATACAGTTTGGCATGAAAGATAGGCTGCTCAACTCAAAGACCATATGGTTATGCGCCTCCTGTGAAACCTGCACTACTAGGTGTCCTAATGACGTAGATCTTGCAAAAGTCATGGATGTATTAAGACAGATGGCAATCAATTCCAGCAACCCTCTGGGTGACAACCGTGTTCCCTTTTTCCATTCCGCATTTCTTTCATCTATCCGAAAGAGAGGTAGAATATACGAATTGGAAATGATAGTTAGATACAAATTGAAAAACCGAGAATTCAAAAAGGACATAAAATTGGGGATTATGATGTTTCTAAAGGGAAAACTTAAACTACTGTCCTCTAAGATTAAAGGAAAAAAGGAAATCAAGGATATCTTTTCACAGGCAAAGAAGGGAGTTACCAGATGAAGCTCTCTTATTATCCTGGTTGTTCACTACATGGTACAGCAAAAGAGTATGATGAATCTACTCGTGGTGTGTGTTATCATCTAGGTATTGAGTTGATTGAATTAGAGGACTGGAATTGTTGTGGTGCGTCATCTGCTCACTGTACTGATGAATTTTTGTCCAATGCCCTTCCAGAGAGAAACCTCAAAATAGCTGTTAAAACTGGTTTGGATCTTCTTGTTCCATGTGCTGCCTGTTACAGCAGAATGATGACAGCAGTGAAGGAAAACCCTTCCTTTAAACCGGCCTTAAAAATCAGAAATCTTCCTGAATTGTTAAGGGAAGAGGACAATTTTAATAGAATTAAAGAACAGGTTAAAAGACCTCTTGAAGGCTTGAAGGTAGCCTGTTATTATGGTTGCCTTTTGACCCGTCCACCAAAGATAACAGAAGCAAAGAACTATGAAAACCCACAAAGCATGGATGATCTGGTAAAGATTTTGGGTGGAGAAACTGTTTTATGGCCATGCAAAACAGAGTGTTGTGGAGGAAGCCTGGCCATCACACATACTGATATAGTGAAAAGACTAACAAAGAAGATAATAGAGATGGCCATGGAAGCAGAAGCAGACTGTTTAGTTACAGCGTGTCCTATGTGCCATGCCAATCTGGATACCAGGCAGGACGAGATCAGCAGAGATGAAGGGAAAGAATACAACATGCCTATATTTTATATTACCGAGCTGATAGGACTTGCCTTAGATGAAAAGAAGTTGAAAAGATGGTGGAAAAGGCATTTTGTTGACCCTGTGCCTCTTTTAAGATCAAAGGGGTTAGTTTAATGGTGCACATAATGGATAAAGAGGATACTAAAAATTCAGCACCTGATAAAAAGATAGGAGCCGTAATGGTTGTGGGAGGGGGAATTGCAGGTATACAGACCTCTCTAGACTTAGCAAATTCAGGTTACTACGTTTATCTGGTTGAAAAATCCCCTTCAATCGGGGGGGTTATGCCTCAATTGGACAAAACATTCCCAACCAATGACTGTTCTATGTGTATCTTATCTCCAAAGCTGGTGGAATGCGGAAGACATTTCAATATCGAGATAATTACCAATACACAGGTAGAGGAAGTTCTGGGAGATGCAGGCAACTTTGAGGTGTCTCTGATAAAAAGCCCCAGGTTTGTAGACGAAGACAAATGCGTAGGATGTGGGATCTGTGCAGAGAAGTGTCCGGTAAAAGTTAAGAATGAATTTAATGAGGGATTGGGAGAGAGAAAGGCTATATATATTCAATACCCTCAAGCTATACCTCTAGTATATCAAATAGATAAAGATCATTGCCGTTACTTTCTCAAAGGGAAATGCAGAATATGTGAGAAGCTTTGTAAAAACGAAGCAGTAAATTTTGAAGATACGGAAAAAAGGTTCTCTATCAAAGTAGGTTCCATAATACTGTCTCCTGGTTTTGAACTCTTCGATACTCAATTAAAAGGAGAATATGGGTATGGAGTGTACGATAATGTTGTAACGAGCAAACAGTTCGAAAGGATACTCAGCGCCTCCGGACCTTCAATGGGACACCTTGAGAGACCGGGTGACAAAAAAGAACCCAAAAAGATAGGCTTCATACAGTGTGTTGGTTCCAGAGACTTACAGGCGGGGAAGGGATACTGCTCTGCTGTATGCTGCATGTATGCAATAAAGGAAGCAGTTGTAGCGAAAGAGCATTCAGGTGAAGTGGAACCAACCATATTCTTCATGGACATAAGGGCTTACGGAAAGGGGTTTGACGATTATTACAAAAGGGCTGAGGAGGAGTATGGAGTTAGATTCATACGGTGCATGGTCTCCAAAATCACAGAGATGCCTCGAACTAAAAATTTGAGAGTAACTTACATAAATGAGGAAAGCGAGTCCATAGAAGAAGAATTTGATATGATGGTCCTTTCAGGTGGGCTTACGCCATCGGAAGATGCCAAGGCGATGGGGAAAAGATTGGGGATTGAGCTGAATCAATACGGTTTTTGTGAAACCTCACAATTCTCACCCCTATCTACATCCAGGTCGGGAATCTTCGTAAGTGGTGTATTTCAGGGACCCAAAGATATTCCAGAGACAGTAGCCCAGGCAAGCGGAAGTGCCGCCTGTGCATCTGGGCTTCTTTCAGAAAGCCGTGGAAGCATGGTGAAAGGGAAAGAATATCCCCTGAAAACAGAGGTGAAAGATATATCCCCGAGGATTGGTGTATTTGTATGCCATTGCGGTATCAATATAGGAGGGGTTATAGACGTACCACAGGTAAAGGGATATGCAGAGTCTTTGAGAAATGTGGTACATGCTGAAGAGGGACTATATGTATGTTCGCAAGATTTCCAGGAACTGATGAAGAAAGCCATCTCTGAACACAATCTTAATCGGGTAGTAGTAGCATCATGTTCTCCAAGGACGCATGAACCTCTGTTCCAGGAGACATTACAAGAAACAGGATTGAATAAGTACCTCTTTGAGATGGCTAATATTAGAGATCAGTGCAGTTGGGTACATATGAAGCACAAAGAAGAGGCAACCAAAAAGGCGAAATCGCTAGTAAAAATGGCTGTTGAAAATGCAAGGCTCATAGAACCTTTAGATGAGCTGTCTCTGGAAATCAAAGACAAAGCTTTGGTTATTGGTGGTGGACTTTCAGGGATGACAGCTGCTCTGAGTATAGCAGACCAGGGATATGAGGTTTATCTAGTAGAAAAAGAAGCAAAATTAGGGGGAGTACTAAATGATATCTATTACACCCTTGAGGGGGATGATGTCCAATCTCAACTAATAGAGATAATAGAACGGGTTGAAACAAATCCCTCAATTCATATATTTATGGATACCATGGTTGTCGACTTCAGCGGATATAAAGGAAACTTTGAAACCGGCTTAATGGTTGGACCAGGTATGTTTTACAGAAAAGTAGAACATGGTATTATTATAGTAGCTACAGGTGGAGAAGAATGTAAACCAGTAGGAGAATATCTATATGGAGAGGATGATCGGGTCGTGACCCAATTGGAACTGGAGAAAAAAATCGCAACCACTGCCCCCGTTTTTTCAAATATAGGTTCCATAGTAATGATCCAATGTGTAGGCTCTAGAACAGAAGAAAGGCCATATTGCAGCAGGGTATGTTGCTCTGAAGCTATCAAAAATAGTTTAAGATTGAAAGAGCTGAATCCCAATATGGATATCTATATCCTTTATAGGGATATAAGGTCCTACGGTTTAATGGAGGAGTATTATACACTTGCAAGAAAGAAAGGGATAAAATTCATAAGGTATGATCTCAATTCAAAACCAGGAGTAACTGTTGTGGATGGGGCTCTGAAAGTAGATACAAAGGACCCTGCCCTGGGAGAAGAGATATCATTATCGCCTGATTTAATCGTTTTAAGCAGTGCCGTCGTACCAAAAGAGAATGATGAATTAGCTACATTGCTAAAGGTTCCTCGAACACAGGAAGGTTTTTTCCTTGAGGCGCACATGAAACTTAGACCTGTAGATTTCGGAACTGATGGAATATATGTGTGTGGTCTTGCCCATTCACCCAAACTCATAGGCGAGAGTATATCTCAGGCATTTGCTGCCTCTGCAAGAGCTAGTACCATCCTTTCCCAGGACAGGATTAACGTGGGTGGCGTAATTGCCAAAGTAAATAGTGAGTTATGTGCTGCTTGTCTCACGTGTGTTAGGGTATGCCCTTATGATGTCCCTGTAATAAACGAGGAGGGGTTTGCGGATATTAATATGGCTAAATGTCAGGGGTGTGGGACCTGTGCCTCAGAGTGTCCGGCTAAGGCTATAGATCTTCAACACTTCAGAGACGAACAGATACTGGCTAAATGTAACGCATTATTGGAAGGGGTTATTTGATGGAACAACTTGAACCCATCATAGTTGCTTTTTGTTGTCATTTTTGAGCATACTCAGCAGCGGACCTGGCAGGTTCTATGAGGTTAGACTATCCTTCCAATGTAAAAATAATTAAAGTTCCATGCACCGGAAAAGTAGATGTAATCCACCTCTTACAGGCGTTTGAAAAAGGTGCAGACGGAGTTTATATAGCTGGCTGTTTGGAGGGGGACTGCCATTACTTAAGGGGTAACCTCAGGGCAAGAAAGAGAGTTGAATATACAAAGAGACTTTTGGATGAGATAGGCATAGGTGGAGATAGAGTGGAAATGTATAATATGTCTGCTGCCCAAGGTCCACGTTTTGCAGAAATAGCCCGAGAAATGACAGAAAAAATAATGACACTCGGTCCAAATCCCATAAGAGCAAGAAAAGGGAATTTTTCAGTGTGACATAATTAGTTCTCTGAGAGGTGAAGGAATGATTGTAGCAGAGAGGAAACCACTTGAACAGATATTTTCAATGATTGACGGATATAACAAGATATTGATTGTCGGCTGTGGA
Organism: Pseudomonadota bacterium; assembly: GCA_043825855.1. GTDB lineage: Bacteria > Desulfobacterota > UBA8473 > UBA8473 > UBA8473 > UBA8473. Next base: position 17,973 of record JBDRRJ010000014.1, on the reverse strand, counting down.
GAGTGTGTTACCGTTTGTTCCGCCGGAGGAAAAAAGGAAGTGGAAATCCTGTCTTCTGTCCTTAATATGGCAAGGAGCAAAGAAGGCAAACCTATTGAAATAAGGCAGGAGACTTTGGAGCGGCAGTGCGATGGAGAATACCTTGAACAACTTAGGAGTTTCATCAGCGAGTATGAGGTAGTTATATCCATGGCCTGTGGAGCAGGAGTTCAATTCATGGCTGAAAAATATAAAAATAGTCTTGTGTTACCTGCTCTAAATACCAAATTTATCGGCGTCACAGAGGAACAGGGGGTATGGTCCGAGCGATGCCATGCCTGCGGTGATTGCAAACTCCATTTGACAGGGGGGATATGCCCTATAGCAAGATGTTCCAAGAGTCTTCTGAACGGTCCTTGCGGTGGTTCATCAAATGGAAAATGCGAAATCAGTCCAGAGGTAATCTGCGGTTGGCAACTAATAATTGAAAGATTAAGTGACCTGGGACAATTAGAAAAATATGAAGAGATAATCCCTATAAACGACTGGTCCACCAATAGGGATGGGGGGCCTCGCAAGGTTTTAAGAGAGGATTTGAAACTATGAAGTCCGAAAGCAAATTGGAACAAATCTTAACCAAAGGGGAATTTGCAGTTACCTCAGAATGCGGTCCTCCTAGAGGAGCAGATGCAGAGGTTATCAAAAAAAAGGGAGAATTCTTAAAAGGGTTTGTTGATGGTATAAATGTCACAGACAACCAGACATCTGTTGTCAGGATGTCCAGCATTTCTTCCTGTATTATCCTAAAGGGGTTGGGACTAAATCCAATTATGCAGATGGTAACTAGAGACAGAAACAGGATTGCTATTCAGAGCGATATCCTGGGTGCAGCAGCTCTTGGCATAAATAACATACTCTGTTTGACAGGAGATCACCAAAAATTTGGTGACCACGCTAATGCAAAAAACGTATTTGATATGGACTCCATTCAACTTATCCAAACGGTTAAATTGATGCGGGACGAGGGTAAATTCCTGGGAGGGGATGAATTGAAAGGAAGCCCCAAGATGTTTATCGGAGCAGCAGAAAATCCATTTGCAGATCCATTTGAGATCAGGGTTCCCAGGCTGGCGAAGAAGATAGCTGCTGGTGTAGACTTTATCCAGACTCAGTGCATCTATAATATGGATAAATTTGAAAAATGGATGAAACTGGTGAGGGACAGAGGTTTACACGAAAAGGTGCATATCTTGGGGGGTGTTACCCCTTTCAAGTCGGTTGGAATGGCGAATTATATGAAAAAATCCGTGCCGGGCATGGATGTTCCTGACGAATTAATAGAGAGAATGAAAGCAGCCCCAAAGGAGAAAAAGGCAGAAGAAGGCATTAATATATGTATAGAGACTATTCAAAGGCTTCGAGAAATAGAAGGGATTCATGGCGTTCATATTATGGCAATAGAGTGGGAAGAGATGGTGCAGGAGATTGTTAAAAGGGCTGGGCTTTTCCCCAGACCACATATAGAGAGTTAAAGGCGAATGGCAAGAGGCGAAAAGATTTGTTTATGCTGACAGAGAAAACATGGAAGAGGTGTTTACTAATCTTATTAGTAATGCGATCAAATACAATGTAGAAGGTGGGAGTGTTGTTATAACTCTGTTTAGCGAAGGAGAGTTTGCCCATACTGACTTAACCGATACATGTATAGGCATCATTGAAAAAGATCTTCCAAAAATCTTTGACAGGTTTTATAAGGTTAAGGACTCTCAAACGAGAACAGTAATCAGTACTGGTCTTGGATTATCCATTGCCAAAGGAATAGTGGATGCTCACCATGGTACAATAAATATAAAGAGTGAAGAAGGTAAAAGGACTACAGTTACTGTCCTGATACCCAAGGCATCTGAATAAACATAACCTTTTTGTCAAAGGACCCGGTAATTTCTACTTATGAAACTAGCTATAACAGGTAAAGGGGGAGTAGGAAAGACTACTATTGCTGCATGCCTCGCCAAAAAATTCTATGATAAAGGTTATTCTGTACTAGCCATAGATGCTGACCCAAATGCCAACCTGGCCATGGCTCTTGGGTTTCCCAAACCCAATGATATAATACCCATAGCAGAGATGAGTGATCTGATAGAAGATAGAACTGGTGCAAAACCAGGCACAAGTGGTAATTTCTTCAAACTAAATCCTAGGGTTGATGACATACCAGAAAAATATTGGGTAGAGCACAAAGGCATACGATTGATGATAATGGGTACAGTTAAAAAAGGCGGTGGGGGTTGTGTTTGTCCGGAAAGCGTTCTCCTTAGAACATTAGTTACCCATCTTTTACTTGTAAGAAAAGAAGTGGTTATCCTGGACATGGAAGCCGGAGTAGAACATCTTGGCAGAGCAACTGCAAAAGCCGTAGACATGTTAATAGTTGTTGTAGAGCCTGGAAAAAGGAGTATAGAAACTGCCTCCAGAATAAAAGGATTATCAAAGGATATCGGCATAGATAATATAGGAGTGATAGCCAATAAAATCAGAAGTGATGCAGACTTAGAATTTATAAAGGGTGAAATGCATGACTTTGATATTCTCGGCTCAATATATTCAGATCCCCATATAGTTGAGGCAGATCTCAAAGGGATACCACCCTTTGAACTCAGTCCAGAAATTATGCTTGAAATGGACAAAGTGATACAAAAATTAAAAGGAATTCAGTAATTAGTATCGGTTCCTAACATAGACCATTATTAAATATCTGTTTAGGACTTCCCAAATATAATTGTATTAACTCAATTAATATCTTTAAATAACATCCTTTTCCACTTCAATATCCAATTTTTTGACCTATCTGAATTCGCTTAATAGAAATTTTTCTTCGCAACATTTGCCTTTAGAAACTGTGCTGCGAAGATTAGAATTCACAAATTAGCACTTTAGGTTCAATTATGTGAATTTATTTACATTACACTTGAAAAGAAGGTTTCCTCAAAAAATCCATACAATTCGTTCTGAGTTAATTTCTTAAAACATAAAATATTTTACAAATATCTCTAATTAAGGAGAAAAATAGGGAGGGAATTGTGAAGACAGTTATAGTAGGTCCAGGAGCAATGGGGGGTTTGTTTGCCTTTTTTCTCTCAAAAACAAAAGAGGAAATATGGCTTCTTGATAAACACAGAGAAAGAACGGATAAGATCAATAAAAATGGTTTGATTATAGAGGGGATAAGTGGTGATCATAGGGTACGTTTAAATCAAACAACCAATCCCTCAGATATAGGAGAGGCAGATCTTGTAATTATATGTGTTAAGGCATATGATACCGAAAAAGCTACCGAGGATTCAATACCTCTCATAGGGAAAAATACTATCCTCCTTACCCTGCAAAATGGTTCCGGTAATATAGAAACTATTTCTAAGATTGTTGGGAAAGAAAAGGTTATTGGTGGAACAACATCTCAGGGTGCTACTGTTCTTGGATCAGGGCACATAAGACACGCCGGCAGAGGGGAAACAACTATTGGTGAACTGGATGGGAGTCTTTCTTCAAGGGTTAAGAACATCTCCAATATCTTCAATTCGGCAGGTATAGACACAAAAATTACAGATAATGTTGAGGGGCTGATATGGAGCAAACTCTTGATAAATGTTGGCATAAATGCCTTGACTGCTGTTCTTAGATTAAAGAATGGGGAATTGGTGGAATACAGTTGGTCAAGGGAAATTCTAAGGATGGCTGTAGAAGAGGCAATGTTGGTTGTAAAAGCAAAGGATATTCAACTGACTTATGATAATCCTGTAAAAAAGGTCGAGGATGTATGCAAGGCAACAGCAACCAATGTCTCATCTATGCTTCAGGACGTTTTGAGGGCGAAAAAAACTGAGATAGACTACATAAACGGAGCCATTGTCAATGAAAGCGAGAGGTTAATTATATCAGTTCCTGTAAATAAAACTCTAACGGGTCTTGTAAAAACTATTGAAATGAGTTATAAAAAAAGGTTATAGTACAAATTTGTAAATTCTCAAAATTTTAGAAGCTTTTTAGGAGAGTATCCTTATTATCAAATAGGTTAATTAAAAATTCAAAACAGGGAGTAAACGATGAGTGAGATTCTTTTCAGTTCATGGGGAGGAGTTGTTGTAGATAATCGGGGAAAAGAGCCTGAGAATTATGAAAAAGTTGAAAATGTTTCCCTTCCTTCACAATTTGGACAGGATGAAGATATTAATGCATTAATAGGGTGGTATGGCTTTTTATTAAGAGCACAAGATGTAAATATAGTTGATATGTGCAGGGCGTACTTAACAGCGATACAGAAAGAATCCTGTGGCAAGTGTTTTACCTGCCGTATTGGTACAAAGGTTCTGGCAGATACGTTAACCAGAATTTGCAAGGGGAATGGACAGGATAAGGACTTGGAAACCCTTCCTCGTCTTGCTGAAGTTATTCGAGAAGGCTCAAAATGCAACATCGGTCAATCCGGGCCTGTTTCACTTTTAGACGCACTAAAGTACTTCGCAGGAGATTTTAAAAAGGCAATACAGGATAAGAATCCTATCCCAGAAGGAAATTACAGATATAAACTTACTGCACCATGTATGGATGCCTGCCCGATTCACCTGGATATTCCTGGCTATGTAGAATGTATAAAGGAAGGAAAATTTAAGGAGTCTCTAAATATTATTAAAGACAAACTTCCTATTCCTGGAGTACTCGGAAGGGTATGTGTTAGACCCTGCGAAGAAAACTGTCGCAGGACAATTCTGGATGAGCCTATCTCTATAAAGCATTTGAAGCGTTTTGTGGCTGACAACAACCTCGAAAGAAATAAAAAGATGTCTTCCATACCAACACCTTCAGATAAAACCGGAAAGGTTGCCACCATCGGTGCTGGACCAGGAGGGCTAACATGTGCATATCACCTGGCTCTGATGGGACATGAGGTAACCGTTTATGAAAGACACGGTGAACCGGGAGGAATGGCAGCGATGGGGATACCCGATTATCGTTTACCAAGGGATATACTCGGTTTTGAAGTGGATCAGATACAAAAAATGGGGGTTACTATAAAATATAATACTATTGTTGGGAAAGATATTAAATTTTCTGACATAGAGAAAGAAAATGATGCTGTGTTTATTGCTATCGGTGCACAAACTAACACAAAAATGGGGCTTAAAGGGGAAGATGAGGGATATAAGGGATTTATACCCGGAGTTCAGTATCTTCAGGAAGTTAATATGGGTACTGATCCCTACCCTGAAGGGAAAAAGGTACTAGTGGTAGGTGGTGGTAATGTTGCAATCGATTGTGTACGTTGTTCATTTCGGATTGGCAAGAGCGATGTAAACCTTGTGTATCGCAGAACAAAAAAGGAGATGCCGGCGGATCATGTTGAAATTAAGGACGCAGAAGAAGAAGGTGTAAATTTTCATTATCTAACCAACCCAACAAGTATCGTCACAAAAAATGGGAAAGTAGTAGGTGTCGAGTGTATCCGAATGGAACTGGGTGAACCGGATGAAAGCGGACGCAGACGTCCTGTTCCTATAGAGGGGTCTGAGTTTGTTATAGAATGTGATATCTTGGTTCCAGCCATAGGGCAGGCAATTGACCTAGAACTGCTGGAGAGTGAAGATAAAATAGAGACGACTAGAAAAAATACTCTGGTTGTAAATGAATTTACGATGCAGACAAATAATTCAAAGATATTTTCAGCAGGAGACTGCGTAACAGGGCCATCAACACTGATTCGTGCATGTGCTGGTGGTAGAAAGGCAGCAATAAACATAGACCGATTAATAAATGGCAAGGAATTAAAGGCAACCAATGAAGATTATTTTGATAAATTATTTGAGAACGTTAAAGTCTATGATCCTGCAGAAAATATTGGGTTTCTAGGAGGATTAAAGAGACTGCATCTGGATATGCTTCCACCTGAAGATAGGATACAGACTTTCGAGGAAGTTGAAAAAGGATACAACCATCTTGAGGCAATGAGTGAAGCAGATCGATGCCTGAGATGTTATAAAATTGGGATGGTCGCAGTTTAGCAAAAAATGCAACCGATTATAGTTCTTCGTTTGACGACTGGCATACTATCCATCGCTAACGGAACAATAAAAGGTTACAAAAAACATAGAAAGAGGAGTGAGGATGGTTAATTTAACAATTGATGGGAAAGAGGTTACAGTAACGGAAGGTACTACAATTCTAAAGGCTGCGAAGTCTGCAGGAATCGATATCCCTACCCTTTGTTATCATGAAAGATTGAATCCAATAGGTTCATGCAGGATGTGCGTAGTTGAGATTGAGGGATTACCCCATCCAATGACGGCTTGTAACACTGAGGTTAAAGAGGGGATTATTGTAACAACGAATTCTACCAGGCTTCAAAAAATGAGAACAGAGACTCTTAAGTTGCTCTTGGTAAAACACCCTCTTGACTGTCCTGTCTGTGATAAGGGGGGAGAATGCACCCTTCAGAATCTAATACATGAATTTGAAATAGAAGGTACAGAATATCAGGCTGAAAGAGATGAGAGAGAGTTTATATATTCTACTCCTCTTATTCATTACTGGCCTGACAGATGTATAATGTGTCTGCGTTGTGTCACAGCATGCAGAGAGATAAAAGGGTTGGGAGCGATTGATATCGATGGTTCAGGCTTTAACTCAATTATAAGTGCTGTAAATACGGATAAGTGCGAATCCTGTGGCGAATGTATTCAGGTCTGCCCCACCGGTGCTTTGACAGAAAATTTAGGCATATATAAAGGGCGTCCCTGGATGGCAAATCGGGTTATGACTACATGCACCTATTGTGGATGTGGGTGTCAGCTTGAGATCAATGTATTTAATAACAGAATAGTTGGTATAACAACAAAAGACGACATCGGTGTAAATAAAGGCAGTTTATGTGTAAAGGGACGTTTTGGGTATGATTTCGTAGAGAATGAGGAAAGGCTTACAAAACCCCTTATAAAAAAGGATGGGAAATTTCGAGAGGCAAGCTGGGATGAAGCATTAAACCTTGTTGCCGAAAAATTCAATAATATCAAAACTTCATATGGTGCTGATGCAATCGCAGGTCTTTCTTCTGCACGCTGTACCAATGAGGATAATTATCTCATGCAGAAGTTCATGAGGGCAGTTATTGGGACAAATAACATAGACCACTGTGCCAGGCTTTGACACTCCTCTACCGTGGCAGGTCTTGCCACAGCTTTTGGTAGCGGAGCGATGACAAATCCTATTGCTGACGCGTTAAAAGCTGAAGCGATATTGGTTACAGGAAGCAATACTACAGAAAATCACCCAATTTTTGCAAATTATATTAAGGAGGCGGTTTTAAAGAAAGGGGCCAATTTGATAGTCGTTGACCCCAGGAAGATTGATCTGGTTGATTATGCAAGCATCTGGCTTAGGCCAAAACCTGGTACTGATGTTGCATGGATTAATGGGTTACTGCACGTTATTATTAAAGAAAACTTACATTCCGCAGAATATATTGAAGAGAGAACCGAAGGGTTTGAGGAATTAAAGGCTTGTGTCGAAAAATACAATCCGGAATATGTTTCAGAAATAACAGGCATACCGGCCTCGGATCTGATTAAAGCGGCCCGTATATATGGAAAAGCAAACCCCGCCTCAATAATGTATGCTATGGGAATTACCCAGCATATAACAGGAACCGATAATGTAAAGTCCCTTGCAAACCTTGCAATGCTATGCGGCAATATTGGAGTCGAAGGAGGAGGACTAAACCCCCTAAGGGGACAGAATAATGTTCAGGGAGCTTGTGACCTTGGTGCTTTACCAAATGTCTTCACAGCCTATCAATCGGTTACAAATGATGAAGTCAAACAAAAATTTGAAAAGATGTGGGGAGTAAATGGACTGCAAGGTACAGTTGGACTTACAGTTACTGAAATGTTTGATGCTGCAGAAGAGGGAAAAGTAAAGGCAATGTACATTATGGGTGAAAATCCACTACTTAGTGATGCCGATATGAATCATATAGAGCACTGTATAAAATCATTGGAATTTCTAGTTGTCCAGGACATATTTTTAACAGAAACTGCAGAACATGCTGATGTAATTCTTCCCGGTGTATCATTTGCTGAAAAGGACGGAACATTTACAAATTCTGAAAGAAAGGTACAACGGATAAGAAAGGCAATTCAACCACTTGGAGAGGCCAAAGAAGACTACTGGATAATATCTGAGTTGTCCAAAAGGATGGGATACCGCATGGATTATAATAGTCCAAGAGATATTATGGAGGAAATACGCACAGTAACCCCCAGCTATGCAGGCATAACTTATGACAGAATTGAAAAAGAAGATATTCCATGGCCATGTCCGAGTGAAGACCATCCCGGAACACCAATCTTGCATACAAAAGGTTTTGTAAGGGGTAAAGGGCTCTTTTCTGCCATCGACTTCAAAGAACCTGCTGAATTACCAGATAAAGAATATCCATTTTTGCTTACCACCGGAAGGATATTAGAACACTACCATACAGGCACAATGACCCGTAGAACAAAAGGGCTTAATATTCTCTATTCTGAACTTCTGGCAGAAATAAATCCGGATGATGCCGTAAACTTGGGTATTGAATCAGGCGATTTTGTTACCGTTACATCCCGACGCGGGGAGATTAAAGTAAAAACAACAGTCAGTGAACGCCCTGACAGGGGAATAATATTCGTCCCCTTCCATTTCAAAGAGTCTCCAGCAAATCTATTAACGATAAATGCTATCGATCCCATAGCAAAGATACCGGAATACAAGGTATGCGCCGTGAGGGTTGAGAAGGTTAGTTAAAACAATAATAATTCTTGACAGCAAATTGGCCATATGGTAAATTCAATTATGAATGAGTATTCATTCATAATTTTACTAACCTCTAATTCTTGGTTTCTTTTTCAGCATAGAAATAACGTAGGGAATTCGAGAGATTAAATGGCCGATTTATCAACAAAAGCAGAAGACAAACACAATAGAATTCTTCAGGCAGCCATTAAGGTATTCGCCAAGGACGGTTTTTATAATTCAAAGGTTTCTGCCATCGCTCATGAAGCTGGTGTTGCGGATGGAACTATATATCTCTATTTTAAAAATAAGGACGATATACTTATTTCCCTCTTCGAAGAAGAGATGGAAAAGACTATACAGATTATGAAAAAGGAGATCGATAAAGAAGAAGATATTTTAAAGAAGTTAAAGAGATTTGCCATTGTGCAATTAAATGCCAAGAAGGAAAACCCAGATCTGGCATCCATTATGCAAGTTGAAATAAGACAAAGCAGCAAGTTTATGAAGGAATATGTAAATAAAAAATTCGTTGAGTATTTAAAGATTATATCTTCCATTATAATTGAAGGACAAAAAAAGGGTATAATCAAAAAGGAGGTAGACCCCACAATTGTAAGCAGAGCATTCTGGGGAGCATTAGACGAAGTAGCCAGATATTGGGTATTATCACCTAAAAAAAGGTTCAGCCTATCTGCATCTGCAGAATTGATAAGTGATATATTTATAAAAGGGATGGTTGAAAATTCCAACTAATAATAAAATTCAGGCAGAACCACTCGACTTGGGATATAGTTAAGGACAGATAAGAAAGGGAGGTGTAACTTTAGTTAAAAAAGGAATATTTAAACCACGATTAAATACGAAATAAGAAAAGGAGGGGTTAAGGTGAATGTAGTTGTATGTGTAAAACAAGTTCCGGATACCGAATCGGTAATAAAGGTAAAACCAGACGGTTCAAACATCATTCAAGATGGGTTAAAGTTTGTTATGAATCCCTATGACGAATATGGTATAGAAGAAGCATTGCAGATTAAGGAGAAACTTGGTGGATTAGTTACCATTCTATGCATGGGGCCAGGAAGGGCAGTAGAGACCATAAGAACAGGTTTGGCAATGGGAGCAGACCAGGCTGTGCAACTTGATGATCCTGCTTTTGAAGGTGGTGATGCTTTTGCAACTGCTAAAGCATTAGCCGAGGCATTGAAGGGCATGGAATATGATTTGATCTTCTGTGGTAAACAGGCTATTGACGATGATCTTTCACAAGTGGGTTCATGCTTGGCAGAGTTATTAAATCTTCCCCAGGTTTCATTGATCCAGAAACTGGTTATTGCAGATGATAAAAAATCAGCAACGGTAAACCGCCAGGTAGAGGGAGGAATTGAGGTTCTGAAAGTGTCCTTACCGGCGGTTTTGACAACACAGAAAGGTCTTAATGAACCAAGATATGCATCGTTGCCTGGAATAATGAAGGCCAAAAAGAAACCCCTTGATGTAAAAAATCTTGCAGCATTGGGGTTGGGTTCAGATAGTGTTGGTTCTGCTGGTTCAAAGTTGAAAATTAAAAAGTATACTCCCCCTCCTGCACGTGCTGCTGGTAAAATTATAGAGGGAGAAGGACCACAGGAAACTGTACCCAAGCTGGTTAAACTTCTAAGAGAAGAAGCAAAAATGATTTAAGGAGGGAGGGGTAAGAATGGCTAATAGTGTATGGGTAATTGCAGAAGTTAAAGATGGTAAAATAAAAAAAGTCTCATTCGAGATGTTGAGTGAAGGCAAAAAGATGGCCGAGAAGCTTGGAGGAGATCTTTCGGCTGTACTCTTGGGACAAAATATAGAATCCCTTGCAGAAGAACTAGGTCACTATGGTGCTGACAAGGTATATCTAGCTGACCATGAGGCATTAAAAGATTATACAACCGATGCTTATACTAAAGTAATCTCTGATTTGATAAAGGCAAATGATCCCGCTATAGTCCTTTATGGCGCTACAGTTTTAGGCAAAGACCTTTCTCCTCGGGTTGCTACTCGTATAGAGGCTGGACTGGCAACAGACTGTACAGGAATAGGTCTGGATGACGATGGTAAGCTTACCGCAACAAGACCGATGTTCGCTGGAAAGGTGTTTGCCGATGTATCCTTTGCCGATAACAAGCCAAGTATGGCATCTATAAGACCAAATTCCTTGCCCGCAAGTCCGCCGGATGAATCTAAGAAGGCAGAGGTGATAAAGGTAGATGTAAATATTAGTCCTGATGATATCCGAACCACCGTTCAGGAATTTACAAAGACTGCTGGCGAAAGACCTGATCTTACTGAAGCGGAGATTATAGTTACAGGTGGCAGAGGGATGAAAGGGCCGGAGAACTTCAAACTGTTAGAAGACTTAGCAGATGTTCTGGGAGCAACTGTAGGAGCCTCCAGGGCTGCTGTTGATGCCGGTTGGAGAAGTGTGGAAGATCAAGTTGGTCAAACCGGTAAAGTCGTTTCTCCAAATCTCTATATAGCCTGTGGTGTCTCAGGAGCCATCCAGCATATGGCAGGTATGAGTACATCTAAGTATATAGTTGCCATAAACAAGGACCCAGAGGCCCCCATATTCCAAAAAGCTGATTATGGCATAGTCGACGACCTTTTTAAGGTATTGCCTGTCCTTACAGAAGAGTTAAAGAAATTAAAGGCAGATAGTTAAAAGTAAGAAAGCATAGAGCAGTATTTGCTCTATGCTTTCTTACAACTCTCTCCTCGGATTCGCCGACAGGAGTATTTGGGGTCAGACCCCAAATGTACTCAAAAGGAGGTTTACATGAATGTTGCCAGTTATACAATCTTGGGTATTCCAAATTTCGTCCTATTAGCTATTGCAATAATAGCTGCTCTGGCTTTCTTTATCAACAGGGTTAAATATCTATACACGATTCTCCGACTTGGGAAGGAAGACAACAGATTCAAAGATATAGGAGAAAGGATAAAACTCACTCTAAAAAGGATCCTTCTACAGATATGCGTTTTAAAAGACGTCAGACCCGGAGATATGGCTGGTCTCGGTCATGCTATGATCTTCTACGGATTCCTGTGTTTCGCATTCAGTTATCTATTCATGTTCGCTAGAGGCTTTATTCCCGGTCTTTCCTATCATTTGCTGGGAGCCTCCTTTGCCAAGTATTTTCCATTGGTCCTGGACATAGCTGCATTAATGGTTATGAGTGCAATCGTATGGGCGTTAATAAGGAGATATGTGATAAAACCTCCAAGGCTAGAAAATACTCGTGAGGCAGCGATTATATTAAGTATAATATTTTCCTTGATGGTTTTCCATTTCCTTATGGAGGGTTTTGAAATAAATCTAGAGTCCCACGAAACGGCAACTATTACATTTGTAGGTGCAGCATTTGCCAGTTTTTTTAACAATATAGGTTTAGAAAAAACAACCCAGGAAGCCCTGTTTGTCGCCTCATGGTGGATACACGTACTTCTCGTACTCGGGTTCATGGTTCTTATCCCATATTCAAAACATCTCCATCTTATACTTGCTCCCTTTAACATCTTTTTCAAGTCGCTTGAGCCTAGGGGAGCCCTTATGCCAATATTGAACATGGAAGAGGTAGAGACATTTGGGGTATCCAACATAGAGGAGTTTACATGGAAACAGTTACTTGATCTATATACCTGTGCTGAATGTGGCAGGTGTGAGATTAACTGTCCAGCCCACCTATCCGAGAAACCACTTTCTCCAAGGCATATGATCCACGACCTTAAAGTACACCTTCTGGAAAAGGGTTCTAATCTGGTTAAAAGTAAAAATGGAGGAGAGGAAACAGCAGAAACCGAACAGGCTACAGGTGAATATGAAGGACAGAGTCTTATCGGAGATGTTGTTTCCGAGGATAAGATATGGTCCTGTGTTACCTGTGGTTCTTGTATGGAACAGTGTCCTGTATGCAATGAGCATGTTGATAAGATAGTAGATATGCGGCGTTATCTGGTACTTATGGAAAGTAAGTTCCCTGCTGAGGTTCAGGCTGTCTTTAGAAATATGGAAAATAACAGCAATCCTTGGGGTATAGGATGGGCAACAAGAGCTGATTGGGCCAAGGACATGGGTGTAAAAATTATGGCTGAGGACAGCAATGTTGACATACTCTACTGGGTAGGTTGTGCAGGTTCATTTGATGACCGTAATAAGAAGATATCAACAGCGCTTGTAAACATATTTAATAAAGCGGGTGTAAATTTTGGCATACTTGGCGCAGAAGAAAAATGTTGTGGTGATTCCGCAAGAAGGATCGGAAATGAATATCTTTTCCAGACGCTCGCTATGGAAACGATAGAGATTCTAAAAAACTACAACGTAAAAAAGATTGTAACCCAATGCCCACACTGTTTTAACACTTTAAAGAACGAATATCCTCAGTTTGGCGGAGAATTTGAAGTTTTACACTATACAGATTTCATCAAGGAACTGATTGCAGATGGTAAGATCAAGTTGACTAAACCTATAAACAAACTTATATCGTACCATGATTCCTGCTATCTCGGAAGATACAACAAAATATATGATTCACCGAGAAAGATATTAAAGAGTATTCCCGGGGTTAAACTGGTTGAAATGTCGAGAAACAAGTCAAAGAGTTTATGTTGTGGTGCAGGTGGTGGCAGAATGTGGATGGAAGAGCATTTGGGAAAGAGAATAAATGAGATGAGACTACAAGATGCTCTTGATGTGAAACCGGACCTGGTATCAACGGTGTGTCCATATTGTTTAACGATGTTTGAGGATGCCATTAAAGAAAAGGATGTGCAAGAATCTCTAAAAAGTAAGGATATAGCTGAGCTCGTTGAGGAATCAATGGAATAATACTAAAGAAGGGTTAAAAGCATAGGCAGAATAGTGTTTGCCTTTTTGCTTTTAGCCTTTCTTTATATCCCCATCATCTCTTCCAGTCTTATTAAATCCTTTTTCTCACCAAGGGCGACTACAGTATCACCCAACTCAATCTTAGCTTCAGGCAAAGGGTTAAATACCATCTGACCTGTAGCCTTTTTTATAGCAACAATAATCAACCCCAAGTCATGTCTTATCGCTGAATCTTTTAAAGAAACATCGATAAACTTGGAAGACCTCCGTACAGTAATCTCTTCCAATTGAAGTTCCATACTCTGCTTGTAGGTAGCTAATTCAATAAAGTCTACAACAGTGGGTCGTAAAATCGCCTGAGCCATCCTTATCCCCCCAATAACATAAGGCGAAACAACCTTATCTGCCCCTGCTCTCAAAAGCTTCTTCTCCGCAGCTTCAAATGATGCCCTGGCCAAAATAAAGATTTTAGGATTCAACTCTCTGGCTGTAAGAGTTATATATACATTATCTGAATCAGAAGAAACAACCGTTACTAATCCCCTGGCATCCTTTATTCCAGCTTTAATCAAGATATCTTCTTCTGTAGAGTTGCCCTGCACACATAGATAGCCTTCACTTGCTATTCTCTCTATAACTTCGGGGTCACTGTCAATAGCTACAAATGGTATTGATTTAGCAGATGCAGCAAATTCTCTGCAGATTAAACTACCTATTCGGCCACACCCGCAGATAATATAATGATCCTTAAGTTTTTTAATCCGCTTTTCCAATTTTCTCCTCCCCAATATTCTTCTTATCTCTCCCTCTATCATCATTCTTGTAATACTTCCGACTATATAGGCAGCGATACCGACTCCTACTGCAATCAACCCAATAGTGAATATTTTACCATGGATGCTGAGTCTAGAAACCTCACCATACCCTACGGTGGCTATGGTTATAATAGTCATATAGAGAGAATCAAGAAAATCCCATTTCTCTATAAAAACGTAACCGATAGTTCCAATAAAAATCACGGCAATCAAAGATATAATAGCAAAAATTAAGTTTTTAGTTGATTCCAAATCGATATACCATATCCTTTGCTTTTATTTTTTGATTGTGACTAAATGCTGACATCTTAATTACCTTACTGTTTTACCGCCACTCGCTAACTTAACATTAAACTTCTTTACACCCTCAGGCAAATTGAAGAAGACAACCATAAAAGGAATAGAATTTTGTGGTGGGATATACATGTTTACTGATGATTCTCCTTTAGGATTGTCCATCTGGGAATTTATCTCTTCAATTCCCAGTTCCATTAACTCATCCCTGGAAAATATATTGCCACAATATGCTTCTCTCTCAGCCAGCTTTTTATCCATGCTGTCTAAGAGCGACACTTTCACTTTGATAAAACCCTTTGTCTCTGTAGAGTTATTCATAACTACACCTTCTACTACAAGTATCCTGCCTGCATGGATATTACTCATATAATATCCATGAACTTGAGATTTGGACAAGATGGTACCTTTATTAGGCGATACTATTGCATCAAAATAATCTTTAATATAGGATATGCTGAATCCCTTCCAGTTTATCTCTTCCAGTTTATCCCAATGGAGAAAAACTCCATAACAAATTAAGACAAGCAAGGCAAGAACCAGCATGATTTTCAAAACAGGGTTTCCTGATTTAACCGCCTTTTCTCCTCCCTTTAATTTCTCTTTGATCTCAATATCTTTTGTTCCTATAGGCTTTACGATTACAAATATATGTTGGCATTTTGAACACCTTGCTTTAGCTCCTTCCTCAGGCACTCTTTCATCGTCTAGTTTAAACTTTGTCTGGCATATTTCACATTGAACTATCATGACCGCCTCCTCATTTATTCTCAACTATCATATATATTTCAGGTAGGTGTCTGTAACTTTCGTCAAAATCCAACCCATAACCGACAATGAAACCCTCTTTCAGTATAAAGCCAACATAATCCGTTTCAATCTTTACTTCTCGTCTCTCGTTTTTATCTATCAAGACGCATAACTTCAAGGAATTTGGTTTTTTTGCCTTAAGCCTCTCAATCAGATAGGAGACGGTTAATCCTGTATCAATAATATCTTCCACAATAATTACATTCTTTCCTTCAATTGACAACTCGATATCCTTGGTGATATTTATTTCTCCTGATGAACTGGTCTGTGAACCATAGCTTGCAAGCCTTACAAAATCAATCTTTAACGGTATACGGAGGTATCTAATAAGATCGGCAAGGAAGATGAATGCCCCCTTCAGGATGCATACAAGTATGACTTCCTCTCCATCATAGTCTTTCGAAATCTGGTCAGCCAGGTCTTTTACCTTCAGGGCAATCTCCTCTTTAGGATAAAGCAGTAAAAACTTTTCTTCTTTCATTGAAAAAACACCTTTGAAAAATAAGACCCTTCCTCCGCAAGTTGTAAAATCACCACCAGTAACATAAGTATCATCCTTAACTTTATTGACTTCGATTTGAATTCTCTTTTTCTATAGTCTATCAGAGTTTATCTGTCAACAGCTTTTATTACAATCCATTTTTTGCTTTTTCCCACTGCTTTTAAAGCTAAAAAAGCTTGACAAACAGGTCATAAAATGATATTCATCTTTTCTAATGGAACGAGTCTTAGATAAGATTTTAAAAAAAACTCTTGACAAGGCTATATTAAAGGTGTTATTTTAGCCCTCAAAAAATGAGCAACTAATGGATTGTCTTGATAATAAATGAATTTAAGTAATTAAGGCGTATACCGCTTCTAAGAAGAAGTACTAAAAAATTCAAATTATAGAAAGGCGGGTGATGCGATGGTAGGCTAATAGAGCTAATTACTGTTTAACAAGGAGAAAAGAGCAAATAATATCGTTAAGTAAGATAGTTCTTGGTTTTTTAGCTTAGTTTTAAGAAAAGGTAAATGTTTAAATAGTTAAAAAAAAGAAACTAAAGGGAAAGGTTTGGTACTAGAGGAAAGTACTATAAACAGGAGGTATAAATAATGAAAAAGTTTGTAATATTAACCCTGGCATTAGCAGTGATTGCATTATTTGCAATGCCAAAAGGAACATCTGCCGCCCCGATTTTCATAACTAAAGGTGACTATCAGGTTTTTGGCACTATGAACGACAATGTCGTTGATATGAATTCCGATACTGATGACCATGCAGCATATGTTACCCAGAGATTCCGCCTGACAAATATAGCAATTATGAAAGATGTAAAAGGCTTTTTCTTGATCGAGGTAGGCTGGGATGAATGGGGCAAAAGTTATGGTATCCAGGGTGGTGGTGCTGGAGAGTCATGGCACCAAGGCGCTGATACCGGTGTGTCTTCGGATATGAGCAATAACAACATAGAGGTAAGGGCAGCATGGATTGATTTTACTCTGCCAGGTACACCTCTTAGTGTGAGTGTCGGTAAACAGTTCCTCTATACTCACAACCATACCGTAATTTCTGCTGCAGGTGCTGTGCCTTCTCTTCAACTTACCTATAACCTCGCCAAAGGTATGGATCTGAAAGCATGGTGGGTAAAGATCCAAGAGGGTACCTCATCTGACGCTGTTCTCCGTGGCAATGGCGATGACGACAATGATCTGTACGCTCTTGACTTCACCATGAAAAACAAGACCTATGAATTTGGTGCTTACGGTGTGTGGAACAGAATGCGCACGGATAATATGGTTGTGGCAGCCTCTTCTACACCAACGCCTTTTGTAATGCCTACGGCTTACACTGATGATATCTACTGGATAGGTGTATGGGCTGGTTTCACTATAGGTCCGGTAAAAGTCGGCTTTGACGCGATTTATGATTTCGGGACAAGGGATTTTACCACCTCAGGTGTACAGGACCAGGATTACAGTGGGTATTACCTGAGAGCAGATGCCACCATGACTCTTGGCGGAGTTAAGCTTGATTTCTTAACTATGTACGCCTCCGGTGACAATGACAGCACCGACAATACCATGAACCAATATGCTACCGCAAGGAACACCTGCAAGTATCCTTCAATGGGTTTATTCCTCCCTGGTCCAAACATCTTTTACTGGGGTAATGGAATAGCAGCAGAGGATTTTACACAGGCATGTCTGCCAGTCTCTGGCTGGGGTTTGTATGACGGCACACCACCCGGCAACCCATTTAACACCACTGCCTTGGGTAGATGGTTAACAATGCTTGGTGCCAGTTATCCTATAGACAAATGGACGGTAATAGGTAAATACTGGTATATGCAGACTGCCCAGGATTTCCCTTCATCCGTGATGTACAGAAGCAAAGAGATAGGGCATGAAATT
>JBDRRJ010000013.1:0-42720 GCA_043825855.1 Pseudomonadota bacterium | reverse complement strand
GAGGGAATATCTAAAGAAAAAAGCTTTACAAGTTCCCTAAATTTCGCCTCAGAAATTCTTGAACGTTTTACATACTTGTTTTTCATTGTCATGACTAGACTTATACCACTTTTTAACTCTCTGTTCTAGTCAAGACCCTTTCATTTTTAGGATGAACTACTTAATTTTTGCAATCTTTTTGTATTGACAGCAAGGTATACCTTAGATAAACAATTAATGCTGAAGGTTACAAAGATTTAAACTGAAGATTCTGCTAGATTTAGAAAGGGGCATTCAAGTGGCACTATTCGAAAGAAACAAAAACATAAAAGTGGATATTATTAAAGAAGGGTTATTGAAAGCAGAGGCATACTTGCTGGATAATGTGCATCATATCTCTACCACTTTTCATATTTCCTTTCCGGCCAGGGAAATAATACATGCAGAGGCAAACTTTCAAAAAGCGCCATATGTTGAGGTTTGCTGCCAGACCAGTCAAAAGATGGCTAATCTGGTTGGCCTTAAGATCAGGCGTGGTTTTGCAGAAAAGGTAAACGAAAGAATAGGGGGAGAGTGTGGTTGCCACCACTTGGTTGACATAACCCTGGAAGTGGCCAGAAGTATGGCTCAATTCATAGACAACCCCCAAAATTTACCATTAAGTGACTATATCGAAGATGCCGGATTAATAAGAAATAAAATATTTGAAATTTATCCTAAAATAAAGAATATGTGTTTTGCCTATAATATCCAAAATGATCATTTGTTCACAAAAGAAGTAAAATGCGGTCTTAAGGCAGATTTGATGTTATAAATATTCTTTATTTGTCTGTCCTGTTCAGCTATGGTTGGTGCGTCATCCGAAGCAGGTCATTTATGGTCTTCACAGGATTAAAGGTTATGATTGGAACTTCCACAAAAACAGTATTCCAATTCGCCATTGCCCCGTTCCATAAACCAGGAAGCTCCAATGCCTTCAGGTCCCGGCCATCCTTTGACTTTTTAGAGATAAAGACAGCGTCAGAGTCCACATAATTTCTCAGATCGAAGGGATCTCCTTTAGAATCCCGGACACCGCAAACAATATCTACAGGGTTAAAATGTGTTGCTGAGGCAAATACTGACTGTTGCTCCTTTGAGTAAGGATTAACCTGGGCACTTTCGATAATCTGCAGGGATAATGCCCTGTCTTTTCCCTCAACCCAAAAAGGGCCACCTCCAGGTTCTCCCACCTTTTTGACCATACCGCACACCCTCAGGGGACGATTAAGTTTGTTCAAAAGCAGCTCTCTTTTTTTTCTGATAGTTTTGGACTGCCAGCTTTTTGTAAAAGTCAAAGATAAGCTGTCTCTGGTAAAGTTCATAACTTCTTCAAGAAAGCGCTCCTCAGGTTCCTCAGAAGTTAATCTTTCGATATAGTTGAAAATTATCTTCTGAAGCTTAACCAAATAGCCGGCCAAAACCTTTTTCCAGAGATATGTAGGACCCTTAATCCGGTCTGGCGCCACATTGTCAATGTTTTTTATATAGATGATATCCCCTTCGAGATCGTTTAGATTCTCTATAAGGGCGCCATGCCCTCCAGGGCGAAACAGAAGCTTCCCGTCTCCTTCCCTGAAAGGCTGGTTTTCCAAATCCACGGCAATAGTATCGGTTGATCTCTTTTGAAGAGAAAAGTCCACCTGAAAGCGGGCATTAAATTTATTTTCATATTTGTTTTTAATATATTCCAGAAAACTTTTGAAATTATCTTGATGTTCGAAAGAAACAGTAAAATGGAGACGGCATATATTATGAAGATCTTTGACATAGTCAGCAGCCTCTACTAGGTGTTCCTCAAAGGCAGTACGATTCCCATCAGGATATTGATGAAACTTAAGTAACCCTTTTGGTAAATTAGCATAGTCAAGACTATGAGGATTAAGTAAATAATCGACAATCTCCTTAAATTGACCTTTATCTACTTGGGCGTTTATGTCAAATCCAGAAGCAGACATTAACGATTTAAGGTCATCGAAAAAGGCAAATTGCCTTATGCCATTTATAAAAGAAAGCATCTCTTCAGATTCTTTGCTGCCCCCGGCTTTTTTAATAATGTCTTTTCTATCAATTTTCTGGTTTAGATTACAGAAGTAGATCATCGACTTGAACATTCGGCTTGCAGCACCTGAAGCAGGCACAAATTTAAGTAAACGCCCTGTAGCAGCTGCCTGATGATGGAGAAGAAGGAGCTCCTGAATTTCACCTTCCGGTATAACTATTATGCCATCACCTATGATAGAGGGGCGATTCAAATTTATGTAAGAAGGTTTCCTCTTAAAGATTTCTATTTGAGAAACTACCCGTTCTTCGGTTATCCCAATAGCGTTTATCTGCTTTATGTCATCATGGTTAAAGATGGTATGGCTCATCTCCTATCCAATCTGCTTTAATTGAAGAATATCTATATTATTTACTATTTACAGCTTTAGTTTGAGGTATAAACACTATTTAGAGTTATTAATACAAAGTTGGAGTTATTAAAGGAGTTTCACCTTTGTTTTATAAATCTATTTTTTGCTAAAATTATACGGGGAAATATCCTAAGTATTTGTTGTTATTATTCCCTTGATAATAAGATAATTATAGTTTATATTTTTTTATAATATCTCCATAGTTGTTTGTTATTATACAGAGTGTTAAGTATAGTGTCAATATTTCAGCTTTTAACCTCAATTTTATCCGGCCCACTTTTGAATCGAAATTAGCCGCTTTTGTAATTGAATTAGTGATAATACAAGCCTCTGATAACAAATAATTACTCAAAGATAAAATGCATAAGTAAACACAAAGTATAATATCAGGAGGGAAAAGGATAGAAATGCCAGAAAAAGATTCAAAAAGACATGTAATCCTTATCCTCTTTTTACTTTTAATAGTGCTTTCTTATTTTGTTTTAAAAGATTATCTGGCGTCTCTTGTTATTGGTGCTTTAATCTCTTATCTATTGTTCCCTTTGCACAATAGATTGGCAAAAATACTAAAATCAAAAAAACTGGCAGGGATAATATTGAGCTTGAGCAGTGCTATCGTACTGCTATTATTCCTTGCAATACTCGTCCCCCCCCTGGCTCGTCAGACAGAACAGCTGTATTCAAATACCGAACAAATGGTCAGCAGTCAGATAGAAGAACTCAAGGGATGCTCTGATGAGAATTCAAATGACTGGAAATGCAGACTTAGCAAAAAAATATCTGCATTGATTGATCAAAAAGGCATAGAGGACAAACTGGCTGATACTACAAAGCAGATTTCAGGGTTCCTTGCAAAGAGTCTAATAACCATCATCGGCAGCATAGCTACTTTTATAATATCTTTTTTTATAATACTCTTCTCGGTCTTTTATTTTCTCGACAATGGGGTTGAAATCAAGAATACCATCCTTGATCTTCTGCCTATCAAGACCTCATACAAGGAGCAAGTCCTGAAAAAGATAGAGGATACAATTAACGCTATTGTAATAGGAAATTTGACCACAGCCTTTCTACAAGGTATTACAGGCGGTATTATATTCTTTGTTCTGGGGATTCAACTATCCCTATTCTGGGGCTTTTTAATATTTCTTTTGGCTTTTGTACCTGCCATAGGATCGACTGTAATATGGTTACCAGTTGCAATCATTCTAATTCTTAAGGGCAGTCTGATAAAAGGTATCATTTTAATTGTTTATTCAATAATCGTTTTGGGTTCTATTGACAATATTCTCAAACCAAAGCTTATAGGAAATAAGATTAACCTTTCATCTTTTGTGATATTTCTTGCTGTTTTAGGTGGTCTCAAACTGTTTGGAATTTTGGGATTGCTATTTGGGCCATTAGTACTTGCTTTACTGTCAACATTTATCCAGATTTACAGAGAAGAAACTGGAGAGGAGATTTGAAAAGAGGGAAAGTATATCTCATAGGTGCCGGGCCTGGTGATCCTGGTCTTATTACGCTGAAAGGTATTGAATGCATTAGAAAGGCAGATGTAATAGTTTATGACTATCTTGCCAATTCTAAGTTGCTTGAGTATGCAAATAAGGATGTGGAATTTATCTATGTAGGAAAAAAAGGAGGAGACCATACCTATTCACAATCTCAGATAAACAGCATTATAATCCAAAGGGCAAGAGAAGACAAAGTTGTTGCCCGTCTTAAAGGGGGTGACCCTTTTATATTCGGGAGGGGTGGCGAAGAGGCAGAAGAGCTTGTTGCCAGTGGGGTATCCTTTGAGATAGTTCCTGGAGTGACCTCTGCAATCGCAGTCCCAGCCTATGCTGGTATCCCTCTTACACATAGGGATTTTACCTCTAATGTTGCGTTTATTACTGGTCATGAGGACCCGACAAAAGATGAATCCAGTATTGCCTGGGATAAAATATCTACAGGGATAGGTACGCTTGTGTTTCTGATGGGTGTAAAGAACCTTCAAAAGATTGTTAAGAACCTGATAAAAAACGGTAGAGACCCCATGACTCCTGTTGCTATTATAAGGTGGGGAACGCTTGGAAGACAGGACACCGTGACAGGCACACTAGAGACAATTATTGAGTTAGCTAAAGAAAAAAACATAACCTCGCCTGTCATAACAGTGATTGGAGATGTTGTCGGGTTAAGGGATAAACTAAATTGGTTTGAAACAAAACCACTGTTTGGGAAAAAGATAATAGTTACAAGAGCGCGAAGCCAGGCAAGTGAATTTACAAACCTTCTTAGAGAATATGGGGCTGAACCGATAGAATTCCCGATAATTGAAGTAAGGCCACCATTAAGTTTCGATACATTAGATAAGGCAATCGATAATTTAGAAAAGTATGACTGGTTAATATTAACCAGTGTAAACGGGGTAAGGTTCTTTTTCGAAAGACTAAGGACACGGGGAAGAGACGTGCGGGATTTAAAAGGTATAAAAATCTGTGCTATCGGACCTAGAACTGCAGGAGATATAGAAAAATCAGGAATTAACATCGATTTTGTCCCGGATGAGTATAAGGCTGAGGCGATTCTAGAAGGTCTGAAAAAGATAGGGATTGAGGGTAAGAATATCCTATTGCCCAGAGCTGAAGAAGCCAGAGAAATCCTTCCAGAGGAGATACGTAAATCAGGTGGAAACATTGATGTAGTAATTGCCTACAAGAATGTTAAACCATTGGAAGACAAAGAAACCATCAAAGGGCTCCTTAAAGAAGGAATAATTGATGTAATTACCTTTACCAGTTCTTCAACGGTGAAGAATTTTGCTGAAATGTTTGAAAGGGATGAGCTTCTATCTCTTATTAAAGGTATAACTGTTGCCTCTATAGGTCCTATAACTGCCGAAACTGCAAAAAAATTAGGAATAAAAACAGACATTATGCCTGAAAACTATACAATACCTGATTTGACGTACGCAATTATTGATTATTATTTAAAGCCATCTTTGTCTTGATTTGTGGAGTTTGAAATAAAAGATGATTGGGATATCAAAACTTTACTGTGGAACAGTAGAGCCTTCTGATCCCTTGAGATACGGAAGGGAATCAGGCGAACTTCCTTCTCACCTTCTGCAGTTTTCGAAGGATAAGAAACCAGTAGTAGTGTGGAACGTGGGGCAGAGATGTAATTTGAGATGCATACACTGTTACTCCCATTCAAAGGATGTTAATTATAGTGATGAATTGAATACAGAGGAGGGGATAACCCTAATTAATGATCTGGCAGATTTTGGTACCCCTGTCATTCTGTTTTCCGGTGGTGAACCTCTTATGAGAGAGGACATCTTTCAATTGGCTAAACATGCCACTGAAAAAGGGATGAGGGCAGTTATCTCAACAAATGGAACACTTATAACAAGGGAGGTTGCAAGGATATTAAAATCGATCGGTCTGTCATATATCGGGGTCAGCCTTGATGGTATGATGGAAACTAACGACAGGTTTCGTGGAGTTAAGGGGGCCTTTAACGCGGCTTTAACTGGTATTAGAAACTGCAAAGAAGAAGGTATAAAAGTAGGCCTTAGGTTTACTATTAATAAGCGGAATGTTCATGATATTCCAGGAATATTCAGACTTCTGGAAGAAGAGGATATCCCAAGGGTTTGCTTCTATCATCTGGTATACGCAGGGAGAGGCAGCAAATTGGTAAAAGAAGACCTTTCAAACGAAGAAACACGACAGGCGGTTGATCTCATAATTGATAAGACAAAAGAACTTTTTGATAGAGGTTTCTCAAAAGAGGTACTAACAGTAGATAACCACGCAGATGGTGTTTATATCTATCTGAGATTATTAAAGGAAGACCCTAAACGGGCTGGGGATGTCTTAGAACTCTTAAAGATGAACGAAGGTAATAGCTCGGGAAATGGTATAGGCTGTGTCAGCTGGGATGGCTCTGTCTATGCCGACCAGTTCTGGAGGCACTATTCCTTCGGTAATGTTAAAGAAAGACCATTTAGTGAGATATGGATTGACACCTCCAACGAGTTGATGGCAAAACTAAAAGATAAAAAGCCCCATGTTAAGGGAAGGTGTGCCAAGTGTTGGTGGCTTGGTATATGTGGAGGGAACTTCCGTGTCAGGGCAGAGGCAGTTACAGGAGATATCTGGTCACCTGATCCGGCATGTTATTTGACTGATGGTGAAATAGGGATTATATAGTTAATGTTGAAAAACTCCCTTTTCCGCTCTCTGGCGCAGGGTTTTTGACCCATTTATGAATCGCTTCAGGCATTTTCAGAAACTCGCCCTTCGTGCTCATACACCTGAAAATGCTTACCTTTTGCTTCATCTAGATGGGTACCCCAATAATCCTGCTAATATTGGTTCCAAAGGAAATTTTTCATTTTCCAGTACAGATTAAACAGGAGTTTTAATTATGTTATTTCCAGATTACCGCCCAAGAAGGTTAAGAAAGAATGAACGTTTTAGAAGTATGATAAGAGAAACGACCCTTTCCATCAATGATTTCATATGTCCACTATTTGTTACTCATGGGAAAGGTGTTAAAAAACCGATAGAAGCCATGCCTGGTATATCTCAGTTATCCCCGGACTTACTTATAGGAGAGGTAAAAGAGATAAATAATCTGAGAATACCAGCTGTACTGCTGTTCGGTATACCAAAGAAAAAAGACGAAAAAGGTTCAGAAGCATATTCTAAGGAAGGTATTATTCAGAGAGCAATTAAAGAGATTAAGAATAAAGTTCCTGAAATGATAGTTATTACAGATGTATGCCTATGTGAATATACCAATCATGGACACTGTGGCATAATTAAGGATGGGGATGTTGACAACGATTCAACTTTGGAATTATTGGCAAGGATGGCCCTGTCTCATGTGGAAGCAGGTGCAGACATGGTTGCTCCATCTGATATGATGGACGGGAGAGTGTCAGAAATAAGGGAATATCTGGATGGAAATGGGTATGAAAATATCCCGATTATGTCTTATGCTGTCAAGTATGCTTCAAGCTTTTATGGACCTTTCAGAGAGGCAGCAGAATCATCACCCCAGTTTGGTGATCGGAAATCCTATCAGATGGACCCCGCCAACTTAATAGAGGCTGTTCGTGAAGCAAGTCTTGATGTGGAAGAGGGGGCTGACATCATAATGGTTAAGCCTGCTATTGCCTATCTTGACATTATAATGAGGATAAAAGAGGAGTTTGATCTGCCGGTGGCAGCCTTCAATGTAAGCGGTGAATATGCCATGGTCAAAGCTGCCGATAAGTTGGGCTGGATTGATGGTGAAAAGGTAATGATGGAATGCCTCTTAAGTATAAAAAGGGCTGGTGCCGATCTGATCGTCACCTATTTTGCAAAAGAAGCGGCAAGGATATTAAACACGGGAAAGTTAAGCATTAAATAGTTTTGACTTTGCAACTATTATACTCCTGAACTTTTTTTATATGAATAAAACTATTCAAGGCATGTCTCACAATTCTGAATTAAGAATGATTGCTTGGGAGGTTACAAGGAGTTGTAACCTATCCTGTATGCATTGCCGTGCTTCTGCTGAAAAGGGGCCCTACAAAGGGGAATTATCAACTGAAGAGTGTTTCAGACTGATCGATGACATTGCAGAATTCAGTACCCCTGTGATTATACTAACAGGTGGAGAACCATTGATGAGGAAGGACATTTTTGAAATAGCTGAATATGGAACCGAGAAGGGCCTTCGTATGGTTATGGCCCCTAACGGCACCCTCATTGACGAAGAAAATGCGCGAAAGATGATGCTCTCTGGAATTAAGAGAATCAGTATAAGTTTAGATGGTGCAAATGAGAAAAGCCATGATAATTTCCGTCAGGTGAAAGGAGCGTTTCAAGGCGCACTAAGGGGTATAGAATACGCTAAGAGGGCAGGGCTGGAATTCCAGATAAATACTACTGTTACCAACAGTAACAAAGAGGAAGTTCCGGAGATACTGGATTTAGCCATTGAACTGGGTGCGGTTGCTCATCATATATTTCTGATAGTTCCTACCGGTAGAGCAAAAGATATGAAATACGATGAGATTCCAAAGGAAGAGTACGAAAGAGTTCTTCATTGGTTTTACGACAAGAGAGAAGAGGTTCCAATACATTTAAAAGCTACATGTGCTCCACACTACTACCGAATTCTCAGACAGAGAGCAAAAGAAGATGGGGAAAAGATAACATTTGAAACCCATGGTTTGGATGCTGTAACCAGGGGATGCCTGGGCGGAGTATCTTTCTGCTTTATATCCCATACAGGGCAGGTTCAACCCTGTGGTTATCTGGAAGTCAACTGTGGTGATATCAAAAATGCCAGCCTGCAGGAGATATGGAAAGATTCAAAGGTTTTTCAATCCCTGAGGGATTATGACAGATACAATGGGAAATGCGGGATATGTGAATATCGACAGGTCTGCGGTGGATGCCGGGCAAGGGCCTATGAGTATACAGGAGATTATTTAGGAGAGGAACCCTACTGCAGCTATCAACCAAAAAAGCTGAGCTGACAACCAATTAAGACAACGAATAAATCCAGATTAGCGAAACTAACCATCCAAGAACAAAATTACTTTCAACCATACCTTCCAGCAAAATACCATGAGATATAGTCATCTTTTCGTAAATAAACAGGTAGCTATATGCATAGATTACACACACCAAAAGCAGATATCCCAGAGATGGTATAAAGCCTGATAGAGATGAAGATAAAAGAATTAATGATAGAATTATTAATGACAACCTGAGTATAAACCTCGTCTTATTTTCTCCTATTGTAATTGGGAGAGTCTCTTTGCCTACAATTTTATCTCCTTGAATGTCCATTATGTCAAATAGAGCCGATCTGACGAATACCAGAATAACGACAAAGAAGAAGGCTATAACAGTGGAAAGACTGATTCTTTGGTTCAACGCCAGAGCAGGTAAGATTGAAGTAACTGCTCCCCATGCAAGCGCAACAAATACAGTTTTTGACCCCGGTATATCCTTTAATTTTTTGTAATGAAGGATATTCCATAGACTTTTGGGGATAATCCTAATACCGTAAATTAATCCCAGAACAGAGATAGTTATAAGGAAGAAAAAGACTTTTGCTCCCATCTGAAATGAGAGATAAAGTGAGGTAGATGCCGAAAGTATAATGAATGTGACGAAGGTTCCATTGTATCTTTTATAAAAATCCGCCCTTACAGGGTCGTTATACCTTGCAGCATCCTTGTCCATAAAATAATAAAGAATGTGCATGGAGAATACATAGGAACCGGCAATAAGAAAATAGGAGAACCTTGGGGTAATTCCCTGAAGTAAACAGCTGACATAACTTAAACAACCAGCGCCAAAGGCAACATATATGTTGCTCATAACAAGAAATCCAAGAAAATCAGACCAAAACTTTGAAAAGTTAGACCCCCGCTTTTTTTGGAGGCTCTCTATTCTGTCAACTACCCTGTTTATCATCCAGTTTGGTGTTGATGCACCCGCTGTTACTCCTATATTATTATAATTTATGATCTTTCTGGGATCAATATCTTCTTCTGTCTCTACATGCAGAGTTTTGGTACCGGTGGATTCTGATACTTCTGTTAATCTTTGTGTATTACCACTATTTCGCCCCCCTATGACCACCATGATATCTACTTTTTTTGCCAAATCGATTGCTTCTTTTTGCCTTTTTGAAGTAGAGTCACATATGGTATTGAATACTATAACATTGGAGAACCTCTCCTTGATCTTCTCAGAAATCGCTGTGAATTTTGATGTGTCCTGAGTTGTCTGAGCTACGACACAAATCTTTTCAATATCCTGAGGTAGGTTATCAACCTCTTCTATACCACTTAATACTATCCCTTTATCAAGGGAGAAGCCTAAAAGTCCGATTACTTCCGGATGTTCTCTGTCTCCTACAATAACGATATTATAACCCTCATTTGCCTGTTTTTTTATTATAGACTGAACTTTTATAACCCTGGGACATGTAGCATCCAGGATCTTTAATCCCTTCTCTTGAATTTGTAAACGCTCATTGGGGGGTATTCCATGTGCTCTGATGACAACTGTTCCTGACAACGTACCGTTCACTTTATCAAGAGCTTTTATGCCTTTACTCTCAAGCATCTCAATGGCCTGGGGGTTATGGACCAGGGGGCCATAAGTATATATATTATCTTTTTCGTTTATGGCGTCTAATGCAATATCTATAGCTCTCCTGACGCCCATGCAGAACCCTGCAGTTTTGGCCAGTTTTAAAGACATATTTCCCCTTAGTTGTTATGTAAAATAATTAGTTTATACTAAAAAACGGAAAAATCCTTTATAGAGAATATGAATAGGGAATTTTATTTGTTTGATCCCTGCAAGCAGAGAGTTTTTGAAAATGTATAGAGCAATTCTAGAATAGGTTTATAAAATGCACTAGGGAGCGGAAAATGGAATTATTTAGTATTAATTCGTTAAGTATATCAGAAACTCTTTATTCCCATCGGCTCCCAATATAGGAGACTCAGTTAGTCCTATTGCTTTTAGATCATGAAGGGAGGCGAAACTTTTTATCTTTTCAACTACCTGCGTATGTTTTTCAGGGTCCTTAACTATTCCCCCTTTTCCAACTTCTCCTTTTTCTACTTCAAATTGGGGTTTGATTAAGGCTATTATAAAGCCTTTTTCTTTTATCAGCTCATTTACTTTGGTCAGTACTTTGGTCAGGGATATAAATGAGATGTCTATTACAGCTAAATCAGCTTTTTCAGTGATCTCTTCCGGGGCTATGTGACGGATATTTCTTCGTTCAAGAGCAACTACTCTGGAATCTTGTCTTAATTTCCATGCTAGTTGACCATAACCTACGTCGATGGCATAGACTTTCCTAGCCCCCCTTTGTAATAGACAATCGCTAAAACCACCGGTGGAAGCTCCTATATCAAGAGCTACCTTATCCTCTACATCAAGCTTAAATTCGTCTAGAGCATGGGCTAATTTAACTCCCCCACGACTTACATAAGGTATATCATTTTCTTTTAACTTGAGTGAAGAATCAGTTAATACTTTTGTGCCAGCCTTATCAACCCTTATACCATTTACTAAGACCTTGCCGGCTAAAATTAAGGCTCTTGCTCTTTCCCTGCTTTGTACTAAGCCCTGATCAACCAATAGTTTGTCAAGGCGTTCTTTCTTATTTGTCACTATCACTTTGGTTAGTCACCCTTTGTTGGTGCCACCTTATCCCTTAACACTGCCTGTGCAGATGCCAGCCTTGCTATAGGAATACGAAAGGGAGAACAGCTGACATAGTTCAAGCCTGTTCTATGACAAAACTCTATTGAACTTGGATCACCGCCGTGCTCTCCACATATACCTATTTTTAAAGATGGTTTTTCCTCTCTACCCTTCTGTACACCTATTTCAACTAACTTTCCAACTCCGCCTTGATCCAATTGTTGAAATGGATCCCTGTCCAGAATACCTTCCTTGATATAAAATGGCAGGAATTTACCTGCATCATCCCTGCTTAATCCGAAGGTCATTTGCGTTAAGTCATTGGTACCGAAAGAGAAGAACTCTGCAACCTGGGCTATTTCATCCGCTGTGATAGCAGCCCTTGGGAGCTCTATCATGGTGCCCACCAGGTAGTTTATTTTAATGCCGTAAATTATCATCACCTCTTTTGCAACCCTGTCCACTACCTCTTTTTGCATTTTCAATTCCATTACATGCCCTACAAGTGGAATCATTATTTCAGGAAGAACCTTGATACCCTCTTTTGCAACCTGGCATGCCGCTTCAAATATCGCTCTTGCCTGCATCTCAGTGATTTCCGGATAGACTATGCCGAGACGGCATCCTCTATGGCCAAGCATAGGATTAGTTTCATGCAAGCTTTCTATCTTGGATAACAGTTTTTTCTTGGACACACCCATTTTTTTAGCCAGTGCATCTATGTCTTTAGGATTCCCGGGAAGAAATTCGTGAAGAGGTGGATCAAGGGTTCGGATAGTGACCGGCATACGGTTCATCAGCCTGAATATACTCACAAAGTCTTCTTTCTGCATTGGCAGAAGTTTTCCTAATGCCTTTTCTCTTCCTGTTTTGTTTTCTGCCAAAATCATCTCTCGGACCGTATCTATACGGTCTCCTTCAAAGAACATATGTTCGGTTCTGCATAGGCCTATTCCCTGTGCTCCAAGACTTATTGCAATGCTTACCTGGTCCGGTTTATCAGCATTTGTTCTTACTCCTAAAGCCCTGATCTTATCAGCCCAGGACATTATCTCTGTAAATATCTGATATGTTTGTGAGTCTTCCGGTTTCAAAGTTTTATCTATCAACACCTGTAAAGTTTCTGAAGGAGAGGTAGGAATCTTACCGAGTATAACCTCTCCAAGGGTACCATCGATAGAGATATAGTCTCCCCTTTTTATGGTAGTATTTCCGACTTTCATCTTTTGAGCGTTGTAATCAATCTCCAACGCTCCACAGCCGGCTACACAGACCTTTCCCATCTGTCTAGCAACCAGGGCTGCATGAGAGGTCATTCCACCCCTGGCTGTTAATATGCCCTTGGCTGCATCCATTCCTCTAATGTCTTCAGGAGATGTCTCAATCCTCACAAGTATAATGTCCTTATCACCACTTTTGGCAAGTTCTTCTGCCTCTGCAGCATTGAATACAACCTTGCCGGAGGCAGCCCCTGGCCCAGCATTCAACCCTTTAGCCAACAGCCTTCCTTCATTTATGGCATTACTCTTAGCTCCAAGATCGAATACAGGATTCAATAACTGGTTTAACTGTTCAGGCTCGATCCTCATAAGTGCTTCTTCTTTTTTGATCAAACCTTCCCTGACCATTTCTACCGCTATGCGGAGAGCAGCAAAACCAGTACGTTTCCCGGAACGTGTTTGCAGCATCCAGAGTTTACCTTTCTGGATAGTAAATTCGATGTCCTGTAAGTCTCTGTAATGGTTTTCAAGATTGTTCCTAATGTCGACAAGTTGGCTATAAATAGAGGGCAATTCTTCTTCAAGAGAAGGAAGAGGGCTATCTCCTTTTTGGATTTTGTTTATTGGTCTTGGTGTACGAATGCCTGCCACTACATCTTCACCCTGAGCATTCATAAGATATTCCCCATAGAATATATTTGCACCCGTGGATGGATCACGGGTAAAGGCTACCCCTGTACCGCTGTCATTACCCATATTTCCGAAAACCATTGTCTGTACGTTTACTGCAGTCCCCCAATGACCTGGTATGTTATTAAGCTCGCGATAGGCGATGGCTCTGGGATTATTCCATGAACCAAATACAGCACCAATTGCCCCCCATAGCTGCTCCATCGGATCTTCCGGGAAATCGATGCCGAGTCTCTTTTTAATTTCAAGTTTAAACTCTGCAACTAGTTCTTTGAGGTCAATATGGCTTAGCTCATTATCAAAGGCAACCCCTTTTTTCTCCTTCTTCACTTCCAGAATAACCTCGAAAGGGTCTCTCTCATTCTTTTCCACAGGTTTAAGGTCTAAGACCACATCTCCATACATCTGTACAAACCTGCGATAACAGTCGTAGGCAAATCTTTCGTCATTGGACTGTTTTATGAGACCTTTAATTGTTGTATCATTTAACCCCAAGTTAAGGACTGTATCCATCATGCCCGGCATGGATACACGTGCCCCGGACCTCACTGATACAAGAAGCGGATTATCTTCACTGCCAAATTTTGCGCCCATAACAGTTTCGATATTGGCCAGATTATCTTCAACCTGAGTCTTTAACCCTTCAGGGTAATTACCATTATTCTCATAATATGCGGTACAGACCTCAGTAGTTATAGTAAATCCTGGAGGAACCGGAATGCCAAGGTTTGCCATCTCTGCCAGGTTACATCCTTTCCCTCCAAGGAGTTCCTTCATTTTTGCATTGCCTTCAGTTTTTCCGCCGCCAAAGAAATAAACATATTTCCCCATGTGAATATACCTCCTGTATAATTAAATACCGGCAAATTTACTTTATAACAAACCAATTTTACCCTAAAATGCATAGAAACTATTCAGTTACAATCTTAGAGAAATCAGCGATTTTTAAAAATATTTGCGATATTTTGTTAAGTATAGCTAATCTGTTTTTTCTTGTTTCTTCATCTTCTATCATAACCATTACGTTATCAAAAAAATCATCTACAGGTTTTCTAAGTCTAACCATTTTGGTTAAGGCATCAGCATATCTTTTTTTAGAGATCAATTTCGATACGTCTTCTTCTATCTCTTTATATGCTTCAAAAAGAGTATTTTCGGTGGAATCTTGGAACAAAGATGGTACTACATCTTTCCCATGAGATGATTGGCTTAAAATATTGGAAGCCCTTTTAAAGGCTATTGCCAGAGGAGTAAAATCGGGCTGGTTTTTTACCTCTTGCAGTGCTTTTATTCTTTCAAAAGAGTCAGTCAGGTCATCAAAGTACAGAGAGAGAACCGCATCAATTATATCGTAAGAGTATCCTTTAACCGTTAACTGATATTGAAGACGAAGCCTAAAAAATTCCAGAACTTCCTCTTTAATCATAACAGGGTCTTTTAATATCTTACCATTAAGATATTCTATATTTTTTTCAATTAATTTTTTAAGAGAAATAGGATATTTATTGTCTAAAATTATATTAACAATCCCCAATGCCTGACGTCTTAAGGCATAGGGATCAGATGTGCCTGTTGGAATAAGTCCAACACCAAAGCACCCTACTACTGTATCTAGTTTATCTGCTATGCTGATGAATGCTCCTGCATGAGTAGTGGGCAAGATGTCTCCCGCGAATCTGGGAAGATAATGTTCATAGATAGCCGTTGCCACCTCTGTGTCTTCACCCGAAAGTAAGGCATATTCTCTGCCCATAATTCCCTGAAGTTTTGGGAATTCTCCAACCATCGCAGAAGTCAGGTCGGCTTTACAGAATAGGGCCGCTTTTTTTGATGTCTCTTTTAGTTCAGGTTTTATCTCCAATGCCAGATATTCGGCCATCTTCTGGAATCTTGTAACCTTTTCATAATAGGTTCCCAATTCTGATTGAAAGACCACTCCCTTTAAATAGTTGACCCTATCAGGGAAGGGAATTTTTTGATCTTCTTCAAAGAAAAATTTGGCGTCAGAGAGCCTGGCTTTCAAAACTCTTTCATTGCCACTGACAACTATTTCAGGATCTTTTGCAAGGGTATTGTTAACTGCAATAAAATATGGCAGCAGCTTGTTGTTGTTATCGACTATGGAAAAATACTTCTGATGTTCGCTCATGCTGGATATAAGGACTTCTTTAGGGAGAGTTAAAAACTCTTTTTCAAATTTCCCAACTATTGCTGTTGGATATTCCACCAGGTAGGTTACGTAATCGAGTAGAGCATCATCTTCTAATACCTTCCCTGATACCGTGTCTGCTGCTTGATAGATTATTTCTTTTATTTTTTCTTTTCTTTCAACCTGATCAACAATAACATAGGAATTTCTAAGATGGTTAATATAATGATTAAAGTCCTGTACTTTAAATAAATTCGGGCTCATAAAACGGTGACAGAAAGAATTATCTCCGCTTTCAATACTGTCAACCCTGAAAGGTATTGTATTTCCATTAAGTATGCATAGAATCCAGTGTATTGGTCGAACAAACCTTATTGAAGAGTTTCCCCACCTCATAGATTTAGGGAAGGGGATAGATGTGATAAACCTTGGTAGTATAGAAGAGAGGACCTTTTTTGTGTCGTTGCCGATTTCTTTTTTTCTGACTGCCAGGTACTCTCCTTTAGGAGTGTTTACTTGTTGGAGATCACTTGGTTCTATCCCTTGTGCTCGTGCAAAACCTATGGCTGCCTTTGTTGGATTCCCATTTTCATCCAGGGCAACTTTTTTTGACGGCCCGATAACTTCTATATAGATGTCCTCCTGCTTATCTGATACATGGTCAA
The DNA here is from genome assembly GCA_043825855.1 of Pseudomonadota bacterium. GTDB lineage: Bacteria > Desulfobacterota > UBA8473 > UBA8473 > UBA8473 > UBA8473. The sequence goes on along the minus strand of JBDRRJ010000013.1, from coordinate 26,331 downwards.
TATAAAGAACCAACCTTCTGGAAGTTCCAAAAGTGTTTGTCTGTCCAAATCCAATTCTAAGGCTATTAAGCTCCTTTTCGATTAGCTCCTTCATGTCCTTTAAGACATTGGGGACAAACCCTGATGGAATTTCCTCTGTTCCTATTTCTAAGAGTAACTCTTTTGACATAGTACTATCCTAAGTTTGACTTTTTACTGTTCAATCAATCTTTGAGCAATGGGAATCCCATATCGTCTCTTTGTTTAATATAACCTTTTGCACATAACCCTGCAAGGTTTCTCACCCTGCCTATAAAACTTGTTCTTCCAGTAACACTTATAGCCTTTCTTGCATCCAGCAGATTAAAAGTGTGAGAACATTTTAAACAGTACTCATAAGCCGGCAATACCAAGCCTTTATTGATTAATTCTAAAGATTCCTTCTCAAACATGTCAAATAGATTAAACAACATTTTTACGTTAGCTAACTCAAAATTATAAGTAGAGAATTCTACTTCACTTTGATGGTGTATGTCACCGTATTTGATCTCATTTACCCATTTAAGATCATATACATTATCTATACCCTGCAGGTACATAGCAATCCTTTCAAGTCCATATGTAAGCTCTACAGAAACAGGTTTCAGGTCTATGCCTCCAGCCTGCTGAAAATAGGTAAACTGGGTTATCTCCATTCCATCTAACCAAACTTCCCAGCCCAAACCCCAAGCGCCAAGGGTAGGGGACTCCCAGTCATCTTCAACAAATCTTATATCATGAGCTAAAAGATCTATGCCAAGTTCTTCTAAACTATTTAGGTAAATGTTCTGGATATCCATTGGGGAAGGTTTCATTATTACCTGAAATTGATAGTAATGTTGAAGACGGTTTGGATTTTCTCCATACCTGCCATCGGTAGGTCGACGGGAGGGCTCAACGTATGCAACTTTCCATGGTTCAGGGCCTAAAACCCTTAGAAAGGTAGCAGGGTTGAATGTCCCTGCCCCTACCTCAACACCATAGGGTTGTTGAATGACGCAACCCTTATTAGACCAGAACCTTTGAAGAGATAGTATAATTTCTTGAAAATTCATTATTGTTACCCCAACTTGATATTAATAACTAATCAGATAGCAGGCAAAAATAAAAGCCCAACGGGCTATTTATTGCTTCTTAGGTATGATGCCAGATTTTTTGCGCTTTGCATTTGAAGCTTCTTGTTTTGCTATCCCAGTATAGACTTTTTTTAAGAGTCTATTAAAAAGAAATATTTATGACTTGAATAAAGGCTGGCTCGAAAAACTAAAGTAAAAGGGAGCTTAGTAAATAGCTTTTTTAGGATGATATTTTTAAATCATTCATCTTTTTATGTAAAGTGTTTCTATTAATCCCCAGGAAACGAGCAGCCTCATACTTAATGTTGTTTGTTCTATTTAGTGCCAGTTTTATTAATATCTTCTCTACTTTAGATATAATATCAGAATATAATCTTCTTTTGCCATCAATTTCAATATCCATAACTGTTATTATCTCGTCCAGTTTTTTCTCCAAAACCCCCTCAATACAGTGTTGTTTTTGAAGATTTGTTGTTAAGTCATACTTGTTTTTATTATTGTTCTCCTTTAGTTTTTCCAGTTCATTGCGAAGTGAATTGTTCTCTTTGATTAGCTCTTCCTTTTCCTTTTCTACTGTATGGTATATCTTTATTGTTTGGGAAATAAGGGATGTAATGCAGTTAAGTAAAACTAAGTCCTCGCTATATGCTATACTATCATCGAAGAGACGGTCGACTATAAATGCTCCAACAGCAATATCTTCGACCTTCATAGGTACGCATAAGTAGGAAATATCCCGCTTCTTTATGTCAGGCATACTTAAACTGTCAAAAAACAATGGGGTGTCACCAAAACTGGGTACAGCTGCCGATAATCCACTTTCGATTACCTGCTTGTGAATATTATTTTTCTCTAACCCTCGATTATTAGATCCATAGACAACTTCCATAATCAGTTCATTTGTCTCTGAATCCAATAATACTAAAGAACCATGACTCATAGTAAGGCGTATAGCTAGAATTTCCATTACGTTACTGACCGATCTCTTTAGATCCATGGATGAGCCTAAAACCTTGTTTATTTCTAATAAAGTATTTATTTTAAGGGTTTCTTGAAAGTTTCCTTGGTTCTCTACGGCTAAATCGTTCATTCTTTTTCTCCCTTATTTACCATTTTATTAACATAATCACCGCTTTTCCCTCCGCTTTTTTTGAGTAGCTTTATATCTGAAATAACCATTTCGCGATCTATCGATTTACACATATCATATATAGTTAAGGCTGTTATTGATACTGCTGTAAGGGCTTCCATCTCTACTCCTGTCTTACTAACAACCTTTACCTTCGATTCGATTATAATTTTACTCTCTGCCTGGTTTGGATGAAAACAGATATCAACAGAAGTAATGTTTATTGGATGAGACATTGGAATCAAGTTGCATGTATTTTTAGCTGCCATTATGCCTGCAATTTTGGCAACCTCCAGGACATCCCCTTTCTTAATCTCTTTGCTGGCTACCATTTGAAAGGTCTCTGGTTTCATTGTTATAATACCAGAGGCAATTGCTTCACGCTTAGTAACTGTCTTTTCGGTAATATCTACCATCTTAGATCTTCCTTCATCGTCAAAATGTGATAATTGAGGCATTTCACTCTCCAGAAGTTCTAATTATTTTTTAACTAAACGTATTAAAAAATTGTTTCTTGTCTCCTAAATTGTCCAGGATAGACAAATAAGTGAGTTATAATGAATCTAAAAAAGAAAGTTGAGGAGATCCGACCCTATCCTGCTCTAGGGCCATAGTAAAAAACTATAGCTAACAAAAGAAAAGATAAAATGTATTACCAACATAGAGATAGTGAGGTGGGATAAGATTGTAATTAGCTGATCTTATCAAAGTGTGATAAAAAAGTTTATTTGATTAAAACGTATTATTATTTTTATATGAAAAGCTTTTTTTAGTCAAGGTTAAAAATTTATATTTTTTTATGCAAAATAATATTTTTGTTGGAATAACCTAGGATGAGCAGTCGACAATGTTGATCTACCATACGCATTAGGTAATATAGATATCATAGGCTTTAATAAGCAAACGTTAACCATTTAATCTGATTATTTATTTGAACTATATTAATTATATTAAATCTTGGAGGAAATTGCCTAAACAAATATTAGATGGTAACCAATGAATATCAAAATATATATAGCCGAAAATATAAAAAAGCTGTTGACTTTTTTTAAGGTGGAGGTTATTCTAATACACCTTACCAAGAGCCCAACGAATCATAGTCTACGATGGGTTAAAGTACTTAATCTGCTTAAGGCGGATGCAAGTTTGAAAGGAAATCCCAAATTCTATAGTTTATTAATCCTGTAACTGGTTAAACTTGTTGATGCTTAAAATTCTTTTATTATTCCAAACGTGACAATATTGAGTCATGAAAACAAAGAGGAGGTAGAAAATGGATTTAAAAGAGATTCAATCGGTTGATATGTCTGTAACAACGGGTTATGCTTCACCGCCACAAACGGCACAAAAAATTTTCGAATACTACGAATTCCAACAGATGGCAAAAACTACTTTTGCAGGTGTATTCAGGCAGATGAACCTTAAACCTGGTGAAGAATGGAAAGTTCTTGGTGCTGCAAATAAAGGTAGTATCGAAGCAGTATTGGCAGAAATGGATGAAATAGGAGTCCAGTACGCTATGTTTCTGGATATTCAGATATGGTCTCTACGCCATCACACATTGATGGGACGTGACCCAGGCGTTATCGATGAAATTGGAGAGTTTATTAAAAAAGGAAAAGGCAGAATAATTGGAGGTGCCGGCTATAACCCCTTCAGAATTCAAGAAAGTATCGAAGAAATAGAGAGGGCGGTTAAGGAGTATGGTTTCAAATATGTATGGTTCCATCCCATTAGTTTTGGTCTGCGACCAGATGACAGGAAGTGTTATCCTCTTTACATGAAGTGTGTCGAATTAGGGATACCGGTAGGATTTCAGGTTGGCCATTCAGCAGAGCCACTTACAAGCGAGCCAGGACACCCAATGTGTGCAGATCAAGTTTTTATAGATTTTCCTGAGTTGACAGGAATTCTTACACATACCGGTTACCCATGGATAGATGAATGGTGTTCAATGCTCTGGAGACATGAAAAATGTTATGGTGCCATAAATGCTTATTTCCCGTCAGGCCTTGACCCAGCTACAGTCAGATTCATGGACAGCCCCAGAGGACGAGACAAAATAGTTTCTGGCTCTCACGGATTTGGTATGACACGTTTTAAGAAAGAATTTTTAGAATTGCCAGTAAGCGATAAGACCAAACAAAAAGTCCTCAGAGACAACGCTATGAAAATCTTTAATTTGAAATAGATTAGAACTGCTTTGCTTTTAAGAGATTTGAATGAGAATATCGGTGTGGCCATTCAACCATTATATTTTGATGGAGGGATGAGCCACACCATTAAATTTTTATATGGGTTGTCGGATAAAGAGAGTGTGTTGCTTAACGAGACCGGGTAGATAACGGACAAACTTGAGATATACATTTAAGCTCTATGGCATTAAAGGCCTCAAGAAAGTCTGTATAATTCATGAGTAAGGAATTAATTTTAAAAAGCTTTTGTAGGATAAAGTTCTACGGAAGGCTATATCTATTAGGTGGCTAAATACTACAATTAAATCATTCTGGGATAAGAGAAAAACTACACCTTGAAGTACCTTGATAAAGATATTAATCCCGGTATTTATTGAGTGACTTGATCAGCAACCAGTACCAGTAGACAACAGAGCGGTAGTAAACGGTAGCTAAAAAGGAGGTAAAAAATGTCCGCTATTAAATCAACCGGCGCTTATATACCGTATTACAGGTTAAAACTTGAAGAAATAGCCAGAGCTTGGGGTGGTGGTGCTCCAAAAGGCGAGAAAGCGGTGGCTAATTGCGATGAAGACAGCATAACAATGGCTGTGGAGGCATGCAGGGATGCGCTTTGTGGTATTGATCGTAAGACCATAGATAGCCTCTATTTCGCCACAACCACGTCACCTTACAAAGAGAAACAGGCTGCAGCTGTTATTGCCTCGGCTTTGAATTTAAAGAAAGATGTATTTACTGTAGATTTTACCAGCACTTTAAGAGCTGGTACAAATGCTTTGCGAGCGGCTATGGATGCAGTGAAAGCCGGTTCGGTACAGAACGCACTGGTTGTCGCCGCCGATTGCCGTTTGGGGACACCTGGCTCAGAATTTGAGCGGGTTCTTGGTGACGGAGCTGTTGCCCTGTTAATCGCCAAGGATGGAAATATCGATCTTCTATCCGAATATACCCACAAGAGCGAGATAATTGACCAGTGGCGTATAGATAATCAGACCTTTATGAGAAGCTGGGAAGATCGTTTTGTAGCTACTCAGGGATACTTAGCTAATGTGAGAGAAGGCGTTGTAGCATTTATGAAACAACAAAACTTGGCTCTCACAGATTTTAACAAAGTGGCTCTTTATGGCCACGACGCCCGGGGACAAATAGAAGCCTGTAGGATGCTTAAATTAGACGCTAAAACCCAGCTACAGAACTCTATGTTTGATACTGTCGGTAACATAGGCGCTGCCTTTGCTCTTCTTATTTTGGTGGCGGCTGTTGAAAATGCTAACAAGGACGACAAAATACTCCTTGTAAGTTATGGTGATGGCTGTGACATAATGGCTTTCCAGGTAAAAGAAAAACCATTAATGGATAAAGAACGTAGGGGTGTACAGGGACATCTGAAAGCAAAGAACTATCTTACAAATTATGAACAGTATATCCGTTTTCGCAAACTCATGGAAGTAGAAATAGGTCGTCGTCGTCCTCCTAAGGTTTCTTCGGCTGTGGTCTTCCATAGAGACCGCAGCATGATTTATGGCTTGAATGCCAGTGAGTGCACCAGTTGTGGCAGGGCCTTTTTCCCGCCTCAGAGAGTCTGCGTATACTGCCAGGCTAAGGATCAATTCAAGGAGGTATCTATTTCGGAACGTAAGGGTAAGTTGTTTACCTTCTGTAAGGATTTGCTAGGCGAATCCATCGATCCACCGATTATTGTGAGCATAGTTGATCTGGAGGGAAATTTGAGGTTCTACGGAGCTATGACCGACCGTGATCCCGAAAAGATTGAATTCGATATGCCACTGGAGCTGACCTTCAGAAAGATAAACGATGCGGAGGGATATCCTAACTACTTCTGGAAATGTCGGCCAATCAGATAGACAAAAAAGGAGGCTAAAAGTGAAAGCAGATGCTATAAAAGATAAAGTAGCCATCATCGGCATGGGTACCACAAGATTTGGAGAAAACTGGAATTTGAGTGTGGAGGATATGCTTATTGATGCAGTGTATGAGGCTTATGCCGATGCAGGGGTGGAACCAAAGGATATTGAGGCGGCTTGGATAGGCAGCGTTGTATCCGCCTTCACCGGAGCAACACTGGCCATACCGCTCAAGATGAAACATATGCCGATAACTAGGGTAGAAAATGCCTGTAGTACCGGTATGGACGCTTTGAGAAATGCCTGTTTCGGCGTGGCTTGTGGTCTCTATGACATAGTTCTGGTTGCTGGTGTGGAGAAACTGAAAGACAGCGGTTACGCTGGTTTGCCGGAATTTGCTTCTCATGTCTATGGTCAGGGCTTTACCGCCCCGGGCAGGTGGGCTATGATTGCCAACAAGTACTTTCAAAACCGTGGTATCACACCGGAAGAAGGCAAGAGAGCATTGGCTAAGATAGCTGTTAAAAACCACTATAACGGAACCTTTTCACCAAAGGCGCATTTTCAAAAGGAGATTGACTTGGACCGTGCCATCAACTCACCTATCATAGCCTGGCCGTTGGGACTGTTCGATTGCTGTCCCACAACAGATGGTGCAGCCGCAGCCATTATCTGTTCGGAAAAGATAGCAAAGTCCTTTAAAGATGATTACGTTTTAGTGAAGGGTTTTGGCGTAGCGATAGGGGATTGCTTAGGCAAAGAAAATATAGATTATAAGTATGATTATCTGCCGGAGACAGAGGCCGCTGCCAGACAGGCTTATGAAGCAGTAGGGATAAAGAACCCTCGTAAAGAGATTCATGTGGCCCAGATCCACGATTGTTTTACCATTGCCGAACTGACTGAATACGAGGCGCTCGGTTTTTGCGAAAAGGGTACCGCTGTGCAGGAAATAGAAGCAGGCACATTTACATTGCAGGGAGAGCTTCCTATAAATACCGATGGTGGTCTGAAGGCCTTTGGTCATCCCCTGGGTGCAACTGGTCTTAGGATGTGTAATGAAATTTACTTGCAGCTAAGGGGTAAAGCTGGTCCCCGACAGATTAAAAATAACCCCACTATGGGTTTAGCCATGGCACAAGGTGGTCATCCCGGAATGCTTATGCCCATTATTACTATGCTGGGAACCAGAGATTAAATTGGGGATTGGCTATATAAGTCTTTATTACGCAGGCAAAGGAGAATAAAATGGTTGAAAGGAAAGAACTGAATAAAGTTATCTATGAAAAAGATGGTAATATAGCTACTATAACCTTAAATTATCCGGAAAAGTTGAATGCTATGGACTTTCCTGGTGATGGTGGGATAACTGACAGCTTTTATCAGGATGCACTTGGTCTGGCAGAAGAGGATGATGAAATTAAAGTGGTGTTGATCAAAGCAGCAGGGAAGGCATTCTGTTCAGGACATGACCTTAACCGAGTAGGATTTATATATGGAATGGAGAAAGGGAAAAAAGTTGGCTTGCAACCAAGGTTGAAGACAGATTATCAGTGGGTAAACAAGTCTATCAAAAGGTTGTTCCTTTTTCCCAAAATTACGGTTGCTGTGATACATGGAAAAGCTATCGGTGAAGGGACTATAATAGCTGAGAGTTGTGATATGGTGGTCGCTTCTGAGGATGCTATTTTCAGTCGTCGTGACCAAAGGCTTGCATTTGGTGGTCAGATAACTCCCCTGGTGGTTCTAATTTATGGATTGAAGAGAGCACTAGACCTATTTTTAACAGGAAGAGATTTTACTGCTGCCGAAGCTTTCCAGATCGGGTTGGTTAATAGATTAGTTCCAAGGGATAAACTGGATGAGGCTAGCCTTGAGCTGGCAAAAGACTTAGCCAAGCTTGGGCGGGATGTGATTGCCATAGGAAAGGCTGCGCGTCACCAAACCTATTCTCAGATGGGAGTGATTGCAGGATGGGATGTCGGACCTTTGATGCACACAATGGGGACGCTTGTGTCCTGGTATCCAGGTGAGTATAACTTCTTTAAGGAGAGGAAAGAGAAGGGAACAAAAGCCGGTTTTCATGGGCTTCATGATCAGTTTGAAAAAGATAAGGATAAAGATAAAAGCTAAAAGGAATTCTGATAAAAAAGATAATTCTTTTGTGTTTTAGCTGATAAAGTAACGGTTGAAGTTAATCAGGGAATGTGTTCAATATAATCATGGAGAAGAAAAACTCTCACACAGTTAATTTTATTCTAATTTGAGATGCCCCGCCTTATAGGCGGGGTAATTTATTTTTAAAGGAGGTTTTAAATGTCAGTAGTTTTATATGAAAAAAAAGATAAAATAGCTTACATTACCCTCAACCGCCCCGAAGCCATGAATGCAATCAGTTCTGAAGTCTTAAAGGGATTATCAGATGCATGGATTAATGTTAGGGATGATGACGATATATGGGTGGCGATTGTAACAGGAAGCGGAGATGCAGCTTTTTCAGCCGGGGCAGACTTAATAGAGGTAACTAAATGGCATATGGAGGCAGAGAAGGAAGGACGTGCTATTCGAAACGATTGGCCTGAAGTCTATCCAATGAGGGGATTGGAAGTCTCTAAGCCAATCATTGCAGCTGTTAATGGTATAGCTACTGGTGGAGGTCTTGAGTTGGCTCTGGCTTGCGATATCAGAATTGCTTCGGATACTGCGCGATTAGGTCTGATGGAAGCTAAACAGAGTGTTATGCCAGGTTGGGGGGGTACCCAGAGGTTAACAAGGCTTGTGCCTTTTGCTAAAGCCCTGGAGATGCTGATTACTGGTGATTTTGTTGATGCTCAAGAAGCACTGCGTATAGGTCTCGTTAATAAAGTAGTTCCAGCGGCTGAGCTTATGGATGCTGCCACTGATTTTGCAAAAAGGCTATGTAAGAATGGACCTCTGGCTGTTAGGGCATGCAAGGAAGCAGCGTATAGAGGATATGGACTTCCTCTTGATGAAGGGTTAAAGATAGAAAGCATCTTAATAAAAAACCTCTTTCAGACAGAAGATGCTAAAGAGGGACCTCGTGCCTTTATGGAGAAGAGAAAACCTGTTTTTAAGGGAAAGTAGGGTATATAATCCGTTAAAAGGTAAAAAGATTTTGCGGAAAAACAAGGAAGGCCGAAGACATAATAATTTGTCCCCGGCCTTTCTTATTGAATCTGCTTATTTTTGTGTATTTTATTCTTTTTTTGGTGGTGCCGGATTGATATAGCCTGTCAGCAATGTTTTTGGTACGGCATCTACCAGTTCATCTATAGTGAACATGCCGTTATCTGAGGTTTTAAAGATCGACCTGACCTCTATAGGTTCAGAATAGATAGAGACTCTCCCTTTTTCAACATGGAATACCTGACCATTAATATTTGCCGCTGCATCGCTTGCCAAGTAAGCAATCATGGGCGGTATAAATTCAGGACCTGGCATAGTAAAGAAAGATTCGTACTGCTCTTTAGTGATTATACCGGCTTCCATTCTCTTCTTTAATCCGGCTTTTACTTCTTCAGTCATGGTCATTCTGGTTGCTGCCATAGGTGCAATAGCATTGATAGTTACCCCGTAACGCCCCATTTCTCTGGCAACTGCTCTGCACAAACTAACCATCCCTCCTTTGGCAGAGGCGTAGTTAGATTGACCTACTGATCCTCGCCAGGCATCAGATGTAAGAAGTATTATCCTGCCACCTTTTTGTTCCTTCATCTTTGCACAGACATGACGGCACAAGTTGAAGCTGCCATTCAAATGTACATTTAGCACTGCATACCACTCATCTTCAGTCATATTAACAATCATCCGCTCTCTCAGTACACCAGCGCAGTTTACTAAAATGTCCAGTTTGCCAAAGGTAGCTACACAGGTATTTATCATCTCCTCAACTGCATTAAAGTCGGTAATTGATGTAAAGTTAGCAATAGCATTACCGCCTTTTTCCTTAATTTTTGAAACAACTTGTTCTGCAGGAGCAGCATCACTGCCGCTTCCATCCCTTGCTACTCCGGCATCTGCAACCATAACGCTGGCGCCTTGTTCAGCAAAGTATAGAGAAACTGCCTCACCAATTCCTCTACCTCCACCAGTCACCAATGCTACTTGTCCCTTCAGTTTATCACCCATCATTTATCTCCTTTTGTATTGAGTATTATTGTTGCTTTTCCGGGGGTAGACTTTTCTCCTTTATCGTTTTCCACCCAAATATCGCACTCAATAAAGTGCTCTTCGTTTTCTACTCCTTTGTTTGTTACTATACCTTTACACCAGTGGGTTGGTTTTGTATCAACGGGCTCAATTATAGTCTTCATCATTACCGGATAATCCATTGCACGAAACTGGCAGGAAAGTTTCCTTAAAAAACCGTCATCTCCTATCCAGTCCGTAAGCATATTAACCAACCATGCACGTTTAAGTTGACCATGAACTATACATCTCCCAACCCCCTGGGATTCGGCAAAGGTTGATTCATAATGTAAAGGATTAAAATCACCTGATGCAGCTGCCCATTTTACCAGCATTTGTGTGGTTGCTGTCTTAGGCAATGAAGGTATTTCTGCCCCCACTTCTACATCTTCCCAGAACAATATATTCTTTCTCATAGTAATTAATCACCTCCGTTTACTTAACTTAAAAAAAGGTTAAGTATTTGACTTGAAGATATATGTTATCTATTAATTAAAGTTTGCCTTACAAGTCCTACAAGGATACCATCTTGGTTAGTATATGAGGTCTCGGTTACTGAAAATACGAGAGTATTCCCCTTGGTTTCCTTTGCATAGATGTCAGATACTTTTGTTACTACTACAAGAGTATCTCCGGCACGTACAGGAGAAAAAAACTCAAATTCGATACCACCATCTACAATGCGTGAATATCCGGCTTTGGTGGCTGCTGCAATTAATTCATCCCTTATTGCTGAGACAAAAGGCATCGGATAGTCCCATTTTACAGGCCAACCAAAAAAGCCAGGTGGTGCAACGACTGAACCATACTTTGAATTTCTGGCATATTCATCGTCCCATATTAAAGGGTTTCTATCCCCTATGCAATCGGCAAATTTTCTAATTGCCCCCCTTTCTACATCATATATTATAGGTTCTCCTGATTTACCTATAAGCTTGGTTATTTCTTCTGGAAGCATTCAACATCCCCCCCTTCTTATTTAGAATATTGACCTAAAGAGTCAATTAAATTTTAGATGCATATTAAATATATAAACATACAACCCTACCATATAGGGTAATAGAGTTATTTATATATTGATTAACGGGTAAAAAAAGATGTAACCCATTACTGCTAGTAGTGTTCCTACTTTTTTGACTTCGACTTAGGAGCCATTCTCCAATCCGAAACCGGGATTAGTTTCATTTGTTCCGGATCGGCTTGGAATATCCTATCGTAGTTTAATCCTTGGTGGTTGTCTGAGGTATAGGTAACTGGACCTGACAAACCTTGAGTATTGTAATTATTAAAGGTCTCCATAGCATCTACAAATTTTTCATTATCAATGTCCTTGCCGGCACTTTTAATCCCCTCAGTAAAGACCTTGATTACAACCCATCCTACTGTATAGTTTTCGCTCCGCCAAGGTTTTTCAGTTCCAGGACGATACTTAAGGGTTATCTTCCTCATCTCTGCTGTTCTAGGGGTGTCATCGTACCACGAACTAACAGAATGGACTCCGTAGAAATTTTTTGATAGCGGTCCTGCTATTCTCATAATATCTTCTGAGCAAAGGAAGTTTGTCCCATAGACTTTTGCATTCAATCCATACCTCTTTGCATCCTTCAGGAGAAGAGCTGCACAGGGGATAGTATGTGTTACTACGATATAATCTACCCCTTCTCTCTTCATGTTCAAAATCTCAGGTGTGGTATCAAGGACATTAAGAGGGATAATGACATCTTTAAATTTAATTCCCTAAAATTCTTCCCATACTTTAAAAGCCTTTATTATATTGTCTTTGGAACCTGTATCGATAACTGCATTAACTATATTGGGGTTCTTAATTTTTGTAGTTTCAAGGATATAATCAAGAATAGTCCCTATCTGATTTTCATTTGTGTCAAGGGGTAGGAAAATGTACCTATTATGAGGTTTAATCATATCCATATTTCCGGAAAACGGAACTGTAGGTAGCTTCTGCTTCATAAACTGATTCTTCAGAGTTGCGCTCTCTCCGCTCGAACCGGGCCCAAGAAGTAAAAATATGTTGTCTCTATAAACCAGCTTCTTAAACGCTGCCACTCCGCCAGATATGGTAAAACGGTCGTCCTCTGCTATGATTTTTAACTTTCTCCCATGGATTCCACCGTTATCATTTACATAATTTGCATAGTTTCTGAATGCTTCTACAATTATCCCTGTAGTTGCTGAAGCCATGCCTGTAAGGTCCATAATAGCACCTATTTTAATTGTATCATCTGAAATACCTCTCTTAATACCTTTTGATTCCGGGTAGCCTGCAGATGTTATAAATATCGTACAGGAAAAAGTAAAGATTACCGCCAATAGAAGCCGTCGTTTCATGAGCAGTTCCTCCTTGAAGTAGTAATTTTAGAATTTAGGTACCAGCTTTTAGCATCAACATCATTTCATTGTTTTCTGTAAAATGTCCAGTATAATGCTAACCGAATCCTGTGAACTGTCGTCAAATTAAAATTGTTTTCATGTCGGCGATAGTTTTCACTTAATGATGGGGTTAAGCCTGCCGTTTATGGGTTGGCCTTGGAATGGATACAGATTTAAAGAGAAAATCTGCCGATACTGCCTGCAAACCTATTATTAAACAATAAACACTTAACTCATAACGCAGTTAGTGATGGCATGGTTTTAATATAAACTAAAAAGAACTATATGAATTGTACTTTTGTTTATCCTTCGTTATCAAATTTTTCTTTATCTTCTTTTTCCTCGAGAATCTTTTTTCCTCCAATAAATCTTTTCATATAATAAGGGGTTTCTAGACTATTAATTCTGACCTTCTTATCCTTAGATGAAGCATGTATAAACATGTTGTCACCAAGATAAATCCCTACATGTGAAGGAACGGATGCACGAGTTTTAAAAAAAACGAGATCACCTGCAGAGAGTTCATCTTTGTCAACATTAATTCCCTCTAAAAATTGTTTTCTTGCAGATCTTGGAAGGTCTACGTCAATCAAGCTATAAACTTTCTTAACGAAGGCTGAACAGTCGATACCATTGAGGCTATTTCCGCCTAACCTATAAGGGATATTTAGTAATTTTTTTGCAATAAGTGTAACTTTTTCCTCTAGACTATATTCTTCTGAGCCTAATACTCCCTCTATCTCTTCTTCAATGTATGCATGCGAGAGGATTGCCTCATGGGAATTTGTTTTTTCCTGCTCTGCTTTTTCTTCTAAAATGAGAGTTAACCCTGGTTTTAATAGGTCTGTTTTAAGATTATTGATGTTTTTTAATTTATCAACTTTGATATTAAATCTTCTGGCAATTTTCCATATATTATCGCCTCGTTTTACAGTGTATGTCTTTGCTTTGTTATGTTTTAAGAGAAGCTTTTGCCCAGCTATTATGGTAGAAGACCTGAGATTATTGATCTTCTTTAGTTCAGTTACAGGTATGGAATACTTTTTTGATAAATAGGATAAAGTTTCCCCTTTTTTTACTTTATGAAATGTAGAATTGAGGGATGGTGAGGAAGAAATATTTTTGTTTTTATTCTTGCGATTTGTTTGCTTTTTATTCTTGTTGGTAATTTTATGTGGGGTATCTACTTTTTTAATCGTAGGAGTTACATTTGCATGAACGTTAGCTGAAATAAATATTATTATAAATAGAAATATTGCGGTAAAAGTATAAGATCTCCTCATACTCAGTTTAACCTCCCTTTTGGAATTAAACTGCCTTTTTCTTTATGACGACTTTAAGAAATGGTTACTCTGAAGATTCTTTAAACTAAAATACTGCGAGTCTATCTTTCTTAAAAAAGAAAGATTTTTCTTATATGAAAGGTTCTGGTTATATTTATAAGAAATCCACCCCCTGGCATAAGCCTTCTGTAAGCTATCCTAAAGAGGGTAGTTAAGGGGACAAAACTGGTTAAAAAAACTATTTATAAATACACAAAACAATTTTCGTTTACCATAGTAAGTGTCCAATTGTCAAGAAAAAATTGTGCTGAATTAAATGGCTATGTTCTTAATTTTCTATGTGACGACATAGGTTTCCTCCAAAGACTTTTCCCCTTGACTTAGTCTCTTGCGGGGTGCTATATGTTTACTATATTTAACATTTGATACTAGATATCAATTTACCTATTAATGATTGCTTGGACTTTCATAAAGCATTAAATGGAAAGATAATGTTTAAGGAAAGTGAAATAAAAGATATTAAAAAAGATAGAGAAAAATGGGAAGAAAAGCTTAAGGAGAACTTGGGTAATTCTTCAAAAATAAAAAATAAGTTCTCAACTGTATCTGATATGGAGATAGGTGGACTGTTTACACCAGAAGATATTCAGGGAATTGATTTCCGAAGGGATATGAATTTCCCCGGAGAATATCCGTTCACTAGAGGGATTCAATCTTCGATGTACAGAGGAAGACACTGGACTATGAGAATGTTTTCGGGTTTTGGTTCTGCAGAGGATACAAATAAGAGATACCTTTATCTTCTGTCTCAGGGGCAAACTGGTCTGAGTGTTGCGTTTCATATGCCTACCCTCATGGGGTATGATTCAGACTCACCCATGGCAAGCGGTGAGGTAGGCAAATGCGGAGTTGCCATTGATACTCTGAAAGATATGGAGATACTGTTCCATGGGATTCCATTGGACAAAGTTACAACCTCTATGACTATAAATCCTCCCGCTGCCATCCTTCTTGCGATGTATATATCAGTGGCGGAAAAGCAGGGAGTAAGTAGAAAACAGATCAGCGGGACAATTCAGAATGATATGCTGAAGGAGTTTATGGCCCAAAAGACCTTTATGTGTCCTCCTAAACCTTCACTAAGGGTTATTGTAGATATTATTGAGTACTGTACAAAAGAGGTTCCGTGCTGGAATACTATAAGTATTAGTGGATACCATATTAGAGAAGCAGGATCGACTGCGGTACAGGAATTAGCTTTTACCTTAGCTGATGGAATAGGTTATGTGCAGGCAGCCATTGAAAGAGGACTTGACGTTGACAGCTTTGCCCCCAGACTCTCTTTTTTCTTCAACGCTCACATAGATTTTTTTGAAGAAATAGCCAAATATCGTGCTGCAAGAAGAATCTGGGCAAGAGTTATGAAAGAAAGATTTAAAGCAAAGTCCCCTCGTTCCTGGCTCATGCGATTTCATACGCAAACAGCGGGATGTTCCCTGACTGCCCAGCAACCGTACAATAACGTTATAAGGACGGCTTTTGAAGCATTATCAGCAGTTTTGGGTGGTACCCAATCATTACACACCAATTCCCTGGATGAAGTGCTGGCGTTACCAACTGAGGAGTCAGCGACGATAGCACTGAGAACTCAACAGATTATCGCTGAGGAAACAGGGGTAGTAAATACTATTGATCCTCTGGGAGGTTCTTACTTTCTTGAATCTCTGACAAATAGAATGGAAGAAGAGGCATTGGAATATATAAAGAAGATTGATGATATGGGAGGCATTATTGAAGCTATTGAAAGGGGTTATCCGCAAAATGAAATAGCTGATGCTGCATACCATTATCAACAACAGATTGACAGGGAAGAAAAGACAATAGTAGGTGTTAATAAGTATGTAATTGAAGAAACTACCCCTGTCGAGGTTCTTAAAATATCTCCAGACTTGGAGGAAAAACAGATAGCCAGAACAAGAGATATGAAGAGAAATCGAAATAACAGTAAGGTAAATACCTGTTTGGATAATATAAGGATTGCCTGTGAAAACAATGAGAATGTTATGCCTCCTATAATCGATGCAGTTAAAGAATATGCTACATTGCAGGAGATCTGTGATGTGTTTAGGGATGTATTTGGAATATATCGTGATCCTGGGATCTTTTAAAGTGCAGGGAGAGAAATGGGCTCCGAGGGTAAAGTAAGGATAATGATTGCAAAACCTGGGCTTGATGGTCATGATAGGGGTGCAAAAATAATCGCAAGAGGACTGAGAGATGCCGGATTTGAGGTAATCTATACCGGTCTGCATCAAACCCCGGAACAAATTGTAAACGCTGCTATTCAGGAAGATGTAAACGCGATTGGGCTTAGCAGTTTGGCAGGGGCGCATAATCATCTGTTCTCAAAGGTTCTCAAACTATTGGAAATAAATATGGCAGATGATATAATAGTTTTTGGAGGAGGTATTATCCCTGATAAGGACATACCTGAGCTTATAGGAAAAGGAATTAGAGCGATCTTTCGTCCTGGAACCAAGATTGAAGATGCAGTTCAATGGGTTAAAAAAAATGTTAAACCAAAAAAATGAAAATGACGCATTTTTTGATTTCCACTCAAAGGAATTATTCTTTGAGTAAATATTTGTAAAAAATGGTTAGAATATGTTTATTACATTTGAGGGGATAGAGGGCTGTGGTAAAACAACACAAATTAACCTGATTGGAAGTCTCCTCGATGCAAAAGGTATCCCTTATATAATTACAAGAGAACCCGGTGGTACTCAAATAGGAGAGGGGATAAGAAGAATACTCCTTTCTTCTAAGAATAATGACATGAGTTTTATCACTGAATTATTTTTATATTTAGCAAGCAGGGCACAGCATATTAAAGAGGTTATTGAACCGGCATTGGTTAGTAATAAAACCGTACTCTGTGATCGCTTTAGCGATGCAACCGTTGCATATCAGGTATATGCCAGAGGGATTGATCTTAAGTTGGTCAAAGAATTGAATCGAATTGCTACTTCCGGTGTAAATCCTGACATTACCGTGCTTATTGATTGTCCGGTAGAAGTTGGTTTAGCGAGAGCGATGAAGAGGATCCATTCAGAAATAAGTCAAAAAGGACAGGACAGATTTGAAAGAGAAGAGAAAAACTTTCACAAAAAAGTCAGAGAAGGATATTTAAAAGTTGCTGAAGAAAATAGTGAAAGAATAATAGTTGTTGATGGGACCAAAGATATAAAAATAATTCATCATGAGATATGTGAGACTCTATTCCCCAAAATACTAGCTGAACAATCAGTTATAAGCAATAACTTTAGGTAAAAAGAAAATCATTTGGCTTTAGCATATTAATTATAATGTATACTGCCGATATATCTATGCTGATATTTTATGCTTGATGGTTTAAATTAACAAAATGAGAGAAGAATGTCGTTTAAAGATATACTAGGACAGTATAGGCAGATTGCTATAATAAAGAAGGCAATAGAAATTAATCGAGTGCCCCACGCATATCTTTTTCTTGGAGAAGAAGGTGTTGGGAAAAGACTTACTGCAATAACGCTGGCCAAGGCACTAAACTGTCTTGTTGAATTTGCTGATTCTTGTGATGAATGTGACTCCTGTAGAAAAATTATAAGTGGAAACCATCCAGATGTTACTGTTATTGAAGCAAGTGGAAACTCAATAAAGATCGATCAGATTCGAGAAATGCAGAGATTCCTCAAATATAAATCCTTTGAGGGGGAAAAAAAGGTATGCATAATACCGAATGTTGAAAAGATGAATCTGGCAGCAGCAAATTCCATTCTTAAAACTCTGGAGGAACCATCTCCTGATATTGTACTTATATTGACAACTACAAGTCCCCATATGTTGCTACCAACTATTAATTCTAGGTGTCAAAAACTTAAATTTCAGCCACTAAATAGTGATTTAATTTTTAAATTAATAAAAGAGAAACTGGATAAAGATAAGGAAGCCTCTTCAAGGATAGCATCATTAGCGGGCGGAAGCCTGAATAAAGCATACGAACTATCTGAAGGAAATACTCTGGAGAATATGGACAGGCTAATAGAAAAGATTTGTGTTATTTCAGATAATAACGTTGGTAAGATCTTTGAATTTGCAGAAGAAATATCAAAGGAAAGAGAAGAAATAATTTCTTCTCTTCAGTTTTTAAAGACTTTCTTTAGAGATATTTTAATATTTAAAGAGAACTGTTCACAAGATCGGTTAATAAATATTGGTTTTATAGAAGAAGTGAAAAGGCTTTCAGGAAGTTTGTCTGTCTTAAATTTATTGGAGAAATATAGAATAATAAATGACGCAGAATTAGCGTTAATGCGAAATTCCAATAAGCGTCTAACTCTTGAGGTTATGTTAACAAAACTATATCAATAAAATAAGAAATGAAAAAATATATTTTTATTAGATAAAAATATATAGATTAGTTTCGGGGGTTAAATGAAGGTTGCAGGAATAAAATTCAGAGATAACGGTAAAGTGTATGATTTCGATACAGGAGATTTAGATATTCATGTTAACGACCGGGTTGTTGTGGGCACAGAGAAAGGTATTGGGATAGGGACCGTTGTCAAAATGACAAATCTGGAGAATAATGATCTGTCTGATAAGTCGTATAAAAAAATACTAAGGAAAGCCGACGAAAACGATTTCAACGCCGAAATAATTAATCATGAAAGGGAAAAAGAAATATATAAAATATGTTTAAATGAAATACAAAGATGTAACCTGCAGATGAAGCTAGTAGAAGTGGAATGTTTATTTGATGGTTCTAAGATCATCTTTTACTTTACTTCTGAAAACAGAGTTGATTTCCGAGAATTAATAAAGAGGCTTGCCCAAAGACTCCACACAAAAATTGAAATGCGTCAAATAGGGGTAAGAAACGAGACAAAAATGGTAGGGGGCATGGGAAATTGTGGTAGAGGGTTCTGTTGTTCAACGTTTTTAAAAGTTTTTGAACCAGTCTCTATAAAAATTGCAAAAGACCAAAATCTGGCTTTAAATCCGGCAAAAATTTCTGGTGCCTGCGGAAGATTAATGTGTTGTTTAACCTTTGAGCATGAAACCTATGTTGATTTCAAAAAAGAGATGCCAAAGCTTGGCCAGACGGCGATAACTTCTCAGGGTAAAGGGAAAATTATAGAACAAAATATAATTGAAAAAAAGGTTGTTGTTGCATTGGAAGACGGCAGAGAGCTCAAGTTTTCTGCCGATGAAATCAAAGGCGAAAAACCTAAAAGAAAACGTAAGAAAAGGCAAGTATTAAAGGAAAATAAAAAATCTCATTAAAGTTCATTCAGGAGGTTTATCTTGAGGGACCGTTTAAAGTTAAACGGCTTTAAGATTGGTTTACTTATTACTTTGTTTGTAATTGCTATTTATTTAATAGGAGTTCCCTTTTTAGATTTAATGGAACTTAAAGCACTGGATCTGCGGTTTCTCTCTCGTGGTTCGGTTAGGCCGGGAAATGAGGTAGTAATTGCGGCAATAGATGAAAAAAGTCTGGATGAGTTGGGAAGATGGCCATGGTCACGTAAAAAAATCGCAAGCCTTATTGATATTCTTACCAAATATGAAGTTAAAACTATAGGCTTTGACATAGTGTTTGCTGAACCTGATGAGAATTCTGTGTTAGAGAGAACGGTCTCTTTCAAGAAAAAAATCGAAGAATTAGGGATAAACAATCGAAAGTTGGTAGAATATATAACCATGGCTGAGAGAGATGCTGATAATGACGAAATACTCGCAAAGTCTATAAAAGGATCAGATAGAGTAATCCTGGGATACTTTTTCCATACATCCAAAAAAGATCTTGGGCATCTTAAAGTAGGAGAGAACGATGTAGACTTTGAGAATATATCATCATCGAAGTATCATTCTGTTAGATACCTATCCGAAGAAGCTAAAAAAGTCACGCTGACAGAGGCATATGCAGTAGAGAGCAACCTCAATAAGCTCTCAACTGCTGCCAAAGGAAGTGGTTATTTCAATGTTTTTCCGGATGAAGACGGAACTGTACGATGGTATCCTTTAGTGATTCAACATAAAGAACAATATTTTCCGCCCTTATCCTTGAGAGTTTTACATAATTATTTGGGTTCTCCGTTATTATCGCTGAAAATTGCAGACTACGGGATAGAAGGTATCCAGCTTGGAAAAGTTAAAATCCCAACTGACGAAACGGGCAGGATGCTTATTAACTATGCCGGTCGTCAAAAGACATTTCCCCATTATTCTATCTCAGATATTTTAAATGATCGTATTCCGGCTTCTTCGTTAAAGGACAAAATTGTACTTGTAGGAGCAACCGCTACCGGGATCTATGATATGAGGGTTACTCCTTTTAGCAGTATATATCCTGGGGTAGAAATCCATGCAAATATCATTGACACCATACTTCGTCAACATTTTCTCGTTCGTCCTGAATGGACTTTTGTAATTGATATTTTAATTATTTTGGGGTTAGGTCTGCTTCTAGGTTTTCTATTATATAAAATGGAAGCTGTTTGGGGGGCAATTACCACTATTATTTTCTTTCTAGGCTTTTTTATATTGAATAGATATATGTTTGTACAAAAAGGGCTATGGATAAATATTGTTTATCCATACTTGACTCTTCTCCTGGTTTATATCGGCGTAACAATATACCGTTATTTTACAGAGGAACAAGAAAAGAAGAAGATAAAAGGAGCCTTTCACTATTACGTAACTGCTTCTGTAGTAAATGAGATGCTTAAGAATCCAGAAAAGCTGAAACTTGGCGGAGAGAAGAAAGAGCTGACGGTATTATTCTCCGATATAAGAGGATTTACTACGATTTCTGAAAAGCTTTCTCCAGAGATGTTGGTCAAACTCTTAAATGAGTATTTGACAGTTATGACAGACATCGTCTTTAAATACGATGGTCTATTGGATAAATATATTGGCGATGCTATTATGGCAGTTTTTGGAGCTCCTTTGGATCAAGATGACCATGCTGCCAGAGCATGCTATACTGCTCTTGATATGATGGATGAGCTTAAAACTCTTCAGAAAAAATTGGAAGCCGATGGAACACCTAGAATCGATATAGGTATAGGCATAAACTCCGGACCAATGGTAGTAGGGAACATGGGCTCTAACAGTAGATTCGATTACACAGTAATGGGAGATAGCGTTAATCTTGGTTCACGATTAGAGGGGGCTAACAAACAATATCATACAAATATAATAATCAGTGAATTGACCTATGAAAAAGTAAAGGATAAATTTGTTTGTAGAGAACTGGATTCTGTGAGAGTTAAGGGAAAGGCTTTGCCTGTTAAGATTTATGAATTAGTTGGAAGGGACAGAGTGCCAGATGAGACTAAGAATTTCCTTAACCTATTTCACCAAGGTCTTGAAGAATATAAGGGAAGGAGATTGAAGGAAGCTATCGAAACCTTTAGTAAGGTTTTGAATATAAAGTCAGATGACTATCCATCGAGACTCTATGTTGAGAGGAGTAAAATATTAATAGAAACCCCTCCTCCTGAAGATTGGGATGGAGTATTTACAATGGAAACGAAATGACTGTTAATTATCTCTTTACTTTTTATTCTAATAATGGTAATAAGATTTTCACCAAATACAATTAAGCTTGATATTAAAAAATGGGGGCTGTTTTTTGATGCTTACTTTGGTTATAATAATACATGTAATAATGTGTACTGCACTGATTTTGATAGTACTCTTGCAAACCGGTAAAGGGGCTGAGATGGGAGCTGCTTTTGGAGGTTCCAGCTCAACAATTTTTGGTAGTAGCGGTCCCGGCAGCTTTCTTGAAAAATTAACAGCCGCTGCTGCTGTTATTTTTATGTTAACCTCTCTTACACTGGCGTACTTTTCTTCTCAAAAACCGGCTTCATCGATTATGCAGGAAGAATCTGCACCATCTAAACAAGAGATTCCAAAGTCCCCTGTATCTCCAAAAAACAAATAACAGGAATAACCTGCCTGCAATTTAAGCCGAAGTGGTGGAATCTGGTAGACACGCCATCTTGAGGGGGTGGTGGGCAATCCCCGTGCGGGTTCGAGTCCCGCCTTCGGCACCATTCATTTATTTTATCTGTTAATACAAAAAAATATAACGTTATCTAACTATTGCTCAATAATCTTTCCAATTGATCTATTCAATAGCCACAAGTTCTGCAACAAAGCTCCCGACTACAACTTTGCTGGCGATTTTTACTGGTATGAAACGATGGTCAGCAGTAACCCACACTTTGATCTTGGCACCCTTGCTTTTTTCAAACACGCCGCCGATATGCTCCATTTCGGGTTCAAGCAGTAATGTGTCGTAAGATCCGCTGGCCACCTCAATACGTTCTCTCTTGATAATACTCGCTCGGCCTTGAATGCATTTAGAACCATCGGTAACAGGCCGTTGCACGCTTTCGTTTCCCATAGATAACAGTATTCGTGAGTAATAGAGAATGCCCAGGGGGTCAAATGCGCCTGGAAGCAGCTTGGTTGTCTCGCTCTTTTTCTCATCCTTATAATAAGCCGTGTTATTGTTCCAATCAAGCTCAACAGACACATTACGTTTCGTGTTGCCTTCATGCTGTTTTTTTAGATAGCGAACCGAGTGGGTCATCTTATTGTCAGCGTAGCTGTCAATGAGGTCCCTCACTTTATAGAAAATATCCACAAAAGAGTTGCTTTCAGCAGTCATTCGAAAGTGGTAGACCTGGATACCGTTAATGGATTTCATGGGTAGAACTTCCAATACTGCCTCACCGGCTGGCACTATGTTCCAACGAAGGGAGTATTTTAAGCGTTCGCCTGGCTCAAAAGGTATTGGCGGTACTTGTCCGAGAAAGGTTTCGGCTTGTACAAGGGTACAGTGGACCGACAAAATGACCAGTGTTGCCAGGATAACAAATACTTTTCGTATACTGACGTGTAATAAACGGTTTGCCGAAAAACTCCAAGACCACATATTGTCCATCTGGGGTTCATGGTAAGGAAGTCATATATATTTTGCTCTTGGGCTTTCTTGAAAGTAGATTGCTTAGAGGCTTACGCACTGCACGAAGTGACTGTTCCCATTGTTCCATTGTCACAGCGTTTTTGAAATATTCAGATGCCTTATTCCAACTTTCTGTATAGTTGCCCTTATCAACCACTGCCAAACATTTCAGTGCTGAATATATCGCAGCTTCTTCCTTTTTGGTTTCAGCTGTTAATCCTGAAACGGCAACTATCATCATACCCAGCAAGATTATACATGTGATCCAACGAACCGTAGCCCTTTCCCCTTTTTTATTATACCCCAATTTGTGAGTTATAAAATCCCTGTTTAATCTTATCTAAACTGTTTGTGTTTCTTTGTTTTTCCTGGCACAGTCAGTCCAAAAGATCTTTAAAATATTACAAATTTAAATACTAAGAAAAACAATAGCACTGGCATAAAAGGTCATGCCATTGTTACTGGTAATGTTGAACTAAAAAGTACTTATTAAAAGTAATACTTGAGACCAATACCGGCAACAAATGGATTCATTCTCAAATCTTCATCTGAGAAACCAGCTACTTTAACCGAACCTTTAGCTTCCGTCCAAATATATTTACAATCAATATTGAGGGCAATGTTTTTAGAAAAAAATACTTCAACACCTGCACCAACAAAGAATGCGAAGCTGTTATCTACATCGAAATTGGCACCCGGTCCATAGACAGCTGCAACAGCCGCACTTGGATTTGAGTCTAATGAATTGAAAAAGTATCCCCCACCAAAAGAAAAGTAAGGTTTGATTTTAGGATCAGTTGCCGGATGTACACGAATACTTAAAAGAACCGGAATTGAAGTTAATTTTCCCGCACTGCCAGAAAGACCAAGGGCACTTAATTCAGCATCTGTTTCAAAGTAATCTACACTTAATTCTAGAGAGAAGTATCTATCTAAAGTATAAGTCAAATTTACTCCAAACATGGCAGCTTCATCAGCTCCTACATTTACTTGGACAGCCCCAACGTTATAATCATCGTCCGAAAAGTTTACATAAGACACTCTTATTCCGATACCTAACCTTTGTTCCATACCTTTGTCATATTTTTCATAATATAATCGTTTAAATTTACGCACATCACTAAATGATTCGGTTTTCCTTATCTTCAATATACCGGCTTCATTAGAGACCAAAAAATTAAAACTGCTTCCACTTGCGATGTGTATAATTTTCCATTCTGCATTTTTAATATTAATTAACTTTACACGGTCACCCTTTAGACAACCGCCAATTTTAGAAGGTTCTTCAACGGTTGCCATAAATTCAGTACCTTCTGCCGCATTTAACATATCGATATTGGCAGAATCTGCATCAGGTTTAATGCCAATAATTTGTGTTAAGTTAGCTGCACTTGTATCATCCGAAGCATTGGCATTTATCGAAACAAAAACAATTATAAATGATAACAAAATGATAATGGGTAGTTTTGAAAATATTTTCATGCTATCTCCTTTCGACATAGACAAAAAACACAAGATTAAATTTATTATAGGTATATGTCTTCTAAATTTGTTTGACAAAATTTATTGGAAAAAAGCTTAATATGTTTAAGTGTAATTATAAACTACATTTTAGCAAATTGCTGAAAAATTTTGAATAAGATATATTAAAAATTTCTTAATTTTTATTAGTCTCCTTTCTTATTCTTAAAACTTTCTACTATGTTCCTTTGGATGTCCTTATTGCAAAACGCTATTATTATATATCTGATGATAGAATAACTCAAATATAAATTGTAATATTCTTTTGGAGCTAATGTAAAAATAACAGCTCGAAACAATATTCATCACGTCATTTTAGATGAAAAATTATTTTAAAATTTGATGTTGTAAAATTGTAAAAGGGGTAGGGCAGGAGTCCCAAGTCGACTCCCACTCTACCCCTTTTTTGTATATATAGGGTGTTGATTAGGTGTACAAGATGTAACTAAACAGCTTATGGAAGCTGTCTACCATTTTCAGGGATAGTGCTTCCTCTATTTTAACCCAGGTGCCCTTCTCCATTTCGAAACCGGGATAAGCTTCATTTGTTCTGGATCGGCATGAAATATCCTATCGTACCTTATCCCTTCATGGTTATTTGAGGTATAAGTAACTGGACCAGCCAAACCTTGAGTATCAAAATTATTAATGGTCTCCAAAGCATCTACATAATTTTCATTGTCAATGTCTCTTCCAGCCCTTTTCATCCCCTCTGTAAAGACCGTCATTACAAGCCATCCTATTGTGTAGTTTTTGCTCCGCAATGGTTCTTCAGTTCCTGGGCGATACTTGAGGGTAATCTTTTTCATTTCTGCTACTCCCGGGGTGTCATCATACCAGGAACTAACAGAGTGAACTCCATAGAAATTTTTTGCTAACGGTCCTGCTATCCTTATAACATCTTCTGAGGTAAGGGAGTTTGTTCCATAAACCATGGCGTCTAATCCATATCTCTTTGCATCCTTAAGGAAGAGAGCTGCACAAGGGATAGTATGGGTTACTATGATATAATCTGCACCTTCTCTTTTCAAGGTCAAAATTTCAGATGTGGTATCCAAAACATTTAGGGGGACAAGCATGTCTCTAACTTTAATTCCCCAGTATTTTTCCCAAGTCCTAAAAGTTTCCAACACTGGGGTTTTAGAACCTGTATCAATAACCGCGTTAACTATTTTAGGGTTTTTAATTTTTGTGGTTTCAAGGATATAATCAAGAATAACCCCTATCTGATTTTCGAATGTGTCAACAGGGAGAAAAATATACCTCTCAAAAGGTCTCACCAAATCTTGATTTGCAGAAAATGGGACTGTAGGGAGTTTTTCCTTTATAAACTGATTCTTCAATGCAGCGCTCTCCCCGCTTGAACCAGGGCCGAGAAGTAAAAATATGTTGTCTCTGTAAACCAGCTTCTTAAATGCTGCCACCCCGCCAGATATGGTAAAACGGTCGTCCTCTGCGATGACTTTTAACTTTCTCCCATGGATTCCTCCATTATCATTTACATGATTGGCAAAGTTTCTGAAGGCTTCCACAATTGTGCTTGTAGTTGCTGAAGCCATGCCTGTAAGGTCCATAATAGCACCTATTTTAATTGTATCGTCAGTAATGCCTCTTTTAATACC
>JBDRRJ010000012.1:0-28153 GCA_043825855.1 Pseudomonadota bacterium | reverse complement strand
AGAGGGAATATCTAAAGAAAAAAGCTTTACAAGTTCCCTAAATTTCGCCTCAGAAATTCTTGAACGTTTTACATACTTGTTTTTCATTGTCATGACTAGACTTATACCACTTTTTAACTCTCTGTTCTAGTCAAGACCCTTAATATAATATTATAGGAAGTAGTTAATATTTTTTAAAGCACCATAAATTTCAAAAGGAGAAGCAGTGTGGGCCTGAACTTAAGAGACCTAAAGGAAAAAAAGATTAGTGAATTAACAAAACTGGCAAAACAACTAAAAATTGAAGGGGCTAATTTTCTGAGTAAGCAAGAGTTAATCTTCGCCATACTTCAAGCCGAAACTGAAAAAAATGGATTGATATACGGAGAAGGGGTACTTGAAACCCTGCCCGATGGCTTTGGATTTTTAAGAGCTCCTGACTATAGCTATTTGCCCGGACCAGATGATATCTATGTCTCGCCCTCCCAGATTAGGAGATTCAACCTTTTAACTGGTGATACAATTTCAGGCCAAATAAGACCACCAAAAGACAGCGAGAGATACTTTGCTCTCCTTAAAGTAGAATCTGTTAATTTTGAAGACCCTGAAGCATCTAGGGAAAAAATTCTTTTTGACAATTTGGTACCTCTTTATCCTCAAGATAAGATTAAGTTGGAAACAAATCCAAATCATGAAAATCTTTCCACAAGGATAATGGATTTGTTAACCCCTATAGGAAAAGGACAGAGGGGATTAATTGTTTCACCCCCTCGAGCGGGCAAGACTATGCTTCTACAGAGTATTGCCAACGCTATTACCACCAATCATAAAGAGATAACCTTAATAGTCCTTTTGATAGATGAACGTCCGGAAGAGGTTACCGATATGCAGCGTTCAGTGAATGGGGAAGTAGTTAGTTCAACTTTTGATGAACCTGCGCAGAGGCATGTACAAGTTGCCGAGATGATTATCGAAAAGGCAAAAAGGCTTGTTGAACATAAGAGGCATGTTGTTATTCTCCTTGATAGTATTACTAGATTGGCTAGGGCATATAATGCTATAGTTCCACCCAGTGGAAAAGTCCTTTCCGGAGGAGTAGATTCAAGCGCTCTACATCGCCCAAAAAGGTTCTTTGGAGCAGCAAGAAACATAGAGGATGGGGGGAGTCTTACTATTATTGCTACAGCTTTGATTGATACTGGAAGTAGAATGGATGAGGTTATATTTGAAGAATTCAAGGGTACAGGCAATATGGAGATACATTTAGATAGAAAGTTGAGCGATAGAAGGATATTCCCTGCCATGGATATAAATCGTTCTGGCACAAGAAAAGAGGAACTTCTTATCCCAAAAGAAGATTTGAATAGAATATGGATACTTAGAAAGGTGCTTCAACCTTTGAATCCCATTGATGCAATGGAGTTTCTTACTGAGAAAATTTCTGGGACCAAGACTAATTCAGAGTTTTTAGATTCTATGAACAAGTAGTCCCCAATTTTTCTTGTAAAATAGCAGAAAATATGTTAAAAATCCTAAAGAATCTAAAAGAAAGGATTAATCTAATATAATTTGGAGGAAGATGGATGAAAAAAGGAATTCACCCCGATTATTCTCCCACAAACATCAGATGTGCTTGTGGGAATACTATTGAGACAAAGTCAACAAAAAAGGACATAGTTGTAGAAATTTGCTCCAAATGCCATCCCTTTTTTACTGGGAAGCAAAAGCTTATAGATTCTGCTGGGCGAGTGGAGAGGTTTAGAAGGAAGTATGGTATTAAATAAAAGAATTCTAAAACCTATAGAAAGTAGTAATTTATGTTGCAGGAACTCGAAACAGCTGAGATAAGATACCAAGAATTAGATAAGCTTTTGAGTAACCCTGAGGTAATCAAGGATCAAAAGAGATATAAAAAGATTGCCAGGGAACACTCAGGCCTGACTGAAATAGTTGAGTCTTATCGTAATTATAGGAGAATAAATGATCAAATAGAAGAGAGCAAAGCTTTGCTCGACGAAGATGATGAAGAGATTAGAGAACTTGCAAAATCAGAGATAAATGCATTACAACAGAAATTTTCTGAATTTGAAAACCAGTTAAGAACACTACTTATCCCTAGAGATCCCAATGACGACAAGAACATATTCCTGGAGATTAGAGCCGGTACAGGAGGCGAAGAAGCCAGTCTGTTTGCTGCCGTTTTATTTAGAATGTATTGTAAATATGCGGAGATGAATAATTGGAAAATTGATATTATAGATCAAAATGTTACTGGAATGGGTGGCTTCAAGGAAATTATTACTCTTATAGAGGGGAAAGGGGTATACAGTAAGTTAAAATATGAAAGCGGTGTTCACCGTGTTCAGAGAGTTCCTTCTACCGAGGCACAAGGAAGAATTCATACCTCAACCGTAACAGTAGCAATCTTGCCAGAAGCTGATGAAGTGGAAGTTCAGGTAGACCCGAATGATTTAAAGATCGATGTCTTTCGTTCTTCGGGACCAGGAGGGCAGAGCGTTAATACTACTGATTCCGCAGTTCGAATAACCCATCTTCCAACTGGCCTGGTAGTTACCTGTCAAGATGAAAAATCACAGCATAAGAATAAAGCAAAGGCTTTAAGGGTACTCAATGCCAGACTTTTAGATAAATTAAGTGAAGAGCAAAAGTCAGAAATCTCTGAGAATCGAAAAAATCAGGTGGGTACCGGAGAACGAAGCGAAAGAATTAGGACCTATAATTTCCCCCAAGGAAGAATTACGGACCACAGAATTGGACTAACCCTATATAAATTGGATAAAGTTCTGGAGGGGGATGTTGAAGAGATTATTAGTGCCTTAATTGCCCACTATCAAGCTGAAGCCATAAAATCTAGATAATAAGACCTCCTGAACCAATTCTTCCCCTTTATCATAAATCATGTTTATATTTTGTAATGTAAGTATTATAAACTATCAAAAAGACAAATTTGAATGGCAAAGCAAAAAACTTCGTGTTTTAGTTATCCAAATTTTAAGGGATAAAAATACTTAGTAGTAAGCTGCAAGGACAAAGGATGAAACACAGCGAAGCAGATTTTATTACTACTAAGCTGTCAAGGGTAGGGATATAGTTTTTGAATAACAAGACTTGGACAATCCTGCAACTGCTCAATCGAACATCTCAATATTTTAATGAAAAAGGGATTGAGAATCCCAGGTTAGATTCTGAGGTTCTTTTGGCGCACTCTTTAAAAACTAGCCGGCTCAATTTATACCTTAATTATGACAAGCCTGTTCTTAAGAATGAATTAAAGGAATATAGGGAGCTTATTAAAAGGAGAATAAGGAGAGAACCTTTACAATATATTACGGGACATCAAGAATTCTGGTCCTTAAACCTAAAGGTAAATGAAGGGGTATTGATCCCTCGTCCAGAAACTGAGATCTTGGTAGAAGA
This sequence comes from Pseudomonadota bacterium, assembly GCA_043825855.1. Classification (GTDB taxonomy): domain Bacteria; phylum Desulfobacterota; class UBA8473; order UBA8473; family UBA8473; genus UBA8473. The sequence continues at coordinate 24,736 of JBDRRJ010000012.1, read as the reverse complement.
AGCCCTCAAGACATTTTTTCAAAATGAACCTTTTTATCAATTAATAAATATATTAGAACTAGGTACGGGAAGTGGAGCAATAGCTATTGCCTTGGCAAAAGAACTCCGAAGGGTAATGATTGTTGCAACAGACATTTCAGATGTAGCTGTAAAAACTGCCAAAGAAAATGCCAGCTTACATGGGGTGGAAGAAAACATAACTTTTTTACAAGGCAGTCTCTTTAAGCCAGTAAGTGAAAGAACCGGAGCCTTTAGTCTTGTTATTTCTAACCCCCCGTATATTCCCATAGAGAGTTTTAAAGATCTTCAACCAGAGGTGAGAGACTTCGAGCCTAGAGTTGCCTTGAATGGTGGACAGGAAGGTTTAAAATTTTATCGAAAAATATTATCTCAAGCAGGAAGATATTTGGCCAAAGATGGCTGGCTAATGATGGAACTGGGTGAAGGACAAGCAGAAAAAGTGACCAGGCTAATAGAGTTAACAGGGGAATTCAGTTCATCATATATAGTAAAGGATTTTTCAGGCATTGAAAGGGTGGTAAAGGCTCAAAAAAAGGTTACTTAACAGTTAGCCTTTCCCTGTTCAACAAGTTTTTTAAGTATTTCAATAAGGAAGGACAGTAAAAAAGTTGGAAAAGATAATAATAAACGGTGGAAAAAGACTGGTTGGTGAAGTTGAAATTAGCGGTGCCAAGAATGCTGCATTACCAATACTTGCAGCTTCTATACTTACAGAAGGTTGGAATAGTTTCTCAAATGTTCCAAATCTGAGGGATATAGAGACTATAAAAAATTTACTTATTGGTCTTGGCGTAAAGATTGAAGAGGGAAAAGACATAAGGATAAATGCGGCTGGTTTAAATAATTATGAGGCTCCGTATGATCTGGTTAAGACGATGCGGGCCTCAGTATTAGTACTGGGACCATTGCTTGCCAGGTTAAAGAAGGCAAAGGTAGCTCTGCCGGGAGGGTGTGCTATTGGGGCAAGGCCTATCAATCTTCATTTAAATGGATTGACTGCCCTAGGTGCTAAGGTAGTTCTCAAACATGGATACGTGGAAGCAGAAGCCAAAAGTTTAAAAGGGGCCCCTATCTTTTTTGATATTCCAACCGTTACCGGTACAGAAAATCTGATGATGGCCGCAACTTTAGCTGAAGGTTTAACAACCCTGGAGAATGCTGCCTGTGAACCTGAAGTGGTGGAACTGGCTGATGTCCTAAAGAAGATGGGGGCAAAGATAAAGGGAGAAGGGACAGAGGTTATAACCATTGAAGGGGTGAAAGAATTAATGCCTATTACTCATACAATTATTCCAGATAGAATAGAAGCAGGGACATTTATGGTTGCAGCTGGGGTAACTGCAGGTGATATTAAGGTATGTGATTGTAATGTAGAACACATGGATGCTGTGTTCAGCAAGCTTAAGGAAGCGGGACTTAAGCTTGCCATAGAGAGCGATGGGGTCAGGGTAATCGGAACTAAACCAATACGAAGTGTAGATATAAAAACGCTACCTTACCCTGGGTTTCCAACAGATATGCAAGCTCAAATGATGGTATTGATGTGTTTCGCAAATGGGACAAGTGTGATTTCTGAGACAGTATTTGAAAACAGATTCATGCATGTTAGTGAGCTTAGAAGGATGGGAGCAGATATTAGGATTGAGGGGCGTAGTGCTATTGTAAAGGGCCTTTCTGGTTTAAACGGAGCCCCTGTCATGGCAACAGACCTAAGGGCAAGTGCCTCCCTCATCTTAGCCGGTCTTGCAGCAGAAGGTAAAACAGAAATATCAAGGATATATCATATAGATAGAGGATATGAACGTATAGTCGCAAAACTTTCAAATTTGGGTGCAGATATAAAGAGAGTAAAGGATTAAATTTGAGGAACTGAAATGGCCAAGATACTAGTAGTTGATGATGAACCAAGTATGCTTGAATTTTTAAAGATTATGCTGAAAAGAGAAGGATATGAAGTAGACTGCGCTTCTGGAGGCAAAGATGCAATAGAGTTTTGCAAGAAGTTGTCATATGATATAGTTATAACGGATATAAAGATGCCAAAGGTTACCGGCATTGATGTTCTGCATCAGATCAAAGAGATAGCTCCTGAAACCGTCATAATTTTTATTACTGCTTATGCTACCATGGAAACCGCTATTGAAGCCATGAAGGAGGGGGCCTTTGATTATGTTACTAAGCCATTCAAGGTTGATGAAATAAAATCGGTTGTTAAAAATGCGTTAAAAAGCAAAGAGCAGTATAAGGAAAGTACTTTAATTCCTGGTGAATTTGATAATAGTTATAAATTTGGTTGTATTAACTTGGTTGGTAAAAGCAAAGAGATGATGAGGGTTTATAACCTTATCCAGAAGGTTTCAAAGACCAAGTCAAATGTATTAATATGTGGGGAAAGTGGAACGGGTAAGGAATTGGTAGCAAAGGCTATTCATTATAACAGTTCTAGAAAAAACTCTCCTCTTTTAACTGTTAACTGTGGAGGAGTTCCTGAGAGTTTGCTTGAAAGTGAACTTTTTGGTCACAAAAAAGGCTCCTTTACAGGGGCATTATACAACAAAGTGGGATTATTTGAAGCAGCTGATGGAGGAACCATTTTCCTGGATGAGGTGGGAGATCTCCCCTTACCAATACAGATTAAGTTGCTGAGAGTTGTGCAGGATAAAACCTTTAAGCCAATTGGGGAAACCGAGGATAAATCTGTAGATGTCAGGATAATTTCAGCAACAAACAAAGACTTAGAGGGCCAGGTTATGCAAGGTGAGTTTAGAGAGGATTTGTTTTATCGTTTAAATGTAATTCAAATCAGGACACCGCCTTTAAGAGATAGAAAAGAAGACATTCCGGTCTTAACTAATTATTTTATGGAAAAATATTCAAAGGAATTAGGTAAAGAAGTAAAAAAGATATCCTCTTATGCGATGGAGTTCCTTTTAAACTATAAATTCCCAGGAAATGTAAGAGAACTTGAGACAATTATAGAAAGAAGTGTGGCGTTAGAAACTCCAAGCATTGTTTTGCCCGAAAGTTTAGCTCTTGCTGAATTTAAAAATAGTTACGAAAAATCGGGAAGAGAAATAAAAGTAGAAGTTCCCCCTGAAGGGCTTGATATGGAAGCAGTTTTAGGGAATCTGGAGAAAAATATATTGCTGGATGCCCTTAAAAAGACCCATGGAGCTAAGAAGAAGGCAGCGGAATTACTAAATATCAACTTGAGGTCTCTCCGTTATAAATTGGAAAAACACGGGATAAGGGATACCGAAGATGACTATTAGACAAAATTTAGGTATTCAAAAAAACCCAATAAAAGATTCCCGAAAAGAATTGCTGAAGAAACTTCATTGGTTGATGTTCTTAAGGGTAGTGATTATAACCTTTCTCCTTGGTGTCACTATACTTATCCAGCTTAAACAAGCCTCATCGTATCTGAGTCCATTTTTAGTATATCTGTATATAGTTATCATAACTGTTTACTTTTTGACCTTTATTTATGCATTTATAATAAACAGGATTAAAAATCTACCTTTTTTTGCCTACTTACAGATTATATTGGATGTCTTTCTTATTACATTCCTAATCTATTCCACCGGGGGAAAGGAAAGTGTCTTCACTTTCATGTATACTATTTCCATTATAACAGCCAGTATCCTCTTATATAGAAAGGGAGGTATTCTCATCGCCTCTTTATGCAGCATACTATACGGAGGGCTTTTAGATCTTGAGTTTTATGGAATAATCTACCCTGTTTCTATCAAGGTCTTTGAACAAAAAGAATATCTGACTGCCGATATGTTTTATTCTATCTTTATAAATATTACTGCCTTTTATCTTGTTGCATTTCTAAGCAGTTTACTTTCAGAACAGATACGAAGATCTAAAATAGAATTACAACAAAAACAACTTGACTTTGATCAGCTGGAGGCACTTAACAGAAATATAATTCAGAGTATTAACAGTGGGTTATTAACTACCGATTTAGAAGGGAATATTACCTTTTTCAATAGGGCAGCTGAGGAGATTACAGGTTATGGTTACCTTCAAGTTTACAATTCGAAGGTTGAATATATTTTCCCCTGCTTAATAGATTCTTTAAACCCTAATCATTCTCCATCTAGGTTTGAAACTGAATTTAAAAGAGAGGATGGAGTGACCCTGCACCTAGGTTTTTCAATATCTCCCTTAAAGGATTCTTCAGGGGAGGAATTGGGAGATATCTTGATATTCCAAGATTTAACCAAGCTTAAGTCTATGGAAGAACATATTAGAATGGTTGATAGATTAGCTGCTGTAGGCCGTTTGGCTGCGGGGATAGCACATGAGATGAGGAATCCCCTAGCTTCTATGAGTGGTTCCATTCAGGTTTTAAAGGACGAATTGCAACTGGATAACGGTAATAAAAGATTAATGGAGATTGCTATTAAGGAGACAGAGAGACTGAATGCTCTGATTACCGATTTTTTGCTTTTCGCTAAACCAGGTTTGGAAGAAAAAGAGGTGGTCGATATTGCAAAGGTCATTGATTATACGCTTGAGGAGATTATTGATAACCCTGAGTGGAATAAAGATATCGAGATACATAAGAACCTACCTAGAGACAGCAAAGTTGAAGCCAACACCAGGCAGTTAAAGCAAGTCTTTTGGAATTTACTTATGAATGCTGTCCAGGCAATGCCGGAAGGTGGAAATTTAAAAATAGAAGTAAATAAACATAAGCCAGAAATTATAAACCTCAAATATATGAGTACCAGCCAAAAAGCAGAAGATAATCTGTTAGAAATTAACATAATTGATACCGGCTGTGGAATAGCCAAAAAGAACCTGGACAAGATATTCGATCCCTTCTTTACTACGAAGGAAAAAGGAGCAGGGATGGGTTTAGCTATTGCATACAGGATAATAGAGAGTTATAAGGGGAAAATATTAGTTAAGAGCAACCCGTTACAAGGGACCACTTTTACCATTTATCTACCGCTTGTTTCTACTTGAAGTCATTTTTTATCTTTAATGCTTTATGGTGACTTTATAATATTCAATCTTAAAGACAATTCTGCAAGCTGTTTGCTGTCCACCTTTGAAGGGGCCTCTGTCATTAAACAGGTAGCCTTCTGGGTCTTGGGAAAGGCAATTACATCCCTGATAGAATCCGCTCCGGTAAGGATCATAATCAGACGGTCAAAACCAATTGCCATACCACCATGAGGGGGTGCTCCATATGCTAATGCATCCAGTAAGAAGCCAAATTTTGCTCTAGCCTCTTCTTTACTGATTTTTAGAATATCAAACATCGTTGACTGTAATTCACTCTGATATATCCTAAGGCTTCCGCCTCCTATTTCAGAACCATTTAAAACAAGATCATAAGCCTTAGCCCTTACTTTATCAGGCTCCGTCTTTAGTTTTGGTATGTCTTCATCAATGGGCGAGGTAAAAGGGTGATGCATTGCTGTATACCTCATTTCATCTTTGTCGTATTCCAACAGGGGAAAATCTACAATCCATGTGAAGGCGAAAGTGTCCTGTTCAATAATGCCCAAACTCTCCGCCATGTTTAGTCTTAATCGTCCCAACACCCCATTTACTATCTTTGCCTGATCTGCTACCAGAAGGAGCAAATCACCTTCAGATAGATTCATCCTTTCATGAAGGGTAGTCTTATCTGAATTATTCAGGAACTTAGCAATAGGGGAATGCCAAGTTCCTGATTCATATTTTAACCATGCTAATCCCCTGGCACCATAGACTCTGGTAAGATCCACAAGGTTATCAAGCTCCTTTCTGGAAAAACCAGAACTACCCTTTGCGTTTATTGCTTTTACAACCCCACCTTGCTTAACTTCGTCAGCAAATACCTTAAACTCAGATCCTTCGAATATGTCAGAGACGTCTTGTAACTCTAAACCAAACCTGGTGTCTGGATTGTCTACACCATATCTTTCCATGGCATCATCATATGTTAACCTCTTAAAGGGGGTTTCTATATTTATATTCAGAGTCTCTTTAAAAATAGAGGTCATCATGCCTTCTACGATTCTAAATATATCTTTGCGGTCAATAAAAGATAACTCCATATCTATCTGTGTAAACTCAGGCTGTCTATCTGCTCTCAGGTCTTCATCCCTGAAACACTTTACGATCTGAAAATATCTGTCATACCCTGCTATCATTAACAACTGCTTAAATAATTGAGGAGACTGTGGTAAAGCATAAAAATTACCAGGAGTTACTCGGCTAGGAACCAGATAATCTCTGGCCCCCTCGGGGGTGCTTTTGCTTAAAAAAGGGGTTTCAATCTCTAGGAAGTCTTCGTTATAAAGATAATCTCTTATAATTTTTGCTACTTTGCTTCTTAAGATTAGATTATTCTGGAGCCCTCTCCTTCTCAAGTCCATGTATCTGTATTTAAGACGAGTATCTTCTGCTACATCCACATCTTCTTCAATGGGAAAGGGAGGAGTTTTCGCCTCGTTCAGCACCTTTAATTCTTTGGCCGGTACCTCTATTTCCCCCGTAGCAAGAGAGGTATTTTTGGTACCTTCGGGCCTTCTAGATACGTTGCCTTTGATTGCTATAACGTATTCATTGCGAAGAATACCTGCCGTATCGTGAGAATCCTTATCCACATCAGGGTTAAAGACAACCTGGGTAATGCCATACCTGTCTCGTAGATCAACAAATATAAGGCCTCCGTGATCCCTTCTTCGTTGTACCCACCCCATTAGAATAACTTCTCTGTTTATATCATCCACCCTTAACTGACCGCAGTTGTGGGTTCTGTTGAAACCTTTCATAGAATCACCCAATTATGTTTTCCTGCCTTTCAATTCCTTAAACCTATTTTTATATTTAATGTCGTATATCCAGTCCCTGATAGTTGATTTTTATTTACCGTTTCCTTTTAATAGCATAATCAGCCGTTGCTAAAAGTGCTTGCTTCTCTATGGAGAAATTAAATTCTTTTAGGTATTCCTTTGCTGTTTCAGCATAGCTCTCAGCCAGTTTAAAGGTATAGTCTACTCCTTTATAACGCTTTATTAAATCAATTATTGTTGATAAATCTCTGTTTCTATAATTATTAGATCTAATTATATTTATAATCTTTTCTCTATCAGAGTGATCACAAACATTTAAGGTATGTATTAATGGAAGAGTTGTTCTGCCTTCATATAAATCTTTTCCAATAGTTTTGCCAAATTCTTCCTCAGTGGAGATATAGTCAAGTATATCATCTACCAACTGAAAAGAAATGCCTAGATTTAAACCGAAACCCTTTAATGCTTTTTCTTGCTCTTTGGGGGCATCGCCCAAAATAGCCCCAACTTGGCAGGCTGCTGAGATCAGGACCGCTGTTTTTTCAGTCACGATAGAAATATAATCTTCTTCAGTAGTACTGGGATCTCCACTTTTTTCCAACTCCATGATTTCCCCTTCAGCTAAACGAGTAGTTGCATCAGAAAGCACTTTAAATATCTTTAAATCACCAATATTTGATAACAAAGAAAAAGATTTAGAGAAAAGATAGTCTCCAATTAAAACACTGGCTTCATTCCCCCACACAGAATTTACAGAAGAATTGCCCCTTCTTACTTCAGCATTGTCCACCACATCATCATGAAGAAGCGAAGCTGTGTGGATGAATTCAAATATACTGGCAAGTGGTATATGATAACTGCCTGTATAGCCACAGAATTTTGCGGAAAGGATCAAGACCAAAGGTCTGAAACGTTTTCCGCCACTTGATAGAACGTATTTCCCAATATTTGGTATTAATGAAATATGGGACAATACATTTTTTGAAAGCTCACTCTCAACCTTTTGGAGGTCATCCCTGACTAAATCAAAAACCTCTTCAAGTTCCATCTAACCCTCATATTAATTAAGGATGTTAACATCCTGTGTAAGAAATAGAATATTCTGAGCCCCAATTATTAACCCTAAAGTACGGATAGTATATACTAAACTTCATACTGCTCTTGCTAAGGTTAACACATCTACTTTACATGCTTCTGCTTTTCTTAGCACTTTTGCACATTCATTAACAGTTGCACCACTGGTATAAACATCATCAATTAGTAAAATACTTTTGTCTTTTAATCTATTCTTATCACGAAGAAAAAAAACCCCCTTAACATTCTCTTCTCTTTCTTTTTTGCTTAAATTAATCTGGGGAGACTCCCATTTAATCCTTTTAAGGCTCATGTAATCAATTGGAATTCCATGTTTTTTTCCAATATATTTAGCAAGAGAAAGAGCCTGGTTAAATCCTCTTTCTCTTAATCTTTTAAAATGAAGAGGAACAGGGATTAAAAAGTCATAGGATTTGAAATCAATAGATCCAGAACTAGGGCCTATCATAAGATCACCTAATGGTTTAGTCAGGAAAGTCTTTCTATTATATTTGAGTCTGTGAATAGCCTCTTGCAATACCCCTTCGTAATATCCAACTGCCCTGGCTTTTGTAAAGTATACCCTTGAGGTTAAACAAGTCCCGCAAAGATGATCTCTTTCTATATTAGAGTTAAAAGGCCTGCCACATTTAAGACAGACCGGAGATGAAATGTACCTTATACTCGAAAGACATGATTTGCAAATTCCATGCTGCTCTGTATCGATTATGTCTTTCTCACAGATGAGGCATTTTGCAGGAAAGAATAAATCCAAAAAAGCATTAAAGAACTGTGTCATAATTTATTTAGTTACTTGACCGTTAACTTCAACTCTCGGAACATCAACCCATAAACCCTCTAAATCATAGAACTCTCTAATAGGCTCATAAAATACATGTATTATAACATCATCGTAATCTAATAGGATCCATTTCGCTGCAGAAAATCCTTCAATACCCAAGGGAGAGATTCCTATTTTTTTCAAATTCTCTTCTATCGAATAGGCAATTCCTCGAACCTGGCGATCCGATTTTCCACTGCATATTATAAAGTAGTCAGCTATAGAAGATAGTTCTTTTATCTCTAATACTACTAAATTTAAAGCCTTCTTGTCTAAAGCGGCTTTGGCACAAAGAAGGGATTTCTTCTTCGAGTCTAAAACCATTTACCCTCCTTATAATTATATAATCTCTTTATTTTATCCTCCTTTGGTAGTTCTAAAAACTCTATAAAGCTATATTTGATGCTCCGCAATAATTATCTACTGTGTTGCCCGAAGCCTTCGTTGTTGTCTGTCTTTAAGTATTTTTAATTCCCCAAAATTTGCATGCCTTGTATCTATAATTTTTTACAGGTTTATAATGTTTTTCTTAAATAGTATCCCTTAAAACGAATTAATAGATTAAATATCAATATCATTGACCAATGTCAATTAAAAATAGAGCCAAATGACTTGTAGAACTTGACTCAAGCTGTATAATCCAATTGAATAGTATATTTTCTTTCTCTTTTTAGTTTTGCCTTAGAGAAAATTAAAAAGGAGTTATATGAATAAGGATTGATTCTTTACCCGTATACCCCTTTAAAGATGGGAACAAAAGCTGGTAGGCAGGGAATCTGGTTTTTTAAAGTGATTTGCCAGTTTTTGGGATCGGCATTAAAAGCCTTGGAAGGAATAAAAAGTAAAAATACAAATCTCATTTAGAGGCTTTAATAGGAGCCCCTCTCTTTTTTTTGGGTCCAGAAGCTTTCTTTTTGGGCTTTTGAACAATTTCTTCAGGAACTAGTTCTATAATGGAAAGCGGAGCATTATCTCCGTGCCTTCTACCTACCTTTAAAATTCGTGTATATCCGCCATTTCTATTCTGATAGCGAGGAGCAATCATTTCAAACAAATTCTTTGCTATTTTTTTGTCATGAATAACGCTTAAAACCTGTCTTCTAGAATGCAAATCCCCTTTTTTTCCTAAAGTGACTATTCTCTCGGCGATACTTCTTAATTCTTTTGCTTTGGCATCAGTAGTCTCTATCTTTTCATGTTCAAATAGGGAAGTTAGCATATTCCTGAACATAGCTTTACGATGACTAGATGTACGCCCCAATTTTCTTCCAGCTTTTTGATGTCTCATTCTATAGGTTCCTCTTCACTTTCAATCTTTTCATCTGGTGGCTGAAAATCCGGTAATTTCATTCCTAAAAACAATCCCATTTCTCCTAAAATATCTTTTATCTCATTTAAAGATTTTCTTCCAAAGTTTCTAGTCTTTAACATTTCAGCCTCAGTTTTTTGAACCAACTCACCAATGTATCTAATATTAGCATTTTTCAAACAGTTAGCTGAACGTACTGACAGTTCTAGCTCATCGACACCTCTATATAAGTTCTCGTCTAACTTAGCTTTTTCTTTATCCTCTGCTGCTTCCTCTTTCTCTTTAGGTTCTTCATATTCATCAAAGTTTATAAAGACGTTCAGTTGTTCTTTCAATATCTTTGCAGCATATGCAACTGCATCTTCTGGTGATATGCTGCCATCGGTCCATACTTCCATTGTAAGTTTATCGTAATCAGCCCTTTGCCCCACCCTTGCGTGAGTTACTGAATAGTTTACCTTTTTAATAGGGGAAAAGATCGCATCTATAGGGATGGTACCAACAGGTTGATTTTCTTCCTTGTTCTTTTCTGCAGGAACGTACCCTCTGCCTTTCTTGACAACCATTTCCATTCTGAGCTTAGCATCTTTTAATAATGTAGCAATATGCAAGTCAGGATTTACAATATCCACATTGTTATTTGTAATAATATCAGAGGCCTTTATCTCACCCTCTTTAGTAGTATCAATCCAGATTGTTTCCGGGCCGTTCGAATAGAGCTTAACAAGGACTTCTTTTAAATTAAGTATAATATCAGTTACGTCCTCTCTAACACCGGGGATAGTTGAAAACTCATGTAATACTCCATCTATTTTGACAGAGACAATAGCTGCACCTAGAATAGATGATAAGAGAACCCTCCGCAGAGAATTCCCAATAGTCATTCCGAAACCTCGTTCAAAAGGTTCCCCGACAAATTTACTGTAAAAATTTGTAGCTGTTTCAGTATCAATCTCCAACCCTTTAGGACTTATTAATCCCTGCCAGTTATTGTACATCTTTACCCCACGTTAAGTTAACTTAATCGTTTAAAAGTTACCTTTTTGCCAAACTATTATATGGTTATAAGAAGGGCCATATCTGTTTAAATGATGAGGCTTTGAATAACCATCTTTCTTCAAAAAAAGTATTCCTGTAACAGCAATGTATATCGTTTTGTTAAGTATCTTTCTTTGCAATTGTAGAGTGAACTGATTATTTTGAATATAATTCTACAATTAACTGTTCTTGTATCGGCATCGTAATATCCTCTCTGGAAGGTAAAGAAACAATCTTTCCTTTGACATTTTCTTTATCCAGTTCCAACCAATGAGGTACACCACGGCGCGCTACAGCCTCCATAGATTCGACAATCCTCGGAATTTTTTTGCTCTTTTCTTTTACTTCTAGAATTTCCCCTGGGGTAACCAAGTAAGAAGGGATATTTACTTTTTTCCCATTTACCAAAAAGTGATTATGCCTTATTAGTTGCCTTGCCTCACTGCGGGAACTTGCAAATCCTAAACGAAAGACCATGTTATCCATTCTTCTTTCAAGAAACAGCAACAGATTCTCACCAGTAATGCCTTTCATCCTGTCAGCCTTTTCAAAATACCTCTGAAACTGATTTTCTAGAATACCATAAATCCTTTTTACCTTCTGCTTTTCGCGAAGTTGAATACCATAATCTGAATATTTGCTACGACCTTGTCCATGCTGGCCAGGGGGATAATTTTTCCTTTCAAAAGCGCACTTATCTGAGTAACATCTGTCACCCTTTAAGTACAATTTCAAATTTTCTCTTCTACATAATCTGCAAACCGATCCTGTGTAACGAGCCAAATCGTGCCTCCTTTATACCCGTCTTCTCTTAGGTGGACGACACCCGTTATGAGGAATAGGGGTGACATCCCTGATTAAACTGACATTGAACCCTTTAGCCTGGAGAGTTCTCAAAGCAGATTCCCGACCAGCCCCCGGTCCTTTTATATAAACCTCTATATTCTTAACCCCATGTTCCATGGCTTTTTTTGCAACATCTTCTGCAGCCAACTGAGCAGCAAAAGGAGTACTCTTACGTGAACCCTTATAGCCCTGGATCCCAGCACTAGACCAAGCCAAAACATTTCCACTTAAGTCGGTAATAGTTATTATGGTATTATTAAATGTAGCTTGAATATGCGCAATACCATTTTGGATATTTTTCTTTTCCTTTTTCTTCTTAACACCTTTACCTTGTTTTGCCATCTAGCCTCCTATTTCCTTTTACCTCCAATTGCCCTGCGAGGTCCTTTTCTCGTTCTGGCATTTGTGCTGGTTCTTTGACCTCGGACAGGCAATGATCGTCTATGACGTAATCCCCGATAACTGCCTAGATCCATCAGTCTCTTTATATTCATTGTGAGCTCCATACGTAAATCGCCCTCTACTTTATGCTCACTATCTATTATTTCTCTTATCTTAGCTACTTCAGACTCTGTAATTTGATCGGATTTCATATCGGAACTAATACCGGCCTTTTCAAGAATCTTTTTCGAGGTAGATCTACCAATACCATAAATGTATGTTAATGCTACCTCCATCCTCTTGCCTCTGGGTAAATCAATTCCAGCAATTCTTGCCAATATAATATACCTCCCTGACTATCCTTGTCTCTGTTTGTGCCTTGGATTTTCACAGATTACTCTAACAACACCTTTACGTTTTATTATCTTGCATTTATCGCATCTTTTTTTTACTGAGGCCTTAACCTTCATCTTAACTACTCCAAGCTTTGCAAAAAAATAAACACTTTTGTCTTCGGTTTTTTATGACATTTAAAGGCTAATGTTTCATTTGGAACGATAAGTAATTCTTCCTCTGTTAAGATCGTAAGGTGATAATTCAACTGTGACCCTATCACCTGGAAGAATCTTAATATAATGCATCCTCATCTTACCAGATATATGGGCCAAAACCTTATGACCATTTTCCAATTCTACTCTAAACATAGCATTGGGTAGAGTTTCTAATACAGTCCCTTCTACCTCAATTGCTTCTTCTTTTGGCATAAACCCTCAATTATGTGATTTATCCATGTTCAATAATATCAGTAATTCTTTTAAAAATCTCATCTATCTTCCCAATACCATTAATAGCCTTGGCTGTATTCTTCTTCTGATAAAATTCAACTACAGGAGCAGTTTGATTGTGATAAACTTTTAACCTGCTTTTTATAGTGTCTTCTTTATCGTCATCTCTCTGATAGAGTTCCCCTTTACACTTGTCGCAAAAACCTTTCTCTTTGGGAGGGTCAAAGACAATATGATATCCTTGCCCACATTTTCTACAGGTTCTTCTGCCAGTGAGCCTCTTTAACAGTTCTGCATCGTCTATCTCTATATTGATTAAGTGTTCAATTTTTAATTCCATCTTATCTAAAATAGCGCCTAAGGCTTCAGCCTGAGCTACAGTTCGAGGAAATCCATCCAAAATAAACCCCCCCTTACAGTCAGGTTTTTTTATTCTTTCCTCAATTATTCCTATGACAACCTCATTTGGAACCAAGGCGCCTTTATCCATGCAACTCTTTGCCTCTTTTCCTAATGGAGAGCCTTCTTTTACCGCTTCTCTGAGTATATCCCCTGTTGATATTTGAGGAATATTGTACTTTTCAACCAGCATCTTTGCTTGAGTGCCCTTTCCGGAACCAGGTGGACCTACCAGTATCAGATTCACAACTAAAACTCCTTTCTCTCTTGAAACCCTTTCCACAATAAGGAGCGGGGAATTACTATTTATTTCTATTCATATTTTATGAACAGAGGATTATCTTATTAACGGCGTCCTTTTACCTTAGCTTTTTTTAAAAAACCTTCATACTGCCTTGTAAGTAAGTGTGATTCAATCTGTGAAGCCGTATCCATAGCAACCCCAACCACAATCAGCAATGCAGTTCCTCCAAAGTAAAAAGGAACGTTAAATTTGCTGGTAAGGATTGTAGGTAGAACACATACGGCTGAAACGTAAATAGCCCCACCCAGAGTAATTCTTGTAAGAACCTTATCTATATATTCAGCGGTCTTTTTGCCGGGTCTTATCCCTGGTATATAACCCCCATATTTCTTCATATTATCTGCAACTTCAGAAGGGTTAAAGGTGACGGCTGTATAAAAGTAACAAAAGAAGACAATAAAAGCAACATATAGGATGCTGTAAATAAGCCTGCCAGGATGTAAACTTTCAGTTATATTCTGAAGCCATGGATAGAGATCTATCCATGATTTTGGCATAAAATTAAAGATAGTTAAGGGGAACATTAATATTGAAGAAGCGAATATAGGAGGAATAACTCCTGCCGTATTTACTCTAAGGGGCAGGTGAGTACTCTGCCCACCGTACATCTTTCTCCCCATTACCCTTTTCGGATACTGGACAGGAATTCTCCTTTGTCCACGTTCTACAAAAACTATAACTCCAACTACAACAATCATCATAATAACAAGTAACAAAATCATAAGTAATGCTATTTCCCCTGTTTTTAAAAGGCGTGTTGTATTGATGATTGCAGATGGCATGCGGGCAACAATGCCAGCAAATATTATAAGAGAAATACCATTTCCAATCCCCCGCTCAGTAATTTGCTCGCCAAGCCACATAATAAATGCTGTCCCGGCTGTTAAAGTTATAACTGTCATTACCTTAAAGGATAACCCAGGGTTCAGGACTATCATTTCTCCTGCTGGGCCTGTCATCCTCTCCAGCCCGACACTTATTCCAAAGCCTTGAATAATACTTAAAATGATAGTACCATATCTTGTATACTGAGTTATTTTTCTCCTGCCTGCCTCACCTTCTTTGGACAATCTTTCCAAATGGGGGCTAACTACAGTAAGTAATTGTAAGATAATAGAGGCACTGATGTAAGGCATTATACCGAGAGCGAATACCGATAAATGTTCCAATGCCCCACCTGAAAACATATCAAACAGACCAAAGAGGGTATTTCTAGCCTGAGCAAAAAACGAAGCTAATGCTTCCCTATCAATCCCAGGAGTTGGTACATGGACACCAATCCTATAGACAGTTAATAAGAGGAGCGTCATGAAAATACGCTTTTTTAATTCAGGAATCTTTGGTATATTTTGAAACCCGCCTAACAATTATACTACCTCTATCTTGCCGCCGACAGCTTCAATCTTATCTTTGGCTGGTTTACTGTACTTGTGGATTTTTAGGGTAAGAGGGTAAGCAATTTCTCCATTCCCTAATACTTTTATACCATCATAAGAACCTTTTATCAGTCCAGATTTTATCAATGCTTCGGTATCTACAACAGCCCCTTCTTCAAATATATTTAAGTCTCTTACGTTTATTAAGGCATATTTCTTTTTAAATATATTAGCAAATCCTCTCTTGGGAAGGCGACGTTTAAGAGGCATCTGCCCCCCTTCAAAGCCAGGGGGAGTACTTCTTCCTGAGCGGGATTTCTGACCTTTAGATCCTTTACAGGCAGTTTTTCCATGCCCGGATCCCGGTCCCCGTCCAACTCTCTTTTTTTTCTTGTTATTAATGGTGGAAGGCTGTAATTCGCTAAGTTTCATATTCAATAACCTCAACCAAATGCGATACTTTTTTAACCATACCCCGATTTTCAGGAGTATCTTTTAAAGTAACTGTTTTATTGAGCTTAGTTAAGCCCAGTCCAATTAATGTTTCTCTCTGTCTTTGAGGTCTGCCGATACCGCTCTTCTTCAGCCTTACCTTAAAATCTTTTATACTCATAAAATAGTTCCCTTTTTACTATTTGTATCAATCTGACCTTTTTTGATATCTATGAAAAAGTAATGATTTGTTGGTAAAAGTAATAATGAGAGTAAATTCATAAATTCTTTGAGGACTGATACCATCTTGTAATAATATATAATTTTATAAGTTGGTTCCTATGAGAGGCTGAATTTATGATTAAATAATCTCGTTTAATTCTTTACCTCGTTTTTTTGCCATCTCTTCAGGACTTTTAAGTTGACTTAATGCATTAATAGTAGCTTTAACAGCATTATGAGGGTTATGTGATCCCAAACATTTTGTCAGAATGTTTGCAATTCCTGTAACTTCAACGACTGCTCTGACAGAACCTCCTGCGATAATACCTGTACCTTTAGACGCAGGCTTCAAAATTACACTGCCTGCACCATATCGGCCTATTATCTCATAAGGAATTGTATCATTGATAATTGGAACCCGAATAAGCTCCTTCTTTGCTCGTCCGATTGCCTTTCTAATAGCCTCTGGCACTTCATTGGCTTTCCCTAACCCACTTCCGACAACACCATTTCCATCGCCAACTACAACAAGGGCACTGAAACTAAACCTTCTTCCACCTTTAACTACCTTGGCAACCCTGTTAATGCTAACAACCTTATCAACTAAATCCAACTCATTAGGATTAATAGTGGGCAATTACGTCCTCCTTTACAATTCCTTTACAATCAAGTTAATTATTTATAAAACTAAAATTCCAATCCTTTTTCTCTAGCTAAAAGAGCCAGAGCCTTCACCTTGCCATGGTACAAATAACCATTTCGATCAAAAACTACTTTTTTTATGTCCTTTTCCAAGGAGTTTTTAGCTATTAATTCTCCAACTTTTTTAGCAGCTTCTATATTCCCGGAGTTTTTTAACCCATCCCTAATTTCCTTACTTAAAGTTGAAGCTGATGCTAGAGTTTTTCCAGTAGTATCATCTATTACCTGAGCATAGATATGTTTAGAGGATCGAAAGACACAGAGTCTGGGTCTTTCACTGGTTCCCGTTATCTTTTTTCTGATCCTTTTTTTACGTTTTGTTCTGGATAACTCTTTCAATTTTCTCAAAGCCATCTCTGTCCCTACCTCTATTTTATTCCAGATTTCCCGATCTTTCGACGAATCTTCTCATCGGAGTACTGAATACCCTTACCTTTGTATGGTTCCGGTTTTCTAAATGACCTAATCTTTGCAGCAACTTCTCCCACCAATTGTTTGTCAATCCCCTCAACGATAATCTTAACCTGTTTATCCACCTGGGCATTGACACCTTCAGGGAGCACAAATTCTATTGGATGTGAGTATCCTAAATTCAAATTTAGTATATCGCCATTTAACTCAGCCCGATAACCTACTCCAACAATATTTAGGATTTTTGTAAAACCCTCTGTTACTCCCTTAACCATATTGGCAACTAAACTTCTAGTTAGACCATGGAGAGCCCTAGTCTTTTTATCGTCATCTTTTCTAGTAACTACTATTCTCTCACTATCAAATGTAAGGTCAATCCTCTCGTCTATATCCTGAGTCAGTTCTCCCTTTGCTCCCTTTACCCTTAAAGTGGAATCATCAAAGATTATCTCCACACCTTTTGGAACTGGAATTGGCAATTTACCAATTCGTGACATCCTTATTTCTCCTTATAAAAAGTTCAAAACTAAAAAAATCTACCATACAGAACAAAGCAACTCTCCGCCAACGTTTGACTCTCTGGCCTTTTTGTCTGTCAAAATTCCTTTGGGCGTCGACAATATATTTATGCCTAAGCCTGTCAATACCTTTGGAATTTTATCATTCTTAACATAAATTCTACGTCCTGGTTTGCTAACTCTTTTTAGTCCAGTTATAACTGAATTATTTTCCTCGTCATATTTTAGATATATAGTCAAGATTCCTTGTTTGTTATCTTTTATTACCTTATAGTTTTTAATATAACCTTCATCCTTTAATATCTTTGCTACATTAACCTTTAAATTAGAGGAAGGCATATCGACTTTCTTAAATTTTGCTTTATTTGCATTTCTGATACGGGTAAGCATATCTGCAAAAGGATCAGTCATCACAGGCTTTTTTACCCCTTTCTTTAAAATTTCTTTACCAGCTGGATTTGACAGTTCCTGGTATGTCACCTTTCAACGCATAATTACGAAGACAGATGCGACACATATTAAACTTCCTATAGTATCCTCTAGGCCTCCCACAAATGGGACAACGATTGTATTCTCTGACTTTGAACTTCTTAGTTTTTTTAGCCTTTGCTATCAAAGATTTTTTGGCCACAAAACTCCTCCCTCAAAAAAGCTTACCCCGATTAAACTTAAAATTATTTTTTTAATACACCTAATCCCTAAAAGGGACTCCTAACAACCTTAGCAGAGATTTGGCTTCTTCATCGGTCTTGGCTGTAGTAACAACAACCACATTCATGCCTTTTACCTTATCAATTTTGTCGTAATCAATCTCAGGAAAGATGGTATGTTCTTTTATCCCTAAAGCATAATTGCCTCTTCCGTCAAAAGATTTTCCACTTAAACCTCTAAAATCCCTAACTCTAGGAAGGGCTATATTTATTAATCTGTCGAAGAATTCATACATTCTTTCCCTTCTTAAAGTCACCATGCAACCTATAGGAACACCTTCCCTCAGTTTAAAGGAAGCGATAGACTTTTTGGCTCTGGTAATAACAGGCTTTTGGCCTATTATCAAAGATAGCTCAGAAGCTGCAGAATCTAGCAACTTGATATTCTGAATAGCCTCCCCCAGCCCCATATTTATAACAATCTTTTCAAGTTTAGGTACCTCCATTGGGTTCCTATAGTTGAACTCTTTCATTAAAGCTGGCATTATTTCTTTTATGTAGAATTCTTTTAACCTTGCCATTGAAATTCCTTAACCCTTCTTGCCTACCTTTATTTTATTTACTGAGTATTTCCTCGCATTTTACGCAGACTCGTACTTTTTCCCCGTCATCTAAAACTTTTTTCTTGATCCTAACCGGAGAATCACATTTTTTACAAACCATCATAACATTAGAAATATGAATACTACCCTCTTTTTCAACGATTCCGCCTTTACTGGTTTGAGATGCTCTGGCATGTCGTTTAATTATATTAACCTTTTCAACTATTACACGATTTTTTTCAGGTATAATCTTAAGTATTTTGCCTTTTCTTCCTTTTTCCTTGCCTGCAATTACTTCTACCTGATCGTCCTTTTTAATATGGAATTTTGTCTGAGACATTAAACCCTCTCTATTCAATTACAGAACCTCTGGAGCTAATGATACAATCTTCATAAATTTTTTAGCTCTAAGTTCTCTGGCAACAGGGCCAAAAATCCTAGTCCCAATTGGTTCATTTTGGTTGTTTATAAGCACTGCTGAATTGTCATCAAATTTTATGTAAGACCCATCTTTTCTTCTTACCTCTTTAGCAGTACGAACAACTACAGCCCTAGACACATTCCCTTTTTTAACCTTTGAGTTTGGAATGGCTTCTTTCACTGAAACTACAATAATATCACCAAGGCTGGCATACCTTCTTCTAGTTCCACCCAATACTTTAATACAAAACAATTTTTTAGCTCCAGAATTATCTGCCACATTGAGCACTGTTTGCATCTGAATCATTGCTTATCCCTCAAAATACAGTATTTAGCTCATTTCTTATTTTAAACCGCTTTTTCCAAGATTTTGCAAACTCGCCACATCTTATCTTTGCTTAAGGGTCTGCTTTCTATTATTAAAACCTTATCTCCAACATTGCAGTCATTGTTTTCACTATGTGCTTTATACTTATTTCGTCTACTAACATACTTTTTATATGTTGGATGTTTGAAAACTTTATTTACCTGAACAACAACAGTTTTATCCATTTTGTTGCTCACAACTATTCCAACCTGAGTCTTCCTATGACCCCTCTCTCCCACTTTTGTCTCCCCTTGTGTTATAGTCCTCTTTCTTTAAGAATGGTTTTGACCCTTGCCAAATCCTTTTTTACCTGAGGAACCCTCATGGTGTTTTCAAGCTGACCCGTTGCAAGCTGGAATTTCAAGTTAAAAAATTCTTCAGATAGATGTTTTTCCTTTTGTCTAAGCTCTATATCACTTAACTCTCGAATTTCAGTTGCTTTCATGGCCCCTCCCCCGAGAAGTAAACCTAGTGCGTATCGGCAGTTTGTGACTGGCTAACCTAAAAGCTTCACGGGCAATATCCTCTTCCACGCCTTCCATTTCGTAAAGTATCCTGCCTGGTTTTATTACGGCTACCCAATCTACTGGAGGTCCTTTTCCTTTCCCCATCCTTGTTTCAGCAGGTTTAGCAGTAATTGGTTTGTCAGGGAATATTCTGATCCAAATTTTACCGCCCCTCTTTACATGACGGGTCATTGCTATTCGAGCCGCTTCAATCTGGCGTGCTGTTATCCAACCACATTCTTCAGCTTGAAGAGCAAAATCACCAAAATTTATGGTAGATCCTCTGGATGATACGCCCCGCCTCCTACCTCTCTGTTGTTTTCGGAATTTTACCTTTTTTGGTTGTAACATAGTAAATATTTTCCTATCTGGTCGATCTATTTAGCTGTATCTGTTTCTCTCTTTTTTGAAAGGACTTCACCTTTAAATATCCAGACCTTTACACCTATGATTCCATAAGTGGTATGAGCCTCTGCAAAACCATAGTCGATATCGGCCCTTAAGGTATGCAAAGGAACTCTGCCTTCTCGATACCACTCCCTTCTTGCCATCTCTGCACCACCCAATCTTCCTGCACAGGAGATCTTTATTCCTTGGGCGCCTAGCCTTAAAGCTGTTGTAACACTTCTTTTCATAGCCCTTCTAAAAGCAACTCTTCTTTCCAGTTGTAATGCTGTATTTTCGGCAACTAGCTGGGCATCAATCTCTGGTTTTCGAACTTCTTGAATATTTATATAGATCTCTTTTGAAGTCAATTTAGTAATTTCATTTTTCAATACCTCAATCTCTGTACCTTTTCGTCCAATCACGATTCCAGGACGAACGGTATATATATTGATCTTGGCTTTATTTGCAGCTCTTTCGATCTCAATCCTTGAGACACCGGCATGGTATAGTTTCTTTTTAATGAACTTACGAATCCTAACGTCTTCCTGAAGTAGAGCAGAAAATTCTTTTTCTGCAAACCATTTTGAATTCCACGTTCTGGTTATTCCCAACCTGAACCCTATTGGATGGACCTTTTGACCCAAAATCTCCTCCCTTCTAAAAAACCTATCTTTCTTTTAAGACTACAGTTATATGGCTGGTTTTCTTCTTAATCCTGCCGGCCCTCCCCATAGCCCTAGCCCTAAATCTTTTAAGCGTAGGTCCTTCGTTAACATAGATAGTATCAACAAACAGAGTATCTACATCAATGTTTCTGTCTTGTGTAGCATTTGCAACAGCAGATTTCAGAAGATTTTTAACTATCCTGGCCGCTGCTTTTGGAGTAACAGAGAGAATAGTCAAAGCATCTTCAACCCTTTTACCACGAACTAGGTCAACCACTAATCTGGCTTTTTGGGGTGATACCCTAATATAATTAACAGATGCTCTAGCTTCCATAATAATTATTCACCTTTTACACACTTTTATCTTTTTTGTTTTCTGCCATCTATTTTACTTTTTCTGTCCCCTGCATGGCTGTAGAATGTTCTAGTAGGTGCAAATTCACCAAGTTTATGTCCTACCATGTTTTCGGTTATAAAGACCGGAATAAATTTTTTGCCATTGTGGACAGCAACAGTGTAACCAATCAGTTCGGGTACAATGGTTGATCTACGAGACCAAGTTTTGATTATCTTTTTGCTCGCCGATTCATCAGCTATTTTAATCTTTTTCAATAGACTTTCATCAATAAAAGGTCCTTTTTTTATTGATCGCGCCATATCGGTCTCCTCTTTAATCCTAAACCTCTAACATTAATAGTGTTAGCTTCTATTTTTTCTTCTTTGAAAGTATATATCTGTCTGTACTTTTATTCTTCCTGGTTTTGTAACCTTTAGTTGGAACTCCCCAAGGAGTTACTGGATGTCTGCCACCTGATGATTTACCTTCTCCACCACCCAAAGGATGGTCAACTGGATTCATTGCAACACCTCTAACCTTAGGTCTTGTCCCTATCCATCGTTTTCTTCCTGCTTTTCCTAAAGATATGTTTTCATGATCTATATTGCCAATTTGGCCAATTGTAGCAAAACATGTATTTAACACCATACGAACTTCATTGGATGGCATTCTTATCTGAACATATTTCCCCTCTTTTGCTATTAACTGACCAAATGTTCCTGCACCCCTAATAAGCTGGGCACCCTTCCCGGGTTTGAGTTCAACATTATGTACGAATGTACCCAAAGGTATACTTTTCAAAGGTAAAGCGTTACCTGGTTTAATGTCGGCATTTTCGCCTGAAATAACAGAGTCCCCAACTTTAAGTTTTAAAGGGGAAATTATGTATCTCTTTTCACCATCAGCGTAATGTAATAAAGCAATATTTGCTGACCTGTTAGGGTCATATTCAATTGTGGCTACTTTAGCAGGTACATCAACTTTGTCTCTTTTAAAATCAATAACACGATATCTCCTCTTGTGCCTTCCGCCAATATGACGAGAAGTAATCCTGCCATAAACATTTCTGCCACCAGTTTTGCTTAGTGGTTTTAGAAGAGATTTTTCAGGTTTAGTAGCGGTTAACTCTTCAAAAGTTAATACGCTTTGGAATCTCCTTCCTGGTGATGTTGGTTTATAGTTCTTTATACTCACTAATAACTCCCTTTGAATTCAAACCCAGAGACTGTGACAAGGGGATTTAAACACCCTCAAAAAAGTCTATATGATCTCCTGGTTTCAAAGTAACTACGGCTTTTTTCCAATCTTTCCTTTTGCCAATATTTCTACCCAACCTTTTAGGTTTGCCCTGAAAATTTGATGTATTTACATTTAAAACTTTCACGTTGAATAGTTTTTCAACAGCTTTCTTTATTTCAATCTTGTTGGCATCTTTACTTACCTCAAAAGTAAGCTGATTGTATTTTTCTTTTTGAACATCACCCTTTTCAGTAATCATAGGGCTTTTTATAATCTTGTATAAATCTTTCATAGCGATAACCTTGCTTCTATCTTATCAATAGAGGGCATAACTAGGATTAAGTTTTCGTGTTTTAGTATGTCATATACATTTAGACCCTCGGGAGGCAAAACTTTGGTGTTGTGAATATTTCTTGCTGACCTTTCTAAATTGAAATTGTCCTTATCAATTATCAGGACATTTTCTAAATTCAAGTTTCGTAGTATCTGTGCAAGGGTTTTAGTTTTGATCTCTTTTAATTCAAAACTGTTCAAAATAGTTATCTTCTCTTCCCTTAACTTTAAGGTCAAAACGGAACATAATGCCTCCTTTCTAACCTTCTTGGGAAGTGAATAAGAGTAATCCTTGGGAGTGGGACCAAATACAGTGCCCCCTCCTACCCAGATAGGAGACCTTCGAGAACCAACTCTAGCCCTGCCTGTGCCTTTCTGACGCCAGGGTTTAACTCCACCTCCACGAATCATAGCCCGATTTTTGGTTGAGGCAGTTCCCCTTCTCCTATTATTCTGTTGCATAATTACAACATCAGAAATTAGGTGGGGTTTTATCTCAACATCAAAAATATTATCATTGAGATTTATCTCTGAAATCTTTTTCTTTTCAATATCATAAACATCTAAAACCGGCATTTAGTAACTCCTGAATGATCCTGAAACTACCATCAATTATTTCTTTTCTTTATACTGCTTCTGATTATAACTACACCATTTCGAGAACCAGGAACAGCACCTTTTAATAAAATCAGATTTTCATCAGGCCTAACTTCAACAACCTGGATATTCTGAACAGTTACCCTGTCTCCGCCTAAACGACCAGGCATCTTCCTTCCTTTAAAAACCCTTGAAGGGTAAGCACTCGCACCAATGGAGCCGGGTGCCCTATGGAACATTGAACCATGAGCGCCGGGACCTCCCCTAAACCCCCATCTCTTGATAACTCCTGCAAAACCTTTACCCTTACTAGTTCCAGTTACATCAACGAAATCTCCAGCGTTAAATATGTCAACAGTAATTTTCTCCCCTTCTTGATACTCTTCAACTTCTTCAACCCTGAATTCCTTAAGATGAGCATGTGGATTTGCTGTATGTTTACTATAATGCCCTTCCAGAGGCTTGTTAATCTTGTTTTTCTTCTTCTGAGAGAAACCCAGTTGTAAAGCATTGTACCCATCATTTCCAAGGGTCTTCTTTTGTACTACGGTACAAGGACCTGCTTCTACCACAGTCACTGGCAAAACATCTCCTTCTTGTGAATAAATCTGGGTCATCCCTAACTTTCGTCCAATTATACCTTTATACATATCGATATTCTCCGGCGGCTACAATTTAATTTCTACATAAACCCCTGCTGAGAGGTCTAACTTCATAAGGGCATCAATTGTTTGCTGAGTTGACTCCATTATATCTAAAAGTCTTTTATGGGTTCTGATCTCAAACTGTTCCCTAGATTTTTTGTCAACATGGGGGGAACGTAAAACACAATACTTATTAATTACAGTAGGAAGAGGTATAGGTCCAGCAACCTTTGCCCCAGTTCTTTTAGCAGTCTCGACAATCTCCTCAGCAGACTGATCTAAAAGTCTATAATCATAGGCCTTTAAACGAATTCTTATTTTTTTGCTTTGTTCATTCATTGCTTAAAACCCCGCCCTTTTCCTATATATCAATTTTTTATCCTATTCAACAATATCACTTATAACGCCTGCGCCCACAGTTCTGCCTCCTTCACGAATGGCAAACCTAAGCTCTTTCTCCATCGCTATCGGAGTTACTAACTCTACTGCCAACGATACGTTGTCACCAGGCATTACCATCTCAA
>JBDRRJ010000011.1:0-15565 GCA_043825855.1 Pseudomonadota bacterium | reverse complement strand
AAAACCTTCATTGCTCAATACCTTGGTAATGGCTGCTGTCAATGTCGTCTTGCCATGATCAACATGGC
Organism: Pseudomonadota bacterium; assembly: GCA_043825855.1. Lineage (GTDB taxonomy): Bacteria > Desulfobacterota > UBA8473 > UBA8473 > UBA8473 > UBA8473. Next base: position 15,497 of record JBDRRJ010000011.1, on the reverse strand, counting down.
CTATTGTACCTACGTTAACATGTGGCTTGGTCCTTTCAAATTTCTTCTTTGACATGCCTGTACCCTCCTTCTTAGGGATTTTCCTTTGTTTTACTTAATTCAATATATTCTCAGCAACGGAAGCTGGAACAGGTTCATAATGGGAAAACTGCATAGAATAAGTAGCCCTACCCTGTGTAGCCGATCGTAAATCGGTTGAATAACCAAACATGTTAGCCAAAGGGACCCTGCTTTCTATAGTTTTCCAGCCTGTTCTGACATTCATATCTAAAACCTTTCCTCTTCTGGAAATAAGGTTGCTTACTACTTCACCTATAAACTCCTCTGGAACCATTACTTGAACGGACATAATAGGTTCAAGTAAGATTGGCTTAGCTTTCTTTGCCCCATCTCTAAAACCTATAGAGCCAGCGATCTTAAATGCCAATTCTGATGAATCGACCTCATGGTAAGAGCCATCGTATAAGGTAACCTTTACATCTACCATAGGGTATCCGGCTAAAACGCCTCTCCCCATGGCTTCCACGATACCTTTTTCTATTGCAGGTATATATTCTTTAGGTATGCCCCCCCCTATAATCTTATTGACAAACTCGAAACCTGCTCCTCGTTCTTGAGGCTCTAGCTCAAGCCGTACATCTCCGTATTGCCCTCGTCCTCCGGATTGACGTACAAATCTCCCCTCAGATTGTGCAGTCTTGGTAATAGTTTCTTTAAAAGCTACCTGAGGTTTGCCAACATTAGCGGCCACTTTAAATTCTCTGAGTAATCTGTCTACAATAATCTCTAAGTGTAACTCACCCATACCAGAAATAATAGTCTGATTTGTCTCTTCATCTGTATGGACCTTGAAAGATGGATCCTCTATAGTCAATCTATTAAGGGATTCCGCTAGTTTTTCTTGATCAGCACGTGTTTTAGGTTCAATTGCAACAGAGATTACCGGATCAGGAAATTCTATGGATTCTAAGATTACCGGATATTTTTCATTGCAAAGGGTATCGCCTGTAGTAGTATTTTTTAAACCAATGGCGACAGCAATATCACCTGCATATACCTCTTTAACTTCCTCTCTTTTGTTAGAATGAACCTTTAAAAGTCTACCAATCCTCTCCTTCTTGTCTTTATTGGAGTTATATACATATAAACCCTTTTCCAGACAACCAGAATAAACCCTAATGAAGTACTGCTGGCCTACAAAGGGGTCATTCATAATCTTAAAGACCAAAGCTGAAAAAGGGGAGGCACAATCTGCCTCTCTTATCACTTCTTCACCATCAGGCGTTAACCCTTTGACTGATGGGACATCTTTAGGAGAGGGAAGATAGTCAATAATAGCATCTAATAAAGGCTGAATTCCTTTGTTCTTAAATGCTGCACCGCAGAACACGGGGATTAGCTTGTTAGCTAGAGTTTCACTTCTAATTACTTGTTTGAGTTCTTCGTTGGTGATAATTTCCCCTTCAAGGTATCTACCCATTAATACCTCATCTTGCTCAGCAATAGACTCGATGAGTTTATCACGATATTCTAATGCAGAATCAGTTAAATTTATGGGGATATCCTCTTCTTTAAATTTTGCTCCTAGAGTGGTTTCATCATAAACCATAGCCTTCATTTTAATCAGATCAACAATACCCCTGAAGTTTTCCTCCTTGCCAACAGGCAACTGAAGAATTATTGGATTAGCATGTAGTTTATTTTTCATCATATCAACAACATGAAAAAAATCAGCTCCAGTTCTATCCATCTTATTAATAAAGGCAATTCTTGGAATATGATACTTGTCTGCTTGTCTCCAAACAGTCTCTGATTGGGGTTCAACACCGCCTACTGAGCAGAATACAACCACAGCTCCATCTAAAATGCGTAAAGATCTTTCAACCTCTATGGTAAAATCAACATGGCCGGGTGTATCGATAATATTAATCCTGTTGCTGTTCCAGGAACATGTTGTTGCTGCAGAGGTTATGGTAATACCTCTCTCTTGTTCCTGCTCCATCCAGTCCATAATGGCTGATCCATCATGGACTTCGCCCATCTTATGAGAAACGCCCGTATAATAAAGTATTCTCTCCGAAGTCGTAGTTTTACCCGCGTCTATATGTGCCATAATCCCTATATTTCTTGTTTTTTCTAACGGAAATGCTATTGCCAAATTTATACCAACCTTGAGAACATAAAAAAAGACTTAAACTAAAGATTGAATAGGCTAAAAACAACTAACACTCCTTCTATCAATAAGTCTAAGTCTAATCCTAAGATTAAAGACTTTTTAATCATACCAACTTATGAAGCTGGGCATTATCTTTACTGGAAAGACCTATGGACTTTTTATTACCAACGGTAATGGGCAAAAGCCTTATTGGCTTCGGCCATTTTATGAGTATCTTCTTTCTTTTTGAAAGCTGCACCACGACCATTTGCGGCATCAAGAATTTCTGCAGCTAGCTTTTCTGCCATTGTTTTTTCTTGTCTTTTCTTAGCAAAATTTATTAACCAGCGTATCCCCAAGGCAACTCGTCTCTCAGGTCTAACTTCCATAGGCACTTGGTATGTCGACCCACCAACACGGCGAGATTTAACTTCAATAACTGGCTTAACATTATCCAAAGCTTTTTGAAAAATCTTGACAGGATCAGACTTTGTTTTTTCTCTAATTATATCAAAGAATCCGTAAGTTATTGATTCAGCTACACTCTTTTTCCCATCCAGCATGACTATATTTATAAACTTTGCTACGTTTATATCTTTATACTTAGGATCCGGTAAAATATTTCTTTTAGGTACTTCCCTTCTTCTAGGCATTGATTACCCCACAGGTTTTGAATGACTAACCATTTATTACTAAAACTTATTTTGGCTTCTTTGCTCCGTATTTAGAACGACTCCTTCTCCTGTCCACAACTCCTCCGGAATCCAGTGTCCCTCTGATAACATGATATCTAACACCTGGCAAGTCTTTAACCCTTCCCCCTCTAATTAAAATTACGGAGTGCTCTTGAAGGTTATGCCCGACTCCAGGTATATAAGAAGTTACCTCTATACCATTTGTCAGTCTAACTCTCGCCACTTTTCTCAGTGCAGAGTTAGGTTTTTTAGGTGTCGAAGTATAAACCCTAGTACAAACCCCCCTTTTCTGTGGCGAGTTTCCTAAAGCAGGGGCATCGGTTTTTTTCTTGGCCTTTTTACGCCCTTTTCTAACCAATTGGTTTATAGTAGGCACATTAACTCCCTTCTAAAATTGTTAACCATAAAAGTATATATAATCTCAATTATTGCTTCGTTTGTCAAGTTTTTATTTGTCAATACTATTTTTCTTCCACATAAATTTCATCGCTATCATTCATGACTTCTATACTTAAATTCCTGTACCCTGGAAAACCTGTGCCAGCTGGAATCAACCTGCCCATAATCACATTCTCTTTTAAACCTTTTAGACAGTCATATTTCCCCTCAATACTTGCCTGAGTTAAAACCTTGGTTGTCTCTTGAAAAGAAGCTGCTGAAATAAAACTGTCAGTACTTAATGAAGCCTTAGTGATTCCAAGAAGTAGAGGTTCAGCAATGGCTGGTTTGCCTCCTTTTGCTTTTTCCTTTTCATTTTCCTCTTCAAAAATAAACCGCTCTACCTGTTCTCCCACTAAAAAATCTGTATCTCCTACCTCTTTTATCCTAACCCGACGAAGCATTTGTCTTACTATTACCTCAATGTGCTTATCGTTTATCTTCACACCTTGGAGACGATAAACCTCTTGCACTTCGTCAACTAGATATCTTGCCAGTTCTTTCTCTCCAAGAATGTAGAGAATATCATGAGGATTCGCTGGACCATCCATAAGAGGTTCTCCAGCTCTTACTCTATCGCCTTCATGAACACTTATATGTTTCCCCTTAGAAATTAGGTATTCTTTTGGCTCGCCAACTTCTGGAGTTATTATAACCCTTCTTTTGCCTTTTATATCCTTGCCAAAAGTGACTACGCCGTCAATTTCGGATATTACTGCATATTCTTTTGGTTTTCTTGCCTCAAACAACTCCGCTACCCTGGGTAATCCTCCAGTTATATCCTTAGTCTTAGTAGTTTCTCGTGGAATCTTGACAACAACATCTCCCGCATTTACTTTATCACCTTCATTTACAATAATATTTGCTTTCACGGGCAGAAGGTATCTAGCGAGAGCATCTGATCCAGGTAGTCTTGCGGTACGACCACTTTCATTCTTGATAGAAACCCTTGGACGGGTATCAGGATCTTTCGATTCTACAACTACCTTTCTCGAGAGACCGGTAACCTCATCTACTTGCTCTTGCATAGTAATACCTTCTATTATGTCTCCAAACTTAACAGTACCGGAAACCTCTGTTAAGATAGGAGTAGTATATGGATCCCATTCTGCGAGGAGCTGTCCTGGTTTTACTGTCTCTTTCTCTTCAACCTTAAGCTTTGCACCGTAAATAAGAGAATATCTTTCTCTTTCTCTTCCATTGTTGTCCAGTATGGCAATCGTAGCGTTACGATTCATTACTACTAAGTTGTTTTCTTTATTTCTAACAGCACTCAAATTTATAAACTTTACTTTTCCTTCAGTCCTTGATTCAAGGGTGCTTTGTTCAGCACGTCTACTGGCTGTTCCTCCGATATGAAATGTCCTCATGGTCAATTGAGTTCCAGGTTCTCCAATTGATTGAGCAGCAATTACCCCCACGGCCTCTCCCAGATTGACTTTTTTCCCACGGCCAAGATCCCTGCCATAACACTCCACACAAATTCCACTATTTAATCGACAGGTTAAAACAGAGCGAATCTTTACTCTTTCAATGCCAGCTTCTTCAATCTTTTTAGCTAGGTTTTCGTCAATTTCCTGATTGGCTTTTACTATTACTTTTTCTGTAAAAGGATCTTTTATATCGTCTAAGGCAACTCTGCCTAATATTCGATCACTCATTTGCTCAATAATTTCTCCACCTTCTACCAAGGAGGAGACATATATACCATCTAATGTCCCACAATCAGGCTCAGTTATAATAGCATCCTGAGCAACATCTACCAATCTGCGGGTAAGATACCCGGAGTTAGCGGTTTTTAAAGCTGTATCAGCAAGACCTTTACGAGCACCATGAGTGGATATAAAGTATTGTAGAACAGTTAACCCTTCCCTAAAATTTGCAGTTATAGGTGTTTCGATGATTTCTCCGGATGGTTTCGCCATTAAACCCCTCATACCGGCTAACTGTCGAATTTGTTGAGCACTTCCTCTAGCGCCGGAATCAGCCATCATAAAAATTGGATTAAAACTAGGGATTTCCTTTTTTTGACCATCATCTCCAATTATTATTTCTGTGCCCAATTCGCGCAACATATCGTCGGCAATCTTCTCTGTGGCCTGCGCCCAGATATCAATCACTTTGTTATACCTCTCTCCGTCTGTAATAAGTCCTTCGGTATATTGATCTTCAATCTCACGAACTTCATTATGGGACTTCTCCAGGAACTCTGCTTTATTGGGAGGAATAAGCATATCATCGATTGAGATAGAAATTCCAGCTTTTGTGGCAAACTGATACCCTAAATCCTTTAATCTATCGGCTAAAATAACGGTCTTCTTACTGCCGCATAATCTGTAACTCTGGTCGATTAAATTAGCCAGCTCCTTTTTGTTCATTACCCCGTTAATGAAGCTGAAAGGAATTTCATCAGGGACTATTTCCTTTAAAAGAATTCTTCCTACCGTTGTGTCAACTAGTTCTCCATCTATTCTCACTATAATTTTAGCATGGATGTCTATCTCCGAAGAATCATAAGCTATTCTTACTTCTTCTGGGTTAGAAAATACCTTACCTGAACCTTTGACAAAGTCTTTGTCTCGGGTCATATAGTAGATACCCAAGACAATGTCTTGGGTGGGAACAATTATAGGTCTTCCATTAGCAGGGGATAGAATATTGTTAGTGGACATCATCAAGGCTCTTGCCTCGATCCTCCCCTCGATGGATAGCGGAACATGGACAGCCATCTGATCTCCATCAAAGTCAGCATTAAATGCTGCACATACCAACGGATGTAATTGGATAGCTTTTCCTTCGATTAAAACAGGTTCAAATGCCTGAATACCCAGTCTATGTAAAGTTGGTGCCCGGTTTAGAAGGATAGGGTACTCTTTAACTACCTCTTCAAGGATATCCCACACCTCTGGAGTTTCTTTTTCAACCATCTTCTTTGCACTTTTAATGGTATTAACATATCCTTTTTCTTCTAATTTATTGTAAACAAATGGTTTAAAAAGCTCTAACGCCATCTTTTTTGGAAGTCCACATTGATGCAGTCTTAATTCTGGGCCAATGACAATAACTGAACGGCCTGAGTAGTCTACGCGTTTACCCAAGAGATTTTGCCTAAACCTTCCCTGTTTCCCTTTAAGCATATCACTTAGAGATTTTAAAGGTCTCTTGTTTCTTCCAGTAATAGCCCTTCCTCTTCTTCCATTATCGAATAAAACATCAACGGCTTCTTGAAGCATTCTCTTTTCATTGCTAATAATAATCTCGGGAGCATCCAGTTCCAAAAGCCTTTTCAATCTGTTGTTCCTGTTAATAACTCTACGATACAGATCATTAAGGTCTGAAGTAGCAAATCGCCCACCATCTAAGGGAACCAATGGTCTCAAATCAGGTGGAATAACAGGTATAACTTTCAGTATCATCCATTCAGGTTTGTTGCCGGAATTTTTGAAAGATTCTGCTATCCTTAACCGCTTGGCAATCTTTTTTCTCTTTGCTTCCGAAGTAGTACTTTTCATCTCAATGCGTAACTCTTCAGAAAGCTTATCTATATCTATATTCTTCAACAGTTCCCTGACGGCTTCTGCACCCATACCAGCAGAAAAACTATCCCCATATTCCTTTTTGGCTTTTCGGTATCTCTCTTCTGTTAGTAACTCCCCTATTTTAAATGGGGTATCATTAGGCTCTATAACAACGTAACACTCAAAATATAAAATTTTCTCTATTTCTATCAAGGTCATGTCTAACAAAGCACCCATTCTACTTGGAAGACTCTTTAAAAACCAAATATGGGCAACTGGTGATGCTAGTTCTATGTGTCCTAATCTTTCTCGACGAACCTTGGACTGGATAACTTCAACTCCACACTTTTCACAGACGACACCACGATGTTTTAACCTCTTGTATTTCCCACAATTACATTCATAATCTTTAGTGGGACCAAAAATCTTGGCACAGAATAAACCATCTCTTTCCGGTTTAAAGGTTCTATAATTAATAGTCTCCGGCTTCTTAACCTCTCCATGAGACCAACTCTTAATAGTATCTGGAGAAGCCAAGGATATCCTTAAAGAGTTAAAGCTCAATGGGCTTTTAGGGTTTTCAAAAATTCCAAAGGAATCTTTCACAGGTAACTCTCCTACATTTAAGAAGGTTTGAGTATACAAATTATAATGTTTTTTAAAACCATAGCTAACTTAATTACAATTAATCTTTTCCTCTTCAACACTCTGGGGAAGTTTACAATGATTTTCTTCCTCAATTAACTCTACATCCAATGCTAAACTCTGAAGCTCTTTGACTAAGACGTTGAATGATTCAGGCAATCCCGATTCCAGAACATTTCCGCCTTTGACTATGGTTTCATAGGCCTTGGTTCTCCCCCATACGTCATCAGATTTTACTGTTAGAAACTCCTGTAAACAGTATGCAGCACCATAAGCCTCAAGTGCCCACACTTCCATCTCTCCTAATCTCTGTCCACCAAACTGAGCCTTTCCTCCAAGTGGTTGTTGAGTAACCAGAGAGTATGGTCCAATTGATCGAGCATGAATCTTATCGTCTACCAAGTGGTGTAGCTTCATCATATAGATTATTCCTACAGTCACTTTCTGATCAAAAGCTTCTCCTGTCCTTCCATCAAAAAGGATGGCCTTGCCGGAGGTAGGTAACCCGGCTGAAGCAAGGGAATCTTTTATCTCATCTTCTGTGGCTCCATCAAAAACTGGGGAGGCCATATATACTCCATTTCTCACCTTTTTTGCCAATTCAATTACATCTTCATCAGAAGCTTCATCTATCATCTGATCAAATTCTTTGGATGAATATATCTCCTTGATTTTTGTTTTTATTACATCGACACTGTAGTTTTTTTCAATATATTCATTTATGCGGTCACCTAGTCCTTTGGCAGCCCAGCCCAGATGGGTTTCCAAAATCTGTCCAACATTCATTCTTGAAGGTACCCCCAGGGGATTAAGTACAATATCAACTGGTGTACCGTCTTCTAAATATGGCATGTCTTCCTCTGGCAAGATTATAGAAAGTACCCCCTTATTCCCATGTCTACCTGCCATCTTGTCTCCAACAGACAGTTTCCTTTTTGCAGCAACATTAACTTTAACCATTTTGATAACTCCGGGTGGTAACTCATCCCCCTTTGTTATCCGGTTTATCTTTTGTTCAAAAACTAATTTAACTAAATCAACCTGTTCATTAAAAACTTCAATAATTCTGTCAATTTCAGCTTCAATATCTTTACCGTCAGCGATGGAAATATCCTTCAATTTATTAAAAGGGATATTAAGAATGTCTTCCTCTGTGATGACCTGCCTTTTCTTTAATAAAATAGAACTTTCTTTATCAGTTGTTAATTTTGTGGCAGATATTTTCCCAATCAATAGTTCCTTGATTTTTTGAACAACACAATCCTTAAGGATATTGATTTCATCTTCTTGGTCAGTTAACAATCTTGATACTTCAGAATTCTCTATATATTTTGTTCTCTCGTCCTTTTCTACTCCTCGTCTTGAGAATACTTTTGCGTTAATCACGATACCTTGAACCCCTGGTGGAACCCTTAAGGAAGTATCTTGAACATCTCTAGCCTTCTCACCAAAAATTGCCCTGAGTAATTTTTCTTCAGGGGAAAGTTGAGTTTCTCCCTTTGGCGTTATTTTGCCAACCAAGATGTCTCCAGGTCCTACTTCAGCACCGATACGAATAATTCCACTCTCATCAAGGTCCTTTAATGATTCTTCCCCAAGATTAGGTATATCTCTGGTGATTTCTTCTTTCCCCAGTTTTGTATCCCTAGCAACTACTTCGAATTCCTCTATATGAATTGAAGTGAAGCTGTCATCTTTCAGGACTTTCTCACTTATAAGAATAGAGTCTTCAAAATTATAGCCACCCCATGGCATAAAAGCTGCTAAAACATTATGTCCTAAAGCAAGCTCTCCCATATAGGTTGCTGTACCATCTGCAATAATTTCCCCTTTTTTTATTTCATCTCCAACATTCACCAAAGGCTTTTGATTAGTGCAGGTATTTTGATTAGAACGTTGATATTTGATAAGATTGTAGATGTCAACACTACTCTCCAGGTCTTTCCCCTTTCCTCCTTCTTCTTTAATTCTGACTACAATACGGGAGGAATCTACATTTTCAACTATACCATTATTTTTTGCTATTACAGTTACCCCTGAATCTCTGGCAATGACACTTTCAATACCCGTTCCTATCAAAGGAGCATCTGTACGCATAAGAGGTACTGCCTGTCGTTGCATATTAGAGCCCATAAGCGCCCTGTTTGCATCATCATTCTCTAAAAATGGAATCAATGAAGCTGCTACACTAACCAGCTGATTAGGTGAAACATCCATAAAATCGACTTGTTCTGGTGAAATCATAATGGACTCTCCACCCTCGCGAGCAGCAACTACTTCCCTTGTAAATCTTCCGTTTTCATCCAATGGAGCATTTGCTTGAGCGATAATATGATTCTCTTCCTCTATTGCAGATAGATACCTGATGTTTTTAGTTGCAACTCCATCAATCACTTCTCTATAAGGGGTTTCGATAAAACCGTATTCATTAACCCTGGCAAAGGTACTTAAGGAGACAATTAACCCAATATTTGGTCCTTCAGGGGTTTCAATAGGACATATTCTTCCATAATGGGTGGGGTGTACATCTCTGACTTCAAATCCCGCCCGCTCTCTAGTCAAACCACCTGGTCCCAATGCGCTCAAACGCCGTTTATGAGTAACCTCTGATAGAGGATTCGTTTGATCCATGAACTGAGAAAGCTGACTGCTGCCAAAAAATTCTTTAACTACAGCCAGAACAGGTTTAGCATTAATTAAATCATGAGGCATCAGCGTTTCAATCTCTTGCAAGCTCATTCTCTCTTTAATGGCTCTTTCCATTCGGACTAAACCAAGTCGGTATTGGTTTTCAACGAGTTCTCCGACTGACTTAACTCTTCTGTTACCCAGGTTATCAATATCATCTATTGATCCCTCTCCATTCTTCAATTCCACAAGCACTCTAATAGATTCCAGGATATCTTCCCTCTTAAGGGTTCTGTGCTTTAAAGGGATATCTAAGCCTAATTTATAATTTAATTTTAACCTGCCGACCTCCGATAGATCGTAACGTTCAGGATTGAAGAAAAGATTATTAAAAAAGATAGCGGCAGTCTCCACAGTAGGTGGATCAGTGGGGCGTAACCTTCGGTAAATTTCAACTATTGCCTCTTCGGTACTGGATATTTTGTCAATAGCCAAGGTATTACGCAATGACAAATCGATGTTTCCCTGAGTAATATGAAGCAGGTTAAATTCCTTTATACCTTTAGCTTTTATCTCCTTAAATTTATCAAGGGTAAGTTCATCATTACATTTAAGTAGAACTTCCTCTGAATCTTGATCAATTACATCATGAGAAATAACACATCCCAATATATCTTCAACCCCAACAGAAATATTCTCTATGCCGATATCTATTAGCTTACGAACAACAGTCTGGGTTATTTTTCTGCCTTTCTTAATAATTATTTCACCGGTTTCAGGATGTACGATATCATTCGAAGTTTTAACCCCTACCAAAAGGTCGGGCTCCATACTTCTGTATATTATGTTGCCTTTAAGAATAATCTTTTCTGACTTATAATAGTAACTTAATAACTCTTCTGTAGAATACCCTAAAGCTTTAAGCAAAATAGTTGCTGGAAACTTTCTCCGTCTATCAATGCGTACATAAATTATATCTTTAGGATCAAATTCTAAATCTATCCATGATCCCCGCTGAGGGATAATCCTTGCAGAATAAAGCAACTTTCCACTAATATGGGTTTTACCTTTATCATGATCAAAGAATATTCCTGGAGATCGGTGCAATTGACTAACTATTACTCTTTCCGTTCCATTGATGACAAAAGTTCCATTGTCAGTCATTAATGGAATTTCTCCAAAATAGACCTCCTGTTCTTTAACATCTCTAATATTTCGTGTGTCTGTTTCATCGTCAACATCCCAAACAACAAGCCGTACAGTAACCTTAAGGGGAAGGGCATAAGTCATTCCCCTTTGACGGCATTCATCCACTCCATACTTTGGTTCTCCCATATTATAACTAACGAAATCCAAGGATGATGTCCCGTTGAAATCTCTTATTGGGAAGACACTCTTAAACACTCCTTGAAGCCCAATATCCTCACGTTTATCATGGGCGATATCCTTTTGTAAAAATCTTTCATAAGACTTTTTTTGGATATCTATAAGGTCTGGAATATCGATAATCTTTTGGATCTTTGCGAAATTTTTTCGTATCATATGGTTATTTAATGATACTGAGTGACCCATATTAACTCCTCTTAAGTCGGCAGGCGTCTAGGAATCTATACATATTTATTAAAATTAAAGGCATTTTTTTAAATTTTGCCTACGAAGTCGAAAGTCGAGAACTGATTATGTTCTATTTATGACTTCTTAACAATTATCTATTGAATCTCTACAGTAGCTCCTACTTCTTCTAGCTGTTTCTTAATATTATCAATGTCGTCCTTGAGGACCCCTTCCTTAACAGGCTTGGGAGCACTTTCAACTAAGTCCTTAGCTTCTTTTAATCCAAGCCCTGTAAGTGCTCTAACTACTTTAATAACTTGAATTTTTTTGTCCCCTATCTCTTTTAGTATTACATTAAACTCTGTCTTTTCTTCAGCAGCTGCTTCAGTTGAGGCTTGTCCTGCGGGTGCAGCGGCAACTGGAGCTAATGCTGAAACACCAAATCTCTCTTGCAATTCTTTTATGAACCCCGAAAGTTCCAGAACTGTCATGTTCTCTATGAAATTAATTACATCTTCTTTAGTTACTTTTGCCATATCTATAATCCCCCCTAGTTTAATTTAATTTCAACTTTAATTTCTTTTTTCTTTTATCGCTTCTAGTATATAAATAAATTTTAAAAGTATACCATTTAAGACCTGTAGCAGGCTCGTTTGACTTGAATTAAGTAGGGATAGCATCTGTGCCAGCAATGTCTCACGGCTTGGAGTCTCAGCGAGTAATTTAATGTCATCAGTTGTTATAACTTTGCCATCTAATACCCCAGATTTGATCTCTAACTTTGGGTAATCTTTACTAAATTTTATTAAGACCTTTGCTGGTGACAAGACATCATCGTAACTAATAGCTATTGCATTAGGGCCAACGTAATAATCATCCAGCAACTCTAAATCTGTAGACTTAGCAGCAAGTTTTATAACAGTATTTTTAACTACTTTATATTCTATTGCCTCGCTTCGAAGTTCTCTTCTTAGCTTATTTATTTCCTCTACATTAAGACCACAATAGTCTGTAAGGATAGCTACTTTTGCTTTTTGAAATTTCTCATTAAGTTCTGAAATAGTCTGTTCTTTTAATTTTCTATTCAACGGTCTCCAACCCTCCTTTTTTGAGTAGGGAATAAAAACTTGTTTATCCTTTATTTGGCAATTAGACAATTAATTACAAAATAAAAACCTCTGGTAGATTCAGAGGCTATGATAATTAGTGATATAGACTTTGCTCCTCTAATCTTACTTTAATCTCCCTCTTATATGCAGAGGGTCGATCTTTATTCCGGGTCCCATGGTTGAAGCAAGAACTACACTACGTAAGTACACTCCTTTGCTTGAAGGGGGTTTCGCCTTCATTATAACATCGAGAAGTGACATAATATTATCCAATATATTTTCTAAACTGAAAGAGACCCTACCAACAGGCACATGAACTATACCTGTCTTGTCAGCCTTAAAATCAACTTTACCTGCTCTTAACTCTTGAACTACACGAGCAACGTCAAAAGTAACGGTACCAACTTTAGGATTTGGCATTAATCCTCGTGGCCCTAAAATTTTTCCTATCTTTCCAACAAGACTCATCATGTCCGGAGTAGCAACAACCCTGTCAAATTCCAACCATCCTCCAACAATTTTATCTATCAAATCCTCAGCTCCAACAAAATCAGCGCCAGCTTCCCTTGCTTCCTTTTCTTTTTCTCCCTTAGCAAATACCAAAATAGTAACCTCTTTACCTGTTCCACTAGGTAAAACCAAACTTCCCCTCACCATCTGATCAGACTTTCTAGGGTCGATACCAAGTTTAATTGCAACATCAATCGATTCATCGAATTTGGCATAGGAGCTCTCTTTTACAATTTTTATACCTTCTTCCAACTCATACTTTTTAGTTGTGTCGACTTTTTTTAATGCCTCTAAATGTTTTTTCCCTTTATTTGCCACTTTTCTCTCCAACTTAGAAAAACATAATAGTTATTAATATCCGCTTTCAGCGGTGTTTTTTAAAAGATTTGATATAGTTTAAAACTATTCCATTATTTCTATGCCCATGCTTCTTGCTGTCCCCTCTATAGTCTTAATTGCACTAGCCAAATCAACTGCATTAAGATCAGGTTGTTTGGTTTTAGCAATATCTTCTACTTGTTTACGCGTAACTTTACCAATCTTATCTCTATTAGGTTCCCCGGAACCTTTTACAATCCCAGCTGCCTTTTTCAATAAAATTGAAGCAGGAGGAGTTTTGGTAATAAAACTAAATGTTCTGTCCGCATATACAGTAATAACTACGGGGATTATCATACCTTCCTGATTCTGAGTTTGAGCATTGAATGACTTGCAAAACTCCATTATATTAACCCCATGTTGTCCTAATGCCGGTCCTACCGGAGGGGAGGGGGTAGCCTTACCTGCTGTAACTTGAAGTTTTATATTTCCAATAATCCTTTTAGCCATAAATACCCTCCTAAATTAAATCTTTTGTACCTGAAGGAATTCCAGTTCTACCGGCGTAGATCTACCAAAGATACTCACCAAAACCTTTAACTTTCCCTTTTCTGGTTTAACTTCCGCAACAACACCATTGAAATTTGTAAAAGGCCCTTCAATTACTCTAACGGAATCACCTTCCTCATATAGAATTTTGTGTTTTGGTTTAAGAGTCCCTTCATTCATCTGGTTTAATATCTCTTCTATTTCTTCATCCGGAATAGCAATTGGATTGGTTCTTCCCCCTATAAAGCCCGTGACTTTGGGAGTATTTCTAACAATATGCCAAGTTTCGTTATTTAATTCCATATTTATCAGCATATATCCAGGGAAAATCTTTCGGTCGGAGGTTTTTTTTTCGCCCTTAACAAGTTCGACGACCTTTTCTGATGGCACAAGAATTTCAGAAAAAAAGTCTTCTTTTTTATGAGACTTTATTCGTTCCTCTATAGCCACTTTAACCTGATTTTCGCATCCTGAATATGTATGAACTACATACCACTTTTTTGCCATTGCTTTTAATTGTAACTCACTATATAAAATGTTTAATTAACCTAAAATGATCCTGATAAGTTTTGATAATCCAATGTCAATAACACCTAAAAATGCAGCCACGATAACTACTACAACCAGAACAACAGCAGTTGATCCGATAGTTTCTTTTCGAGAAGGCCAATTAACTTTTTTTAATTCAACCTTAACTTCCCTGAGGAACTTGGTTATTTTATTAATCACTTGGAACCCTCTTATGGGGGAGGTACCAGATGATGGCAGGCCAGGAGGGATTCGAACCCCCATCACCCGGATTTGGAGTCCGGTGCTCTAACCGTTAGAGCTACTGGCCTACTTAGGCATCTGTAGTAGACTTAACATAACTTTTAAAAACTTATAAACAAAATTCTGGTTAAGGTTGCCACTAGGAGGCAGGATGAACAAGTAACAATAAGAACAAAAGCTTAACTAATTAAACAGAACCATGTTCAACTAAATATGCTAAAAGCACCCCAATAAATAGAAAGAAATGGTAAGTAGCTTATTTGGTTTCCCTATGAAGGGTATGACTACGGCAGAACCTGCAATATTTTTTCAGTTCTAATTTATTAGGTGTAGTTCTTTTGTTTTTTGTTGTTGTATAATTCCTCCTTTTACACTCACCACAAGCAAGGATAATAATATCTCTCATATCTAAATCTTTTCACTGAATTATTAGGTTATAATTGCCTTAGACTTAAGCCTCTACCTCATTCAACAATATCACTTATAACGCCTGCGCCCACAGTTCTGCCTCCTTCACGAATGGCAAACCTAAGCTCTTTCTCCATCGCTATCGGAGTTACTAACTCTACTGCCAACGATACGTTGTCACCAGGCATTACCATCTCAA
>JBDRRJ010000010.1:0-3932 GCA_043825855.1 Pseudomonadota bacterium | reverse complement strand
AGAGATTATCAAAATAATGACTTAGCTACAAAAAGAAATAATTGAGCTAAAGGTTATTCCTAAAGAGCCGATTTGATACTAAGTGTGGGCATTAAGATGTAGGGTGGGCAAAAGCCCACCAAGACCTTGAAATTATAGATGCATAAAAAGCAGAGGGAAAATACAGCTAAATATCTTTATGACATTAGTAAGATAATTTTTGCTACCGTAGTAATTGGTCAACTGATTCAAAGAGGAAAGATACAGACAGATCTTCTTGCAAGCGGAATTATTGCTTGTTTAGGGACATATTTTATAGCCTTTTTATTAGATAGAATGGAGGATACAAAATGACAGGTGTAACAGGTGTAACTATTCTTTTCAGTATAATAAGTATAGTGAGCTTTATTGTTATTTTTTATCTCTTAAGGTCAGATAGGAGGCACAAACAACTTAGACAAGATTAACAGGATTTTTAAAGTCTCCTACAAGTCTCGTCAAAGTCCCTGTTAAAAACTGTCCTGATATCCTGACTTTTATTCTTTGTGTTCTCCGTGGCTCTGTGTGAAATTTAATTCTTTTTCTTCCAATGAGCTTTTATGGAGGCATCGTCCACAAATGGAGTTTAAGATATGAGTGTTGATGAGATAGTTGAAGCCGTGAAAGTTATGATGCTTCCATCAAGAGAATATAAATGAATGCAAATCTTAAAAAGATAGGGATACTTTTTATATTAGTTTTGATGGTTGGCTCTGGCAGCGTGACTTATGCCGCAGAAGAAGGGAGGCTTACCCTTGAAGAAAGAATGATCAGATTAGAGACTATGGTAGAAGAGGGATTTAAGGCCGTCAACCAGAGGATTGATACCCTCCAGGACAGCGTGAAGGAAAGGTTTAATTACCTTTACATAATGATAGGCAGCCTTATTGCCTTGATGGGAGTTATGGTTAGCACCGTAGTCTGGATGGCCAGGCAGGACAGACCGGTAGCCCAAAAGCATTATGAACGGATAGTAAGGAGGGAAGATGAGATGGAAGTTGATATCAGGTCGCTGAAGAGGGAGATGGAGCTACTTAAGGCCAGACTGGCTTAGAGATGCAGGGTGACCAAAAGCCCGCCAATGAGGTTAATCTTTATGAGTGTTTATGATGATTTAAGAAAGGTTTTACAGGAGATAGTTACTCCCCAATTAAAAGATCTACAGGGGGAGGTAAAGTCGCTCCATTCTGAGATAAAGCGGGTAGATGAGAAGATCGACTCCCTGCGCAACGAGATAACTTCTGAAATTAATTCTCTGCGCAACGAAATGGAGACAGGGTTTAAGCGGGTAGATGAAAAGATTGACTCTCTGCGCCACGAGATGGAGATAGAGTTTAAGCGAGTAGATATGCGGATAGATTCCCTGGGCATTAAGATAGAGGACGCCATAGAGATTCGGGAGCGGTTGGCCACCTTAGAAGGGAGGCTGGCAAGAGAAAGCAGGCTGGCGAGTGTAGCGTGAAGCGCCACGAATTAATGAGATACCTGAAAAGGCATAAAGAAGTTTTGCTAATTGTTTAATCCGTGAAAATCCGTTGCATCCGTGTTTTATCCGTGTGCTATTGTTTTGAATTTGGTTGCGGCTCTGCTGCGCTGTGTAATCTGTGGATAAATAATGGCAATTAGCAAGTGGTGATTATTTAAGGTGAGCATTCAGTTATCAGGCTTCAGGTATCAGTTTTTAAGAGGGTCAGATCAAGGTTATCGGTTAAGGAAAAGATAATTACCGATCAGCGATTACTGGTCACCGACCACTTGTCTGACCGCTGATACCTGATGTAGATATAATGGAAAGAAGGAAGATACTGTATTTAATAGCAGCATTGATAGTTTCTCTGACTATAATTCCTTCATTTGCCAGAGCCGGTAGTTTAGAGGAGGCCTCACTTGAGGGGGAGATACTTGCAAAACTTGCCCGGATAGAAGAAGGACAGAAAGCATTAAATACGAGGATAAATGATCTTGATAGTAAACTCAGCACGAGAATAGATGATCTAAGAGATCTTCTCTATGTCATTCTGGTTGGTATGTTTGGTTTGGTCGGGTTTATTCTCTGGGATAGAAGGACGACCCTGGCCCCGGTTGCAAGAAAGACCACAGACCTGGAGGAGAGAGAAGAAAGACTTGAGAGAGTCCTTAAGGAGTTTGCCCTTAAAAATGCTCAGATGAGAGAGGTTTTGCAGGCAGCAGGAATGCTTTGAGAGAGATAAGGTAGGGTGGGCATCGTCCACCATTAAGAGGGTAAATGAAAGCAGATCTTAAAGAGAGAGGGAGGTTCTTTATAATATTGGTTTTGATGGTTGGCTTTGGCAGCGTGACTTACGCAGCAGAAGAAGGGAAGCTTACGCTTGAGCAGCGAATGATTAGATTAGAGACCATCTTAGAAGAGAGATTTAATGCCATCGATCAGAGGTTTGATGCCATCGATCAGAGATTTGCGGCAGTTAACCAGAGGATTGATGATTTAAATGCCAGCGTGAAGGAGAGGTTTAGTTATGTCTATATAATGTTAGGAGGTGTTCTTGCTTTGTTAGGAGGCGTTATGGCTATTATGGGGGTTATGATCAGCAAGGTGATTTCGATGGCTTCCCAGGACAGGCCGGTAGCCCAAAAACATTATGAGCGGATAGTAAAGAGGGAAGACGAGATGGAGGTTGATATCAGGTCGCTAAAGAGGGAAGTGGATCTGCTTAAAACCAGGTTGGCGACGGCCTGATAGTATAGGAATTTTCATTTTTAGACACGGATCAACACCGATAAATTTTGTATTTTTAACAAATCCGTGAAAATCTGTGAGAATCTGTGTCAAAGAAATATCTGTAGTAATCAGTGTCAAAAGTCCGCCCGAAGGGCGCTAAGTTCAGAAGTAGTTAGTTGCCAGTAGTTAGTTGCATGACTGACTACTGACCATTGACTACTAATAAAATTTTTTAGGAGGAAATTTAACCAATGAGTATTTTAAGAACTATTTTAAGAAACCTTAAACTTATTAAAGGAGGAGAAGAAGAAGTGAATAACTTAGAAAAGAGTAAAAGGAGGAATGACTTGATGAGTAATTTAAAGAGGAGCTTTTTGTCTTTGGGATTGGTTTTGGGGATGTTTTTGGGGCTTGTTGTGTCTGCGCAGGCGGATATTGCAACTGGAATACCTGCAGGCGATATTAATGATAGCATACCTGTGTATCAGGGGCAACAAAATATTATTGTTTTAGATTTTACTGTAAATTCAGCAGGTGGAGACACAATTGACACTGTAATTGTGCGAAACAACGGCACCGCCGATACAGATACCGTGGACAGCCCCTATGGCCTCTATCTTTATATGGATATAGGGGCATCCGGGGTTTTTGAACCCCTTGTAGATTGCCTCGCCTCAACAGCTACCGTGACCGGTGATGGACCAGGCACCTGGACTTTTGATAATTTTTCTCCGGCTAACTGTCATATTCTTCCCGCGGGCAGCACTAATAGATATTACTTAGTGTTGAGTGTCTCAGCTTCTTTAGATCCAGCAGATTCCTTCACAACCTTCCAATTTAGAATTGATACAGGTGGTATTACAGGAGAAACAGGAGATACTAATTCGAGTCCAGTACCCGATGATAATGACGTCCAGACCATCAATGACCGGGGCACCCTGCTCCTTGACCAATCCTCGGATACGACCCTGATTACGGCCAACACAAACAATAATTGGATGCTCACCTTAGAATTTGGGGCTACAGGCGAAGGCATTCGAATAGATACCCTTCCTATTGTCTTTTACAGCACTAATTGTTACATAGCACAACATCGTGCACCCTATTTTAATACAAATTTGTAGCACAACATCGTGCACCCACTTAATCTCGATCTGTAGCACAACATCGTGCACCCTCACCCCATGGGGTGAGCAAAATCCTAATCCTTAAAAGT
>JBDRRJ010000009.1:0-87369 GCA_043825855.1 Pseudomonadota bacterium | reverse complement strand
GAAGTTCCATGGAATACCCAAATCTACCTTTTACCTACACCTTAAAGAATGTGAATTTCGTTTCAACTATAGAAATCAAAATATATATGTTATACTACTAAATATGTTTAGAAAAAATTCTCTGTTCTAGTCAAGAGCCATTAACAATACCATTTAAGCATCAATCCCCTTAGGGGCATCTAAAAAACAACATACTTTTTCAGAATTACAGGCAAAGATAAAGGTAGAAATTACAAGATATTTATAGTAAACTACACCTTAAGAAGATGATAAAAAACCCAGAACTACTCAAAAAATTCGAAAATAACCTTATCAGGGATGAAGGGAAACTGCCTTTTCACCAATCCATCAGGCTCTTTACATCTATGTGGAATGAGGGGGTAAAACTCGGCGTACTAC
The DNA here is from genome assembly GCA_043825855.1 of Pseudomonadota bacterium. Taxonomy (GTDB): domain Bacteria; phylum Desulfobacterota; class UBA8473; order UBA8473; family UBA8473; genus UBA8473. Next base: position 86,970 of record JBDRRJ010000009.1, on the reverse strand, counting down.
CTCCTAAAGAACCTTTGGAAGGAATAGATGTAGACATAAAGATTGCGAAAGTGCTTAATTCATGTTTGAAAAACTTCTGTCCCAAATAGGTTCATGCCTCGACAGACACAGTCTTCCCTATATGATTATCGGGGGACAGGCTGTATTGCTTCACGGAGAGCCCCGCCTCACCAGAGACATAGATGTTGCCCTCGGTGTGAACACCGATTGCCTGGGTAAGCTTCTTTCTTTTATTCAAGAACTCCATCTCAAACCTATCCCCAAAGATATAGAATCATTTGTCAGACAAACTATGGTTCTCCCCGCCCTGGATGAGACTACCGGAATAAGGGTAGACTTCATCTTCTCGTTTACTCCTTATGAAACAGAGGCAATAAAAAGAGCAGAAAAGGTAATGATACTGGATCAGGAGGTGAATTTTGCCTCTCCTGAAGATCTTGTAATCCACAAAATCTTCTCAGGCAGACCCAGAGATATAGAGGATGTTAAGACAATTATCCTGAAAAACCCGAAGATCGATATTCAACACATACGAGGCTGGCTTAAGGGATTCGATGTATCTTCTGATGAAAAGGAGTTCTTAAAGACATTTGAGGAGATATTAAAAGAGTTAGAGAGTTGAGGGGTTTTACCTTTCTAATCGCTGAGAGTTTGATGAGAGAGAAGGATATTGCTAAAAAGCTCAGCAAACTCCTGTCGTTAAAATAGAAATAACCCAACCTTTTAAAATATCAAATTAAAAAAGTCGCTTACCCTATTTATTTAGATAGCGTCAGTTTCCTCAGTCAATACCTCCCTGTCATTTGTTAAGCAATGTTAAAACACTTGAATCTCTTTCCGGAGATTACCTGGTTCAAGCCTCTTCTTTTTTATGATCTCCCTATTCTTCAAGCCTCAAAGATTTTCCTTGACAATGTAAATTGTATATTTAATATATATTATCATAAAGAAACGAATTGCTCTTTCCTGATCCCTCATGCTCATGATTTAGAAATAGTCTTTGGAAGTAAGTTCTTAAGACTTCATCATCGCCGTTGAAAAAGATTTCTTGCCACTGATTGCCCCGCCGAACTGCATATTGTGTATAACCGATCACTACCAATCTCACCCCTATAGTATTTTAACAGTATGAGTCTAATGCTCCAAATCAGATCTTTCGAAAAAGTTTTCAGCATGTTTGAGAGAAAGAATATTTAGACTGCTGTGTTTTGTTGATGTTAACCATTCTTTGAAACCATCATCATTATAGGAGGATTTGTTATGAAAAATTATTTAAAAGTGAGTATTACATGCGTAGCGGTTTTCCTTGCAATTCTTATCGGTTTTTCTTCACCCGCCATATCAGCACCAAAAGGTAAACCAATCATCATCGGCGTTCCTGTTGGCAGTGACTTTCATGGGAAAGATACCACGGATAGTATAAGACTGGCTGTCAAGGAGATCAATAAAGCCGGAGGGATTAAAGTCGGTGGAGTGATGCGCCCACTGAAATATGTGGTAGAAGATACCCGGGACATGGAACCCGGCGTTCCCATCACGGATTCCTTGCTTGCTATCGAAAGACTTTTAACCCAGAGGAAGGCCGATTTTTTAGTTGGTGGTCCTGTTCGCTCCGAGGCATCTTTTGCGGCCAGACCCCTGGTGGCCGGGTATAAAAAGATCTGGATTATTACGGTTGGAACCTATTCCCCCGGCTTTTGTGATCCGTCAAAATTTCCATATACCTTCCGAATTGTCGGGAATGCCATATTCCAGATACCCTATGTATGGGCCAAACTTCCCATTATCGCAGGGGAAAAGTTCGGTTTTAAGAAGGTCTTTTATATGGGAGAAGATAATAAGATAAGCAGAATAAGTGGAGACCTGATTGGAAAGGTGGTTACTAAGGCAGGAATGGAGATGGTAGGTCAAACGTTTTACCCCACAGGAGGTACAGATTTTTCCGTTGGTCTTCTTGAAGCCAAGGAAAAAGGTGCACAGATAATTTCGTTGATAATAACCATGCCTGAAACCAATATATTAGTTAAACAATGGCACGATATGAAGATTCCCGCCATGCTTATAGGCTATGTAGGGCCTGCTTTTCACCTGGACTTCTGGAAGGCTACCGAAGGTAAGTGTGAATATGTAGTAAGTGACATTGTAAATGCGGGGAATGTTCCCTCTGAGGCCACCCCAATGACCATGAAGTTTGTCAATGCCTTTAAGAAGGAATACGGGCATGAGCCGGATGGCTACGGTCATTCCAGCAGTTACCAGGGGATATATTTACTGAAGGATGCGATAGAACGGGCAGGCACACTTGACTCCGATGCCGTTGCCAAAGCACTGGAGAAAACGGATATGATCGGTGTTTACGGGAGAATGAGGTTTGATAAAAACCATGAAATCATCTTTGATCCCAATTATGATCCAAAGGAAGGGGCCATAACCTCCTCATTCCAGTGGCAAAAAGGAAAGCGGGTAACAGTTTTTCCTGAGACCATCAAAAAGGGAGAAATCCTGCTTCCCCCGTGGATGAAGTCAAATCGTTAAGCAAAATCTATTACATATACCCCTAATCCTTTCGCCCTCGGGTGGAGAGGGTTAGGGGGGTGTATAAATAAGGTAGAAAAGCCATTTGACAATAAGGGGAAGCTTATGGATCTTGTGGTTTACGGTTTCATCAATAGCGCAACATTAGTCCTTATAAGCGTGGGGTTTGCCCTGGTCTACGGTGTAAGTCGAATCCCAAATTTCTCCCACGGGGCCATCTATGTTCTGAGCGGAGCATTGTGCTGGTCTTTCATGAGCAGGCTTGCAATGGGCTACATCGCCAGCATTGTTATTTCATTAATCATAGTTGCCTTGGTGGGGGCCCTCATCTATCAGTTAGTCCTTATGCGGATTAGGGGTTTGCCGTTTTCGGAGATCATCGCTTCCTTTGCTATCGGCATGGCCATTTTGGAGGCGTTACGTTTGGCGGGGTTTAGCTGGTCGCAGTCTGCATTGCCTACTTATGTCAAAGGCACCATAAATATTCTCGGCGTTCCGGTAGACTGGCAGAGGTTGATCCTTGTGGGTGCGGCAATGGCATTAGCAGCCGCCCTCTGGTTGTTTACCAATTTCACCAAGATAGGTCTTGGTTTGAGTGGAATCGCCCAGGATGAGGATGCTGCCCTGCTTCTGGGTATCGACTCCGACCTGGCAGCAACGATTGCCATGGCCATTGGTGCGGCATCGGTAGGTATAGCGTCTATTGTTATTCTCCCCCTCAGTTCCATAAAAGTGGAACAGGGATACGAAATATTGATTTATGCCCTATCGGTTTGTGTTATCGGCGGGCTGGGAAGTTGGCTGGGGGCTGTATTTGCTTCTTTTATTCTTGGGTACTCTCAAGTGCTTGCGGCTCGCTTCATCGGCCCACAATTTCAAATTGTAGTCGCCTTGTTTGCAATCATCCTAATCCTTCTTTTGAAACCATCGGGGCTTTTGGGTGAGCAAAAGGCATTAGAGGAAAGGGTATGACCCTATGAGTGAAACTACGAGACGGAAGAAGAGGATTGATCGGGGGGTGAAGGTTCGTGCAAACACGATCTACGGCGTCTCCTCTTTCAAAGAACTCACGTACCTGTTAGCCCCAAGGTTGGCGTTGATTTTAGGCATACTCATTCTTCCCTTAATTGCCCCGAATTTATACTGGAATAAGGTTTTGTGTATTACCGGGGTATTTGCACTCCTTGCTGTGGGGCTGGATTTCCTGCTTAATTTCGCAGGATTGCTTTGCCTGGGCATGGCCTTTTTTGTGGGCGTAGGGGGCTACATATCCGGCCTGCTAAACGTTACGTTTGGTCTGCCCGTTTATCTGTGTATTATAATTGGCACATTCGGCGGTGCCTTCTTCTGCACATTGGCATATCTACCCTGCCTGCCGTTGCGCGGTATCTATTTTGCCGTTGTCAGTTTTATGTATCCGCTGGTATTTGGTAAGTTTGTCGTCGCGGTAGGCCTGTTCGGAGGGACCGATGGGGTAACCGGTCTGGACATCCTGACAAACATCTGGGTGAACCAGTACGTACTTTTAGGGGTCCCCCTTCTGTGTGTGTTTGCGTTGAGAAGACTCGTGAATGAAAATATCGGCATCGTTCTCCGTGGAATAAAGGATAATGACCAGACGATCATAGCTTCCGGAATAAACATTACCTATTACAAGACCATGGCCCTATTTATTACGGCGGTGATGGGCTGTTTTGCGGGAGCCTATCTCTCTCACCTCTATGGATGGGTAGGAACTTCGCAGTTCGCCCTGGACTTTTCCATTTTCCCTCTGGCAGCCATTGTGGTTGGGGGCGCCGGAACCATTGCCGGTCCGCTGATAGCTACCGCTATTCTGGCTCCGGTCTCTGAGATGCTCCGCACTTTTTCGGGGCTCAGAATTCTTTTTTATTCCTTAGCAATACTGCTATGCATTATTTTCTGGAGTGAAGGATTTTTGAACTGGGCCCGGAAGAAATACGAGCAATATCAGATTTGGGTGAAGGTTTAGGTCGATGAACAATAAGGAAAAAGTTCTTCAGGTTACAGGGTTATCAAAATCATTTGGCGGTGTTCAGGCGGTGGATGACGTCAGTTTCGAACTCCGGAAGGGAGAACTCCTCGGGATCATCGGGCCCAATGGTTCCGGTAAAACTACACTGGTTAACCTTATCACGGGGTTTGTGAAAAAAAATAAGGGCGAAGTGTTACTTGGAGGGAAAAATATTTCCAGATGGCCGGCTTACAAGATTGCCGATGCGGGGCTGGTGAGGACATTCCAGGTCGTGAGGCCGCTTACAAGTATGCCTGCTTACAAAAATATCATTCCACCGTTGACATCCCCCCGATACAGGAGAACGGTCCATGGTAAGCTCGGAGACAAGGATGCGGTAGCCATAGATATCCTGGAAGAAGTGGGTTTTGAGCGCGATGCTTATGTCCCCTATAAGATTACCGGTACCCTTCCTCTGGGCTATCTAAAGCGTCTGGAGCTGGCGAGGTGTCTTGCGTTGCAGCCGGAAATTATCTTATCCGATGAAATCTTTTCGGGTTTGAGTTATACAGAGATCTCCAGCATGATCCCGCTTATTGAAAGACTCAGGATGAAGGGCATTACCCTGGTTATGATTGAGCATCGTATCCGGGAACTCTTCCAGGTCGCGGACAGAGTACTGGTAATGAACTTCGGCAAGAAACTCGCTGATGGTCTGCCGAAAGATGTAATGAACCTTGACTCGGTTCGAACGGCCTATCTGGGAAAGGAAAAGAAATCTTCATGACCAAACAGAAGGCCTTATTGGAAATTGAAAATCTGATGGTTTTTTATGAGAACGCCCTTGCTGTTAATAACATCAGCTTGAGTTGCCTGACAGGTAATATTACCGGGGTCTTTGGGGCCAACAGCGCAGGTAAAACAACTCTGGCTCGCTCTGCTTCAGGCTTGATTGTGCACATGAGAAAGAAAGAAGCGATGAGAGGAGGAGAGCGAATCAGCTGGTATGGTGAAATTAAGTTCAACGGGGAATCTGTTTTAAATTTAAAACCCAGCGCAAGGGCAAAAAAAGGTCTGATCCTCTGTCCGGAAAGGCGACGTATCTTCCCTGAGAGCAGTGCATTGCAGAACCTGAAAATAGGCGGATTCCTGGCACGCAAAGAAGAGGCGAAAAGGACCCTGGCTTATGTATTTGACCTGTTCCCGGAACTCTTCAAACTCAGGAAACGAAGCGGAGGGTTTTTAAGTGGCGGGGAGCAGCAAATGCTTGCAATTGGTAGGGCCCTCATGGCTCAGCCGAAGCTGTTAATGCTAGATGAACCTTTGCTGGGTTTGGCTCCGGCTGTGGAGGAAAGGCTCTCCAATGCGATAAAGGAGATTAATAAGGAACTGGGGCTCACCGTTTTGCTCTTTGAACAATATGCGAGGCCGGTTTTGCCAATCATTGATTACTGTTATGTCCTGGAAAGCGGGGGGATGGTTTTTGAAGGAAGCCAAGAGGACTTTTTAAACACCCCGGATGCGCTCGATGCCTATTTTGGAGGGATGTGATTAATAGACATACCATGAATAGTGATGGCAACACGGTTGGCCGTGAAAACGAAAAACTGGTAGAGGTACATATATGAGAGATATGTCAATGTCCGAGGGTCTGCTCCCTGGGTTGGAGAAAACATTTGAAAACTACTCGGATATGCCTTCTTTAACCTATCTGGGAGAAGAATTTTCTTATGCCCGATTAAATAAGATGGTCAATAGGTTTGCCAGGGCTTTGACCGAATTGGGGGTAAAGGACAACGATAGGGTGATGCTTTACCTTCCCAATTGCCCCCAGTGGATCATTGCATACCTTGCAATATTGAAAATCGGTGGTGTTGTGGTCCCTACGTCCCCCATCTACACGCCCTATGAGATTTCTTATCAAATTAATAATTCAGGGGCGGAAACGATTATCTGCCAGGATACCAACTATGGCTATGTTTTCGCGGTGTCCCAAAATACCTGTCTGAGAAATATCATCATTACAAATCTGGCAGATCTGGTCCCAATGTACAAACGCTGGGCCGGAAAGCTTTTTAAAATCGTTCCTTACGGTACGATTTCAAAGGGAAAAGGGATCTATTTTTTCAGGGATCTGTTGAGAAAATATCCGCCCAATCCTCCAAAATTAGAGATCAATCCAAAGGAACATCTCGCCACTATTCTGTATACCGGGGGAACTACCGCACGGCCCAAGGGTGTGCCGAGCACCCATGATACACTGATGTGTTTGTTGACAGACATGTACGGAGTAGTAAGATCTCATATTTTGGAGAGAAATGATGTGTTCATCGTCGTCCTTCCTCTGTTTCATCTTTTGGGACAAGCTAAGTTTTTAATGTACTTATTACTGGGCATCCCTACCATTGTCATGCCCCAGCCGGTTATAGATGCCATTCTGGAGGCAATCCAGAAACACAAAGTCACATTATTTCTTGGTACCCCAACACTTTACCGGATGATTATGGAAAATGACCGGCTCCAATCTTATGATCTGTCGTCCCTGAGATTTTGCTGGAGCGGCGGGGACGTGCTCCCGGAGGAAACCTTTGACAGTTTCAGGACACTAACCAACCTCCCCATCTACCAGATATATGGCTCTACAGAGGCAGGGCTCCTTGCCTGTAGCCCCCTGGATAAGGAACCTTCGGCCAAATGTCTTGGCGGCCCCATACCTTCCAAGGGATTAATGATTGTTGATACGGAAAGTCTGGAGCCTGTTTTGCAGGGGGAAACGGGTGAACTTCTGTCAAAATCACCTTTTATGATGGATTATTGGATGAATCAAGAAGAAACGGCTCAATCATTTATTCAGAAAAACGGGGAAAAGTGGTACAGAACGGGCGACTTCCTAAGAATTGATAACGGTGAGCTTTATTATGTGGACAGGAAATCCGACCTGATCAAATACAAAGATTACAGGGTTTCTGCCTCCGAGATTGAAGCCGTGCTTCAGGACCATGAGGCAGTAGTAGAGGCGTGCGTCGTGGGGGTTCCCGATGTCAGAACCGGGGAACGTATTAAGGCAATTATTGTTCCTAAAGAGGATGTAAGAGGGGTGAGCGGCACTGAAATGATCAAGTGGTGCCGGGAAAGGTTGGCTCCTTATAAGATCCCGCATTACATAGAGTTCAGGGATATGCTCCCCAAATCCAAAGTTGGGAAGCTTTTAAGACGCGAGGTGAGAGATGATGAACGCAGGAGGATCGGAAAGACCGAAAAATAGCGTTATATGATCTCCCTGGCCAGTTAAATACAATGTCCATTTAACCGAAATCAAAGGAAAACAGGATCCAAGAAGAGCCCCAGCGTTCTCAGTTCCTCAGGGGTTAGAATTAGGGGTGATAGTTGACGTGGTTTTTTCCAAGGTCTCTGGGTTAGAAAGCTTCTCTGCTATTCTCTGCATAAGCGCTGCCAAACCAAACTCTGCCGACGCCAATACGAACGGATGTTTCATCAGTTTGGATTCCGCCTACGCAAACCAAGATCATTGATCGCTAAAGCCGATCCAGATAAACAGGGGCAATGTGAAAGGGCTGGTTCTATTGGCGGGGAAGAAGTCTGGGGGGGTTGGCGACGGGTATATCCAAACAGAAGGAGGGCTCATATGAACGCTCTTGATGAAATAGAGAATCTGCCGAAAGATGCCTTGATTGATATCATTAAGATGCTGGGTAAGAATTGGTTAACGGTAGATGGGTTATGGTTTCAAATTGTCGAGAAGAATTTTGGTCTGGAAACTGCTACCAGATTTGATGAATTGGTATGGGGAAAACAGTCACTGGCAGAGGCCAGGAGGATAAAGAAAACCCTGAATATTACCGAGAAAGGTCCTCTTGCCGTAGCACGCGCAAACCTTTTTCTCACCGCTTATTTTAATCCCGCCTTTGAGTTTAAAATTGAGGAAATCTCTCCGGGTAAGGTCATTCAAACCTGTATCCACTGCCCTAACCAGGAGGTAAGGCTAAAACATGGCCAACAGATATTTCCTTGTAAGAAGGTCGGGTTAACGGAACGTAATAATTTTGCCGAAGCCATTGATCCGGACGTAAAGATCAAATGTCTTGTCTGCCCGCCGGATCCACGGGCTGATGATTTTTGGTGCCGGTGGGAGTTTGTTTAATGGATGCTTTGAATTCGGGAAAATCTTCTTCCATGGTAAAGTGAACGTTTAAGAAATGGGAGAGATATCATGTGTCAAGGGGTCAGGTCTTTTATCTTGGCATTATGATTCTTTATTATATGATCATCAGCAATTACCTTAAAGAAATCCTTCTCCGGCTCTGCCCACCTGCATACAATATCCCGAACTTCAAGCCTTTGATCATCAATAGTAAAAGACAATGGTCTTTCATTCGCTTTATAGCCAGAGTATGCAGTTACATTGGTATAATATCCAGTCATTTTGTCGACACAATAGAGAAAATCCCATCTTTTTAAGTATCAATTCAAATATTCGCAGACCCTATATAATTGACCCTATTTAATTTAGATAGCATCAGTTTCCCCAGCCAAGGCCATCATGTTGTTTGTTAAACAATGTTGAAGTCTTTGAATCTCTTTACGGAAATTCCCAGGTTCAAGTCTCTTCTTTTTCACGATATCCTATTTTTCAAGCCTCAGTTATTCCCCCTTGACAGTTTAGATTAAATATAATTTAATAGCAGAGGTTTTCAGTGCTGTTTAAAAAAGCCGTCAGGACACACTTAATTTTAGTTGATGCCATGATATTTTTAGCGGTTTTGGATGTTTTTAGAGCTCGATGGTTTTTCGGATAATTAGGAGAAAAAGAAATGGAGATAAAAGACATATCAAAAGAGAAGGAAGACACTTCTTTTTACACCAGATCAAAAATAAGGGTAAAATCTGTTTATACGCCAGAGGATTTGAAGCATTTTGATTATGAGCGGGATATTGGTGATCCTGGCAAGAGCCCGTTTGTCCGTGGCATATATCCCGAGATGTACCGCACGCAACCCTGGATGGTTTTGCAGTTGTTTGGCTTTGAGACCATTGAGGCGACGAGAGAAAGGATGGAAATGCTGTTCAAGGAAGGCTCCAGCGGATATGATGCCTTCGATATTACTGCCTTCAATATGATCCCAGATGTCCCGGGCTGCTCTGCGGCCATTGACGCCGATGATCCTTTGGCGAGGGGCTTGGTTGGCCGTTGTGGTGTCTCCCTATCCACCAGGGAAGATTTCAGGAAACTTCTTGACGGGCTTCCCCTCGAAAAACTCCATCTGAGTCTCATCGCTCATTCTTCGGCCCCCGGTATGTATGCCTTATGGATGGCTCAGGCAATGGATCAGGGATTCCCGATCGAACGGATGCGCGGTGATATCGTGGCCTGCGTGGATGAGGGGTTCCTCCAAAACCGACGTGAGTATTCACCTGAAGGGGCCCTTCGAATTCGTGCGGACATGATCAAGTATTCTGTTAGAAACACACCCCACATCAATTTTAATCTGGACACATCCCAAATACGGGAAGCGGGCGCCAACGCCATACAGGAGTTGGGGTTCGGCCTGTCTCGCGCCATAGCCTCTATTGAGGAATGCATCAAAAGAGGTGTCACAGTCGATGAAGTTGCCTCTGTGGTCAGCTTCCACGTGAATGGCGAAAACGATTTTTTTGAAGAGATCTGTAAACTACGGGCAATGCGAAGGATGTGGAGCAAAATCATAGGGGATCGATTTGGATCCAAAAACCCTAAATCTCAGAGGGCAAAGATATTTGTACAGACCTCCGGATCATCACTGACCCTCCAACAACCGTTAAACAATATTGCCAGGGTTACCATCCAGGGTCTGGCCGCTGTTCTGGGAGGCGTAAACGCACTTTCTCTGGATTGCTATGATGAGGCGGCTTCCATACCCAGTGAAAGGGCGGCTAAACAATCTCTCAGGATTCATCAAATTTTGCGTTATGAAAGCAATGTCACCAATGTGGTGGATCCCCTGGCGGGCTCATATTTTGTTGAGTCCCTGACCAATGAGATCGAAGAAAAGACGTGGGATTGCATAAAACGGGTTGAAGATCACGGCGGTTGGTGTAAGGCTGTCAGAAGTGGCATGATAAAGTCGGAGGTTGCCCAGAATGCCTATGAGTATTCTAATGACGTCTGGACAGGAAAGCGTATTGTTGTTGGTGTAAACAAGTTTAAAGAAGAGGAACCGGACGATGAGATCGCGATGGGGCATGAGTATCATGAAGATGAACAGATCATCATCGATAGAGTGAAGAAGTTCAAGAAGGAACGGAATCAGACATTGGTGGATGATGGTCTCTCCAGGCTCAAGGACGCAGCCCTGGATGAGGAAGCAGATATGACGCCACGGATGATTGATGCAGCGAAATGCGGGGCTACAATGGGTGAGATATGCGGGGTTTTGAAAGAAGTATTCGGGTGGGAGGTTTGGTAATGGAACAAAATCAAAAACAAAGGAAGATCCGTGTGCTCATGACCAAATTCGACTTGGAAAGCCATGACAAGGGGTATTTCCTGGTGGCAACGCTGCTGCAGCGTGCGGGCATGGAAGTTATTATGCACGTCTTCCAAAAGACTGAAGAAGTCGTGGAAGTTGCTTTACAGGAAGATGTTGATGTGATCGGTCTGAGCGCATCGTCAGGTGATACGCATCTCCTTTTTTTGCCTGAAATTGTTGATCAGTTAAAGAGAAAGGACATGCAGAGGGTCTTGGTCATTGGCGGCGGCAGGATCTTTGGCAAAGATGCACAGCTTCTTATGGATAAAGGCGTTTCAGGGGTATTTGGACCAGGGACTCAGGGATATGAAATCGTCGATTTTATAAAGGAACGAATTGCGCTCCCCTGATTTCTCATGATCGTGAATTAGAAATAGCCTTTGAAAGTGATTCTTAAGGCTTTATTGTTCCGACAAACAAGTCTAAGAGATTTTGGCAAGATGCAAGAACCTCTCCATTTAATCTTTTGAAAGGATATAAGGCGATATGGTTAATGTCAATGAAGCGAAATGTGTGGGGTGTGGCAGTTGTATGCCCTATTGCCCTGTGGAAGCACTTTGGGCATGGGGCAAAGCGGAGGTAAATGATGACTGCACCGAATGTTTGGTTTGCATAGATTATTGTCCGGTAGATGCTCTGGAGGTGTCTGATGGCTAACAAGACGTATGACGCGATTGTTATAGGGTCAGGCATAGGTGGATTATCGGCGACAGCCCTTTTAACTTGTGCCGGTTATAAAACCCTGCTGGTTGAGAAGCTGCCTCGACTGGGTGGTCGATTCTCCAGTATGGATTACAAGGGCTATATGTTACCTACAGGGGCGCTCTGGTTGCCGGCCGAGGGGGTCGTACCGGAGATTTTCCGGGAGATAGGTGCGGAGTACAAGCTTCGTTGCCCTGATCCCCAATCCCATTACAGGGTCGGGGGAAAGGATTATGAAATACCCGTGCGGGGAAGATTGAAATATCTGATTTCTGCTGCTGCCGAGGATGAGACAGAGGCAAAAAGAGTGCTTGATGCCATTCAGAAGGCCATCTCGTGGCATGAGCCTTCGACCATGATATCTTTTCGGGACTGGCTGATGCAGTATACTCAGAATCCCAGGATCCTGGGCATATTTCGGGCATTGATTACAGCCTGGCATACCGTAAACAGCCATGAGATTTCAGCCGGGAAATTTTTTCGTTTTTTAAAGACAAGTAATCCAACCCAGTTCGGTTATCCCCCTGACGGCGCCGAGAGTCTTATGAATTCGCTGGCCCAGGCCATTCGGGCGAAGGGCGGTGAGGTGTGGACGCAGTGTTCTGTCAAGCGGATCACAGTGACGGAAGGGAAGGTCCGGGGAGTGGTGGTTGAGAAGAATGGAGAGCAGGCCGAGATAGAAGCCGGTGTGGTAATCAGCAATGCCGGGCCAAAGAAGACGGTACAGTTGACCGGCGAAGAAAACTTCGACCGTGGATACCTGATGCAGATGGCTAATTTCCTGCGGCCCATTCCGGTAACAGGGGTTGCCCTATCCAGCGACAGGCCTCTTATAGATTGTCCCGGAACCCTTTTGATCACAGAGGCTCGCAGACTCAATATCATATTCAATTCCAATCAAACCTGCCCCGAACATTCGCCACCGGGCAGATACTATATACATGGTTTCTCTGCGCCGGAGAATTGCCTGGGGCCTGTGGACTTCAAGAAAGAAATCGACCTGCTCATTATGGACCTGAAGGACAACATCCCCGGATTCGATGCCCATGCAGAGATCCTGCACGTGTCCTGTTTCAGCGGGGAGTGGCCCGTAATCAGGAGCTGGCCCGATTATCGTATGCCACAAACGACTTTAGTGGAAAATCTCTACAATGTAGGGGATGGTGTTGAGCCAGCAGAGTACCCCGGTGTGAGCGGCGCGGTTCAGAGCGCCAGGATGGTTGTGGAGGACATTAAGAAACGTATTCCAGTTGAAAGATTAACCATTTTAGCGGAGCTAAGGAAGTAAAGGAGCGCAAATGAAGCCTGCAAGGAGTCGAGTCAAATAATATCACCATTCCAGAGCATTTCACAGAAGGTCTTCCATGGCAACACTGTTATATCTGAGGTTATTTTCCTTGGAACAGGGTCTCTTGAGACAATGAAGGCATTTTTGCATTTGAATTCCTCTTTGAACAGATGAATACCCTTTGTCCTATCACCCGCATTTTCAGATGATTTAATTTCTATCGCAATTTCAGCATCACCAAGGATAAGATCTACTTCCGATCCTCCGGCGGTCCTCCAAAAATGAATCGGAAAATCCAAACGGCTGTAATGCCTGTATGCCCTGCATTCTTGGAAGATGAAATGCTCAAAGGCTCGTCCGAAATTATCAGTAGCTGGATGAAGCGTCCTGTATTGTAAAATTGCGGAGACAATCCCTGTATCAAAAAAATAAAACTTGGATGTCTCAATCAATCTCCTCTTTTTTGATTTCTTCCATGAGGGTAATTGACATCCTATAAGCGTATCTTCGAGTATCTGGTAATATTCCCTTATGGTCTTAACCGAGACACCCGCTTCTCTGGCAGCATTTGAATAGTTAAGCAGCATACCATTCGTAGCTGCGGCAGAATCCAGAAATCTGGAAAAGGCGGGTATATTACGGGTAAGGGCCTCTGCCTGTATCTCCTCTTTCAGATAATCAAAGACATAGGACTTTAAATCCATTTCACTGTTGGTTGATAGGTAATGGGAAGGCAGGAGTCCGTGAAGAAGGGCTTTTTCCAGATGAAATTTTTCCTTGAGTTCATGAGTGACAAGGGGATAAAGCTCAAAACGCCATGCCCTGCCGCCAAGGAGATTCACTGTTGACCTTATCAGTTTCCTTGCGCTTGAGCCTGAAAGTATAAACTGGTAGTCTCTGTTTTCCATAAGCCAGTGGATTTCATCCATGAGACTTGGGATCTTTTGCACCTCATCAATGACAACAAGTCTGGAAGATTGCGCTTCCAGAATCTGTTTCAGGCTGGTGGGTTTCCGGCTGAGGGCTAAATAAATATCATGATCCAGAAGATCTATCCAACAGGCATCAGGAAATTTCTGTTTTAAAAGGGTAGTCTTGCCTGTCTTTCTGGGACCCCAGAGGAAAGCCGATCTATCGGAAGGCAGTTTAATGTCTTGAATTCTTTCTATTATGAGTGTCTTGCCCATAGGTTCTCTTATATGATAATTTGGAGTTCAAGTCAAGTTATTTGTGATAATTTGACTTACGGGTTAAATTTTTTAGTTGTTCCTGTATATTTAACCAAGAAAACTATTTTTCCATGTCCCATTCAAAGGGTTAAGCATCTTGTTTACATTATAGGGATTCAATGTAAATAAAAGGGCACTAACTTTACATAAATAGGTTTAAATGTAAAAACAAGACATAGTATTTTTTGCAGAACCCGGTAAATTATTCGCACTGTTTTTCAGAAATCTCTTCAATAAGCCACATATCCGATTTCCGATTCCAGCTAAGGGTGTATTCTTTACCATCATCAGCAATTACTTTAAAGAAATCCTTCTCCGGCTCCGACCACCTGCATACAATATCCCGGACTCCAAGCCTTTGATTATCAACGGTAAAAGACAGCGGTCTTTCATTTGCTTTATAGCCGGAATATGCGGTTACTCTACAAGAATGTTTAATCAAAAGAAAAACTCTCCCCAGTCAAACTAAGGTAAACTTGAAAGCCACTGATATGCCGGAGCGATGAGTATATACTGGTCTCCATTTGGCACCGTACGGTAGACTTCGCTTCTCTCGACAAGTTGAAAAATAGTCAAGACTATTTTGAAATGGGCTGAAAAATAGTCGGAGGGGTTTCCTTTCTAATTGGTTAGAGTTTGAAGAGAGAGGGATCTGGCCAAAAAGCTTACCGAACTCCTGTCTTTACAATAGAGAAAATCCCTTCTTTTTGTGTATCAAATTAAATGTTTGCTGTACCTACAATTTCTAGTGTCTCTCCCTTCTTTTACGTGGGTCATTTCTATCGAAAAATGGTTCAAAACAGTAATAGACTTTGTTGTATTTTTAGTCTGTTTTGGTTTATTACAAATCGATTTCTACAACTACTACAGTCATATGTATGTGTGTGCTTGGACACCGTGCCGTCTTTTCTAACATGGCCTTTGGATTTCATTTCATTTCTTGGTACATTTCTTAGATTGGACTTACAAATTGGACAGTATTTTATTTCTGGTTGTGGCCCTGAGAGATTCGCCATTTTATCCCCCTTTTTCTGTAATTGGTAGCTTCCAATCTTTTAATTTTCAATTTCATTATTTACAATAGAGAAAATCCCATCTTTTTTGTGTGTCAAATTAAATAGGCGCTGTCGCTATTTCTTAGACCCTCTTAATTTATATTCATATCTACTATCAAACTGCATAGCAGTTTGTGTAATATCTGTTCTCCAAATCTTGTAAAGGGTCAACATTAGAGAATTATGTTATGATTTCAGATTTGCCAATTAGAAGTTCTACAGTTAAACCACTGTTAGATTTTTCAAAAAATTTGTCAATCTCACTAACAATCTCATATGACAAATATTTGACATTATGTATAAAATCCATCTTTTTAAAGGTTGGTCGATTAATCTGCTCTTTTAATCTGTTTCGCTGTGAAATTGGGGCAACAATGAACAATGGATACTGGCTATTGGGTGCCACAATCTTTAAATCAGAAAATCTGAGTAGCCCTGAATAAATACCCGTTGAGTGCTCTATTTCAAAGGCAGCATCTATCCTGAATTCCTCTTTCCAAATCACATCGATATTTTCGACATACTTTGCTTGTAAGTCTATCCCAGAAGAAAATTCCTGCTCAAAATCGGTATAACCATATGTATCGACAATTTTTTTCTGATCATTCTTTGGAACCCAGACCTTTGATCCGGTCTTTTTCCCCAAATTAATCAATTTCCACTGCATCTCTAAATGCTGTGATATTTCTGATTCACCATAAGATTTTAGGTCTTCGTGCACCTCATGAGGAACTTCGGTTAATATTTCCTGATCCCGGCGAATAACCCGATCACCCGATTTGATGCGCTGCAGAATTGAGTATAAATCATCATACTGCTTGTAAAACTCTTTGAGCTTTTCTTTACCAACGATTGTAAATCCATGTAGCCGATACGTTGGTTCATACTCTAAGAGTTTATTTATTTCTGCGAAAGGGAGATCAATCTCTAAGGGGTTTGAAATAAAGTAAATCAGATCCCATCCTTCTGAATATCTACCGTCTATATTTTTCCACAGCTCTCTTGACAGATCCTGATTGATCGTTGTTGCAGCGATATAACCTAACAGTTTTACTGTTTCACCTTCGACAATAAGGATATTGTCACCTGCTTCCATTTTTTCAAACTTCGATTTGTTGGAGGGAGTATTTCGTGATCCCCAAACAGCAATTCGTTTGTCTTGAAAGACATGTCTCAAGTAGTTTTTTAAATTTTGGTCAACTAATCTAAATATTTGCTCTTGTGGGACTTTGTTTATAATTGTGTCTTGGTAGTGGATTATTGCTTCGTTATTGTTTGGAGGAATATAAAGGAAGAATATGTTTTTCATATTAGCTCTATTCTTTTTGTCTATAATTCTGATGACATCTAAAATTCACAAAACGATGGATTACTTTATGACTCTATGCAATGAAGTATTCTAGTATCATTAAAATCTTTACTTGACTCTTTCTTGATTAAAGGTGCTATTTTGTTAGGTCATTTACTTTTTTAAAAAGGGCACCAACATCTATCCCGGCAATGCGAAATTCATTATATTGACTACTTAAGGACTCTTCACCATGTTTAAGGTGTTCGGATTGGAAGCCATTTTTTAATGCAAGCCTAGCTTCTACGTAAGCAGATAGCTTGTCTGCAACCTCAATAAGTTCTCCATCTATAGGGTGATATTTGTTTTGGTTGTATTCTCTGTTAATTTCATCAATAGATTTTTTGGACACTGCGCTGTCAATTTTAATCTTGCAGCAATATTCGTCAGTTGTATAATAAGACATTTCGTCTTTACATGCGGTATCTAAATATTGAAAGACTTCTTTCTCCATTAAACTGGTTTCGATTTTTTTTATAACACCCTCCAATCCCTTTACTCCTTTTCTTACTGGCGAAATAATGTCTCTTGTTACTGACTCAGGGAGATCATGAAATAGGCCCCCGAAAAAATTGTTTTTTATTCGTTCTTCACATGCATTAAATTGCCTTGTCAAAAAATAGGTTAGACATGCAACAAACATACTGTGCCCCAACACAGAAGTCTTGGGAAGCCTTAATGTTTGCCCCCAACGAACCTGAAATCGTAATCTACCAACAATGTCAATAAAGCGAAGTAGCTTTTGTCTAGATACCAATTTCTTTATTCCCACTAAATCCATATGCTCTTCGAGGTCGTTATTTACCCTTTCATCCAATATAACAATATAGGGAGAAGCTGGGTTTAGGTTTCGAATGATTTGCCATTCCCAATAGCTTGCAAAAACATGTGCTGCATCTAAAATCCTGCAAGCAGTATTTTCAAGAGTGTGACCATTCACCAAATATGACTCAATTTCCGTTTTCATTTCTCCATCTTCAAGGCATAATTCCAATTCACTCCATGCCCAAGAGTTCATTTCTCTGTATGCATCAGGAAATTCGTTCTTGATAAGTCTATAAACCGGAGATTTTATATCTGAGAGTGCTGTACGACGAAGTAATTCATAAACACCTCCTTTAATTATATCTTCCCAACTAATTTTAGCCCCATTAATTTCACTTTCACACATAGCAAGACAATAAGCGATTGCCATTTTGTGCCCATGCTTATCGATTTCAACCAAATCTGTGGGTCTAACCTGGTCATTCCATCTTTGGATATTAAAAGCGTCAAACAATTTTAAGATTAGTTCTGCTTTCATTATTTTCCCTTAACATCTAAAGGTTAACCTCACATAAAGAGGCAAAATAGCGCCAATGTCCTATGTAGCGAATTATTGGATTGATTAGTAATTTACTTTACAGGACATAAATTTCTCGCTCCACCTCTTGGCTAATCAACATCAGCTGATTTGTCGGGTATTAAATGAATGCGACAGCGAAAAACTCCCTGCCCTTAACTTTCGCCTGAATTTATCCAAAGGTTGAAGCCTGTGATGTTTGAATCTATTTTGTTAATTCCTTACTTTTCTACTTGTAGTAATTGGTTTATGGCATTGATTTCTTCCTAACCAAGATCAAAGTATGCAGCGATATGTCTATTTTTATTCTTTAACCGAACAAACCAGGCTTAAACCAAAAAAGCCCCCCTCTTTGCTCCCCTAAATTATTATTTCTTTTTCTCTGCAAGTATAAAACCTATGGCTTTCGTCTGCCATCCCAGTCAGAGCTTGATATCGCAATTTGCGATTTCGAGTTTTCGAACTCGTCTTTGGTCAATTGGTACATAAAATCTTCCGGAGCTTGACAGGTACGAATAGAGTGCAACGGAATGAGCACTCTTATCCAAGCTGATGTTATGGGTTCTTTCGATAATTTGAGGCGTACCAGTCGACAACCTCCCTTATCATTTTCTGATAGGATGTTCTGTGTTCCTTTGCCTGTTCTTTGAAAAAATCAATGCTCGATTTTTTAAGCGAGATTGTAACCTTGACGTTGTCTTCTTTCAATACCAACTGGTCTGGTGAGGGGAGAAAATCCTTAACAACTCTTAGCTCACCAATAGGTTCATCAGTGTATTTTGTTTTGGTCTTCATAAACGAATAGCCCAGCCATAAACAAAAAAGCGCCCTTCCTCTTTGCTCTCTGCAATCTCAGAAACTAAAGAAAGACGCCCTCATAATTACCCCTCTGTGTTTAGGGTTTACAAAATCATCACTGTTTAATTAACCATCCACTTACTTATACCTCAAATAGCAGGTAAAATCCAGTGTTTTTTCTTTTTTGAACTCCTTTTGTAAAGCTGTACCCAAGAGGCGAAATTTCTCAAAAAGTGTGCTGGGCTGGGGTGTCCTTGACTATCCAATCAACGCTAGTCCCCAGTGTTGGTCTGGAATGAATGGTTATGTGGTTCCGCTATAATTCATTGGTATGCCCAGCTCACGACAAACGTGCCAAGCGAGACGCTCAAATGAGTAGTTGTCCAAAGCTCTCTGGCCTGTGAGCATGGACGAAAGGAAAACTGGCAACTCCCTACCGCAGATCACCTGTGGGTAACATCCGCGCGATGGCGAGAACTTCAGTCTGTTCTTAATTCTGTAGATGTTACTTGCAAGAGCGTTGGCCACGATGATGCATCTTGGTTCTGCCTCCGCAATCAGCTGCATAGACAGATTGAATTGCTTTTCTCCAAAGTCCGTTAGTTTGTGAGTCGATTCCTTCTCGATTATTCTACTTCGCGTTTTGGCTTGAGAGGTCTCACGATAAAAGCAGATATCAATATGGTCCCAGTCGACTCCGACTATGGACGAAAGCTTGTGAAAGCGCGAGAAATACACATATTCTTTCTTAGCATGTTCGTGCAAGCAGACGTCAACCTGTGGGTCGAATGTTCGTCTGTTCCTCCAATGGAAGTAAGTGCTAGGTTCGATTCGCTTTTCCGCGGGTAGCAATCTGCGAATAGCACTGGGATTGAAGGAGGGATTCAAACCAACAAAAAGGAGACAATGTGCCTTCGGTGGCACAGGAACGAGAGGCACCAGGGTATCGTAGTCGTCCTCGAAAGTACTCTCCCAAATCTGGACAAGGCGCGCATATAGTTTTTCAGTGTTCATAGTTCATCTAGTTTTAGGAACCATATAACGATAGTGTTGAGGAGCGCGGTTTACCGCATAGTCTCCAACGTTTGGTTCGGCTTTTATTTCTAACCACCTGTCGCATAGGCCTCAGCAATCACTTCAGATAGGATCTATTTGTGCTTCTCGATCTCCTCAGGCTACAATCGAATGCGGTAGTAGCCCCATCATCGGTTGCCATAGTCCATAACTCACTTCCCTGCATTCGTCTTCTGCGGTTTTCCGAACAGTTCTTCCGCCTGTTTGGCCGAGAGTTCTATTACAAGGCTTGACACCCGCTTACCGTCCCGTCCGTCGGGGAAAAACGACCAATGTATGCGCGAGTACATGTTCGCCCCCGTATTACAGTGGTAATAAGCATAGGCCCAGGGGTCGGGTTCACCTTTCTCGACCAAATAAAAGTCCAGTTCCCGGCGTGCATCGGCCAACATGACCTGATCTTCCGGAGAGTCCAGTTTGACCAACCATTGCACGGGGAAGACCTTTTCCTTTGGTTTTCCAATTCGAGCAACGGGCAACCAGTCCTCATATGGGGTTTCCATTGCGTTCCCGTGGCGAAGCTCAATGTGTTCTTTCCGATCATCCACAACGCCATCTTCCCATCGCCATTGTGGTTGTGCCTTCTTCATCTTCATCCCGTATAACAAGTTAGTATCTAGTTTTCTGTACTTTACCACATAATTAGCTGGATAATATCACTTTTGGAATGATATCCAGAAAAATTGGACAATTACATATGCTCAATAATTCGGTAATTTTTCAGAGTTTATCAAAAGGGATTTTATAATTCAATCTTCCATTTCTACATTGTATCCTTTAACCCAATACGACCAGTCTTAAACTAAAAAAGCGCCCTTCCCCCTTTGCTCTCCTATATTATTCTTTCTTTTTCTTTGAAAGTATTAAACCTATGGCTTTAGTCGGCCACCCCAGTCAGACGGAATTTTACCGACTTCATTTTCCTTCCACTCAATCATCAGCATCAACCTTTTTAAGGTTTTCTAATAATTCAAGTACGGATTTATCCATCTTTGAAAAAGCAAACCACTTATTACCCAAATCCTTCAATGAAGCGCCAAAGTGGTAAACAACGCTGTCATCAACAATCAAAAATCTATCGTGTGCTTTGTTAAATTCTTTTATGGTTATACGCGGATACTGTTTGTTGAATTTCTTTCCATCAAGTGTTAGAGATTTGTTAAGATTAGCTGTTAATATTGTTACAGAAACATCCTTTTTCTTCTTGGTAAACAAATCCAGGACAGTTTCATCGATATAGTTATCAATTAACAGAATGGTTTTTTCAGCTTTGCGAATAAGAGATGAGACAAACTTGTAAGCATCAAAAATTTGTCCGTCGAAAAAGATCCCTTGTTTAGGTTCATAGTCTTTTTTTTGTAACGCATTAAATACTTTTTCAAATTTTTGATCTGTTTCAATTTGCTTAATTTCTAATTTATCTAACCGCTGAAAAACCCCGGCGTTTGTAACAAGGAATTTCCGCATAGCAACAAAAGCATTTATAATTTGTATGCTTACTGCTACTGCGATTTCGCTTTTCAATACTGCTGAAAGCATAGCCACGCCTTGCTCTGTAAAAACGTATGGATTTACGGAAGAATGTTTAAGATTTTCGAACCGGTCGCAATTTGCGACCAGTTCAATTTTTTCGTTATCATCAAGCTGAAATCTAAAAGTATCGGGGAATCTCTCTATATTTCTTTTCACTTGCTCATTAAGACGTTTAGTAGGGACTTGATACAATTCTGCTAGATCACGATCTACGATAACTTGTTCGTTACGTATTGTGAATATTTTCTTTTGTATTTGCGATGAACCGTAAACTGTTATTTTATTATCTGAATTTTTCATTTGAAAGTTATTGCTGAATAATAATTTATGCTAGATTCTTACAGTTAGATTATTTAGGTTAGTTTATTGGTATGATTTTATATCAAAATACCTTAAATAGTTGTTAAGAAATTAACTTAAGGTTTTGTCTATCTTGTTTGTAAGGTTTTTCATATATATAACAATCAAAGATTATGCATGTCAATAAGAAAATGGGGTTGGCTGGAACATAATATGCTCCCTGCACAAGCTGGGATAAACCGACTAAATTCCATTAAAACAATAGTAGATATAAGATATCGAGGTTAGTTTTAAGGAGGTAGCCCCCTGTGAAGGGGGCTATAAAAGGGAAAGGTAAGGTTTTTCTTTGTCTCTGCTCGTACTTTTGCTTTTATCTCTGCCGCAAATTTCGCTTAAGCTCTGGCTTCTGTAGATCTTCCTCTTCCTGTTGCTCTTGATCTTTATCTTTTACTTTCTCTTTCTCTAGTTTTTGCCTAACTTCAGGTTTCTGTTTAACTTCTTCCCTTTGCTTACGTAGCTCCTGCTTCTGTCGTTCCTGCTGCATCTCAATTCTTCGTTTTTCTTCTTCTCTTTGTTTAAGTAACTCCTGTTTCTTTTCTTGTTGCTGAACCTCAGGCCTCTGTTGATATTGCTTCTGCTTTTGATCTTTTAGTTCCTGCCTCTGCCGTTCCTGTTGAACATCAGGTCTTTGTTGATACTGTTCTTGCCTTTGATCTTTTAATTCCTCCCTTTGTCGTTCTTGCCCAACCTCGGGTCTCTGTTGTTCTTGCTGCATCTCTAGTCTTCGTTGATCTTCTTCCTTTCGCTCTCGTAGCTCCTGTCGCTGTCTTTCTTGCTGAATCTCAATTCTGCGTTGCTCTTCTTCCTTTTGATTTCTCAGCTCCTGCCTCTGTTGTTCTTGCTGAACTTCAGGCCTTTGTTGATATTGCTCCTGCTTTTGATCTCTTAGTTCCAATCTCTGTCTTTCTTGCTGAATCTCAGGTCTCTGCTGATATTGCTGTTGCCTTTGATTTCTCAGTTCCTGTCTTTGTTGTAGCGGTCGGGGTTCATACTTTTGTATGTCCCAGGTTCTCTGCTTTTCCCAATATCGATTTTTCTGCCAGGTTTTCCAGTTCTGTTGAAGTTCCCGTTGAGGGATCCGTTTATAGTCCCAGCGGTAATTAAACCAACTATGGTTTCTGTAATGACTTCTCCAACCCGGATCGATGTCAAAATAGAAGATCGGAACTCTGGCATAGTAAGCCCATCCCCGGTCATAATAAAGTGAGCGATACCAGCGACCGTCCCATGGACGCCACCACCAGCCACCCCAGAAAAACAGGTCTATATCGATATCGGGCACAACGTACACATCATCCGTATCTGGCAACACTATAACATCCGGAGCTGACCTGAATGCAATGTACGGCGGCAAAGGAACTGCAACTCTTAAACTCGCTCCAGGCACTACACAGGCAGCAACGATAATTACCAATGATAAAAGGATTGTCCCCAAAAATAACCTTTTCATTTTGTTATTTCCTTTCTCCATAACTTTTAAACTTTTATTTATAAAAAAATCCCAGAAAAATGCTTTTGCGAAAAAGAGGTTTTAAACTAAAAACTTTTGTAAAACCTGAATAGAGTGTATAATAATAACATGAAACGAATAGGATTAACACTTATAATCATTACCCTTTTCATCGGTTGCGCTTCCCCGCGTCAACCTTACATAGTCCCTCAATATATTAAAGATCGTCCAAGTGTGGAGATATTTAATAAAGCACTCCACGACATGGAAATCACAGAGGAATGCAAACTGTATTTTTACGGTGGTAAAGCTCCTAATGCTTTTGTTGACGCAAATAATAACGTGAATCTTTCTGAAGGTCTTTTCAGGTATGATGACGATACCCTAACCTTCGTCATTGTTCATGAAATGGCTCATATAAAACTGAACCATGTCCAGAAAAAACAGGCTGTAAGTATAGCTACCACAGGAGTTATGATGATCGTTGATATTTTTGTTCCCGGCGCAGGTTTGTTAAATTACGCTGTCAATCCTGCAGTTACCAGTAATTACAGCAAACCCCAGGAGCGGGAAGCCGATCAGCTGGCTTCCGATGTCCTTGTTACTCACTTTGGTATTTCCATTGAGAGACAAATTCAAATCCTTAAAACTCTCCAAAAAGACTCTGCCGAGGGTGGCGGATTTTGGGATAGCCATCCATCATGGAATGACCGGATAGCCAACATCCAAAACAAGTAATCACCCTGAATCACACCCACAGAAAAATATTGTTAAAGTAATACCGGTCCATAGCCTCATTAATAAAGGCATTACTGAAATGGTCAGCATCGATGTCGTATTTTGTAATTTCCTTGCCTATGCCCAAAGTTATCTTTGTCGATCCTGGTATTGTCGCTGAACATCAGGCCTTTGTTCTCTTCGTTCCCGTCTCTGTCTTTCCTGACGAACCTCAGATCTCTGCTGATATTGCTGTTGCCTTTGATTTCTCAGTTCCTGTCTCCGTTGTTGCGGTTGAGGTCTATACTTTTGGATGTCCCAGGTTCTCTGCCTTTCCCAATAACGGTTTTTTTGCCAGTTTTTCCAGTTCCGTTGAAGTTCTTGATTAGGAATCCGTTTATGTTCCCAGCGGTGATTATACCAACTATGGTCTCTGTAGTGATTTCTCCAACCCGGTTCTACATCAAAATAGAATACCGGTACTCTGTCATAATAAGCCCATCCCCTGTCATAATAACGTGAGCGATACCAGCGACCTTCCCATGGACGCCACCACCAGCCACTCCAGAAAAACAGGTCTACACCTATGCTGGGCACAACATATACATTGTCCGTCTCTGGCAGCACTACCACATCCGGAGCTGACCCAAATAAGATGAGAGGCGGTAAAGAAATCCCAACTCTTACATCTATCTCAGCCATTGTACGGGCAGGAGCAACAATGACCAACGTTAAAAGGATTGTCCCTAAAAGTAACTTTTTCATTTTGTTATCTCCTTTCTCCATCATATTTAAACTTCAATTTTTGATAACTTGTTTATTTAGACATCTGAAGAAATAGAAGAGTTACTTTACATCTGAAAAAAATTAGAAAAACGCTCACGAGAGAAAGAAAGTTTAAATATTTTGCTAAGTTATTGTTTTTCAATTTACAGTTTGTTTATTATACATAATTTTTTATCCAAAATACATTTTTTTATTGCTCAATAATAGCTTGGTCATACTTAATTAAAGTCTGTTTTTTGTCCTTTTATCCTGGAATAACCGTTAATGTTTTCCTTATAATACGTACATAAGGGTATAAACCGTCGCCATACTTTTCAAGATAACCGAACGTTTAAGATTAGACCCTATTAAAACAATGACTACGGCTAAATGAGAGTTGTTCACCAAAACTCTTCAGACAGTTTTTCATTGAATTATATACGATTTTGTTATATTTGTTTATATATTGCACAAGGGTGAGAATCATGAAAAAACTTTGGAATTATCAGGTAATATTTGAATAGAATCATGTTAAAAGCCATCTTATATTTTAACCAAATCGACTATTACAAATACTTGCCTCAAATCGACTGCGGAGAATGCGGTTTTGAAACCTGCAAAGAATTGCTGGAAAGGTTACGGACATATGAGTATAAACCTGAGGTTTGTCCTTATATTTCCGGGAATATGGCTTATGCATTCAGTACTGCCTTGAATTCCGAAAAGATCATCCCGGAAATTGAGCTTATGCAGCTTCCCGTCCCGGCAGAAGTCGGTCTGGTTGAGTTCAATATGCCGGACAAAGACTCTACTCTTTTAATCTCTGGCAATTCTGAGCTTACCCAAGTAGCTCTTTCTGCCATACTTTCCACAACGGTCAAACCTTTTTATGTTTTGTTTAT
Organism: Pseudomonadota bacterium; assembly: GCA_043825855.1. Taxonomy (GTDB): domain Bacteria; phylum Desulfobacterota; class UBA8473; order UBA8473; family UBA8473; genus UBA8473. The sequence continues at coordinate 61,373 of JBDRRJ010000009.1, read as the reverse complement.
GGACACAAAAGGAGATACAATGGATATGGCAGTAATTCTTAAGACATTCACTCCGGAACGTGTTAAGAATATGATTGAGGATAACAACATGAGTGAAAAACTCAACCATAGGGAGATAATCATACCTGGATTTGCCGAACCTTTAACAAAGGAAATAGAACGGCTAACAGGATGGAAGGTAAATATAGGACCTGTATGTTGCGGAGAGCTTCCCCTGTACCTGGGTAAAGACTGGGCTGCACCATAAGTCTGTCAACATCTATCAGAACGGAAATGGATCAAATGTCATGATCCTGCTTCTTGCCTCAAAGAAAAGATCAAACGCCGGTTGACTTTTCACAAGGCTAATGATCAGCTCACAAGATCGTAAGATAATGCGCCTTCATACACCTGGACATCCAGGTCTATCCCGATGCCAACCGCTTAGTGGCTTTATTGAGATTTATAGCCATAATTTTTAAAGGATAAAGCTTTGTCAAAGGATTATCAAAGCAATAAAAAAGGAACAATAACCATCATGGGATCAGGAGAGATGACCAGTTCCATGGTGAGGGTGCACAAGAAAATCCTGAACAGGATCGAGGAAAAACCTGTAAGGGCACTCTTTCTCGATACCCCGGCAGGGTTTCAGCTTAATTCAGACGTATTATCACAGAAAGCAGGAGAGTATTTTGAAAAACACTTTAGGGTAAAGATGGAGCCTGTTTTATTTATGGACTTTTCCAGAGCAACCCCCCTGGAGTTAAAAGAGGCAGCCCATAAGATAATGAATGCCCATTTTATATTTTCAGGTCCCGGCAGCCCTACCTATGCTCTTAAAAACTGGTTGGGAAACGCTGTGGGAGATGCCATCAAGACGAGTCTTTATAAGGGCAGCCATCTGGTTTTTGCAAGCGCTGCATCGATCTGTGTGGGCAGATATTCTATCCCCATATATGAAATTTACAAGGTGGGTGAAGCCCCCTTTTGGATGGACGGTCTTGATTTACTTGGAGATTTGGGACTGGATATTGTTGTCATCCCTCACTGGAATAACTCTGAAGGAGGGAATCATGACACCAGGTTTTGTTATATGGGTGCGCCAAGGTTAAATGTTTTGGAAGACCAGTTACCCGATTCAACGACTATACTGGGTTTAGATGAACACACAGCCTGTATTATAGATCTGGACCAGAGAACCTGTTCAGTTAACGGGGTGGGACAGGTTATTATACGAAGAAAGGGGTGTGACAAAACTTTCTCAAATGATTCGATTTTTGGATTTGACGAATTAGCCCCATCCGGAGAAAAAATTAAACAGACAGCCGTTTTGCTTTCCTCAGCGTCGACGGGTGAATCTTTATTGACAAAGATTTCAGAGATGGAAAAAAAGTTTCTTAGAACCCTGGAAGAAAGAGGAGACATCGCTTCTGCCGCAGGGGTCACTAATGAGCTATTGAATAAAATTCATAAGGCAAAGGCGGGTGGAGAAACATTCGATAAGCTAATTAACGCCTACGAAAGACTGGTTGATATGCAGATCAGGATTATAAGCAAGGCATTGGAGACATCAAAAGAGGATAAAAATCTACTGACTTCTTTGATGGAATTGCTCCTGACGGTTAGAAATGAATTGAGAGAAAAAGAGATTTGGAAACCGGCAGACAGGATAAGGGAAGAGATGGGCCGGCTTGGCATAGTACTTAAGGATGGCAGAAAAAAAACCTGATAGACATCTTCTTCACATAAATAACTTCTTGATATGATAAGCAAAAGGAACTATAAAAATTCCCAGAAGGTACAAACTAAATAGTTCGCCATAAAAAATGAAAAAAGGAATTTTTCAGAATAGACTAAATAGGAAAATATGACTGAAATAGGATTTTATTCTCTTTTAATTGCATTCTTATTTGCCGGCTATTCGGCATTAACCTCGATTATAGGGATTAGAGGCCGGAAAGAAGAGTTGATTGTCAGTTCAAAAAATGCTGCTATCACTGTATTCGGGTTTCTGACTTTAGCCTCTATCGCTATGATATATTCCCTGGTGACAAGGGATTTTCAGGTCGAATACGTAGCGAGATACACAAATAGCACTCTTCCAATGATTTATACAGTAACTGCCTTTTATGCTGGGCAGGCAGGCTCCCTGCTTTTCTGGGCATGGCTTCTTTCTATTTATGCGGCAATAGTGATTTTCCAGAACAGGGAGAAAAACCTCGAGCTTCTTCCCTATGTTCTTTCAGTATTGATGATAATTACTTTTTTTTTCACGCTCCTGATGGTCTTTGTGTCCAATCCATTCAAGACCATAAGCCCAGTGCCGTTTGACGGTCAAGGGTTAAACCCTTTGCTCCAAAACCCCGGCATGATATTTCACCCACCTACTCTATTTTTAGGCTATGTCGGATTTTCTGTCCCGTTCGCATTTGCTATAGCAGCATTAATTACAGGGCAACTGGGAAACGTCTGGATAAGAACTACCAGAAAATGGGCAATTTTTTCATGGTTATTTTTGACAGTGGGAAACGTATTGGGCGCTCAGTGGGCTTATGTGGAGCTGGGATGGGGAGGCTACTGGGGATGGGACCCGGTTGAAAATGCCTCGTTAATACCCTGGCTCATCGGAACAGCCTACCTGCATTCGGTAATGATCCAGGAAAAACGTGGTATGCTGAAGATATGGAATATTCTTTTGATCATATTCACTTTTCTCCTAACTATTTTTGGAACCTTTATAACCAGGAGTGGGGTTCTTTCTTCAGTCCATGCCTTTGGACAATCATCACTTGGTTGGCTCTTTCTGTTATTTTTAGGCATAGTAACTGTAATATCTTTAATTTTCCTAATCTATCGACTGCCTGAGCTAAAAAGCAAAAACCTTATGGAATCCCCGCTCTCCAAAGAAAGCACCTTCCTGTATAACAATCTCCTTCTCGTCGGGATGGCTTTTGCAATACTCTGGGGAACACTTTTACCTGTTATATACGAAGCAATTCGTGGTGTAAAAATTACAATAGGTCCCCCTTTTTTTAATACTGTTGTTCCCCCTGTTGCTTTACTACTATTACTGCTGGCAGGAGTATGCCCCTTAATTACCTGGAGCAAATCATCCGCCAAGAACTTCCTGAAAAAGTTGCTTTTACCTTTTATTTTCTCCATGACAGGGGCTATTGTTCTCTATCTTTTGGGGATAGGTTCTCTTTATGTACTGGCATCATTTTCCCTATCAATTTTTGCCCTGGTTACCCTTTTTCTTAAGTTACTTAATGGTACCAGAACACGACACACATCATCAGGCGAAAAATACCCAAAGGCATTGTGGAATCTGGTAGCAAGGAATAAAAGACGATACGGCGGTTATCTCGTTCACCTGGGGGTTGTTTTGATATTTGTGGCTGTCACTGGCAGTGCCTTTAATATGGAAAAACAGATAACATTAAAAAAGGGAGAATCTTTTGATCTAAAGGGATACACATTGAGGTATGATACGCTCAATAATTATAATAGTGAAAACAAGCTTACAGTTGCTGCAATACTTACACTTTTTAAGGGGAATCATAAAGTTGGGGTTTTAGCGCCCGAAAAGAGCTTATACAAAGGGCAGGATCAGTTAACCACGGATGTAGCAATTCATACAAACTTAAAGGAAGACTTCTATGTCATTTTGGCCGGATATGACGAAGATGAGGCAGCTTTTAAAGTTATGATAAATCCTCTTGTGCTCTGGCTCTGGATCGGCGGAATAGTAATGGCTTTGGGGGCTGCTATTGCAACTTTACCGGATCGCAGAAAAAAAACTGAGGGGGCTGGTCTGTAGGAGACTCTATATGCTGGAATATATTGTGATTATAGGTTTACTCATAGCGGCAGGCTGCTGGATAATATATCCTCTGTTAAAGCCAAATAGATTAAAAGGGTCTCCTACTGTAAAGACTAATAAACTCGCGTCAAATAAAAGAGGTGAAACGGTTCTGTCTGAAGCAGATATTGAAAAAGAGATTGAAGAGGAAATTTCTGCGATACGGACAAGACAGACTAAAAAATAATAGAGACAGATGAGTGCCCGGAAATCGCTTATCTTTCAGGAAGCGCCAATGAAGCAAATATATAACTCAATATACACAACAGTCTTGCTGTTACTCTTTCTTTCGCTCCCTGTTGTTACGATGGCCGAAGATTTGTCATCAGGTATTATCAAAGGACAGGTCACCAATGATACATTGGGTAAGAAAGGCATGGAAGGCCTCGAAATAGTACTTTACCAGTTTGTTGACGAAAAAGAGTCGGAAGTCAGTCGTGCAAAAACTAAACCCGGTGGTTTCATTTCATTTAAGGATATAGATGTAGACAAAAAAATAGTATACTTCCTTTTAACCAATTATAAGGGAGTAGAGTACTTCAGCCAACCCTTAGTCTTTGAGGACAAAAAAACTCTCGCCATTAATCTGACCGTCTATGAGACGACAGATAAGGACACAGATTTATATGTCAAAATGCATCATATATTTTCAGAAATTAAAGGGGATTCGCTTTGGATAAAGGAACTGATGATAGTTGAAAACCAGGGGAATATGGTATATGTTGGTAATAAAGAACTTGAACCAGGAAAGAAGGAAACACTTCAAATTTCTTTACCAAAAGAGGCAACCAATATCAGTTATATAGACGGTTTAATGTCCTGGTTTGTTGTTAAGACAGAAGAAGGCTTCTCTGACACCATGGATTTTAAACCGGGTATAAGGAAAATCATATTTTCTTATGCAGTTAATTACAGTGGGGCTACTTATCAATTTATAAAAGGTATCCCTGTTAAGACGGACAGTATCGATTTCTTCTTTCCCGCCAAAGGGATTGGAGCTAAGAGTGATCAGATGGAATTCAAAGGAACCATGGGAGATTCAGCAGGGCGTTTTTCCCGCCTCTCAGGGAAAAACTTTGCTAAAGGGTCTCAGGTTGTTATAAAATTCAGCAACCTTCCCGGTACGCAAAACATTTTCAAGTGGGTTATTGCAGGACTATTGGTACTGTTGATAGGAGTCGGGGTTACCATTCCTTTCTTAAGGAGGCGGAAAGATCAGCATAAAGAGGATGAACCGACTCTCGAAATAAACAAAACAGACCTGCATGAACAAAAGCAGGTAGTTTTGCGGGCCATAGCTGAATTAGATGACCTTTCAGAATCAGGTGGAATTGACTCTGAAGAGTATCAGGTAAAGCGGACTGAATTACTAAAAAAGGCAACGGAAATAACAAGACAGTTGAAGTGACAGCTTTGAAAGATGACACATTTTCCAAAGCTCTTGACAGGTTTGCAAAGTTCTAAAAGCACTTTCAAAAAAAATAAATGGAAAAAAATGTGGAAAAGAAAAGAAGACTTAAACCCATTATAATTTCATTTATTATCGTTTCTGTGATCGGGTATCTCATTTATACCGGTTTGAGAGACACCATGACTTACTATCTGACGGTAAGCGAGGTATTGGCCAAATCATCAGAAATCCAGAATCAAACTGTCCGTGTCGGGGGAAACGTATCCATTGATTCTGTACAATGGGACCCCAAGGATTTAAGGCTGTTTTTTAAAATGGAGGATGATAAATCAAGCCTCCTCGTTGATTACAGGGGGGTTGTGCCTGATTCTTTTAAACCTGGAAGAGAAGTTGTCGTAGAGGGGACATATAAGAGCGATGGGCAGTTCATAGCAACTACAATCATGCCGAAGTGCGCATCGAAGTATGAGTAATAGAGTTTTGAAGAAGTTTCCTTAGAACGAATTTATAAGTTTTTTGGGGAACCTACCTTAGCGAGCGTAATACAGAAAATTAACATGTCTAAGCCCGAAGGGCGAGTTTGTTAATTTTCAATGAAGCGAGCTTAGTAGGGTCAAAAAAATTATGCCGAAGTGAAAAGGGAGACTCCTTCAAAGCCCTTGGGGGGCTGTATAAAGGTTTTGGTAAACTGGATACTTTTTTTAAAATGAATTAGTTTTTTAAAGGTGTCGATTCAATTGCAAAAAGAAGATAACTATATAGTTGAAGCAAAAGGGCTGGTTAAAAAATTCGGTTTTAAAACAGTCCTGCGCAATATTGACCTCTCTTTAAAAAAGGGGGATTTTCTGGCACTGTTTGGTCCCAATGGAGCAGGGAAAACAACATTAATTCAAATACTGTGTTCTCTGATGCGACCGACCTCAGGCAATGTTCGGGTAGCAGGGTTTGATGCCGGATACGACAGAGAAGCTCTCCATAAAGTAATCGGGGTCATTTCACACAATACATTTCTGTACAATAATTTATCTGCCTACGAAAACCTGAAATTCTACGGGAAAATGTATAATGTAATGAATCTGGAAGAGAGGATTAAAGAGGTTTCGGGACTGGTAGGGTTGAAAGAATACATTAACGATCATGTACAGACCTTTTCGCGTGGAATGCAGCAGCGCCTTTCTGTAGCTAGGGCAATAATCCATGACCCATTGATACTATTTCTCGATGAACCCTTTACCGGCATGGACCAACATGGTGTCGAGGATTTCAAGCAAATCCTGAAAAAATTTCGGGATCAGGGGAGAACCATCGTCATGACATCTCATGATTTGGACAGAGGGTTGGAATTGTGCACCCAGGCAGCAATCTTAAAATCAGGGAATCTTGTTTATAAGGAAGAAATATCTAAAATAATTCAAAATGACTTTAAAGATATCTATTTTAAACATACAGGAGAACAAACATCTCCGAACATAGAGTTTTGAAAAAGTATCCCTTTTCAAAATAAACCAGGTCTTGTCCTTATGACTTTTATTCAAAAAGTGTGGGCCATCGTATCGAAAGACATCACATCTGAACTCCGCACCAAAGAGATGTTCCTCTCGATGTGTCTCTTTTCCTTTCTGGTCCTGGTTATCTTTAACTTTGCCTTCGATATGGGATCAAAAAATTTAAAGGAAAATGCCTCGGGTATACTCTGGGTAGCATTTATATTTTCAGGCCTGACAGGATTAGGCAGGTCTTTCGGTATGGAACGGGACAAGGGAACTCTCCATGGTCTGCTTCTCTGCCCGATAAGCCCATGGGGAATATATCTGGGAAAGATGATCGGGGTCTTCATCTTTATGGTCGTTATGGAGATATTTACCCTAGCCTTATTTATAATTCTATATAACATAAATATCATAGCATTTATGTTACCTCTCGTATTGATCATTTTTTTGGGAACATTGGGGTTTGCTACCATAGGCACAATCTTTTCCGCCATGTCTGCGGCTACAAAAGCAAGGGATGTAATGCTGTCAATTCTAGTGTTTCCTATCTCCGTTCCCATGATTATTGCATTAGTCAAGTCAACCGGCATAATTCTCTGGGGAGGAACAATACAGGAGATATATTCGTGGCTAAAGATTTTGATTGCATTTGATCTGATCTTTCTCCTGCTCGCTTATTTAACTTTTGGTTTCATCATGGAGGAATAAATATTGACAGATAACCGAGCTCTTCTTAAAACACTTCAGTTCATTACCTTTTTTATGATGCTTCTGGCTCTTTATGCTATATTTCTTTATGCCCCTGTCGAAAAAACCATGGGTATTGTGCAGAAGATTTTCTACTTCCATTTACCTTCTGCTTTTTTAGCTTTTTTTGCCTTTTTCATAACTTTTATAGCCAGTATTCTTTACCTGTCCAGAAGAAATCATAAATGGGATATAATTGCCTCTTCTTCTGCAGAAATAGGGGTCATATTCTGCACTATTGTTTTGTTAACCGGACCCATATGGGCAAAACCCATCTGGAACGTATGGTGGACGTGGGACCCAAGATTAACGACAACCTTGATTCTTTGGTTTACTTACGTCGCATACCTCATGCTTCGAAGGGTGGCAGGAGAAAATCAGCGATCAAACTTTTCCGCAATATTTGGAATTTTCGGGTTTATTAACGTTCCTATTACTTTTTTGGCTATCAGGCTATGGAGAACTATACACCCATTAATTATTACAAAAAAGGGCATAAATATCTCAACACCGATGCAACATACGTTATTAATTTCATTTGTCGCTTTTTTCCTTCTTTTCTTATTGCTCCTTATAAGCAGGATTAAGCTTGAGAAGATGAGATTCAAAGTTGAGGAGATGAGGGATCTCATGGAAGATCAAACTCATTTCGAATACTAAATAAAAGAGAGGATGATTCAATGACCGGCACCTTTTATCTCTTTGCTGCCTTTGGTATTACATGGCTAATTATTTTTATTTATATCTTAAGCATATCCAAAAGGCAGAAAACGCTGGAAAGGGAGATCGAAAAAATAAGTGAGGCATTGGCAAAACTTCAGGGAACCTAACCACAAGCTTCTCCAGCTTTCCAGTAATGATATTATATTTTACCCATACCCAATTTAACAAATACGATCTCTGCAAAATGACAGCTTTAACTTGTAGTTTTTATTAGTAACGTGTATCGGTACTATGAAATAACTTAGCTTTCAACAATACCCCTTTTAAGTTCGACTTCAGGCAGGCATCTCAATTTTATACTGTTTTTTGTTTCTTCTATTGAATTTTACAGTATTCAACTACTACTAACTAATTATGAATAAAATGTATGATTTGATCATTATAGGCGGTGGTCCTTCCGGATCAGCAGCAGGAAGACTTGCAGGAAAGTTAGGCCTGGAAACTCTTTTAATAGAAAAAGAAACATTTCCAAGGTATAAGCCCTGTGGGGGTGCTTTTTCTGAACAGGCAATGTCATACCTTGATTTTGATCTTCCTCAACATATCCATGAAAGAGAGATATATGGAGCAAGGGTGCATTTTAGAGGACAGGTTATTGAAAGACATAAAAAAAATCGAATGGCAACTCTGGTGACCAGGAGTATATTGGATGATTACCTGCTCAAAAAAGCTAAAGAAACTGGTATCGAAACAATAATAGGGGAGAAAATCATTGATTACAAAGAGAATAATGATTATGTAGAGGTTTTCACCAAGGATAACGTGTATAAATCGAAATTTGTCATTATAGCGGAGGGTTCTCAGGGGAGATTAAAAAATAAAATAAGAAAAAGAGACAAAAAGGATGAATATTGTATATGTATAGTTACAGAAATTGAAGAGGATAATGAAACAATTGATAAATATATACACCATGCTATAGACATTCACTTTGGTGTGGCTAATATGGGTTATGGATGGATATTCCCGCATGAAAAATACTACTCTGTGGGTATAGGTGGATTAGCAAAGGATTTACCTCACCCTAAAAATACTATGATGGATTTTTTACAAGTTAACGGCTTTGAGGGTAAATATGAGTTGAGAGGTCACTTAATCCCTCTAGGAGGAATAAAGCGAGATATTACAAGTTCAAGAATTGTTTTAAGTGGTGATGCCGGAGGATTTGTAGACCCATTTTACGGGGAAGGCATTTCATATGCAATAAGATCTGGACAGATAGCAGTAGAAGTAATATCTGGCATTCTATTAAGAAATAATAGGCTAAGTTCATTAAAAGACTATGAATCAATTTGCAAACGGGAATTTGCTGATAATTTAAAATATGCGTTAATGCTTTCAAGAATAATGCATGGTTTTCCTGGAATCTTTTTTAAGATGCTTACTGGTAATGTTGATGTTATAGATAAATATCTTGAAGTCCCTACTCTTCAAAAAACATATAAAAGTTACATTAAATGGTTAATTCCAAGGGTACCGAAGTATTTTCTTTTCAAATCACAAAAAGATAACAATGACCAATTTATTCCCCCACCTATGAAAAAGCGATAAGAGTCACGTATGAACAGGCTGTTGTCCAAATTCCTTTTTCTGCCCCGTTGGTCATCTTTATATAGTCGATAGAATATCAATAATTGCAACCTGTATTATTGTTATTCTTTATAGATGTGGTAAGATAACAAAAAATCTCATTTTCCGGTTTTTAGGGTGAGGTTTTTTAACCGTCCATGAATTCTTCTGTGTGGTAAGTTTGACTATTACAGAGGGCAAGCTCCATGCATTTCTAAAACAATGCTTCAAGAAACGGAGGAAGAAAGAAAGATGGAGAAGAAAGAACGAATGACAAAGGAATCTCTGATAAAGTCTGATATACGCATCTTAGATATGAGCTGTGCCAGCTGTGCGGCCAATATTGAAAAAAGTCTTGGCGAATTGGAAGGGGTATCAGATGCTCGTGTCAATTTTGCTACTGAGAAGGTGACAGTTACGTATAATCCGTCTAAAGTGAACATTATGGGCTTAACTAATACTATTAAGGATTTGGGCTACAACGTCGGCCTGGGAAAAATCACCCTTCCCATTCAGGGAATGACCTGCGCATCATGTGTATCCAGAGTGGAAAAGGCGTTGAACAATGAGCAGGGGGTTATTAAAGCCACTGTAAATTTAGCCACGGAGAAAGCCACCGTTGAATATTTCCCGGAAATAGTTTCCGTAAAAGAACTGAAAAGGGCAGTTACTGATGCGGGTTACAAGGTGCTGGAAGTGGAAGAGAAGGATGTTGTCGAAAGGGAGAAGGCTCTCCGGGAAGCAGAATTTAAAAAACTTAGAAACAAACTATTGGTAGGCGTGATTCTGGTGATTCCCGTCTTCCTTCTAGCCTATTGGGACCCCCTTGGTCTGAGTAAATTGTGGACATGGGACAGACAGACCAACTTTATTCTCCAGCTTCTTTTTCAAACCCCCATACAGTTCTGGGTGGGCTGGCAGTTTTATGTAGGTACTTGGAAAACTGCAAAGCATAGAACCACGGATATGAATACCCTGATTGCTGTGGGAACCTCTTCAGCATATGCATACAGTGTAATAGCCATCTTTTTCCCGGAATTGTTTAGCGCAAAAGGATTGATAGCTACGGTCTACTTCGATACGGCTGGTGCCATCATTGTGCTTATCCTTCTCGGCCGCTTATTGGAAGCTAGAGCTAAGGGACAGACTTCAGAAGCAATAAAGAAACTCATGGGACTCCAGGCAAAAACCGCACGAGTAATAAAGGATGGGGAAGAGCTTGATATTCCTATTGAAGAGGTTGAAGTGGGTGATGTTCTGGTTGTAAGACCTGGAGAGAAGGTCCCTGTGGATGGTATCATCAAAGAAGGTTACTCCTCCCTGGACGAATCCATGATTACAGGAGAGTCCATCCCCGTGGAGAAAGAGGCTGGTGACAAAGTAATAGGCGCTACTATAAATAAGAGCGGAACTTTTCAGTTTGAAGCTGAAAAGGTAGGAAAAGATACTATGCTCTCTCAGGTAATAAAGATGGTTGAAGAAGCTCAGGGCTCAAAACCTCCCATTGCACGTATGGCAGATATAATTGCAAGCTACTTTGTACCAGTTGTAATAGGGATTGCTATACTGACCTTTATTGTTTGGTATCTCTTCGGCCCCGCTCCCGTCTTAACATATGCCATGCTAAACTTCGTGGCAGTTCTTATCATTGCCTGTCCCTGCGCTCTTGGTCTGGCAACTCCCACTTCTATAATGGTAGGAACTGGTAAAGGGGCTGAGAATGGTGTGCTTATCAGAAGCGGGGAAGCACTGGAAACCGCCCACAAGTTGAACGCTATTGTTCTTGATAAAACAGGCACTCTGACAAAAGGTGAGCCGTCTGTAACCGATGTTGTAGCCAGTAAAGGTTTTAAACCAGAGGACATACTAGCTCTTTCGGCCTCAGCTGAAAGAGGGTCAGAACATCCACTCGGTGAGGCAATCGTTACTAAAGCAAAGGAACAAAAGCTAATTACAGAGATACCGTCTGATTTTAATGCAATTCCAGGCTATGGCATTGAGGCTACTATAAACGGCAAAAAGGTATTGCTGGGTAATATAAAGCTTATGAAAGACAGGAAAATCGAAATTGGAGATCTCGTGGAAAAGGCAGAGTACATCTCCAACCAGGGGAAGACCCCTATGTATGTGGCTATTGATGGAAACCCCGGAGGTATTATTGCGGTAGCAGACACCCTGAAGGACAATTCAAAGAAGGCTGTTGCCAGATTGTATAAGCTGGGACTTGAAGTAATAATGATAACAGGAGATAACCAGAGAACCGCCAGTGCTATAGCTGAACAGATAGGTATAAAAAGGGTTCTTGCAGAAGTTCTTCCCGAAGGTAAGGCCAGTGAAGTTAAAAAGTTGCAGCAAGAAGGGAAAAAAGTGGCCATGGTTGGGGACGGGATTAATGACGCCCCTGCTTTGGCGCAGGCAGATATAGGTATTGCTATTGGTACAGGTACAGATATTGCCATGGAAGCAGCGGATATCACCCTTATCAGTGGAGATTTACAGGGTGTAGTTACAGCAATTGCCTTGAGCAAGGCTACTATAAGGAACGTCAAACAGAACCTTTTCTGGGCATTTGCATACAATACTATTCTGATTCCCGTTGCTGCTGGTGTTCTTTTCCCCTTTTTCGGAATACTCTTAAACCCAATCTTTGCTGCCGCTGCTATGGGGCTCTCATCTGTTACCGTAGTCTCAAATGCTTTGAGATTGGGGAGATTTAAGGCGCCTGTTACTGCAACAATTTAATAGTATAACAACTATTTTAAAGATACCACCGGTGAATATCCTTCAAACTCTGCATGAAATGCAGAAGGAATAGTCAGTATAAATAATTTTATGATTTCTATATGATCTTTAAAATGAAATGATATAAAGAACAGTAGAATAACTTATTGTATCCAAATTAAAGGATAGAAAAGAAGTAAGTTTAAATGGCTGGCTCTAAAATAGATATGAATAAATTTGAAAAAATCATTAACAAATCAGGCGTACTTTCATGTAAAGAATTAGATGAATTATTTGCAGAATTAGAACCCATAACTATAGATGAGATGATGGGAGAATGGCGGTTAGGGTATCTTTTTACAGAAGGGACAGGAAGTAAATTCGAAACACTCTTAAGGTATTTACCCATTAAACTATATGGGAAAAGATTTTTAAGTAAAAATAAGGTTCAGGCGTGGGTTTTTTCACTTTTTGGAATAAAGTTCGGTTTTCCCGGTGCCACCTCTATTTTAGAAACGATAGATTATAGGGGTAAGATTTCGACTTCCATGATTTATAACTATATACCCATGATTGACCACTTCAGAAAAGTTGATGATTCTGTTATTATGGGGATAATGGAAATAAAGGGAAATCTCTGCCTTTACTTTTATTTGAGGAGATAGGGTTTTAAAGTTTGAAAATATAAATAAATTATATAATAACATTATGGCGTAGTGCATAAGTTAATATGCCGTTATCAATAATATTTTGGCATTACAGATAAAAGTTTTTTTACTAAAAGGAGGAATTTATGAAAAAAATAGTTATTGTTGTTTTAACCCTATTGGTCTTACTCCCTCTCAATATTGCATATGCTCAGTATGGAAATACTAGTGGGAACATGTTTTATGGAGACTTTAAGCCCGTAGTGGGTAAATGGTCAGAGTATCAGATTACAACAAGTGGTAATGCACCTTCAAAGATGAAGGTTGCCATCGTTGGGAAAGAGGGAAATGCATATTGGTATGAAACCATTATTGAAGGAAAACGGGAAGGACAAATCATCACTAAGACGCTCGTTTCTGGAGATCCAAGTGACCAAAACAATATTAAAAGAATGATTATCAAAAGGGGAAATGAGCCGGCCATGGAGATGCCTGTTCAGATGATGCAGCAACCTTATACAGCCAAAGCCCAGAAACCGACAGGCAAAATAATTGACAAAGGAAAAGAAAAGATTAAAGTACCTGCCGGGACATTTTCAACAAAACATACTCAGTATAAGGATGAAAATATTCTGGTTGATACATGGGTTAATCAGAACGTTTCTCCTTATGGCATGATCAAATCTAAATCAAAAGATCACGAAATGGTTCTTATCGGGTATGGAAGCGGAGCAAAAACCCTGATCACTGAGACACCTCAAAAGTTTAAGATGCCAGCGATGCCAAAAGGTTTTCCAAAGGACTTAATGCAGAGAAAAGGCGGTTATTAATTGGAAATCTGGTGGGAATAAAGGAGATGCTCATCAGATTCTAAGTTTTTTAAGGTTCTATTTTATAGAACCTTATTATTTGATGAGCGTTTCGATACTATTTTTCATGTGTATATTTATTCTTCTATGGGTTTGGTCATCTCCCAATTGTTAAAGCAGGATCGAACTTACCCGCTACTGTTGGAGCCTGGGCATTTTTTGTTGCCCTTCTAACCTGCTCAGATAAGTACGGTATCAATTCTCCAAGAGTAACAAGACCATCATCGTTGTAATCAGCCTTTCCTTTCAGAGCTTCGATCAAGAAATAAGTAAAGACACCATGCCCTCCACCCCAATTCTGACTTTCCTGTGACAGCTGCTTCTCGTCAGAAGCACTGATGACACATACTCCATCGCCAATCTTAGAGAGATTCTGCAATCCTGAACTAATCGGGTTAATCTTTATTGCCCTGTTTGACCTGCGTGCAACTTCAAAGGGGTGTCCTATACCTCCCGAATGACAGGCATCGGCAACAACGACAACTTTCTTGGCTTTGATGAACCTTTTTAATGCTGTCTCAATATCCCACATGGGAAAACCTGTAGTGGCAACGTCATTATACTGAGCATCGTATGGGAGAAGAAAGAGATTAGAGGATGAATCTGGTGATTCAGGAGAACCATGACCTGCAAAGTAAATGGTGACCATATCTTCTTCAAGTGCTTGTCTTAACCATACAAAAAGAGCATTTCTAATATTTTTTCCGGTAGCATCTTGATTCAGTAAAAGCTTCACTCTTGAAGGGGCATACTTGCCACCATTGGGCGAAATAGTCCAATTATAAAATGCCGTTGCGTCATCTGCCGAATACCTAAGCCCAGGAATGTTCGTATCCTTGTAATCTGAAATCCCAATGATCAAAGCCCACTTCTCTATTTGACGTGGTATTTCAATATGGGAACTCGAACTTACGTCCGCAGACACCGGCATTTTTTTAACCATGATTTCCTGGGGGCTACTTTTTTCTGAAGGTGGGACAGACACCTCAGTTCTAAAGGTTTTGATGGTTTCTCGATGTAGAGCGCTAATGTATAGTTTATAAATTTCGCTCTTCGTGGCATTCAAAACATATGGCGAATACCGGAACGTTAACATGCCGGCTGAATAATGCTGTGCTGTAAGTGTAGTTTCCCCCACAGGCCGATCCCAAATGATTGACCCTCCACATCCTAAATCGCCTATTACCTTCCCATTCTCAAGAACTCTGATCCAATCTCCACAAAAATCGTCGTCAGCTTGTCTGGTTATCACGATTCTAACTTTGCCCTCCAAGGGAGATTGAATATTTGGCTTTGGCACTTTCTGAACTGTCTGAGCACACCCATTTAGAATGATGAAAGAGAGCAAAACAACAGAGTATATTTTAGTCACAAAGTTTTTCATAATAACGTCTTTTTTGTGAATTTTAATCTTCCTTTCAACTTTAGACTAAAAAGTTTTAGGCTAAGAGACTGACTAAATATTAAGGTAATGCGATATCTTGGTAATAAATTTCATGACTTAAGTAATGATAAGTTAAAATTATAAAAATCTCAACCAGTTTTTTGCTTTGTTATTTGGGTTTATAAACTCTGAAAAAGTCTGAATTTTATAGTAGCATGCTAAAAAAGAGACCTAAACAAAAACCCAATTTACGACATAATACAACACTTGTTGTGTCTATCATATATATCGATATCCCCTTAACCTATTAACAATAAAAAGTTTGACAATGCTGCGTCTTTTATATAAAAATGAATAAACAAAAAAGGGAGGTGCTTAATACAAAATTTTTTTGATCGCTAGAATAAGGGGAGCTACTAAGATGTTTGGGCTGAAATCTATAAAACATTTAGAAAAACCTTCCTCATTCCGCTTTCAGTCTTTCTTCCTGAGTATTTAATAATAAAATATCCTTCTTTTACTCCTCATAGTTTTCTCTTTACTTGCTCCTGTAAGTCCCAATGCTATAATCCTTTTCGATAACTAAGAGTTTAATCCGATAACTGAGTGGAGAAGCCCCCGATTAAATATAAAAATGATTACCTCCACCACAAAAAACTGCATTTTCAATAGGATTAGCTTTTTTTGAGAATTGGGAACCACAGTTTAGGTAAAGACAGGCAGTAAAGATAATATGGGTAAATGAGATAATTCCAAAACTTTCGGGGAGAGACATTAACCGAAAACTAAAAGAATAAGAAGAGGTACAGATGGCAAATAATCAAGACTTCTG
Organism: Pseudomonadota bacterium; assembly: GCA_043825855.1. Lineage (GTDB taxonomy): Bacteria > Desulfobacterota > UBA8473 > UBA8473 > UBA8473 > UBA8473. Next base: position 45,139 of record JBDRRJ010000009.1, on the reverse strand, counting down.
GAACGTGGAAATAGAAACAATGCCAAGGGATAAGCTTCTGGAATATCAATGGGGTAAGCTAATACCCCACATAAATTAAAAGAGGTTATACGTCTTAAAGCCAATGTAGAGTTGGTGAAAGAAGAGACTATACCTAAAGATGCGGGAGTTTTAGACGACAGAAGGAAAGTTTGATCTTTGTAAAGTTTTTGCCTAATTACCACAAAATTGCCGTTAAAGTCTGATCACTTCTATCAGAGCTGGCACAAGGATTTCCGAAAGCAGAGTTTGGGCCCGTACTCGAAAGGCTAAAACTTTACAATATAAAACCGGTAGCAAGGGAGGTTCTCAATTTTGTTGCTATCGAATCCACCCCTCGGGTGATAAATCTGAAGAGGGCCAAGTTTAAACAAAGGAATTTTGGTAAGACAGATATTTATTTTTTGCCTCAGAAATTCTTGAACGTTTTACATATTTTTTTTCATTGTCATAACTAGACTTATACCACTTTTGAACTCTCTATTCTAATCAAGACTATATTAGATTAATAGTGACACTGAATGCAGACTAGTCAAAACAACCATACATAAAGGAGGAATTAAGATGGATTTAGGTTACAAAGGGAAAACCGTGATAGTTACCGGAGGAGGTTCTAATATTGGCAGAGGCATATCCTTGGCTTTTGCTAAAGAGGGCGCAAATTTAATGATCGGGGACATAGATACAGCACAGGCTGAAAAGGTTGTCCAAGAAGCAAATGCCTTTAAAGGCGGAGGGAAAACTACTACGACTAAATGTGACGTAACAAATCTGGATGATGTGCAGGCTATGTTTAAAAAGGCCAATGATGAGCTTGGACAGATAGATGTTCTAGTAAACAATGTAGGCTGGGGTAATGTGGTGCTTTTTACCGAAACTACGCCAGATGTTTGGGAAAAAGAAGTAAAAATCAATTATATAAGCGTACTAAACTGTACCAAAACTGCCCTTGATTATATGATAGCAGCAAAGAAAGGTGGGGCAATTGTCAGCATCAGTTCCGATGCTAGTCGTCAAGGTGAGTATAAAGCGGCTGTCTACGGAGGAGTCAAGGCTGCCGTTAACGGCTTTATGAAATCAGTAGCCAGGGAAAATGGTCGTTTTGGGATAAGAACCAATGTGGTATGCCCTGGAGCAACGATACCATCACAAGATGAGATTGGGGATATGAGTGGGTGGAAAAATTCCGATGCGATGTTTACCCCTGAAAAAATTCAAAAGCTTTCAATGGCATACCCCCTTCGCAAGATTGGAAAGGCCACGGATATAGCAAACGCTGTGCTTTTTCTCGCCTCAAACGAAGTTGCAGGTCATATAACTGGTCAGATTCTGAGTGTAAGCGGGGGATGGAGCATGGTGGGATAAAACACCTAATGTAATGCCATAATCAAATACTATAAGGATCTTGACTAAAACAGATGATCTTTTTTGAAAACATTTAGTTGTATAACATAGATACTTTGATTTCTATATTTGAAACGAAATTCACATTCTTTAAGGTTTAAATAAAAGGTAGATTTGAGTATCCCATGGAGTTTTTTATATCCCAGAACTACCAGACCATTATAACCTGAGAGGAGGTTTGTAATGACGAAGGAAATTCCTTACGCTGGAAGAATCTTGCGTGTCGATTTGAGCACATGCAAGATAAGCAAGGAGCAGTTTGCCCCGGAATTGCTCCGCCAATACATTGGGGGCAGCGGGGTTGGGACCAAGATACTTTACGACGAGGTGCCGCCCGGTGTCGGTCCTTTTGATGCAGAGAACCGTTTGGTATTGTCTGCCGGGCCCCTTAGCGGCACCAGCATTCCAGGTTCCGGTACCGTGTCGAGTGTAACCAAAGGCGCAGTAAACAATATGCTGGCATGCTCTCAGGCCAACGGGTTCTTTGGAGCTCGTATGCGGCTTGCCGGCTACGAGATAATCATTATCCAAGGCAAATCACTTGAATGGAAGTATCTCTGGATACATGATGGCGAGGCAGAGTTGCGGTCTGCTGATCATTTGTTGGGTCTTGGTACGTTTGAGACAGAGAAACGACTTAAGAAAGAACTGGGCCAAAAGAAAGCCAGTGTAGCCTGCATCGGTCCATCAGGCGAGAATCTTGTCCGATTCTCCGGTATTTTTTGCGATCGTGGTCACGTTGCGTCCAGCAATGGGCCCGGTGCCGTTATGGGTTCCAAAAAGCTAAAAGCTATTTCTGTATTCGGCAAGAAAACGAGCATGGAAGGAGCGGATAAACAAAAGCTCGGAGCCCTAGCACGGGGAGATTTCACAGAGACTGCTGAGAAATCCTTGCTGGGAACCATGGTCAGCATGCAGGGCACCCATGGTTATTTTCCTGGTACGTATAGGAGAAGCTGCATTGGAATTAAGAATTTAACCACAACTATCTGGCCTGCGATCGAAAATTGTTACCCCAAGAACATTCGTGCCAAATTCAAGCGCAAGCCCTATTCATGCTGGCGTTGTACATGGGGTCACTGTGCCGATATCGAGGTTCTCGAGGGTCCTCTGGCGGGCTATGTGGGACATGAACCTGAGTTTGAGTCTCTAAGCGCCTGGACATGTTTGCAGGGTATCGAGGACGTAGCTACAGGGATAAAATTGAGTACCTTAAATGATTCATTGGGTATGGATGCTAAGGAATGCGGTTTTGCCGTTTCTATGGCTATTGAGTGTTACGAGAAAGGGGTTATCGGACCAAAGGAGACTGGAGGGCTGGAGCTGAAGTGGGGCAATGCTGAAGCTATTGCACAATTGCTCGAAGATATCGCTCACCGACGTGGTTTTGGTGAGGTTTTGGCAGACGGAGTGAAGCGAGCTGCTGAAAGAATTGGAGGTGATGCGCCTAACATGGCCGTTTGGGTTAAAGGAGTTGCTCCTCACGTTCACGACTCCCGTGGTCATTGGCCCCTAATTCTCGGGCAGATGTGGGGCGATACAGGCTCTACTATGGGCGGTCCATTACCGGACGAAGAGGTCGGCGTGGGTCTAATACCGTCATGGGATGGGGATGCAATTTCAACAGCCGGGGCAAAGTATATTAGTAAAGATGAATTAAAGGATATGCTGGGTATGTGCTGGTTCTGGATTTCCGGAAAATACGGAGTTGTCGTAGAGGCGATTAAGCTGGCAACAGGCTGGGATGTTACAATTGAGGAGCTTTTTAAGGCCAGCTACCGGCTCGCCAATCTCCAAAGAGCTTTCAATCTCCGCCACGGATTGGAACCGGATAAAGACGATAAGGTGTCACCGCGTCTTTCATCACCTCCTGTGGATGGTCTGGCTGAAGGGGTTGCGTTAGGCCCAGCCTATAAACAGGCGCGGCAGACGTATTATCGTTCAATGGGCTGGGACGAAAAAACGAGCAAACCACTACAGGAGACTCTTCGTAAGCTAGGCTTGGACGGTGTTATTCAAGACTTATGGGATTAAATATGAGGGGTAGTTATCTATTCCCTCATTATGTCAATGGTCTATCCGATATTCAAATGTTACTATAAAAGACGTAGCTACTCTTGGGCGGGATGTGATTGCCGTAGAAAAGGCTGCACGTCACCAAACTTATTCACAAGTACTCTTTCTCTGGGGAGATAAACAGAGAGGCAAGAAATAAACAAAGGATATTGCAGGTTATTAAGAAAACTTAATGCCTCCTAACACCAAACTGTTATTACGCATCAATCTGGAAGCCAAATCTGATAATCTTATGGAAGATAAACTATACGAAATAATAAAATCAATGGATCAAATAGAGAATGATTTTAATTGAAAGGAAGTTAGAACATGGAAAGAATTTCGAATTTAAAGGGCAAAGTCGCTTTGATTACAGGCTCCACCAAGGGTATAGGAAGGACTATCGCTCTTAAATTCGCAGAGAATGGAGCCGATATTGTCATTAATGGTAACTCCGCTGACACTGGTATGGAGGTAGTAAATAAGATAAAGGATATGGGAAGGCATGCAATCTTCGAAAAAGCCAATATAATTATCTATAATGAGGTTAAAGATATGGTAGATAGTGTATTGGAGAAGATGCCCAAGATAGACATATTGGTTGCCAGTGGAGGGCTTATCAGCGATGGAAAAGTCGTCACGGTACCTATGTTCTTTAGAGAGACCGAGCCTGTTAACTATATACATTTTATCAACAGTCAATATTTCAGCCGGTTGTACTGTGTCAAAGCTGTTCTCAAACATATGATTGAAATGAAAAAAGGAAAGATCGTACTTTTAGGAACTGATGCAGGCCGTTGGCCTACTCCAGGGGAATCTCTACATGGCGGAGCAGCAGCAGCTCTGGTTTTGACTACTAAAGTTCTGGCTAGCGAATTTGCAAGGTGGGGGATAAGGATTAATACCATTTCAACCACAGTAACAAAAGACACACCAAGCATTGCACCTGCACTTTCCCGTGGACCCGGAGCAAAGATATTTCAAATGGCAATGGAAAAACAGCCATTCCCCATAAGTGCAAATGATGTTGCAGAAGCCGCTCTATTCCTAGCATCAGAGGCTTCTGATCAGATTACTGGCCAGACTCTTAGTGTAAATGGGGGGTTATGTTTTCCTGGTTAAACATGAAGGTGTGAAGTACAATAGGATATACCACGCTAATTCAAAATAAATGAAGCTTTCCCCGGTTACGGATTGGAGGAAGGTGCCGGTGTTAAAATAAAGGAAGCTCACTTGCGGTTGCAGAATTAGGCACAATTCCCGAATCAATAAGAGGTTACAAAGTGAGTAGCAAGTAGATTTGCGAGGTCAGGCATATGGACAAATATTTCCTTCGGAAATTTATCTCATTCATCGCCCGCATCGGTGCTGTTCCGAATGACAGCGAAGACCTGCGTTTACAGAAGACATTACTAGTTTTTTCATCCCTGATGATGGCTTCTGCTGGAATTGTGTGGGGTTATACCTATCTAGTTTTCGAGGAAAGGCTCGCTGGTTCAATTCCTCTATCTTATGCAATTCTATCATATCTTAGTGTCGTTTTCTTTGCTCGGACGCGTCGCTACAAGTTTTTCCGTACCAGCCAACTCCTGTTTTCTCTGTTATTACCTTTTCTGCTTATGATTGCGCTAGGTGGATTCATAAATTCAAGTGCTGTTGTCTTGTGGTCATTGACTTCTCCTCTAGGTGCTTTACTCTTTGCAGGACGTCGTGAAGCAGTTGGCTGGTTTTTGGCATATCTCGCCTTGGTTGCCATCGGTTCCTTTCTTGAACCTTTTATGCGCCCAACCAATAATCTGCCACCAGTTGCAATAATTATCTTCTTCGTAATGAATATAGGTTGCACCTCAGCAGTAGCTTTTATACTCCTGCAGTACTTTGTTAGACAGAAAAACGCCACACTTATGTTGCTTGAAAGCGAGCAGGAGAAGTCTGAGAACTTGTTATTGAATATCCTGCCAAAGGATATCGCTGATATTTTAAAAAATGAGAATCGTACAATTGCTGATCATTACCATAGTGCGAGCATTCTCTTTGCCGATGTAGTAAACTTTACTCCTATTTCGACCCAAATGATGCCCGAGGAACTAGTCAATCTATTGAATGATGTCTTCAGTTACTTCGATTCACTCGTTGAGGAATACAACCTCGAAAAAATAAAAACCATTGGAGATTGTTACATGGTCGCTGCTGGCGTGCCCCGCCCGCGCGCCGATCATGCCCACGTTTTGACTCACCTGGCACTCAAAGTACAAGCCTATACCAACAGTCATGAATTTCAGGGTAGGAAACTAAATTTCCGTATCGGTATTAACTCTGGTCCAGTGGTGGCTGGTGTTATCGGACGGAAGAAATTTATATACGATCTTTGGGGGGATGCAGTAAATACAGCCAGTAGGATGGAATCACAAGGCATAGATGGACAAATTCAGATTACTGAGGCAACCTATGAATTAATCAAGAATGACTTTCTCTGTGAGCCTCGTGGTATTGTGAACGTAAAAGGTAAGGGAGAAATGGAAGTATGGCATGTAGTTGGAGAAAGGCTTTAATTGGCAAAAGGTTATTTAATGACTTTAGAAGGACAGCGGTTAGAGACATGGTAAGGGCTGGCATTCCAAAAAGAGTTGCAATGGCTATTTCTGGACACAAGAAAAGGACAGTGTTTGATTGTCATTTATATAGTAAATGAAAGCGAATTAAAACAGTATGGGATGAAATATATTATGCGACTAAGGGAATCGCTGGGAAAAAGCGGGAATCATCGGGATTGATAAGGGTTTAATGGATTTTTTGAGCGATTTTTTGTCGCAACGCTGTTTCATTGGATCCCCCCTAAAATGAAACTTATTCTGCGACTTTTCCCCGCAGCGTTAAATTATGATTTGAGACATTTTGAGACTATTCCTACTTAAAATCTCGGCCACAGTGCCTATATCCTACAGCATTTGCTTTAACAAATTCTACACAATAAGGATATTTTTTCATATTTGTTCCGATGACCCACGCATGAGGAAGGGCAATAATGTAAAGAAGTGTTCCATAAATCCACCACTCAATATGTGATATTCTCACAATGACAGATTACTCAGGTTTGAATTCATTCGAGAGTTCCAGGAACGCCTCCACCACCTTCGGATCAAAGTGTTTACCGGTCTGCTCCTTGATGTGTTCATGGACTTTCTCTTCCGGCCATGCAGGACGGTAAGGGCGCTCTGAGCACAGCGCATCCCAGACGTCGACAACTGCAAAGATCCTCGCTGCCAGTGGAATATGTTTCCCCTTTAGTCCGCGCGGGTAGCCCGTGCCGTCCCATTTTTCATGGTGACAGTAGGGAATGTCCAGTGCCGGTCTCAGATAAGAAATTGGGGTGAGGAGTTCGTAAGCATAGACCGGATGTTTGTGCATGATTTCCCATTCTTCTTTATTCAGGGCACCCGGTTTGAGAAGGATGGGGTCAGGAATACCCATCTTGCCGATGTCGTGAAGCAGTGCGCCTCTTCGCACATTCACCAGTTCGCGGTTTCTTATGCCCATTTGGTCAGCCAATCGCAAAGTCATCTCTGTGACACGTTGACTATGTCCCTCCGTTTCCTTATCGCGCAGATCCAGAGCCTTAGACCATCCTTCCAACGTGTCGTCATAGGCATGAAGCAGATCAATGTTGCTCTTCTGTAGGTCATCGAAAAGCTCGGCGTTATCTACAGCAATAGCTGCTTGTGTAGCCAGAGCTTCCAAAAAATCCAGCCATTCCTGTTCAGGTTTAAGAGGCGTGCGGTTGAATACTTCCAGGACGCCCCTAACTTGCCCTTTCGCAATAAGTGGTGTGGCGTAGTAGGAGACAAAATCTTCATTACTGAGTTGAGGGGATTGCTTTAAAAAATCCTGCGATTCCTTTTGCAGGTCAGAAATGCAGAAGGTTTTCCTTTCCTGGGCAACCCTGCCCGCATAACCGGCGCCTATAGGTAAATTTGTGTGTCGAAGGGCAGTTGTCTGAAAGCCACGCCCGGCAACAAATGCAAGCCTATTATGGATTTGTGTATTAAGAAGGAGGACATCTGCCGCATCTACACCTAAAGTATTAATGACCTGTTCCAAGAATACGCTAAGGGTAACGCGGATGTCGAGGCTAGCGGTAATAGCCATGTCTATGGCTCGCAGGGCTTCCAAGCGCTCTAATCTCTGTTTGACTTGATCTAACAACTGTTTGCGCTCAGTGACGTCTCTCACAACCTCCCTCGCTCCAACTATTTCATTACCCTCTGCCAGAGGAACAGCGTTTACTTCCACATAAATTTTTTCACTACCTTTCGTTACCAAAACGGTCTCATATAATTTAATATTTTGCCCTTTTAATATCCTTTCAAACCTTTCTTTGGTTGTTTCCTGGAAATCAGGATGGACTATCTCTGGCAGACGCTTCCCGATATATTCATCTCTGGTATACCCCATAGTTTTCAGTTCTATGGGGTTAGCATCAATTATTATTCCATTCTTGTCCACGATATGAATCATGTCTAAGACATTATCGAAGAGACCCCGATATCTCTTCTCACTCTCTTTTAATGCTCTATCTGCCTTACGTTGCCTTATGATCTTGGATAGTTCATTGGCAACTAATTGAATCTGAACAACATCATGTTCCTCATAAACCCCTGATTTATTACCCACACCAAAAATATAGTGTATCTTACCGCCTTCGATTACGGGAATGCTCATGAACCGTTTTAAGGGTGTATGCCCTTCCGGAAGCCCCTTCTGATTTGGGGAAACAGAAAAATCGTTGTATATAATCGGTTTCCCCTGGCGCACACAATCTACCCAGTTTCCTGCCTCTTCAACGGAATAGTGAGTGTCATAAGCAGCGGTACAGCCCTTGAAGGCTTCAGAGTTCCATGTGGTGAGAATAATCGTCTTCTGATCTTCATCCACCAGATGGAAAAATCCGATTGCGCTTCCCGTGAGATCGACTGCTTTGTCCAGAACATAATCGTAGAGTTCTTTGTCGGATAAGCTTGGGGCCTTGAGGTATAATTCCAAAAGGATTTTGGCTCGTTTGGCCTCCACGTCCAAACGTTCATCCGCCCGTTTGCGCTCAGTGACGTCCCTTGCGACGGAAATCACTGCTACAACCTGACCGTCGCGGATTAAAGGGCCACCGCTAATTTCCACATATTTTTTCGTTCCATCCCTGGCAATAAATTCATAGTTTAATAAATCTACATTCTCGCCGGCAAATACTCGCATTCCATCGGAGAAGGCCTTCTCAAGGTATTCGGGTGATAGAATATTTAGCTCTGCAAAAGACTTGCCGATGAATTCTTCAGGCTTGTATCCCAAAATTCGTTCCAGGGAGGGTGATATGTTGAGAATTCTGAACTCCCTATCGAATGAGAAGATAACATCAGATACGTTTTCAAAGTGGGTGCGATATTTTTCTTCGCTTTTGCGCAACGTTTCATTAGTCTGGGACAGATGTCTTGTTTTTATCTTCACCTGACTGCGAAGCAGTAAAATGAACACGAAAGCCAAGGCGAGGCACCCGCCGATGCCGCCCATGATTCGAACGAGATACCGCGGCACAACCACCTTTGGTGGTCTTTCCATCCAATGCGCCAAAATCTTATAGAAAACAGAGCCGGGTTCAGATTTCATTATCCGTAAATTATGGTCAATAGCCTCAAGTAGATCATGGTTGGCGCCAGAGGCTGTTGCAAAATATAATGGCACCGGGTTGAAAATAATTGTTGTCTTTACCAGCCCGTATTCCTGATAAAAATAGTCTCCAAAAAGGTGGTTTGAAACAACCACATCGACAGCGCCATTGGCTGCATGGGTAAAGGCTTCTTCGAAGGAATGAACCTCAACAATAGAAACCTTATAGCCGAACCCTTTTATCATCTCTTCTAAAATCTTTTGTTGAATTGAACCTTTGAGCAGGGCAAGCCGCAGTCCGTTCAGGTCGGAAAAATTCTTCACAGGTTTATCTTTGTTGGTATATAGTTGTGACCAGCTTTCGATAACCTCCTCTTCGTGGAAATCATATTTCTCGTCTCGTTCCGGCGAAAAGGCGACATCCGGCATCAAATCAATCCTACCCTCTTCTAGAGCGCGTAAACACTCAGACCATTCACCCGGTACATAAATCAATTTCCATCTCTCTCTTCGGGCAATCTCTTCGAGGATTTCAATGAATAAACCCGAGGGCTGACCTGTCTCACTTGTGAAAATCTTTGGTTTGTTCTGGTATAATCCGACACGCACCTCACGGTCGCTGGAACCTTTGTGAGGTTGACGGGCAAAAGCAAGCTCGCTTGCATGGATAATTCCACTAGAGATATCCGCACGCTTATTATTCGATACTGTACTTTGATCTACCGCGACTTTGTCCCTGGATACAAGTATTCGTCGCGCCCCCCCTGTAATGATTAACGTTACAACTAAAGCGAGTATCAATATTGCAACTAAAGCGAGCACATATAGCCAAATTTTTTTAGTCTTTTCTGCCATATTATTTCCCTTTTCGCTTCAAACTGAGAAGTAAATTATATTACTTTTTTTCATACACTTTTATATTCCGCCAAGCCCCTACAACTTTTCCTATGATAATAATAATGCTCGTTTGGCTTAAAATATAGGTAGCCCACTGTCCGGACAAGAACAGCGCATTCATCTGCCAGCTGGCCAGCGCCAGCAGGGCCATCCCGCTGACAGTAGCGGAGCATAGTTGAGACAGACGTGAATCGGTCGTACGACATCCCCTTCCTAACGCGACGGCTGATTTGTCTGACCATTGCATGAGAGTTACCTGTCCTATAACTTCCGTGCCCCGAATTCTCCGGGGCCATTGAGTGAGACGAGCGGACTAACACAATATATAATATACCGCATAAAACATGCCGAAGTCTCCTTAGAATAAGCATAAAACCCCGGATACAAGGCGCACAAATCCTGAGGAGTGAGGCGCGTACTTAGGAATATGCCGCAACGACGGAGGATTCGGCACAAAGCCGCAGATAGACTTTTTACGAAGCCATAGAAAATAAATCAATTTTTTTGTGTAATCTATTGTTTGGGGATGGGAAGAATTGATATGGATAGGTTACTAATGAACATTTTTGTACTACTTTTTACATTTTTGAACAATATATTCTTATACCACCTTTGTTCGAAGTAATGTGCGCCGCCACTGACATGATCGCAAGAATCCCGGGCTTCCCGGTCTCAAGTTACTCCAATTGTTATGCCATTATTTTCCTTTTTTGGGTGGGGGAGGTGGTGGAATTTTTGGAGCATCTGGTACACTATGCGTAAAAGGCGGCGGCGAAGTTCGATTTGGTTTTGGCCTAGGTGGTGGGGGAGAAGGTTTTCCTTTTGCCATGATTAATCTCCTTTTGAAAAATGGATTTTGATAGCACTCTCTGTTGCCTCATTAACTTTTTCTTTCCAACTCTTAAAATCTGGGCAATGGATTTCTTTATGATTTTTTTCAATATTCAATGCTTGGTTACGCAGTTCATAAAATTTTTGTTCTGCTTCGTCAGTGGTTATTTTTTCATTTTCGAGGGAGTACCAAAGTTTTTCAAATTCAATATAGAGTGATTCAAATTCGTACGACAACTCAAGAAGCGATTTGTCATTTTTGATAAAGGGGATGTAATGCTTTGTGATATGTAATACCTGGGAAACTGCAATAATAGATGCCCACACAGAAGGTATTTCTTTCCAAACTGCCCATGTTGCAATACTGCCAGCAGAGGCAAGAGCTATAAATAAAGAGAAAAAACGTCCAACCCTCTCGGCTATTTTAGAACATTCACAAGTATATAAAGCCTTGAACTTAATATTGTATAAATTATTCCAAATTCTATCCCGCATAGACATTCACTATGGATTAATCAATATTAACTATTTTGATTATTTGTATTTTCCCAGTTGTAATTTGTTTCTTTCTCACTGGTCTATATATGGACCTTCTCGAATAGTGGAGCAATAGGCGTTTTGATAAGAAGGCCTATCGCTACACTCACCGAAGCGAAGTGCAGTTGGGTTGCGGTGAAGTGATTTGTTATAAGTCACTTGCCTTTCTTATTCTGAGGTGGTTGTTGTTTCTTTATTATTCTAGCCTCGGCTTTTTCCGCGTCCATAATACTCGGTTTTTGCTGAATTCGAACTTTCACCCCACCACGTACAGGACCCCGGGCAAATGTTCTTTGATGCGTTCTTCAACTCTCCCTCTTTTTGCAACACCTGCATAGAGGGTATTGCCTTTGTCGTCTTCAATTTTGTATACGACGGGTTTATCTTTGGCTAATTCTTCAATACCTTTTTCATCAAAACTTCCGCTTTTCTTTCCCATAATTAGTCTCCTTATGACCTATAACATTTAAATTGAACGACACAAAAAAGACACTTTTAACTATTTTTCGTAGCCGAAACGTAGCCGGTATTTATTATTCTTCATGACCCTTAATAGTTATTTTAGGTAAAGGAGCAATTATGTCTAAAGTGGCGGTCGTCATAGTTGAAGCAACGATTGAAGTGGCAGTAGATGCCGACAATAAATCTATAGCGTCACCGATCGGCTCTAAACGCTTTATTGCCGCTTCTTTTACTTTTCTTTCAAGAGCTTCATCTACTTTTATGGCAATAAAATTTTTTGCCTTCTCGTCAGACATGTCGAGGTTGTAAATATTTTTTTCTATATTTACTAATCCAAACTGTTTGCTCTTGAATACGTCCTTTACAGTAGTTTGAATATCGACCAGCCTAATTTTTTCTAATATCTCTTTCAAAACCATAGCCTTCCTCCTTTCAGTTATCCACATTGACAGCATTCCTTATATTCCATAAACTGAAGGTAAATCAATTAATTTCCTCGAAAACTTTGTGCTGATAGTCATAATATATTCCTCTTCTTCGAGTCGAACAAACAATTATATAGTACCAACTAACACCAACTTTTGCATATTAACCACTCAATTAAATGCTTGTGTATTTTTACCACCATATCCTCCCCTGACAGATTAATCCGCCTATCAAAGCAAAAAACATAGAAACCAAATTTCCAAGAAGAGAAGAAAAAGAAACCGGTACAATGTCTCTGTGATTCAGTTCATATTCTTCATCATTCAGTCGAACTCTAATACCTGGCACTGCCCGGTGCCAACCTGAAAGCATTTTGGTCGCAATCCATAAGATCATTGCTGTTGCGAATCCAGAAATATCAAACGCAACGATAAATGTAAAAAATATCCGTTCAATTGTTCCAATGAGCCAAGGAGGAACGCCCTTAAATCTTTCGCTTGAAAATATACCCTCCGGTATTTTGATGCACGATCGCAAGCATTTCAAGAAACCCCAAGTGACTATTTGACCAATACCCAGGGAGATTGTAAGTCCAACGAGCCACTGAATAACTAGTGATTTCATTTTTGATCCCTCTTTTAATCTTTACACCTTTATATTCCGCCAAGCTCCTACAACTTTCCCTATGATTCTGTATTGCTCATTTGGCTTATAACTTGGATATTCCGGGTTGTCGCTGGTTAGCAGGATATCCCCTTCTTTCTCTCTATAACGTTTTATCATCGAATCACCCCACTCATTATTCACAACTATCACATCCCCGTTTTTGATATCACCGTTATTTATAAATAATACATAGTCACCGTCCTTTATTGTCGGCGACATGTTTTCGCCCTTTACGATCAGCGCATAAGAGCCTGATTGACCATCGGGGCATTTTATATATTCTATGATTTCCTGTTCCGGTATCTGATCCGGAAAGCCTGCAGGAACCCTGCCGAGAACAGGGATTATTCTTAAGGGGATCACACCAGGTATGGGAGGGATATAAGGCGCCCTGGGTTCAGCTATGGATGGCGGGCCAGAAATTTTTTCCTTCTCCCCTTCACCAGTGAGAAGCCAGTCTTTTGGTATAGCATAGCGATATTCTATGGCCAGTAGAATTGGTTCCGATGGTGGTTTTTTGTTCTGTTCAAGCTCCGATAGATAGCTCTGAGATATACCAATGTTTTCCGCAAACATACGTTGAGATAACTTATTGTCATTTCTGACTTTTTGTATTCTATCTCCAATGGTAGTTAAATTATTTTGATTGCTATGCGATTATATTGGTTTTGGTGGTTGTCAAACGTTAATTATTAAGAGGACAACAAATGAACATTAAGGATAAACGGCATCTTTTAATCGAAAAGGAAATAACGATAACCGAACTTTCCATCCGTATAGGCAGGTCTAGGACATGGACATCTCAGACATATTATGGGCGCAAACATCCCAGGCCAACCCAGGAGGCTATTGCCAGAGAGCTTGGGGTCCCTATTGATAAGCTCTTTTCACCTAAGAAAGCAGCATAAAAACCCCCTAACAGCCAAAAAGGGACAATACGATCATACTGGGCGCGGTTGATCATTGTCCTGGCTGTTAGGGGCACTCTATAATTTTTTTTGAGCAATGTCAATGTCTAAGTTACGAAAAAGAATAGACAAAAACAACGACAAGCAACTCAGCCTCTTTGACATACTGAAAAAGGCTCAGGAAGAGGATAGTTTACCCAAAGCAGGCTCCCTTAACATAGACATCGAATTCAGGGAATTGATTTCAGCCGAACTCAAAAAATGTCCATACTCTCGGTATCACGTAGCAGGCCGGATGAGCGAGCTTACAGGTACTGAGATCACCAAGAGTATGTTGGATAGCTGGACTGCGGAGAGCAAAGAGCTCCACCGCTTTCCGGCTATTTTTGCTCCTGCATTCTGTATTTCCGTGGAGAGCTCCGGGCTCCTTGATTTTCTGGGCATGAAAGCTGGTGTATTTGTGCTGCCCGGCAAAGAAGCGTTGAGGGCAGACATACAGAAACTCCTGGAACAGAGGGATAAAATCAATAAGGGGATCAAAAAGAGAAGAGCCCTTCTCGATGGATTGAAGGAAGTATGAAAATGTCCACCACCTCCCATAGGTGGTGGACAGGTGGTGGACATCGAAATCAGCCATTTTTGAGAGCAACTTTTTCTAATTTTCTTTAATAATAATAAGGTGTTGCGTATGGATGACATCTATTTAACTCAAAAACAGGTGGTGGACATCGAAAATTGCTCAGAAAAGACAATTCAGAGAAGGATTAACTCTGGTTATTACAAAAAAGTATCACAGGTACCTGCACCGAATGGAGGGGGTAAAAATGGTGTAATCACCAAAATAGCCCTCTCATGTCTTTCCCCTGATGCACAAAAAAGATACGTCACCGAACACGACGTATCCCCTCTTCTCATATCATCCCTTGCCCCGGAGGCAGCCATTGAGGTTGCAAATAAATATCTCCCTGACATGTCGATGTCATCAGCCTCCACAGGCGGATCAGATGCATGGTCAGGCAACACAGCTATAAATATAAATATACTGCATGACGAAGGAGTGCAGAAATCGAGCCGGATAGTTCAGGAAGCACTCAACGTACCCAGAGGATGGAAAAAGAGAGAGTGGATCGAGGCTGTAGCTCTAAAACACGACACCACTATATCTACTATATATAGAAAAATACAGAAATACGAAAAAGGCGGACTTGCCGGGCTGAAACACAGCAAGCCCAAGCAGGCAAAGACGTGGACTCCGGAGGCTATAGACTGGTGGGTTGGACTATGTTTAAAGAAGGAACACAGAAAACTCGCCAAAGACGGCAAAAAGAAACTTTATGCCATCCTGCAGGAAGAGGCAACTAAGAGGGGCTGGGATATAGGCGGATACGAGAGCGCACTCTGGTGGCTCAAGAAGAGGGTCACCCCTCAGCTTCTTGCCCTGCAAAGAGGTGGAGTCAGGGCCCTGGACAACACCCTGCCACCTGTTCTCAGAAATTATTCCGACCTCGCTCCGTTTGAGATCCTCGTCGGGGATCAGCATAGGTTTGATTTCTGGGTGGTGGATGACGACACCGGAGAGGTATTCAGACCAGAGGGATATTTCTGGCAGGATCTCAGGACACGGTGTTTCTATGGCGGCGCAGTCGACAGAAAGTATGACAGCCAGCTAATGGGTCTGGCACTGCGTATCGGGGTAAAGATATTCGGGGCATTTGGATCCATCTACACAGACCACGGCAAACCGGAAGAATCAAAATACATCCAGAGCATAATGAAAGACATCCGATCACTGCATATGAGTGCCGAGAATGTTATAGATATCCCTGCCTGTTCTGTTGACATAGACCCTGAAGAGATCAATCCATGCGTGATTATCCCCGGAATGCACAGAAAGGCTATCGTCCGAAATGCTAAAGCCAAAATGATCGAGGGGACGTTCAGCATATTTGAACAGTTATTAAGAAATACGTTCATGGTTCCCGGATACGTGAAACGTCTGACGGCATCCCAGGAAGAACAGGAAGTCGATCAGAAGGAGATCGAAAAACTTGCAAAAGCCGGAAAACTTCTCACCTTCAGCGAGTTCAGGGTAATTCTTTATAAAGCAATGGACTTCTACAACAAAACTAAAGCCCACAGGGGAGTGAGAAAAGAATGGGTATGGAGACCAAAACCCAGAGAAATAACCCCTATGGACTGCCTGAAGATGTGCTGTCAGGACGGCTGGCAGCCGACATATCTAAACAATGATACCACCGACCTCATATTCCTTGCCAGGGATGCCAGGAGCGTGGACAGGGGCAGGATAACATTCAGGAACGAGCTGTATGAGCACGATGCTCTAATACCCATCAACCTTGAAAAAGGCGAAAAGGTTGAGATCAGGTATGACCCGATGGATCCCGAATGGCTGCTTGTATTCACGAAGGGTGAATATCTCTGCCAGGCAGAGTTAGTGGAATACTCAAGCATGAAAAACAAGGGCATAGCAGAGAAAAAGATTGAAGAGAAAGCCCGCCGCCGGAAGGAATGCATCGCAGAATACAGACAGCTCACATCAAATATTCCAGACTTTATACAGCACTCCAAAATATCATCTGTAGAAAAAGCAGCCGCACTTATAGGCAGGGATAAAAAGAAAAGGGCAGACGAACAGTATGAGCTGAACAGAGAATGGACCGATGAAGAGCTGAAGGCAGAGATGGCAGAGCTGGAGGCTCAGGCAGAAAAAAGCAAAAACAACATCAGAATAAAACCCCTGCCTGTTAGACCAACATACTTCCTGAACGATCTGACCAGATACACATTCTGTGTGGACTACGAAATCGCAGGCGGTGAGCTAAACGAATCTGACCAGGCTTTTAAACTCGATTATGAAAATAGAATGACTGAAGGGCAGAGAGAGTATTGGGAGATGGTGAGGAAATATGGGACTTATTCATAATATACGTTCACCGTTCACGGTTCACCGATAAAAACGGACATCGGATAACGGATAACAAAGAGTAAAGGAGCGCAACATGAAGAATGTCTTTGTGAACACTAAGAACATAAACGCCTTTGATAGTATCTGCAGAGAGCTGGAAGACCCTGAGAGCATGATCGGGCCGTCTCTTGCAATGGTGACAGGACCTGCAGGCCGAGGAAAGTCGGAGGCTGCCAAACACTATGCAGCCTCGTCGTCTGCTATATATCTGCCTCCACTGAATATAAGATCAGCATCAATGCTGCTTCGGGAAATCACTTTCGAATTATGCAAAATTAAACCAAGAAATTCAGAAACGTGCCTCAACCTGATCGGGGATGAACTGGGCAGAGAGAGACGGCTGGTGATAATTGACGAGGCTGATCTGTTGGCAATGCCAGTACTGGAGATGTTGCGGGGGCTGAATGAGAGATACTCCTGCCCTATCCTGCTGATTGGAGAAGATGAACTTAAAACGAAAGTGACGAGGCATCGCCGAATAGCCAGCAGGATCAGGCAGAAGATGGAGTTTACACCGGTGATTCAGCCGGACATAGCCCTTTTTTTTCAGAAATCGCTTGGAGTCGAGATATCGGCAGGGGTTATGTCAATAATACACCACCGGTCTCATGGCGACTGGAGACCTGTGCTAACTGTGGCAATAGGTATCGAAAGAGCAATGAAGGCAAGCGGATTAAAGGAGATAACCGATGAACTCGCAAACGACATCTGTAAAAACACCTAAAACCGGTCTGGCAAAAAGAATGAGGGAATGGATGTCCGGCAGAAAAAGGCCGTTCACAGTTCCTCATATCTGCGATGGGCTTGGAGCGACAGGGAAAGAAAGGGCGCAGATCAGGAACGCCATCCCTGACTTTATCGATCGGGGAGAAATAATAAGGGTCGACCGTTCACCGTCCACCGTTACTCTACCGAAAACGGGCAACGCCTGTCTGCGTGCGAACACGCACAGGCAGGGACAACAGACAACGTATTTATATAACCGCAACTGGCGCAAGAAACAGAGAGGCGATAAGCTAACCAGGATTATCAAGGCAATATATGTATCTGCATCAGCCTTTACCTCGGCGGATATACAGCGGATTGCAGGAGTAGAAGACAAAGATATGGGTTATGTAAGTAGAATCATAAGGAATCTCAAAAAGGATGGATATCTGTCCAGGGTTGGAAGACGCCCTTGTATACACGGCAGAGGAGCGCTGAATCTATACAACATACCAGATAGAGATAAATTTAAGATCGAGTTGATGTAGGGGGAATAATGCAGGTAATCAAAGGCGGCGGGGAAAAGTCGCAAAATAAGTTACAGCGACAGAGAAACGGTCTCCTTGCAAAAATCCATATTGCAGCAAAAGAGCTTGGACTCGATGACAAAACCTACAGAGACATACTCAGGTCGCAGCCCTGGTGTGTGGCTTCGGCAGCCGATCTTCCTGTCTGGAAACTGGAAAAGCTTGTAAATCATTTTATATCGATGGGCTGGAAAGAAAGCCCAAAGATAGGGCAAAAAGAAAGCCAGATTGAGGCATTGCGTGAAAGGATCATGGAGGTTGCCGCCCAGATGGAAAACGGTGCAAAGCGAGCACAGGGTCTCTGCAAAACTATATGCAGAACAGACAGACTTGAATGGTGCAGGGATATCGGAAAGCTTAAAAGAATGCTTGTAATCATGGAAAAGATAAGGGCCGAAGAGGAGGGAAAGAGCGCATGAAAAGAATATTAATGTTCAAAAAAAGAATTAAAGGTGATGAGTTTCAAATGGTTGATCTCTCGCTGGCAAGGGAGATGACCCAAAAAGGCAAAAACAAGGGATTGTCAGTCCGGGAAACGACCAGGATACATGCCATAACGGGAATTCCGTGGGAAACCGTTAACAGGGAGATAGAGGAGACAAAAGTATGAAACGTCGTGAGTATTTAATCCCTCCTGATATAGAGGAGGGTAACGGGAAGGATATGCTCAAACAATTCTTTTTAGCTTTTGTTCTCTTAGTAATCGGGATAGGGATTGGTTACTTCTGGGCATATAAGGTATTTGGGTAATTATATGGATAATATTGATCAGATATTAAACGGCCAGGGATATTTCGATTGTGAGCGGAATCATGCCCGGGTCTCGAAAGAGGTGTGCATCAAAAGGCAGAAAAAAAATAAAACACCAGGAACATACGGGTATTTGTATCCGGACTGTATAAAGTGCGAACAAGGGAGGGAGAACATGATGTCAAAAAAAATAGAAGAAACGAACATCATAAATACCCATAAGGTGGCGGTATTGTCAGTACTATCCAGCCATATCGGCAGGGAGAAAGCGATAGATATGGGTGATCTTTATTCTCAGGTATTCGGGAAGGATTATTCGAATAAAATCTCCGATACCAGGGGGCTTAGGAGTGTAATAACTCTCTTACGGAAAGATGGGGTACCCATCTGTTCAACAACCTCGAAAAATGGAGGCGGATACTACCTTGCCGGCGCAGGGTCGGAACTGGAGGATTACCTGAGCAGAATCAGAAGGCGGGCACTGAAGGCTCTCTGGATGGAATCAAAGATCAGAAAAATAGGGCTGGCAGAGCTGCTGGGACAAATGCAGATGAATCTGGGGAGTCGTTAGTCGTAATTCGGAAAGCGTACTTACCATTTAGGCGTCTAAATGGATAATAGAGGTGATGGGTGATGGATAGGTATCTGGAAGAGTGTGCAGACATTATGCTGCGTAATATTAAATATACTGTGGATAGGATCGGCGCACTGGAAAAACAGGCCGAGGCGGAGATGGCTGTAATTAGGGAGAGATACGAGCCTGAGCTAGGATTATTGAAAGAACAACTTGTCGAACTCGACAAAGAGATCGTTTCCTTAATGAAGGAGAACAAGGGGCAGCTCTTCGACGGCCGGGAAAAAATCAGCCTGGCGAATGGGATTCTGCTTTTTACAAAGGATTGGAAAGTGAGCCTGCCCAGGGATGCGGTTGCAAAGATTGAAGAATATGGATTTGTCGAGGCGATCAAAATAGCCAAGAGCGTTGACAGGGCAATAATGGAAAAGTGGCCGGATGAGAGATTGTTTTTGATCGGCGGGAAAAGAAAGCTAATAGAAAAGTTTGAATATGAAACAAAAGGAATTTAAACAACCCGTTACCACTATATCTTGTATTCTTAATGTATTATATCACAAGATATGGAAAAAATACTTGACAAATAGTAAATTAACCGTAAAATAGGATCTATAAAAACCGCGCCCAATTTCTGGGGGTGGTTTTTTTATGTATATCAAAATATTCATCTCACCAGATTGTCCTAAATGTACTTCCGCAAAAAAACTCGCTAAAGATATCAAACAACAAAAGCACAAAGTAGAGACATTTGACATCAGCACGATAGATGGGCTTGCCGAGGCATCTTTTTATCAGATCCAGACCACCCCTTTTATTGTCATAGAGAGACCCGATAATACATTGACACCGGAGGTTGACGGCGCCATTGAAGATGCCGGTTTGCTGGGGAATTGTCTCCAAATAGTAGGTGAAGAATGAAAACGAAATATCAAAAAATATATAAAGCAAACATCAAGGACTTCGGTCATTTGACAGACGATCAGATCATGGGTCTAACAATCTTTGCCGAGGCCAGAGGTGAACCGAGAGAAGGCAGAATCGGAGTTGGGTCAACCATCCTTGAGCGTGTTGACCACCGGGACTGGGATGGGGAAACAATTAAGAGTGTATGTCTGTGGCCGTATCAGTTCTCATGCTATCTGCCAGATGATCCAAATAGAAAACCCCTCCTCTGGATTGCGAAAAATTTTGAGTTTGCATGTCATAAAGCAAAATCACTACGTGAATGTGTCGAGATCGCTAGAGGGATGATAGAGGGATCAATCCCAAGAAACACGACTGCTATGCAGTATCTCAACCCGCTATTAGCCTCAACGACAAAGAACAAATGGCTGGCAGCCGGAATGAATGTTGTCATGAAAATTGGGAACCATGAATGGTTCGCATAAAAAAAAAGAGGGGGGATTATGGGCAAATGGCTATTTAATATTCTGTTAAGCATTGACCAGTTTGGAAACACCTTATTTGGAGGTGATCCGGATGAAACCATATCTTCAAGGCTTGGCAAGATGAAAAAAAAGCATGGCGGAAAGATACCCTGGTATAGACCACTATCAAAAATAATAGATTATGGGCTGGATACAATAGACCCGAATCACAGTATTGATGCCATTGAGGAAGACGAAGGCAAAGACGCGTTGCTGGATAAATAAGGAGAGCTTATGTCTGTCGAACATATTGCGGTATTAGGAGCGCTAGCAAGCTTACTTGAGAGGGTTGGGGTCTGGCCACTTGGTCTCATTCTTTTACTTATTATTATCGGCCCATGGCTCTTTGCGGTCTTCCTCGTATGGACATATCAGAAACGACACGAAGCTGTAGTTGAGATGCACGAGGACGTAGTAGAAATGTATAAAAACAACGTCAAGCTATTGGAAAAAGACCAATGCCTGGCAGGCGATTTGAAGGATGTCGTGATCATGAATACTACGGCAATGACCCGGTTGGTGGATAGTATCCATAATAACCAGTACTGTCCACAAGTCAGGCTAAAAAAGTTAGCGGAAGGAGTGCAATTATGAGTGAAGAACGGCTGATACTGAAAGGAAGGTACCTTGATCTGAAGCAGAAAAGGATTGATTTAGCCCTGCAGATCAACACCCAGATAAAGTCGATTAAAAATCTGTTAGCGGCGTCTTCAGTATCGCCGATTGCCGATATTGATCTTGAAGGAATTGCCGCACTGGCGACAGAGGCGCGAGATCTCCGGCGGGAATATCTGGACGTTTGCGGCAAGATCGCTCAGGTTGAAAAGGAGCTGGAGTAGATGGGCAGGCCACATACCAAGGTTAGACGACACAGCAAAGTCGAGGACGAACTGTCCCCTGAGATACGCAGGGAGGTCAACCGGCTGCTTATAGAAGGCGAGATATACGAGGACATATCAGACTATCTGAAAAGTAAGGGGTACGACATATCACGGTCCAGCATCGGGCGGTATGGCAAGGATTTTCTCAATGAATATCGAAAACTCCTGATCATCGAGGACAAGAGCAAGATATTGGTTTCCGAGGCAGGCGGTGACGGCATGGTGCTAGAAGAGGCAGTAGCCAAGAAGATGGCAGCTACGCTGTTGGAACTATTGCTTGAGGAAGGAATAGATATAAGCAAAACGCCGAGGATTATATCGGACTTTGCAAAGCTGCAGTCATCCACAGCTTTGAGGGAGAGAGTTAAGGCGGAGGTATCCAAAAAGATTACTAAAACCGCAGATGACATTGTTAAATCAGTCAAAAAAGACGGGCTCTCGGAAGAAAAAGCCGAGCAGATCCGGAAGAAAATATTGGGGATTGTATGACCGAAGCGACCATCCAAAATGATTTTGACCAAGCGCGCTCTGCCACGGGCGTATTGTTACCGTATCAAACCCGTTGGGTGGCAGACCAGTCTCCGGTGAAGGTTATGGAAAAATCCCGGCGTATCGGTATTTCGTGGGCCGAGGCAGCAGACGATGCCCTCTATGCATCTGAAAAGGGAAAGGGAGAAAAGCGTAACGTCTGGTACATCGGTTATACAAAAGACATGGCCATCGAATTCATCAATGACTGCGCCAACTGGGCACGTGCCTATAATCTAACCGCATCTGAAATGGAAGAGGTCGAGATACCGGATGAGGAAGAATTTGAAGGTGTCGTGCAGGAAAAAAAGATACTCGCCTATCAGATCACGTTTGCCTCCGGCTGGCGCATTACGGCGCTTTCATCCCGGCCTACTAACCTTCGCGGCAAGCAGGGACGTGTGGTGCTCGATGAGGCGGCTTTCCATGACGATCTGGCCGGATTACTCAAAGCGGCAATGGCGCTGCTCATCTGGGGCGGTCAGGTGCGGATCATATCCACACACTTCGGGGATGCCAACGATTTTAATGGTCTTGTCCAGGATATCCGGGCGGGAAAGAAACCATATAGTCTCCATCGTGTCGACTTGGATGAGGCATTACAAGACGGTCTCTATAAGCGGATATGCGAGGTGTTGAAAAGGGAATGGACAGCGGAAGGCGAAACTGCCTGGCGTCAGGAGGTCATCGATTCCTATGGCGATGATGCCGACGAGGAACTCTTTTGTATACCATCACAGGGAACCGGCGTCTATCTGACTCGTGCCCTGATCGAAACATGCCTTTCTGAGGATATTCCGATACTCCGATATGAGCAGCCAAAATCATTTGCGGAGGTGGCAGACCATCTCCGATACGCTGAAGTGAAGGATTGGTGTGAGGAGAACCTTAAGGAACTACTTAAAGGTTTAGATGAGAAACGTGCATCATATTTTGGAGAGGATTTCGGAAGAACGGGCGATCTAACGGTCATTATTCCCCTCTGCGAATTACAGAGTGCAAATTTCAGGGCACCCTTTGTTGTGGAACTCCGAAACATTCCCTTCAAGCAGCAGGAACAGATACTCTTTTACATCGTCGATCGTCTCCCCAGATTCCGTTACGGTGCACTGGACGCACGCGGAAACGGTCAGTACCTGGCGGAAGTGGCCATGCAGAAATACGGGGCAGAACGGATTGCCCAGATCATGCTCACTGAGCCCTGGTATCGGGATAATATGCCCCGTTACAAATCGGCCTTTGAGGATCGGTCCATCCTGCTACCGAAAGACGCCGACATTATAGAGGATCATCGTGCATTCAAGGTTATCCGCGGCGTTGCCAAACTCCCTGAAACCAAAATGAAGGGCAAGGACAACAAACAACGCCACGGCGATTCCGGCGTTGCTGGCGCGTTAGCCTGGTTTGCTACAAATGAAGGCGAAGCGGGTCCAGTTGAATACGAAACTGTTCTCAGGCGGCGTTTTGCCGCAGGCGACGATGACGATCACAATATAAGAATACCAGGCGCATTTATTCAGAGAGGGGCGTATTGATCGTTATATGTTATCCGTTATCCGTTGTCCGTTTTGTCGGCGGACGGTGAACGGAAAACGGTGAACGACAAATGTGAACGGTGAACGGAGAATAGAATGATACTGGATCAGTTTGGAAGAGAGATAGAGATTAAAAAAAGGCCTGAGACCCGTGAGATCGCAGTCACTACCATCCGCGATCGCTGGTCAAGCTATCCGAGCGAGGGGCTCACACCGCAGAGACTCAGTTCGATTTTCAAGGAGGCAGACGGTGGCAGCGTTTATCGGCAGGCCGAATTATTTGAAGAGATGGAAGAGAAGGACACGCATCTCTTCTCAGAGCTTCAGACACGCAAAAACGCAGTCCTCGGTCTCGACTATGACATCACGGCATGGTCTGAGTCTGCCGAGGACAAAAAGATTCGTGATTTTGTCTCCGATTGTCTTTTTAACGTTTCGAGCTTCGAGGATGCCTTGCTCGATCTGCTGGACTCCATAGGCAAGGGATACTCCATGCTCGAAATCATGTGGGGCATTGACAGATCTTCAGCCATAATCAATGACCTCCAGTGGATCCACGCAAAAAAGGCCGTCTTCTATGACCTGACAGGAAATATATGGAAAAAGAGTTACGAAGCACCCAGGATCATCACCGAGACTGAGCCTGTAAACGGCGAACAGATGCCGCCCTGGAAGCTGGTCTACCACCGCTATAAAGCTCGATCCGGGTATGATACACGGGCTGGAATACTGCGGGTCTGCGCATGGATGTATCTCTTTAAGAATTATGATGTGAAGGACTGGGTTGCATTTGCCGAGGTCTTCGGTATGCCGCTCCGAATTGGTAAGTACGATGCCGGTGCGTCAAGGGAAGACAAAGACGCCCTGTTTGCAGCCATCCGCTCATTGGGATCGGATGCCGCCGGGATCATCTCGAAGAATACCGAGATCGAGTTTGTGGAGGCCATGAAGCAGTCCGGTGGCGGAAGCAGCAGCATCTATGAGACGCTGGCCGATTTCTGCAACAAGGAGATATCTAAGGCCATTCTCGGCCAAACAGCGACTACAGAAGGAACACCAGGTAAGCTTGGCAATGAAAGTGCGCAGGATAAGGTGCGCCACGATCTAACCGAGGCAGATGCCGAGGCACTGAGCAAGACTATCCGGTTTCAAATTGTACGGCCGCTAGTTGGCTACAACTTTGGTTGGGACAAGCCTTTGCCGTGGTTCAAGCTCATGTATGAGCCCGCTGAGGATCTGGCAAAGCTCAGCACGGTATATCTCAATCTGCGCAAGATGAGGCAGCCAATGTCTGCCGAACATGTTTCCGACCGTTTTAAGGTACCTATGCCGCAGAAAGGTGAGACGCCGCTTGATGATATTCAACCCGATCCATCCGGAAATAATGCCCCGCTGGCGGCCAAAATTAGGCATGGGTTGAACGACCGGCATGGGATGAGGGTTATCCTCATGGCAAGGACAGGAGATAATCCACTGTGGGGCGAAATTGACGATGCTGACCTTATTTCTGAGCGCCTGGCACAAGAGGCTATGTCTATAACTGACGAGGAGTTCATGTCCAGAATCAAAAGCCTGGTCGATGATCCATCCGTTCGGGACCTCGCTGACCTGCGCGATCGCATAATTGATCTGTGGGGAGAAATGGATCCAGCGGATCTCGGTGCGCTAATGGCACGGGCGATGGCCGTGGCACAAATGGCCGGCATGGCCGACGTAAAGGATGAAACGGGTATCTGATGACCATAGAAGCCATCTTTAAGCTGCCCTTTATAGAGCAGGAAACGTTCTTTAAAAAAAAGCTGAACATCCCTACGCAGAAGTGGGACGACCTCTGGAAGGATCAGCACGCAAAAGGGTTCATGATCGCAGGGGCATACAAGGCCGACCTGCTGGCTGATTTTAGAGATGCAGTTGATAAGGCCATCAGCCAGGGCATCACGTTGGCGGATTTTCGCAAGGATTTTGACAACATTGTAGCCAGGCACGGCTGGTCTTACAAAGGAGGGCGCAACTGGAGGAGCGAGGTTATTTACTCGACCAATATCCGGACGGCTTACTCCGCAGGCCGTTGGGAACAGCTCCAGGATCCGGACGTTAAAAAGTTTTACGGTTATCTGGAATACAGGCATGGAGACAGCCGTGTGCCGCGGCCTCAGCATCTTGCATGGAATGGACTCGTGCTTTCAATGGACGATCCCTGGTGGAAGACTCATTACCCGCCTAACGGCTGGGGCTGTAAATGCAGGGTTTTCGCTGCCACGAAAGAGGACTATGCACAGGCGGATCAGGAAGGACTGGGGACAGCTCCACCGTCTCCCATAGATCCGAAGACCGGAGAGCAAGTCGGGATTGACAAAGGTTGGGGCTATAATGTAGGGACGGCGGCCGAGAAGGATTATGGGGTACTGGCTGATAAATTTGAATCATTGCCGCCAGATATTGGTCGGCAGTGGATGGACAATTTTTTAAAAGGCCCGACATTCCAGCGGTTTTTTGAAGGCATGATTAATGAGGATTTTCCCGTAGCAGTCTTGACTCCGGCAGACAGGGAAGTGTTGGGAAGCGAGACGCAAACAGTTTGGCTCTCACCTGAGAGCCTAAAAAAAAATAAGAAAAGCCATCGGGATATCGGATTGGATGATTTTAGGATGATCCCGAAGATAATTGATGCCGGCGAGGCGTATCGCCAGTCGGAGGAACGGCTTATTTTCCTGAAGGAAAAAGAAAAACTATATCGGGTAGGAATAAAAAGAACTCGGGACAAATCAGCAAATTTCATGCTGAGTTTATTTGAAACTACCACGGAAAGGGCAATGAAACAGGTGATCGAAAAATATGAAAGGATTCGTTGAACCGCAGACGGGGCGACACTCCCGCTTCGCTCATCATCCGGTTTCCCGGAAGGCGTCGGCAGCCTATAACCGAACAGCGGCAACAAATCCTTAGTGAGGATAATTAAAGCATAGACAAAGAAAATTGTCAAGGAAAAATATATGTTTGAAATCCGAATCCAAAATGAAGACAAAGCCGTGCAGAGCGCACTGGGTGCCCTGGCAGGAAAGGTCAAAAACCTCTCGCCGGTCATGAAAATCATCGGGGAATACATGCTGCGATCGACGGAAGAGCGATTCAACAGCCAGGGGCCGTCCCCTGACGGTAAGCCCTGGGCTCCGCTGAAGGCGTCAACACTGAAACGCAAGAAGCACAGCAAAATACTGACGGAATCAGGCCATCTGCGAGGGAGTATTCGCTATCAGCTTCAGGGAACGTCCGCCGTGGCAATCGGAACAAACAAGGAATATGGGGCGATTCATCAATTGGGCGGACAGATCACACAAGGCGCCCGGAGCGAGACGTTTCTCCGTAAGAGACACGTAAATGGAGAGAAGAAAGGGTCATTTAAAAAGGGCACTACAGCGGGGCGCGGGTTTACGTTTGGAGAGAAGAAAATCAACATTCCCGCCCGGCCTTATCTGGGTGTGAGCGCCAGGGATAGTACGGAGATCGTCGGGATCGTTAACCGTTATTTATCAATGAGGTAAAACTATGGAAGACCTGATCGTAGTCTTTTTAAAGGAGATGACCGGTGCGCCTGAAAGTTTTCAGGTGCTTCCCGATGGAAAGATCGATATCGAGAGTGATGACCCCGCTTATTTAGATGCAGATTCTGCTGAGCAGGTTATCGAACACTTCAAAGCGCGGGGCAACGACATGGTGATCGACTATGAGCACCAGACGCTGAAGGATGACGTGCAGGCCCCTGCAGCCGGATGGATAAAGAAACTCGAATATCGTGGAGCACAGGGTCTCTGGGCAATCGTGGACTGGACGGAGAAGGCTAAAAACTACATCCTTAACCGAGAATACCGCTACTTTTCTCCCGTCATGCTGGTGAACAAGAAGACCCGAAAGGTGCTGGCCATCTTCAACGTAGCTCTGACAAATTCACCGCGTATCAACAATTTAAGGCCAATCATCGCCAAGATGAGCCTGGACGCCGCCCGGACGGCTCAGGTAGAAAGAAGCAAAAAGTACAAGATCGGCATCAAGGACGGAGGCCACATCACAAAACCATCCGAGTGGGCGAATGTGCCGGATGATGAATTTCTCGATCCGGTCAACTACCGTTATCCCTGCCCGGACGCAAACCAGACCAGGGCAGCGGCAGCGTACTGGGGAAAACTTGATAACCAGTCGCAATACACCGCGGAAGAGCGTTCGCTTATTAGCGAACGTCTAAATAAATTCCGGAAAAAATTTAACATCGGTGAAAACCGAAAGGAGGTAGTTATGATTGAAAGGCTGAAAGCGTTATTAAAGTTGGCAGCCGATGCGACCGAGGAGAAGATCACCGAGGCCGTGGAGGCGATTGTAAACAAAGCAACCGAACTGGAAACCAAATCAAACGAAGTCGTCGCCTGCAAGGAAGTGATGGATGCCATCGGAGTGAAAGCAGACGCAAAAAAGGAAGAGGTAATCGCCGTCGTGGCAGGCATGAAGGCTCCGGGAGACGTTGCGGTGAAGCTGAGCATGCAGGTTGCGGAGCTGCAAAAAGAGATCTCCGCTATGAAACAGGAAGATCTGGTTGCTATTGCTCTGAAAGAGGGAAAAACAAGTCCCGCTGAACTCGACGCCTGGGGACGTGATCTCGCTCTCAAAAACCCCGATCAGTTCAGGCTGATCGTACTATCAAGGCCTGCGGGGAGTGTCGTTCCCATCGATAAGATACCGCAGAAAAAGGATAACGGGGGGCCTGCCGAGCTCGACGATGCACAGCGATCGATCAATAAGCTCTGCGGCGTGGATGACGAGACCTTTAAAAAGTACAACAAATAATTTTCGTTCACCGTCTTCCGTTCACCGTTCACCAACGGACAACGGACAACGATCAACGGATAACGAAGAATAATGGAGGTATAAAAGATGACCGATTTAACTCAGGACAAAAAGATAGAATACAGGGAGGGCGTGGAGCTCTCCATTCCCGTCGATGATGGGGATGAGATATTCGCAGGCGCCAACGTCTGCTTTAATGCCGCCGGTTATGCGGTAAAAGGCGGGGACGTGAGTGGGCTTATTTATGCTGGTGTCTCCCGTGAATATGCAGACAACACGAATGGCCTGGACGGGGCAATCAACGTGCTGGTGAGACGGCGCGGGCTCTTCAAAATGGAATTCGCAACCGCTATCAGCCAGGCAAATGTAGGAGACAATGTCTTCCTGGCTGACGACAATCTCGTAGACGTTACCGGTAATGTCACTTACAACATCTTCTGCGGGAATATCGCCGAGTATATCGACACAACGCACGCATGGGTCGATATCGAACCGGCAATCAAGCAGGCGGATGTTGCTACACACATCGCAGATCCTACTGCAGCACATGCGGCCTCGGCAATCTCAGCTGCGGACGCATGAGATCATTTTGCGGCTACTGACAATACAGTTGAGGAGCAAATTCAGGCATTAGCCAAAGGCCCATTCTTTCTCACGATACCGAGATTTACCGGATGGACCAAGGACGGAGCAGATCACGCTATTGTTACGATCCCCGCTATAGAGTCGCCGGTTCCTGTCAGAATCAAAAGGGCGTATGTGAGCGTATTGACTGCACCCGGTAGCGGCAAGACCCTGGCGCTTAAGTTAAACGATAGCGCTCTAGCATCCGTTGTAGAAACGGCCGTTACAGGAGAGGCGGAAGACCTTGATATTGCCATTGCCGCTGATACCGATTTCATTATTAAGGCCAATGAGACGGCGTCCGGTGCCGGAGCAAACTGCGATATCACGCTCGTCATGTATATCGACGACGGAGAGTAATTAAAAAACCGTTCACCGTTCACCGTTGACGGATAACGGATAACGGATAATAAAGGAGGTAATCACAATGATAATCAATCAGGCAAATATGCAAAATATATACAAAACTTTCAACACCGTCTTCAACCAGGCGTTCGATTCCGTACCGTCGATGTACGACCTCATCGCCATGACTGTCCCGTCTACCGGCCGAAGCGTAGATTACAAATGGCTCGGCGAGTTTCCACAGATGAAGGAATGGCTCGGCGACAGAGTTGTCAAGGACCTTTCGGCCTTCAGCTACACTATTACGAATAAGTCGTTCGAATCCACCATCGGCGTGGACAGAGACGACATAGACGACGATCAGATCGGAGTTTACACGCCCATGATACAGGGTCTCGCAGCCGCTGCGAAAGAGCATCCGGATATTCTTGTATGGGCTCTTCTTGCAGCTGGGTTTGACACTCTGTGCTACGACGGCCAATTTTTCATCGATGAAGACCATCCGGTCAACGGAGCGTCCGTCAGCAACGATGGAGGCGGATCAGGCAATCCCTGGTTCCTGGTGGATCTGTCCCGGCCAATTAAACCGATTATCCTTCAGAGGCGCAAAAACCCGCAATTTGTGGCGTTGGATCAACCTTCCGACCATGAGTCGTTCATGCGCAAGAAGTTCCTTTATGGGGTCGACGACCGGAAGAACGTAGGGTACGGCCTCTGGCAGCTCGTCTACGGAAGTAAGGACACCCTGAGCGAGGCTAACTATATAACAGGCAGATCTGCCATGTTGGCGCTCAAGCGCGACGATGGGGACGGCAACACGCCTCTCGGAATTAAAGCAACACACCTCATCGTAGGCGGGTCCAACGAGAGTGCAGGGAAGGAGATCGTGGAAAAACAGAATAAAACCGGCGGCGAGAGCAACATCTGGTACAACTCAACAAAGCTGGTGATTGTGCCCTGGTTGGCGTAATTTAAAAAACAAATAAGAATACCCGGGGGGCGGATATTCTCCGCCCCGGAAAGGATAGAGTGATGATTAGAATAGTGAGTAAAAAGGAAGGTTTCAGGCGGTGTGGCATAGCTCATAGGGCAAAGCCGACGGAATACCCGAACGACAGATTCAGCAAGAAGGAACTGGCAAAACTCAAGGCAGATCCCATGCTGATCGTTGACGAGATTCCGGACAAAGAAAACCCCAGGGAAGAGAAGAACCCCGAGGGAGGCAAGGCTGATGCCATGTCGAACGCTGACGAGAAAACAGGCAAAGAAAAGATCAGGGATAAAAAGGATAAATAACGATGGCCTACAGTGTACAGACAGACATGGAAGAGCAAATCAGCCAGAATGAACTGATCCAGCTGACTGATGATGAGGACACAGGTGAGGTTGATACCGATGTTTTAAGTCGGGCGATTGCCGATGCGGACGCAGAGATCGACAGCTATTGCGCAAATCGTTATACCGTTCCCTTCTCTCCAGTTCCTGCAATGATCAGAAAGCTCTCAGTGGATATCGCCATTTATAACCTCTTTTCACGGCGGGCACTGGATGTTTCCGATGAACGACAGCAACGATACGACAATGCTATAAGGTTTCTTCGTGATCTGGCTAAGGGGCTCATTTCTCTGGGAGCGGAATCGCCATCACCGGTTAACCCTGACAACAGCGTCAGCATGGACAGCAACACAAGGGTATTCAATAGAAATAAGCTCAGGGGGTTCTAATGGCCTATACTATCGCCGATATTGAAGATGCCATCGTGGACGCGCTGAAAGATTCCGGCTTGGCAGACATCGCCAATACCATTGATTCATATCATGGAGAGGTCGAAGATCTCGTAGGAGAAGTGAAAAGGCTGATAATCCCACTTCCGGCGATCTTCGTGCTCTATGGCGGCTCGCAGTTCGATGAGACGGCTAACAGGTCTTTTGACGATGAACAGACCTTCACAATTATTTCGATTGCCAAGGATTTGAGGGGCAGAGGGACAAGCCTTAGGACGGGTATTTACGAAATGATCGAGATACAGAAAACCACCCTGATTGACAACAACCTGGATCTCGACATCGAACCGCTGCATCCCATACGGATCGATCCCCTGGCAATCACGAAGGGGTTGAGTATCTATGGTTTTGACCTCAAGACCAGCCTGTCGCTGTAAAATCAGGCTGTCAGCTGTCAGCTGTCAGCTAAAAAAAAGGAGACTATTATGTATCGCCTTAAAAAGAATGTAGCCGCCTTCGAAGTCGTTGACGGCCCTTTTGCCGGCAGAAAGTATCTCCACGGCAAAACATACAGTGAGATACCTTCGCAGGAAAAGGAAAAATTCGAGAAGGTAAGGGCAACAGTCCGTCCATCGTTCACCAACGAACAACGGATAACAAAGAGTAAAGGAGGAAAGAAAATTGAGAAATATATTAGCAAATTATGATCTTTGGGCCGTTTCGGCAAACGCCAAACAAACGGCTCTCGGTGTGGAACAAACGCTCGATACATCGCTGCTAATTGACCGTTCCGGCGTACCCGTTCTGGATCCGAGGAGAGAAACCAACGCCGACGAGCTGACCGGCAAGGAAGAGCCCGATACCGTTTATGATCTGGGCGCTCTCTCCTCATTTGCGATGTCCTTTCCGAAAGCTCAGGCACAGCACTTCGCCCTTGCCTTCGCCTATGGCCTGGGCGTGGCTTTGCCCGCTGCCTGGGGGACGGGATATAAGCATACCATTACCCCGATTGAGAGCCTGTATCTGCCCTGTTTTACCGGAGCATTCCGTGCGGGCAAAACGATCTTCAAGCGCCTGTTTGCCGACCTGCACGTCAATGGAATCACGGCAACATTTGCCAAGGATTCATGGGCAAAGCTCAGTGTCGATCTCAAGGGCACAGGTAAGTACACAGACAATATAACAAAGGAAACCATCACAGCGGCGTACAACGCAGCATCATTAACGCTGGCTGCCAACGGAGTCCAGGGGGCGGATGCCGCTACCCGGCTCGACAATATACAACACGTGCGTGTTCAGGTACCCTCAACCGGGGAATGGGTGGACGTCGTCGTTACAGCAGCATCAGATGCAACGCCTGCGGTGCTTACCATTACCCCTCCAACAACGGCCGTGGCTATTGAAGGGATTTCCAAAGCAGCTGCGGCAGTGGTTACATGGACTGCCCACGGACTGGAAGACGATGATGAGATCACTATAGCAGGAATAACACAGGCGGACTGGTCTGCGTTAAACGCTACGCACGTGATCACAAAACTCACCGACGATACGTTTTCTATCCCGGTCGATACCTCCGCCTATACAGACCCATATGCACCGGAGACGGATCCCGGCACGATCATCAACTCCACTGATGCTGATTATGAGGTGCTCTATACACCTACAGAGGCTGCATGGTGCACGTTCCCGTCGAGGGTTATCGAACCTCCGCTGCGTGTAACAGATGTTGTTCTGAAGCTGGGCGGACTCTGGAATGGAACGTCACTCCTCGGCGGACATACGCTCTCTGATGAAATCGATACTGTTGAGTATAGTCTGAACAACGACATCCTTACCGAGTTCCGTATCGGTGGTACCGGAAGCTATGCCAACTATGCCATACGGCAGGGGCGAACACAGACCCTGAAACTCAACCGAGAAGCCCGTGATTATATCCTTCAACAGCGCATCGCCGACAACGAGTATTTCAGCGTCTACCTGAAGGCGACAGGGGCGGAATTCGAGACGGGGAAAAACTACTACGTCGAGATTCTCTTTCCGCGCTGCAATGTGCTCAAGGCGCCGCTATCAGTTAACGGGAAGCTCCTGGCAGAGGCAGGAGATCTGATTGTCCTGGAAGACGATACCTACGGATCTGTCCGTGTGGAAGTGGCAAGCAAAGTGTCCGCCTATGCGGCGTAATAGACGGAAAAGGAGAACGATTTGGAACCAAAACGATACGAATACAAGGTTGATGAAAAAACATATATCCAGAGGCCTCTCGTGCTGGGGCAATTAAAGCAATTAATCGCTTTCCTGGGGACACTTGAGCTGCCTGCTATTGATATAAATCAAGCAGATGTAGGTGTGTTTTTAGGTATCCTGGGTGATCGTATACCGCATGCCCTGGCCATTGTGTTGAATGAAGACGGCATAAAGCTACAGGAGAAAAATCTTGAGGCTATGGCCAGTGAAATAGAATCCACATTCGACCTTGAGATCACCATTAAGGCAGTAGAGGATTTTTTCGACTGCAACCCCATAGTATCGCTTTTAAACAAGCTCACTCTGGGGATGCAGAACCTGAAAAAGAGCATTCTGGAGAGTGGATTGATGAAGCCTGTCTTATCCTGACCGGTGGAGACATCACAAAGCGGGAAGAAATCCTCTGGGGATACACTCCGGTAGAGAGTATCCCATATATGAAGTTCCGCTCCCGTGAGATTCTTTTCCGTGAAGCGATTCTTTCATTGTTCGGGGCGAAGACAGAGGGCGGAGATAAAAGATGTACACAGAAAGAGCGTGAAATCTGCAAGGCCCAGTTTGGGGAATATTTTGACTGGGCATGCGAAAACTGTGAGAAAAACGGACAACGGTGAACGATAAACGGTGAACGAGGAATATTATGCCTGACATGAGAATGCAACTGATCATAGAGGCGCTCAACAAGACCGATGCGGCATTCAACGCCCTGAAGGGGCAGCTGAAGGATGCCGGTGCGGAGACACAGGGTGCAGCTCAAAAGACAGCTGGCCTTGAATTGAATATTAAAAGGCTTATTGCAACGGCAACGGGCATAGGATCGATTGCCGCTCTTTTCTTATCGGTTAAAAAGGTGATAGGGGAATCTCTCGAATTCCTCGGCCTGCTCGAAACAGCCACCCTCGGCATCGCTTCCGGATTCATATCTCAGGGTAAATATATCGACCAGACGACCGGTAAAGCTCTCTCCGCTCAGGACTCGCTGAAAGCCGCACAACAGGATGCAAGAGGTGTCCTGGAAGAGTTACAGGTAGCCAATTTTCAGACGATTGCCACACTCGACCAGCTTGTACGGGCATACCAGGAAACGCTCCCTGTGGCAATATCCAAAGGGTTCGACCGCAAGCAGGTAAAGGAGTTCACCGTGGCCGTGGTGCAGGCCGCAGGAGCAATTGGGCTCTCTATGGACATGCTGGCAGAGGAAACACGCTCTCTTTTGACCGGCACTATTGTCCCGCGTACATCCCGCGTAGCCGTCGCCCTGGGAATAACATCTGAGGATATCCGGCAGAATTCCGCTAATGCCAGGCAGTTATTTGATTACCTCATGAAGAGGCTCGATGCTTACCGTATCGCAGGTATTGAGTCGCAGAATACCTGGGCCGGGCTATGGTCAAACATAAAGGATATTGCAAAACAGGCCGGAGGGATGGCATTTCAACCGCTCTTTGAAGCGGTAAAGTACGAGCTGAAAGAGATCACCGATTACATGATCTCCATTGACGAGAAGATGGGAAAAATCAAGTGGAACCCTGAATTTATCGATAGTATTAAAGAAGCTAAAGAAAATATTACCTCTGTAATCGCAGGGGTTTACCGGCTCGGCATGCTCCTCGATAAGATAGGCGGTACATTAACGATGATTCTATCCAGGGGCACTAAGCTGGAATACTATGCTACTTTTGGACTCTGGAAGGAAGCGGGGAAGAAATCCGATTACTGGAAAGAGCAAAATAAAGAATTAGAGGAGAGATACAAAACCTCTGAAAGAGCGCTCATGGACATGGCCATGAGAGAGGAGGGATACAAGCGTCTCACCAAGGAGATGCAGGATTTTGCCGCTAAAAAAAGAGTAGCTCTGACTATTGTGCCTATGGAAACCCCCGAGTACGGGCAGAAACTTCAGTATGTAAAAGATGAGGAACTTAAAAATATTGGCTGGCGGCAGGGCGTCCCTAAAAAATCAGAAGAGGAGCAAAAAGAGGCTATAGCCTCCGCCAGGTTCAGGATGCAGTTGCGTCTCGACACGCTCAAAAACGAGGAGAAGCTGGAGCAAGCGTCAATTGATACCAGAAAAGCCATGCTTGAGCAGCAATATCAGTCCGCCGAGGTTGAAACCGAAACCTATCTGAACCGCAAAAAAGAGCTTGAGGCGGAGGCGCTGCGATATTCAATAGCAAATGATGCTAAGGAAGCCGATGCTGTAAAAAAAGGATATGGAATCGTTATCGCTAATGAGGACGATAAGGCAAACAAGATCAAGATACAGTCAGAGCTTACACAGAAGCTCGGTGCTATTAAAAACGACGTAGCCATTAAAGAGGAGAAATTAAACCAGCTCGGTATCGCCGGAGCTACTGAGTTAATAAAATTAAAACAGGATCTCGCCAAGATTGAACGAGACTCCCGCCTGTCTGCCCTCGAAGAGGAAAAGACGATTGCCGATAAACGGATACAGTACCAGGAAGAAGCAGGGAAGATTTCCACGGTCGAGGCGGTAAAACAACGCTATGACTGGGAGCTGAAGATACTGGAGTTGAAACGGGAAAACCTGCTAATAGACATGATGGCAGAGGGGGACACCCGTAAAAAAGAGAAGTTATATTCCGACTATCTGGAGGTCTTAAAGAAGATTAATACCCTGCCTGAGCGCAAACAGATCGACACCGGTCTGTCCCAGCTTGCGGCAGAGAAAGAGGCATTTGAAACGATCAAGGACTTTGCTTCCGGTTACCAGCTCTTTCAGGAAAAACAGCTCGACAAAATAGCCGCTAAAATGCGCAATGCAGGGATCGCTGAAGTGGATATAGAACGCTGGAAGACGGATGAGATAAAGCGATTAACCCTGCAACGCTATCAATTTATCCTGGAACATACGGATAGCATGGGTGAGGCAGTGAAAGCCAAGTTTGCAATCATGGCTATCAACCTGAAATCACAGGCGCAGGTCTTTGCTGACGGATTCGGAGAGATATTTGACGGAGCTTTCCAGACGATCAATTCCGTCTTTTTCGATGCGCTTGAAGGCCGCATGGCTTCGTTTGCAGATTATATGCAGACATTCAGAAAAATCGTGAACAGGGTCATAGCAGATATTATTACACAACTTTTACGAATGGGGACTATGAAACTGCTTGGGTTTGGTTCCTCTGGGCTTACAGGCGGCGGTCTCCTGGGGCTTCTTGGAGGTATATTTGGAGGTGGGTCATCTTATGTGCCAGGAACGGGAATGGGTGACTCCGACATGTTTATGGGCTTTCAACAGCATGCCGGTGGTCTGCCGGGCAGCGGCAAATACCGACTGGTTTTTAACTCGGATATCGTCGACATGCTCCCACGCCGTCATAGTGGCGGCCTCGCTTCAGATGAACGTCTGGTAGTAAATAAGATTAATGAACGCTATATATCTGAGGAACAGAATGAATGGCTCACGGGTATTGCGCGGGCTTTGACCTCACGCGGATCCGCTGGAAATATTATAGATATAGGCGGAATTAACGCACCGGTTATCGTCCCCTTTGACAATAAAAAGCTGCAATCCTCTATACAAAAGGAGATCGAGAACGAAATGCCCAGGATTGTAATGAAAGTTATCAAGGAACATATCTAATGGCGAATATGTCAATCGGGGGGATCACACTCCGACACAATCCAACAGAATGGGACACATTCGAGCCTGAGAAGTGCAATGCGGATGCACAGACTCTCGAAAGCGGCGTCTATTATTCCTGGGGAATGTTCCTGGTGGGAACGACCAGGGAGTTTAAATTTTCGTACATGGAAGCCGACGAGTATAAAGACCTGAAAGACCTCTATGAGGCAGATGAGCCCGTTGTATGCGTTCCAAATGATGGGTTGGGCAAATCCTATAATGTGGAGATGAAGTATTTTTACGGTCCTTTATTCAGAAAATTCGGCTTTTCAGCAGGCACTTTCAGAAAGGACGTCGTGATGAAATTATTCATCCTCAGCGAGGTGACCTGATGCCTGTAACCCTCGACCCTACCCTCGCATCAGCTCAAGACAGTCAATCCCGCAAGCCATTATGCCGGGTATACTCCTGTGAAAATGAGGAATCAATCCCTTTTGCCGGTGAATATATAACCACTTCTACAGCAAATGAGGAACATCCGGAAGAAAGAATACATAGTACAGGAAGATTATTTGTAGCTTACATTTTTGGGAGATATCTTAAATACGGATATACAGACGCTGAAAGGACGTTCTTCACATGGGTTACATTTGACCTGGGTCAATATACTCTTGGAGACCACGTTTCAGTCTGTGAGCTTGCAGACACATATATCGGTATTGTCTGGTCAGAAACCTCCGGCGGAACAAGATATATTAAATACCGCAAAATAACAGTAACTGGTGTTGATACAGACCCTGCAACAACAGGAACAATATTCAGCGTATCTTCATCTCTTACCTTTTCCGGTCCGACAGCAATTAAACTGACTGATGATACCTACATAATGGCTTATGCACTATTTGATGGGGCAACTGATTATCACATATACAAGAGAACAAGTGCAGACTTTGAATCCTGGTCAGCAGCAGGAGAGATAGACTTATCTACCCTTGATGACACACATAGAAAGTCAAACCCTGCCTTGATGGAAATATCTGCCGGTGTTATCTGGCTGGCCTTTGATTATGTCGATTCTATCGGCCCATCCGGAGAAGAATTGACAAATGTTTATTACGTCACTTCAGCCGATAAACTGATTACACCATCAGCGCCTACGGCATTAACTTCATACTCAGAATACACCGAAAAAGCAGAGCATCCGGCAATCACTAAAGTATCAGCGACCGATGTTTATCTGGCATTCGACAAAATCATGGCCTCACTTCACATGGATCAGGATACCGACGACTGGAGAGGGAGCACATCTTATATCGCCAGCATGCACATAGACATTGCTACTCAAAAATTGTACCTAGTGTCAACAGGTGGATCGGGGCAATTAGTTAATGTCACCAAAATTGACCTTGCTAGCTGGACTATTGACAAGACCTGGGACACAGGAACAACCCCTGCTTTTCCTGCTTATTTTTCTTCACATACAGCAAAAACTTATCATGGAGACGGAATTTATGTCCCTGTTTATGATGGAAACTTTATTAGTGTTTTAAACACACAGACGGATACAATCAAAAATTACGCCTTTTTTGATATGGGGGCTTATGGGATTTCTAAAAACGTAAACTGGACAACTATATCTGGAGAGACCATCTATTTTGTTTGGATTGACGCTGATAACGATCTTCTTTATGTAGCACTTGGAGGTGTGTTTGGTCATGTTATACATATTGGCACAATTGATTTAACTGCTGCTGGTCCAGAATATACATTTACGTCTATTGTTAAGGACACAGATAATGATTGGAATAGAATACAGGGGTTTGGGCAAGGCTTTATGCAGGTTGTTCCTTCTGCTGACATTATTATCTGTGGCATGGATTGCACAGGAACTTACGATGAACGAGGCGGATTGAAAGTATATTCTCTTACTACTGGGGGTATATGGAAAGATTACGATGTAAATTCAAACCCCAGTTTCCCGTATAAAGGATTAAAGCGTGGGGTTTATAACGATGGGAAAATAGCAGGAGACTTTGTATATCAGGCTAATTATGGCCAGGCTGATTATAGAGGGTTATGTATTATAGACCTGACCACAGATGTAATTACCTATGTCCGGCCATCCTGGGCGTCAGTCAATGATTATTGTCTTAAAAATATTACTCTTACAGACGCCGGAGAATATCTTATAAACGCCGCAGACTCAGTAAATTATGGGATTACCCTTTATGACGGCACATGGACGCTATACAACAATGATGCAATCCCTGGTCTGACTCCATCAGGAGAGGACAGGTTTATCGGGCCGATAGTTTATAACCCTGTTACAGAAATGATAATTGTCGGACACGGTAATCAGAATGCTTCTTGGGCAGGGGTAATCATGTTTTCAAGAAATGGATATCTGCGACAGTCAAATTATCGTGAGGGTGAATATGATGGAAGCTGGAGTTGGACAGATATTGCGCCTCTTGTTATAGGCTATACAGACTATGAAGCATCTCTCTGCGTCGATCCAGATGATGACAGCCCCTATGCTTTCTGGACTAATATGATAGCTGAGGAGCTATCCATAAAATGGGACAAGGCAACGCCTTCGTTCGATCTCACTCCATATCTGCTCAAGGGAGAGGTTATTGAGAGATATTCAACCATCGATCCTCATTCAGGCAAGTGGGATGCCGGTTTAGAGTTTTCAGTGTCTCATGGACATCTATTCGATAC
This sequence comes from Pseudomonadota bacterium, assembly GCA_043825855.1. GTDB lineage: Bacteria > Desulfobacterota > UBA8473 > UBA8473 > UBA8473 > UBA8473. The sequence continues at coordinate 5,221 of JBDRRJ010000009.1, read as the reverse complement.
ATCAAACTCAGTTAGTCTTTTAAAACAATACCTCGCTAAAGGCCGTAAGCTACAACAACAATTTGGCGAAACGGTCTCTGGGGCGGACTACTGGGAGCCAGCCAGGATATTTACTATTTCTGATGATGGCGAGATTACATACAATCGTGGTGATTATCCTGTAATGAAAGTAACGGCAGAGACACCCAGGCGCCGTTGGGAGCAGATACATATTGTAGCCAGCGAATATTACACAGCAACCCCTGAGTCAATCATTGCGGATATACTTGAGGATTATGCAGCCATACCATCGGAGTCTATATCTCTAGGCACATGGGATAACACCGTTGAAATTGAATATCAGTTCGTTGATCTGATGTTGTCAGATGCTATCGACCAGATCGCCATTCACTTTGGTTATTCAATCCGGGACGGTGTAAACGGAATAATTGAGGCCGTTAAGATATCAGATGCAAAGGATATTGATCAGACATATACCTCAAACGGTAGAGTTTTTAATGTATCCCCAAAAAACAAGGAATCCAATTTTATCAATCGCTGGACGGTGGAGTGTGAGGAAAAATCCTTTGTTGAATTGATAATGGCGGAAGAGCTGGCAGCAGAATGGCATGGTACACATAGCTGGAATACCGGCAGCAAAGATTATCGCATTGATTATACTCAAGGAAGTAAGATATTCCGCAATCCCCGCCTTGAGGTCGTCCAGAGCGTAAAATCAATAGGGTTTCAACTGGCAGGCTCGACATCAGAAGAATTAGTTGATAACAGCCATGACGAGGCTGATCAAATATTATGGGATACATATTGCACTATTAGTGTCAGCTCCCCAGACCTTACCCCACAGTTTATTGCAGCGTTGGGCGGACTCGTTGGTTCTTATTATATCCCTGATGGAGTTGCCGGCTCATGGACTACAAGAATTGGGTCATTCGTTACTGCTCTTATGATATTTATGTGCCTTAACATATTGGGCGCAACTGTTAATTTTCAGTATCAGATATATGGTCAGCCAGTTGTAAAAGCCAGGCGTAAACTATCTGCAACCGTTGATGACCTTATATCTCAGGTAAAAATGGGGCAGATTATAGCCGATTCTCCGTTTCAGGACCCTCTCTGCTACAGTCCTGCTGATTGCCTTACTATAGCAGAGTTCAGGAAAATGGTAGATATGGGAGAGCGTGCCCGTTGGACGGCAGAAATGGTTGCTGACCTGCATAATGAAGAAGGCGACACTATATCAGTTATCCATCCGATAAGCGGGGACACAGTTATAGCTTTTTTAACTGACCTTAAAACTACATTTATTATGCCAAAAAGCGATGAAAGCGACGGAACATTTGAACAGACTATAGAGGGCTGGCGTAGATGAAAAGGCTATCAGCCGAAAGCTGACCGCTGAAAGGAAATCATGACCCGAAAAATACTAAGAGACAGAATGAACCGGGCGGCCAACTACACACCACGCCCGTTCAACGCCCAGATATACGACGTACCATCAGCAGAATATTGCAGAGTATTGGTTCAGGGGTCTATTAACCCTGTGAAGGCATGGTTCAACAGAAATACGCACCATTTCCCCTCTGAATTAAAAGTGGGGAACGCCGTGCTTTGTCAGTATAAACTAGGCAACCGTGGCCAGATAGAGGTAATAGGTCATGGAACAATAATCCCGACACCGGTTGCCGGATCACCAGAGGTTATTATACCGACGCCCGCAGATGGATTATTAAGTGGCGGTCAGGTGCTGGCAATACCGCAATAATGGTGAACGGACAACGAAATAAAGGAGGGATAAAATGACAGAATATTTCAAAACAACTTTTGCGGTTCACGAAGAAAGTCTGGATCTAATAGTTGGCCCGGATCAATACCTCAAATTATTTGTCAATGATTATGAACCGGATTCTGATATGGAACCAGAGGATTTTACAGAGGCTGCGGGCGGCGGTTATGCACATAAAGTTCTAAAAGGCACGGAAACCAAAACAGCGGTTGACATTGAGGGGCTTTCAAGAGCTAATCCCTGCGTTGTGACCTGGACAGCTCACAATTTAGAATCTGGCGACATGGTTACGATAGAGGATATTGAACAGGCAGATTGGACGGCATTAAATGACGAGCATGAGATTACATATATAAATGCCAATTCATTCTCGATTGCCGTTGACACTTCAGGTTATGGCGCCGACTACGTTCCAGGCACAGACCCCGGGACAATTATTGACTCGTCAGATTCAGATTGGACGCTTGAAGAAAATGACCCCAGAGATGTGATTACAGCAGAACAGACATTTGAATTTTCAGGGGCGCTTACAGACGATGCCACAGTTTATGGTTGGTATCTCATCACAAAAGACCTTGCAACGATCAAAGGCGCTAAAAGATTGGATGCAACCTATCAGCCGGCGGCAGGCGGTGGAGAGTTAAGGTTTACCCCGCGTCCTCAGGCTGGCAATGGAGTACCTTCATAGGAGGTTTATATATATGTCACGAATATTTATAGATGGATTTGAGGCTGGCGATTTGACCTTGTGGGACATATTGGCTGGGACTCCAACTCTTACTGCTGATACTGCTTTAGACGGAGAATATTATGTTGACGTCAACTATCATTCTGGTTCAGACTTAATGGCAGCTATTGTTCCTGCAGATAATGAATATTATTTTGCTCTACGAATAAAAATAAATTCCGTGACTTCCGGTAGAGCTAGTTTTTCCTGGAGAAAGGGTTCAAATGCAATACTTCAATTTGCCTTAAATGGAAGCGGCAATTATTGTGTTTACAGAGGCACGACCTTAATAACCACGGGCTCAAAGATTATGGACACTGAAGAATATCTAATAGAAGGACACATTGTTATCCACGATACGACCGGCGTTATTCAATTAAAAATTGATGAAGTATTAGATATTGATTTTAGCGGCGACACCAAGCCAGGGTCAGATACTACAGTTGATAGGTTTCTATTGGGAAGAGGAACGATAGGATTTGAATCAGCAGCATATTTCGACAATATAATTATTGATGATGCAGATTGGATCGGAGATACCTCTATTCAAGCAATTACCGTAACAGGAGCAGGGACGACAACAGACTGGGATCCATCAACAGGTAGCAATTATGAATGTGTTGATGAAATTCCATATTCCGATACTGATTATAATAACACCAATACAACAAACGAAATAGACACCTTTGCGATGTCAAACCTAACTGGGAATATCGACAGTGTAAAATGTGTTCAGCTTCAGGCGAGGGTTGCATATGAAGGCGCACCAACTCCTACGCACATACAACTTGGGGTGCGTTCTGGTGGTACTGATTATTTTGCTACGGATAAATCTCCCGGAGTATCTTTTGATGTTATTTCAAAAATATTAGAAACAGATCCAGACACTTCATCGCCCTGGACAGAATCAGGAATAAATGCGATGGAAGTAGGATATAAGGCAACGGCGTAATGGCAGACTTGATAAAAGTATCTCAATTATTAGCTCAGGTTGAATGGCAGAAACCAGGCAAAGTTTTTGTATCTCAACTACTTGCTCAGGTTGAATGTGTAATACTTGAAGGCTATAACGATGGCGTATCCTCCGGCGGCCTCGTATTCGGAGGTGAGGTTGTTGAAATTGGAACACAAAATTATATTGAAGCCGCATCATCAGGTGGTTTGGTAATAAGTGGGGCTGAATTCAATCCACCTAAAAATTATCAAACAGATGGCTTATCAACTGGAGGAATAGCCATTGGTGGAACAGTTTCAGAAACTTGGATAAATCCCTGGGCCGTTGCGGTAAAAGGTGGAACGTACAGGATAGGCGGGGTAATATACACCCTTGATAATGTTATGTCTTATGAGGGGTTGGGAGAGATAGCGGCTCTGATTATACTAGGAGCCCCCCCTACGTCAGCCGGTCAATATCGTTATGATCTACTCAGTATAGATGACGCCGGAGATATTACAGTTACGGTTGTAGCGGAAGCCACGACCCCTGTGATGCCTTCTACTCCCACAGGAGAAGTTAAACTTGATCACATCCTTCGTTATTACGGGCAGGAATCAATCAAACAGGCGGACATTGGGAAATTATATGAAGCTCCACGGCTCTCAAGATTGACGAACGTGGTTACTGATGACGAGCTGGCATGGGCAGAGCTGTCAACAACTATCACAGTAAAAACATATGATCAATACGGGGTGTTATATACTGGCAGCAAGGTCATCAATGCCTCGTTTGTGAGTGGGAACGGAACAATATCGCCGCTGGTTAAATCCGGCACCGCATCATCTTTTACATTTACTTACACCCGGGATCAACTGGAAACAGATATCAGCTCTATAATTCAATTTGTAAGTTCGGTAGGGCTTGTAACCGTAGCGCAAATAACATTACTTGATGAATCCGGAGACCCGATGTTTTAAATAAGGAAGCCAGTAAGGAGGGATTACCCCCTCCTCACCGAACGGATGCTGTAACATCCGAACAGGCAAAAGCCCGACTTCCCTCTTAGAGACAGGGAAAAGCTATATCATATGCTCAGGGTTTTTGCAATAAGAGGAGGGGGAAAATGAACAGCTTATTGGCCTACACAGGTGGGAAATCATTATTAGCAAAAAGAATTATCAACCGGTTTACAGACCATGATTGCTACTGTGAGGCATTTGCAGGTGCAGCTTGGGTCTTCTTTAGAAAGGAACCTTCTAAAGTAGAAGTGCTGAACGACAAGGATGAAGATTTAGTTAATTTATATCGCATTATTCAGAACCACTATGAAGAGTTCGTAAGGCAGTTCAGACACCTTTTAGTTTCCCGGAAAATCTTTGACATATTAGAACGGCAGGATCCGTTCACTTTAACCGATATACAACGGGCAGTAAAATATTTCTATCTGTTAAAGACAAGTTTCGGAGGACATATAATTAATCAGAGTTTTGGCTATAGTACAACCCATAAACCTAACCTTAATATCTTGGATCTCGAAGAACGAATATTGCAAATTCACTGGCGCATTGCACGTGTGATCATTGAGAATCTTGAATGGTATGACTGTCTCAAACGTTATGACCGGGTCCATACTCTCTTTTATTTAGACCCCCCATACTATGAAACAAAAGATTATAGACACAACTTCGAGGAAGAAGACTTTAGGGCTCTGGCCACCCTTTTAAATAATATAAAAGGCAAGTTTATATTATCCTTAGGGGGTCATCCTTTAATG
>JBDRRJ010000008.1:0-151819 GCA_043825855.1 Pseudomonadota bacterium | reverse complement strand
GAAGTTCCATGGAATACCCAAATCTACCTTTTACCTACACCTTAAAGAATGTGAATTTCGTTTCAACTATAGAAATCAAAATATATATGTTATACTACTAAATATGTTTAGAAAAAATTCTCTGTTCTAGTCAAGAGCCTTGTTTTTTTATATTATGGGGTTGAAGCATTGTCGCCCGGTGTTACTTCTCTTTCAGGGGCAGGTATAACTGGAAGGATGGATACAAACGCCCTATAGACAAGCATAAGTGTCGCAACAAGTCCTATGGTGAGAGCAAACTCGCCTATAGCAGGGAAGTATGCCTTTTCAGCAAAAGGTGGTTGATACGCTATAAAAAAAACCGCACATCGATTCAACAAAACTCCTAAAATATACATAGCGGAAGCTGTAAACAACCAGCCGGCAGAGCTTCGAACCCTTGATGATAATAACATGAGAAAAGGAACTACCGTCAGAATACCGAACTCGAGCCAGAACATCCGGGATTGGATCGACCCTTCGAAAAGGTACACATAAGTGCCTCTATAAATTATATCTCCAATTTTTAACGCTATATAAATACCCAATAGATAAGGTATGAATTTAGACAGTGGGGTCAAAATATTCATTTCTGTCTTATGACCAAACGACTTAGACGCAATCATTGATTCAAATATCACCATGGGATATCCGACAGCAATGGCTGAGGAAAGAAAGAACAAAGGGGAAAGGAGAGACCAATACAATGGGTGCATTTTATAAGGACTAATCACCATTAATGTTCCTAAAGATGACTGATGTAGGCAAGAGAGAACCACCCCCGCGATCACAAAAACAAACATGACTTTCCCCAGTATATTATCCAGAAAAGTCAGTAGTCTATCAATAGCCTTATTTAAAAAAGAGAGTGTGCCGGGAAGGTTTACTTTTCCAATAAAACGTTCGGTCACCACAGGTAGAAATTCTATATACAATACAGTCAGGTATACCATCACACACATACCGACTTCGAACAAAACCGAATTCCCCTGCCACATCATTGGAAGGGCAGGATGCCATATATTATACCACCTTCCAAGGTCAAACATTAACCCTATTCCAACAAAGGTATACCCCAACATCGCTGTTAGGAGCGCAGGTCTGACAACAGCGTGGAAATGCTCTCTATGTATGATATGCGCAAGGAAAGCCGTTGTAAAACCACCTGCCGCCAAGGCAACCCCACTTGCTACATCCACTCCAATCCACATTCCCCATGGATACTGATCTGTTAAATTCGTGGCAGACCCTAAACCGAATATCATCCTATACAGACCGAAACTCAGCCCGGTAATCATTAAGGCTATAAGAATTTTTACTCCTGTGGTAAAAAATCTCTTGTCAACAGGAGTAGGGGTCTCATGGGAACTCATTTTTCCTGTCCTTCTTCGTTTAACTCAGATTCAGATTCTATCTTTCCCGGTCTCAAGAACCACATGATGCCACCAAGCACTGTAAATAAAGTCAATGGGGGTATGAAATGCTTAAAGATAGCGTGTTGTATAGGTTCTGTATAACTAGGTGTCGATGTATACCCTACATTGGGGAAGTCAATTTTTTCAAAAGGAAGGCTTGAAAGGTACATCCAAGAGGTTCCTCCAAGTTCATGTTCTCCATACACATGATGGATATATCGATCAGGATACTTTTCAATTCGCTTTTTAGCAATTTTGATCAATTCATTTCTATTCCCAAAAGTCATAATTTCCATAGGACAAGCCTGAATACACGCAGGTGCTTTTCCCTTTGATATTCTCTTTTCGAAACAGAAAGTACATTTTCTAACCTGAGGTGTCATGGCATTGTCATATTCATATGCAGGAACCTGAAAAGGACAAGCGACCATACAATAACGGCATCCAATGCACTTCCATGGGTCGTACTTTACAGCTCCATTTGAATCTTTTGTCAGTGCGCCAACGATACAGGCAGATACACAAGCTGGGTCAGTACAGTGCATACACTGGAACTTTACGTAAACTGGCTTTGAACCCTTTGGGTTGTTGTAACGATTAACCACGGTGTAAGAATCGGCGGCCATCCTTCTTCTCGTCCCAAACACAGAATTGTCCTTGAAGGATTGGGGAGTTTTTCGGGGTAGTTCGTGATTTATCTGATTACAAGCCTCTTCACAACTTCGGCAGCCAACACACAAGGTTGTGTCAACAAGGACTCCAAAAGAATTAGGTAGACTGGCAGTATGCTCACCCGCCCAGACATTCGCATCTTTCCCTAGTAATGCAATGCCTCCAATTCCTGCTAGTTGTTTTAAAAAATCTCGTCTATTGATCCCCATATTGCCATATTTCCCTGTTTTTAAAGAGAAGGCTACTGCTTGTTCATCCCAGTCTTTGGCTCTGTCTTTTCTGCATGGCATCCGGTGCAATCCATAGGTTCGATTTTCATCTCTTTGTGACAACCAAGGCATAGACGATGGTAAGCCCCAAGTAAACCGGGAGTATCTGTTTTTTTAGGCTTCATATTTATACTGTGACAAGTGCTGCAAAGTGGTACTTCTTTCTTCGCTTCTAACGGGCTTTTGTGATGACACGCAGAACAGATAGTTTTCTGGTCATGGTGGAACTGTCTGGCTAACTTATTTGAATTCGATATCTCGGTCAATTTTTTGATTATACGGAGATGGGGAAATTTTGCCGGCATATAATCCTTTTCAATAAATTTGATGGTCATATCTCCAGACAAATTTGCTGGAAGAAGCTCTTTAGGGTCGCCGAGCTTTGAAACAACTCCAATTTCTTTCAATGATCCACTATGACAGGAAAGACAAGACGCTTCCGTTAATCCACCTTCCAGTAAGTTATGGCATCCAGCACAGGACTTTTCTAATTTATAAGATGTATGACAGCCAACACAACTTCGTTCAGATAACTGCTCATGATATGCTTGGGCCAGGTTGACCATGCCACCTTCCTGAATGCCATCCTTCGTATGGCATTCTTTACAAGCGACTAATTTCTCATGGTGACAGTTTCTGCATGTACTGCTTTGTTTCTCGTGATCTTTATGGTCAAAAGGAACTCCTTTCATCCTAGAATCTTTAATGCTAATAATGACCCTATTTGGCTGTCCCCTTTCTAGTCTTGGTATAACCGTCGCTTCCTTGGTTGTCTGTTGTTTCTTTTCAATATGACATCCCTCACAGACATAAGGACCTGCCTTTTTGTCTTCATTGCTTAATTTCATATGGCAATTTATGCAATCTTCATGAGCTACATTTTTATAGGAACGTCTGTTCTCCTCGTCCTTTTCTCTGTGACAATCTTGGCAAGAAGACTCCGTTCCTTTTTCATAAATCAGCTTCTTTTCTTTTTCGTTATATGTATGATGACAAAGCTTACAATCCTTTTCGAGGCCTTTTTCATGCTGATTATGTAAATAATAATCAAAACTTATTTTTGGCCATATTGTTTTTTCGATTTCCTTTTTCTTTACGTAGAATTCCTTCCAGTTTAAGACTTCAGCTTCTTTAGTTAGTTCTTTTCCTTCTTTATGACATGCAATACAGTCTTTATGATAAGTATCATCAAGGGGATGGTAGTAATCATGAGCAATTGGGGCATGCTTCATTACTTGAGATTTTTCCTTCACAACATGACATTCCCCACAGGTCACAAATCCGGATTTTTTGCCTTTTTTTGATGTCTCGATGTGGCATCCTATACAACTATTATGATACGAATTCATGAGACTCTGTTTAGTGCTTTCATCTCTCAACTTGGAATATTTAAATGTAAATCCACCTTTCTCATCCTGAGGATGACAGACCCCACAGCCTTCTTTCTCAAGGGCCTTTGTATGTCTGTCATGATAAAATTCAACCGGAGGCCTCTCAAATTCCTTGAATGCAGCCGTCTCAGAAATTAATACGGAAGGGGCAATAAACTTCTCTTTATCTCCTCTTTCAGCCCAAGTATTAACAATAATTACAAGCAAGAAGAAAAAACATGTGGATATCCCTATTAAAACAATAAAACCAAGCAGTTTCTTATTCATTTCCTCTTCCTTATTGTCCTATCAGACTTTTAGCTCCTCTGGAATCTCCATAACTTCCATCAGTATTTCACTAAAAAACTTAACATGCATACCAAGCTTGTAGTAATTGACTATATCCTCAATACCACTATGACAGTTGTGACAGGGGGTTACAACTATCTCGGCACCAGTGGCCTTGAGTTGTTCAGCTTTCACTCTGTTGCCTTCTACACGACTCTTCTTCCAGGGTGGACCGCAATTTATAACGCCTCCACCTGCACAGCAACAATAGTTGTGCTCATATCGGGGAGAAACATCCCTGAAATCCCCACAGGTAGCCCGCATGATATAACGTAGCATATCCCCCAGTCCCCTACCTCTTATAATATTACACGGTTCCTGTATTGTAATCGGCTGTTCAAATTTTTTGGCTATCTTTATCTTCCCATCCCTTATCAGTTCATAGTAAAACTGAACAGCATGAATCAACGGTACTGGAGGCTCCTTCCATGCCAGCCATTTAGGACCATCATATACAGCACCCCTGAATGCGTGCCCGCATTCCCCCATCACTATTTTTTTTACTTTAAGTTTAAATGCTGCCTCAAAATGTTTTCTCTCAACCCGAGCCATGGTCTCAAAATCGCCTGAATACATAGGCATATTGCTATTATCCCAACCGTCAAAGGAAGGCATTGTCCAATCCATACCAGCCACAGTCATAATTATCGAGATATTGCCCAAAAGTTGAGCGAGGAATTTCGGTTCCGGGCCTATAACTGAATACATGATCTCGGCACCCTCTTTATCGAGGGGAATACGCGCATTCTTTACCTCATCCTGTGCGTCCTCCTCCTGCCACTGAAGGGTATCGATCCATTCATCCTGCTTAACCCACATCTGATTCATAGTAACCGCATGGCTATTGACCGTATCCTGAAGATACTGTGGTACCACACCTAACAAGGCACAAATGCGTCGAACCAAAAGAAGAAGATATGCCATGTCAATGCCGAATGGGCAGTACATACTACAGCGCCGGCATACATTGCACTCTGTGTGGGCTATCCTTGAACAGTTTTTAATAAACTCTCCATCTACCCTGCCCTTTCTCTTTATCATCTCCCAGAGGGTTTGCTTCACTTTGCCAACAGGCGAATATCGGGGATCCTTATCATGAGAGAGGTAAAAATGACATGCCTCTGCACATAAGCCACAGTGAACACAGGTCTGCATGTAGACCTTTAAGCGAGCAGCGGCTCCTTTAGTCAAAACTTTGTTTATTGTTTTTTCTATTTTTTCCGGGGTAAGTTTCTTTATCGTTTCGTCTAAGCCCGGATCAACAACAATTTCCTTTGCAGGCTCAGCCATAAGTAATCCTCCTGGATAATTATGCCTACCAATCTTTAGAGTTACGCACCGCACCAAATTCGCTGCCCATATATGCTCGGGTAAAGACAAAATAGAGCATATGGCTTAACCTTGTAAAAGGGATAGCGATCAACATAAGCTCACCAGACAGAATATGAAGAATCAATATAGTTTTATAGGGAAGCCATTGGTGATATGCCAGAAAGCCAGTCAGAAACGGTGCTAGAGCTATTGCCAGCAAAACATAATCAGATGCAAAAGTGACGAACCTAACCTCAGGAAGTACTAATCTTCTGGCAAGGAAAAAGATCGCTGCAAGAATAACGATTATAGCCATTATATCAGCTGTCCCTTCCGGCAATGTCCACCAGCTAATTTTCCAAGACTGGTACCAGAGAAGGTTATGAGACAGGAGAAAAATGGGCGTTAAAACCAGACAGATATGAAAAGCGAATGTTATTATCGTCATCAAAGGCCGTTTTCTCATATTAGTACTGGCAAAGGGTATAACCCAGTGAAGAATAGATCGGAGCCCATACTTCAGACTCATATATGGATATATGACTTTTTCCTTCTTTGCCAGTTTATGCATGGAAATCAGGCGATAAATACTACCCCCAATGAAGACTATGAATGAAATCCATACCAATGGTCCGCTCACAAATTCATACATTTCTATAATTCCTCATTTTTGACGGGCGCTTCCACAACCTTAAATATTATAAAGTAGTTAGGGTTTAATAAACCTCTTCCACCGGTATTACCCGACGGTAATATTTCCCATCCTCTATACTTCTTATAAGAAGCTTTGTTCCATCCGGGCTGAAAACAGGGTCCCAAACGTATTCGAATGCCTTTTTTCCTATTTTCCCATCCAGTACAATGCAGAACTTACCCCCTCTTTCAGCCTTGGCAGCAATCTTATCACTATTCGGGCTGAAAACGGGGTCCCATACCATATCAAAGTCTTCCATCCATGGAGATCCTTCAACAGCAATTGTCCAGCGGTTATTTTCCTTAACGATGGCCGCTACTCTTTTGCTATCAGGGCTGAAAAAAGGCGGTAAAACCGCATCACTAAAAGTTCTATTCCAGGGAGAACCATCTTTTGCAATTGTCCATTTGCCAAACTCTGGAGCTACCACGGCAGCAATTTTCTGCCCATCGGGGCTGAATTTCTGCTGCCAAGCCTGTACAAACTTTCTATCCCATATCAATTCACCATTTTTTGCCAGTGTCCAACCCTCATCGACTTGAACAGGCGCTAGGACATCGTACATCTGCGGATAAAAAATTGGTTCCCAGACACATTTGAATACCTTATTCCATAGGGTCCCATTTACCGCAATAGTATATTCATACTCACTAATCCTCACTTCCGCTGCAACAATACCGCTATCAGAACTGAAGGCAATACCCCATACATTTAAAAAATTTCTCTCCCATGGTTTACCATCCAGCGCAACTGTCCATATTCCCTCTGCAAACCCAAAGATATCTGCCTCTCCAAGACGTTTTGTCTGAACGCCTGCAGCAGTAACTTTTCCATTGGGGCTTATGGCAAAATCCCTTGCTTCAACAAATCCATTCTCCCAAGCATTCCCGTTCAAGGCTACCCCATATCCATTTTCGCCCTTTACATTTACTGCAATGCTTTTCCCATCGTGACTAAACTGTATATTCCAAGCAAACTCAAAAGTTTCTTCCCATGTTTCATTATCAATGGCTACAGTCCATTCATCGTCTTGTCGTGCCAAACCTGATAATCTGTCATCAGGTCCGAATTTTAGCGACCATAATTTCTCAAAGGCATTCTCTAATGTTTTACCATTTACACAGGCCGTAAATTCGTCATTCTCTGTTCGGACCGGTGCCGAAATTTTTTCACCATCATTACTGACAACACATTCATAAACGACTGGGAACTTACTCCTCCATTCGTTTATGTCTGCAACCAGTTTCTCTTTAGTTTCCCAGTCCCAACTCTTTAATTCAGTCATTGTTTCCCCCTGCCCTCCGCTGACTGTATATAAAAAAGAAATTTGAATGAGCATTCATTCAAGGTTGACGAAAAACTAACATGCGCATTAGATATTGTCAAGAAATTTTATATAATTTTATCAATTTAATTTTCTTAAATATGTATCACTGTGTGATACATATAATATGCTATATTCATTTTTAAATAGTCTAATTAAATAATGATATCATATAGTTATGTATTCTTTTGGCTTACCTTGGTGTCCTTTTAATTACATAAATATAATTATTTTTACCCTGTCAACAAATATAACCATAAAATAATATAAATAAATATTCATCCACTAAATACCTTGTCTAAGGAGGATTGTCAATAAAATATGTTCTTTTTTTATAGAAATTAAATCTTGATTTATGTATCACAATGTGATATGTAAGCTGCTTACAGCATATTGATAAATAAGTAAGTAATTGAAGAAAGGAGAAGGTATCACTGCAATTCACCTTATTATATTATGGAAAGTAAAGAATTTTTATCCATACGCCTGAATATGGGGAAGACACAAAAAGAGATGGCCGAGATTTTGGGGACATCCCTTCGGTCGATCCAGAGTTTTGAACAGGGATGGCGAAAAATCCCCAAAGAAATTGAACGGCAGGTTCTGTATGTACTCGTTATGAGGAGCACAAAAGAACAAGCGTTAAAACCGTGCTGGGAACTGGAGAGTTGCCCTCAGGACAAGAAAGAGCATTGTCCAGCATGGGAACTCGATTCAGGGCATCTTTGCTGGTTTATAAACGGAACGATTTGCAAAGGGAGAGCCTATAGTGATTGGAGCGAAAAAATGGAATTCTGCGAAGAGTGTCAGGTTTTCCAGCCCATTAAACAATTATATGACAAAGCAATAAGAACCGATCAGGAAGGGACTGCATTATTAGATAGGGGAAATGAAATAAAGGAGGGCAAATCCGAAAAATGGAGGAGTTTCGATTTATTCGATCAGGTTCCAACCAGTATTGCTATAATTGACAGGAAGTACAGGATAGTAGATGCAAACAAGAGTTTTGAAGATACATTCGGGGAATGGAATGGCGAGAAGTGTTTTAAGGTATATAAGGGCAGGAAAAGAAGATGCACCCACTGTGTTGCAGCTGAAACCTTTATGGACGGTGTAACCAGGGTTTCCCAGGAGCAAGGGCGGGACATAAAAGGCAATCTCAACCATTATCTGGTACATACAGCACCTTATCGGGATTTGAAAGGGAACATCACCCACATAATTGAAATGTCAACAGATATTACAGAAAAGGTTAGGGTCCAAAACGAATACATGTCAATCTTTAACAATGTCCCATGTTATATAACTGTTGTTGATAGAGATTTCAAAGTTGTAAAAAGCAACAAGCAGTTTCAAAAGACATTTGGGAAAAATCCTGGAACGCATTGTTTTGAATCTTACAAGAAACAGAAAGGTATTTGTGAAGAATGTCCGGCCATGGAGGTTTTCCGGGATGGGAAAACACACCATTCTATGCAAGAGGGTTATGACAAAAAAGGGAACAAAGTTGTCTATATGGTAACCGCAACCCCATATTCAATAGAGGCTAAGCATATAAACTATGTAATAGAGATGGCCATTGACGTAACACAAACTTTTGTGTTGGAAAGAAATTTAAAAGATATCAGGGAATTTCACCAAATTATGATTCAAAGTACACTGACCGGAGTTATTGCTGAAAATGGAGATGGAATAATAAACGTATATAACCCCTCGGCAAAAAAGATGCTTCATTACCCGATGAATAAGGTCGTTGGCAAGATGCCGGGGGAACAAATATACCCAAAAAACTTTTTAAGTGCCCTCGAAGAAGGAAGTGACACCGTAGGTTTTAGAGAAGGTGAACTTACAGATTATAAGGGAGGTAAAGTTCCCATAGCTTTTTCAGGGGTCAGGTTAAAAAAGGACAATGAGCAGATTGGGAAAGTAATGTTTTTCCAGGATCTCAGCAAAATTAAACAATTGGAAAGTGAAATAATTGAAGCCGAACGCCTGGCTGCTGTTGGACAGACAGTAGCTGGTCTTGCCCATGGAATAAAGAATGTTCTCATGGGTTTAGAAGGTGGCATGTACGTCGTTAACTCCGGCATGAATAGGGGCAACAATGAATTAGTAAAACAAGGATGGGATATGCTCCAGAATAATATTGAAAAGATTTCCTCTTTTGTAAGAGAATTCCTGAATTTTGCAAGGGGGAACACCGTAAGGGCCGAATTGATAGATCCATACTCTATTGCAGCAGATATTGTAGAACTCTACAAAGATACCATAGCGCAATCCGGGATAAGTTTCATAACAGAACTGGGGGAGGGTATTGATAAAGCGGCTATGGATGCCAAAGCTGTTCATACGTGTATAGCTAACCTGATCTCTAATGCCATTGATGCCTGCCTTGTAAGTGATCGAAAAACGCCTGAAATAACATTTTCTTTGTTTGAAAAAGATGGTATTATTTGTTATGAAGTAAAGGATAATGGTTCCGGCATGGATTATGAGGTAAAGAAAAAGATATTTACCAGTTTTTTTACAACCAAAGGATCTGGACAGGGGACAGGTTTAGGGCTCCTTACAACGAGGAAAATCGTTAATGAACATGGGGGAAAGATATTCTTCGAATCCAAGTTGGGGAAAGGATCGGTATTCAGGCTGGAATTTCCCAGAAACCGTTTACCTCTTCCTCAAGAGACATCCGTAAATTAACATTCACAAAAGAGAATAAAATCCCCTTTTTATTACTTTTGCCTAGAAGGAATAAGGGTTTAAGATAAATTTTTATAATTTTGGAGGGATAAAATGGATGATTTAAAAAACAAAACAGTTCTTGTTGTGGATGATGAACCCGACATACAGCTATTCTTGAAAATCGTACTCGAGGATGAAGGATTCAATGTAACGACTGCAAACAATGGTAAACATGCTTTAGAGAGGATTAAGGAAAACAAACCTGATCTAATCTCTCTCGATCTTGTCATGCCTAAGATGGGAGGGGTGAAACTCCTTTCATATCTCCAAAAAAATCCAGAATGGGCAAAAATCCCTTTTATTGTCGTTACTGCTCATGCCCATGATGAACTTGGCAGTGAAGATTTTATGAAATTGAAGGCAGAAAAAGTTCTTGTCAGCCCTCATTCTTATATAGAAAAACCAATAATACCTTCTGAATATATAAAGAAAATAAAAGAATCCCTTGGTCTTGAAGCAACTGGAAATTCAGTAACAGAAGATTTAAAATCAAAGGTTAAAGATAAACTGAAAACTGCAAACAAGGATAAGCTCAAAGAAGCACTTAAAGTTTTGGAAGAGTGAGTTGAATGCCTCTATCATCGTTTAAAACTTCTCAGCTAATGTTCTCATATAGCACCTTTATTTATCAAATCTTTTAAACCCCGAATCCTCTTCCAAACCACCCCAGAGCATTTGGTAATTAGATGGTAACCCGGGGGTAGGATCTGCTTGTGCTCCATACTGTGAAATAGGATACCTGATACCCCTTTTGTAGAGTTCTTCAAGACCTTTGATGGCCTTTTCCAGCCAGGAAGCTGGTAATGCCATGACCAGTTCATCATCCTGGACATGTCCATATCTTCTTTCCCCGTAACATGGTATGGCAAGAGATGGTTTATTATTTAAGTAGCACCTGGCAATGGAATCGGCGCATGCCGATTCTCCAACACAGAAAAATTGAAATTGTTCGTAATCTTCAAATTGAAGGGCGTTAATGAGGATGGTCATCTGGGCAGGGTTCCCGTATATAAGTACAATGTCTGGATCGAAGGGGCTATAGACCAAAGGACCCATAATTACCGCATTGTATTTACCCACAGGGATACTGGGCATCTTTTCCTCACATCTCCTCGCATTTTCTATGGTATCGCACCATACTGTAGACCGTATGCTACCATTCTTAAGGTAGTCAGGCTTTTCTTCTAATCCAATCATGCCACTACAGCCAGGTCCTACGAGATCATCAGCAGTAACCCCTATTGTCCAGTCATAAGTCCTTACCACTGTTATAAGTTGGCAGAGGGTAAACTTTTTTGTCGGACGGCGTATCCATTTATTATCCTCTATTTCTTTGCTATCTTCTAACAGTTTAAATGCCACCGGAAATGTTTTAAGACGCAAAAGCAGTTCCATTTTTCTTACTACTGGTTCCCAGTTTACCATCTTGCCTTCTCCTTGTCCGATTTATAAAGGTTTAATCTCCTCAATCCGTTCGAAAATACCCGGCATGGAATCTCCCTGTCTTTAACTCTCTAATGAGGTCTTCCTGATTCTCTATTCTATTTTCAAAGAAAGTAGCACACTTACCAACATCCTTGATTGTGTGAGCATCGCTTCCACCAACACTTCTCAGACCCAATCTCTCACATACCCGGTATGAAAATTCATTCTCTTTTGACGTCTGCCTGCCACTGCATACCTCGATACCATCAACCAATTTAAAGAGAGGATTATTAATAGCATTATCCACATTCATCTGTAATTTAGAAAAACCAAACAATAAAAAACCCCGAAATGGATGGGCTGCAACCATAAAACCATCAACTTCATTGACCATTTGATGCAAATCTTCAATAGGAGTAACACCCTGAAAATTCTTCTGAAGCCCAAAAACCAGCACATGTCCCTCCGTAGTATCTACCTCAATACCGTGAAATATCGAGACCTTAAATTTCTCCGCAACTTTTAGAATCTCATCATGGTCCCACGGTTTATTATGTTCCGTAAAGCAGATTCCGTCCAACCCGATCTTTTCAGCCTCTGAAAAAGCTTCTTCGGGGTCCATCTCACTACAGGGAGAGAGTCTTTTTGTATGAATATGTAAGTCGATTATCATTTTAATCACCACGAAACATCAAGTTTTTTAATCAGGTTACTCTCTTTGGTATAAGTCATACATCTGTCTCTGATTTTAGGCTCATTATTTACCAGTCCTTTAATAAAATCCTCTTTACTAATACCGTTAGATTTGGCCTCTTTCCATTTAGTCTGTATAAGGGCAGGGAAAACAGCATTACAACACTCAATAAACAGGTCGGCCAGGTGGCGACACCCACCCCTGCCTACAAGCTTCTTTATCTTCATTTCAAAATCAGCTCCACCTATCTCAAGCCCTACCGTATCATCTAGAATACTAGGGGCCTTTGGACACTCCGGAGTCATATACCGTCTCATAATTCCCTTTGCACTCTTTATAGTAAATTCAGGAACTTTTATCTCTAAATCCAGTTCTATCGTATAGACATTATCATCTTGAAATCCATGTACCAAAAAGATACTGCCTTCCCTATCCTCTACTCCTATCAACTTCGACCTCGTAAACTCAAACATCCCTATACCCCCAATCTTCTTCGGAACTCACTATCCTCAGTAAACGCTATACAACTTCCGGCCCTTGGATTATCCTCGATCATATCCAGAAACGCCTGTTTGCACTCTTCATCCGTTTGCGCCCCAAGCTGTTTGTCAAGCACATCAACAGTAAAACCCATTATCAAGGCATTACAACCCTCAAGGATCATATCAGCAAAGATGTTACACCCATTCGTCCCCCCTATGCTCTCCCTGACCAACCGGCTAATCCCGGCACCAATGCGCATACCAACCGCCCGCTGTAAAATCTCATCGTTACCCTGGCATTCCTCGACAAATGACCGTACTATCCTGCCTGCTATAGATTCAATCCTCAGATCAGGCAGCCTGACCTCCATCTCTAACCCAGCAGACAAAAACGTATCATTTAATCTGACCCTTACCATTGTATTCCCATTATCCAAAATTTCTGCACCTGCATGAATATTCTTTGTATAGCTGAGTATCCTGTTGTCTACATAGCTTTGGACCATTATTTTACCTCCTATGGTAAAGATTCATGTTTTTTTACCCGTAATTCTTTACAAATAAAAAATTGAGATAAGAGCAAGGCAGCCAAAGGGGTACGTTTTATAACTCTTTTTTTATCTCAAACACAGTTGTGTTACATGACAATATTTTATAAACTTTATAAACAAAGTGCTGTGTTCAATCCAGAGTTCTGGGATGATTCCTAAATCAACTGCCTTATTATCAAGAATCTCTGTATGAATATCTGCATTGGGAGTTGTGGTTTCCCTCTTATATCTTTCTGTTTAGCTGAAAATCTACTACTGATAGCTGAGCGCTTACGTCTTCTTTATCTTGTAAAACAAGTCTCCGTCCTTTCGTAAGGTGGAAACGATCCCCTCTTCGATCATTGTCTGCAATCTCTTCGTTGTTTCACCGATGTGTAGACCAAGACCTGATAAAATACCCTGGGCTGTGCAGGGACGTCTGCTCAATAAGGCTAGAATATCTTTATCTGTCACTGCCGATAAAGTAAGTGCCAGAGCTTCGTCGGTCTCCTCTTCGCTGATTACCTCTGCTTTTTTGTCGAACAAGTTTGCTAAAACCTCCATCCGATTCGCAGAGACTGAATAGGCAAATTCTTCGGCCGGGGGACGGGATACTGTATTCAACTGAACGCGCTCCGGCCGGATTCGTCTGACAAGGGCAGCAATCTTTTTTACTTCCGCCTCTATCGCCGTGACACCTCCAAGTAGAAATACCTCAAGCCACACCGATCTGGGGAAACGCTCCTTAAACTCGGCGATACCATTGACCATCGTCTCGAAATCGATCTCCCGATGAGGCCGATTTACATACTGGAACAGATGTTCATTCCCTGCATCGAGGGAAGGGATTACAAGGTCAGCCTCCATCAATGCATCCTGGACTTCGTGAATTCCCAAGAGTGAGCCATTGGTAAGAACGGCTACGGGAATGGGCGTTAAATGCTTGATCCTTTGAATCAATTCTCCAATCTGTATATGTAGGGTTGGTTCTCCTGACCCTGCAAGGGTTATGTAATCCGGAAGGGATTCAACGGCCAATTTCTTCTCCAGTTCAGCTAGGATGTTTGCAATCGGGACGTATTCTTTCCTTTCGATTGTTTTGTTTGTAGTGCGTCCTATCTGGCAGTAGATGCAATCATATGTGCACGTCTTGAAAGGCACAAGATCTACTCCCAGAGAACGTCTCAATCGACGTGAGTAAACGGGACCGTAAACATACGAATAACCTGTCATTTCATACCCCCTTCCACCTGGAAAAGTGAACTCAGCGGTATAGGTTTAAGCAAAGTTTCGGGAAACTTATAGAAGGTTTTTTTGGAGTTTCTCGACTATTTTTCTTGCCTCATCCCCTGTGTCGACCAACTCCAAAGATTGTCCTTTAAAACAGGCCTCAACAATTCCCTCATTGAAGGAAATCTTCCCTAGGAGTGGGAGCTTTCTCTTTGCAAGTTTTTCCTTCATCTTATCATAAATGCTCCCAGAGCCTACTTTGTTCAACACAACCCCTGCAAATTTCGCCCCCGTCCCTGAAGAAAGTTCCTTTATTTTTTCGGCCATATTGATTGATTCCAAAGACGGTTCTGTCACAGCAATAACAGCATCTATGCTATCCTCTATACCACGTCCAAAATGTTCTATGCCAGCCTCCAAGTCTACAATAGCTATTTCATTATCTTCCAATTTGAGCTTTTTGAGGAGTTCACGAGTCAAAACACCCATTGGACAGGCACAACCCTCAAGAGACTGTTGGATCTTTCCAATAGTTATTAATCGTTTATGATCACCTTCGATTATATAATCCCCAGGGATATCTTCAATTATAATAGTATCCTGAAGCATAATTGACATTTTAGGTTCCGATTGACCTTCTTTGAACCTGGATACCATCTTGTCTTGAATCTCCTTCTTCCCTCCAACAAAATCCATGAGTGGGTTAGGACTTCTATCCAACCCCAACATCCAATGAAGTCCAGAGTTGGAATCATCAGAGTCAACAATAACCACCTCCATGTCTGATTTTCTTAACTCGGCAGCAAGAAGAGCGACAACCGTACTTTTTCCTGTCCCACCTTTTCCGCAAACAGCTATTTTCATTTCTGTTACCTCCCGACATTTATTCCTGTCCGGGGCCAATGAAGTATAGTGCCAGATAATTCATTATGTTTCTCATGATACGTTACCTAATTTATGAACCAGAGTACTTAGAAACAAAAAGTCGTCCCAACGCTGTTTAATTTAAACTGTCTCGAAAACCTCCTTGCAATCCAGTTCGTAGCTTCCCGACAAGTACAATGCATCGGAACAATCACCGACGGATCTATCTTTTCTAGTCCCTGGATTGTTTTCTCGGTCAGTGGCATGAATTGAGGTCCGGTTAGATGGAACCCTCCCATAACAGCGTAGACCTTATCAATACCAGTTATCTTCTGGGTATGTCTTATAGTATTGATTACTCCAGAATGAGCACAACCCGTCATAACGACCAGCCCCTTCCCTTTTATATTCATTACCAACCCCTGGTCATCCATGATCAGGTCGGGTTCATATTTCCCTTTTCGTTCAATTATAGCCCCAGGCATTCCTTTTTCAAAGTCGGTGACTCGTTCCACTTCTCCCAGCGAGAATATCAGCCCCGAAGCAAGAGAATGTGGGGTCTTCGTTTTGACAAGATTAACTCCAGTTTTTTGAACAACTGACTCCTCTAAAATGGGCATCTCTATCTTATCCCCTGTAGGTAATAACATAGCCCTTTGTAAGAAAGCATCTGGGTGGATAATAAGTGAAGCGCCATGTGGGGCTAGTAGTTTCAGTACATCAGGCAACGCCCCAAAATGATCCATGTGACCATGACTTATCACTACTGCCTCTATATTTGAAGCATCCACCCCCAACATCTCTATATTATGAGGTACCCCTATTTTTGACCACCCTGCATCAAGTAATACACTGTATTGTTTTTCCTCCTTGAGGACCCTGATTAACAAGCAAAGACCATGTTCTGCTAAAAGTGTATCGCGAGATATTTTCCCTTCTTTCGACATGGGAGTCCTTTTTATTATCTCCGATGGCGCTTCACTCATTAGGAGAGTACTATCTGAATAGTTATCCATAATTGTAGTAATTTCAACTCTGTCTGCTTCTTCTAAAAGAATGCGGTGATTTTCTTTTGCGTTCATAACGGCCACTCCTTTTTTACAGAAGTTAAAACCATACAATACTGGTTCTCAGATATTTCAGTCTATCCCCATGAACCTCTTCCCATTAAGATGAGTTCCCCCTACTGTTGCTTTTTAGGATAGTATCACCCACATCTACTCCGAGCTCTCTTGCCACCACGGGACACTTGACCTTGAGAAGAAAGAATATTTTGTCCTCTTCACTGAGAGATTCGTAATTGCCCTGCCCTTTTGCGATAATCATATCTGCCGCTGAAAATAGATCCAGTATTTCAGGAGAACACTGCGATAAAATAGTACCCGGGGCAGAGGAACCATTAGAGACGACAGTGGCTAATTCTTTCATTCCAACAAAGTCAGCGTCTTCTACTGTCACATCATTAATTATAGGACTTCCCCTTACTACAAAGGTTATTTCTAAACCCTTCAACATTTTTATCTCTTCTACCAAGATCTTATCAAAGACTACCTCTCCAGTATTATCTCCTAAATATACTATGAGATTTGAATGCGCCAGCTTCTCCTTGAATTCGTCATAATTGTCAATAGCCAGCTTTGAAGAAAAGCCATTATTGACCCATTTTTCAATATCGCTCACCTGATTTTGAACACCTAAATCTATTGCATTTCCTTCAATGGCCATCTTTACGGCGCTTAGTAAACGATCGTCAGATTGGGTAACTACATTCTTTATAACAGGATATAAATTTAACATAATCTGGTTATGTATCTTCTTAATATCCTTATATGGATCTGGATTTCCTGTAATCTCTTTGACCAATCCATGTACTTCAATGGCAATCTCGGGTGGAGTAATATCTAAGGAAAGGTTAGAAAGCCGCTCCATAACTGAGTCAAGCACCTTTCTTTGAATCCCTATGTTTTCTGTAGCCATCCTTGATGCTTCCAAAGCTTGCCTCAGGAAACAGGGAAAGCAATCAAGATATGTTTCCATAAATCTTTACTTCCTTTAATCTATACAGCTTTTTGCAGCCTTTACTTTGGTCGTCATCCATTCCCTGTTTCATACAACCAGCGAAATCCCAACATTACCAAAAAAAACTCTGTTGCCTAGTTCCTCGGCCAATCTGAGAGATACCTCAGCACCAGTGCAGTGAGACAACCCTATCTTCTCTACATCATGTTCCTTCAACGCCTCAATGGTCTTTCCAAGCTGTTCTTCACTGCAGGAGGCCAGATGGGTACCTCCAATAACACAAGATATCCTGTCGTTTAGCATCTTTCGAACATAATTCAGTATGTTTACTACCCCTGAATGGGCACAACCTAAAACAACTGTCGCCCCTTTTCCTTTCTCCGTATGTATGACCAGTGATTGATCGTCGGGCACTATATCAGGTGACAATTCACCGTTTATATAAATAAACAGGTTTGGGTCTCCCTTTTCAAAATCATTTAATCGGGGGACCTCACCGGTTAAAAATAATCCTTCCTCTACTTGATGAAATTTTTTTTCGAGTAAAAATTCTGCTCCTGAAGCCTTTAGGGCTTCCATATCATGCTTTAACCCTATTGACCTTTTAACAACATTTCCATCCTTTTCACCGATCCAAAAACGTTCCAGGAATATATCAGGATGTGCCACTATCTTACATCTCTTCTTTACCTCAAGAAGAGGCAATAACCCGCCAGTGTGATCATAATGACCATGACTCAAAAAAACCTTCTTTAAACTTAGCAGGTCTTTCCCTAAAGATAAGGCATTATCAATCAACGTATCCCCCTGCCCTGTGTCGAAAAGGTAGTTCCCACTATCGGTTTCGATAAAGGCAGAGAAACCATGTTCACCCTGCGTTTCAGGGATGTACGTGGTGTTTTCACATAGTACAGTGATCTTAACCGTCATAACTACACCTTACCTTACCTATTTTAAAGAAGCTTGTTGACAGCAAACTAATAGTTGGTATCAAAC
The DNA here is from genome assembly GCA_043825855.1 of Pseudomonadota bacterium. Classification (GTDB taxonomy): domain Bacteria; phylum Desulfobacterota; class UBA8473; order UBA8473; family UBA8473; genus UBA8473. The sequence continues at coordinate 133,416 of JBDRRJ010000008.1, read as the reverse complement.
GGGGCCATAAAGCGGCGCATGGATGAAGTCGGTCTACAAAAACTGAGCAACCACTTGAAGCATTGATAGCCCAAATTTTTTTATCTTTCACAACTTCCCTTTCTCTTTAAGCCTGATCTTAATAAGGTCTCTCTCCAATTTGGGAAGCTTATCAATTATCAATTTCCCTTCCAGGTGATCAATCTCGTGCTGAAATACTCGCGCCAAGAGTCCAGAAGCCTCAAATTCTAAGTCTTTCTCATTTATATCTCGTCCCCTAACAAGTATATTGTTATCCCTTGTGACACTTACCGTAACATCCGGTAGGCTCAAACACCCTTCTTCCATTGTGTCCTTTCCATCGAACTCAAGAATCTCAGGATTAATTAATGAAATCAAACCGTAATCAGAATTGGCCACAATAACCCTAAGGAGGATACCAATCTGTGGAGCCGCAAGTCCAATCCCCCTATATAGATACATTGTCCTCGCCATGTCATCGATCATTCCCCTAGCTCCTGAGTCAATGCGTTCTATGGGGAGTGCTCGTTGCCTTAAAACAGGATCAGGATATATTCTTACTTCAGACATAGATATTCCCCTCAACCCCAGCCGTATCGTCTGGATTTAGAGAGTTGATGCCGCACCTCATCTACAGATCATCATAGCTAAATAGTTTTAGCAATTTCAAAACCTTCCTTAAACGCCTGGTAGATGTTAGAAGGCTCACGGTCATCACCAATGGTAAAGATCTGCCCACGGAAGTCTTTTAGTTCTTCAAGCAGTTCCACTTGTGGAACCATCCCCGAGGCAACTATAACCGTGTCAAAAGGAGGTAACAACTTCTCCTTGACTTTTTCTCTGATCCTTACTCTCCTTTCCTTTCGAACCCGATCAAGGTAGTCTCGGGCATTAATTTCAGGCTTGGATTCTTGGTTAGCCTTTGTAAACACATCTTCTTTATTATTGGTTCCATCCCTTCTGCTATGGTATCTGTTCTCTTTGTCGCAACTATTTCTTTTCCCACATCTATAAGCGACTCAGCGGCTTCTACCCCTACCTTTCCAGCCCAAGTATCCCAGTATCCCAAGCTTTTTCACCTGACCAATCATTATTTCGCTCCCTTCATGAATGTTTACTGAATTCCCTTTCCAGTATCCTGGATATCTGGTCACGAGTTTGAATACTGGTAGTAGCGGCTACTACCTTTGAGTTCTTAAAGTACACCGTAAATGGCAGTCCCATAAACGAGGCACATTCGGGGAGGCGTTTAATAAATCCGGCTACCGGAATATTGAAGTTCTGATCATAGAAATGCACATGCGGATACTGGGTCTCAAATTGGCTCAGTATCAAATATACCGGAGTACACATCGGTCCCATCCGGCCGCAACAGATGACCGTATTCTCGTTGTTTTCCAGAGCTTCTCGTGTTTCTTCATCAGTCTCAAGATATTTAAGATTAGTCTGCAACATTGCTTTACCCTCGCCTTCCAGATTTAATATTCAAAGGAATTCCCGTATTTCCTTTTTACACTACTTGATTAATCGCTTTTTTGTTCCAGTCATTATAAACATTCCAAAATCTCTGAGTGCCGGAATGGTCCTCCTTTTACAGCGAAGTTATCGAGAGCATTCCCATACGCGTCAATAATCGCACTGCTCGCTGGCATGAAGTTCTGCCAAGGTTGTTCGCTGTAACTAAGCTTGGGCCCTTCAAGGTAAGCTGCTGCTAGATGGCCAAAGTGATAATGTCTATCTTGTCAGTGGCAGGTAACGTGTTGACCACCTGGCCAACAATAATCAGGACTTCTGTATGTATCTTTTGACCAGAAATTTTAGCATCTACTGAGAGTTATTTTACCTTTATACTTGAATTTCCCAATGTCGGCAAAACTTGGTATAATAAACTTCCCAAGCCGACTAGCGGAGCATAGCCAGATACTCGTCTGCGTATTTGCCATTCTTGGCTCCCTCGAACATCTCGCCTCTCTTCACCTTCTCCAATGCCAGGTACTCACTAGCAGCCATGCCAGCAGAGGCGCCTTCACCAGCTGCCGTGATGAGATGGCGCTCATTGCCGGTAATCTCTCCGCAAGCAAATATTCCTGATTTACTACTCATCATCTTGCTATTGATTTTTACAAAAGTCCCTTCCATCATTAGCCCCGCTTCTCGCGCCAGCTTTGTATCGGGTTCCGTCCCCACACAGATAACTATCCAATCAACTGCTATTTCTTTCTGCTTGTTAGTCTTATTGTTTAGAAGAACTGCTGTCTCTACCCGGTCACCACCTTTTATTTCCTTTAGCTCGGTGTTATACCAGATCTGAAGTCCTTCTTTCTGCAGTCTCTTGGTCATTACAGGATATGTGCGCAGCGGTTCTCTTCGATGTACCAGGACAACCTCACTGGCTAAGGTTTTGGCTAAAAGCGCACTCTTGGCGGTTGTGTTCCCGCCACCGACCACCAAGACCTTCTTGCCGCTGAACTGATTTATATCACGCTTGGCGTAATAGGACACGCCCTTCCCGGCAAAGTTATCTTCTCCCAGTGCACCAAGCTTCTGCATGGCACTACCAGTGGCAAGAATAATCGCCTGCGCCTTATATTGGTTTGCCTCTGTAACGACAATCCTATCCTCAGCATTAAGACTGACAACCCTTTCGCGCCTTAGCTCTGCGCCCACTCCAGCTGGAGGCGCTGACGTAACTTGCTTTTCCATGTTTTGCATCAGTGCTGCCCCATCACCAGGTGGAAAACCAGGGTAATTGCTCACTGTATAGGCAATAGCACCCTGGCCACCTACCCAGCTACCTTCCAGCACCAGTGTGTTCCAGCTGTCGAACTGGGTGAAGACTGCCGCCGATAATCCGGCGGGGCCGGCTCCGACAATAACCACGTCTCTTTCTTCCATTTTCAGACCTCCTTTGTGAATATGGTAACGTTTTATACCTAGTTCAATCTTCGGCTACCTTTACCCTCAAATATAGCTTTTCTTCCATATCCCCATAAGTTTCTTTTCCTTTACTAGATAACTGCAAAAGAGTACCATCCTCTATACCAGGAGGTATCTTTATTGTCATCCTTCGAGTTTCCAACCCCTTTTTCAAAAAAATCTCTTTTTGAACTCCATAAAGAGCCTCTGTGGCACTCAAATGAAGATCATGAACAAGGTGGATTGATACCACCAAAGTTAGATGAATATTCCTCTACAAATCTCTTTCTAAAGTAGCCTGACTTACGTTTGCCACAACCTCGACGACCCCCTCCGCAGAAAAAACCGCCAGGAACTTCCGTCCTAAATCTCTGGTTAAAGTTTCTTAGTATATCCTCCAAATCAAATCCTTCAAATATATCCTCTGTAGCGAACTTGTGACCGAATCTTGTATTTCTTGAGAGATCATATTCCTTCCTTATTCTTCTGCACTCAATATAGCATAAGCCTCTCCTACCTCTTTAAATCTCTCCTCTGCCTCTTTATTCCCATTATTTTTGTCCGGATGATAAAGCATCGCCTGTTTTCTATAAGCCTTTTTTATTTCTTCTTCTGTAGCATCTCTAGTTAATCCCAATTTCTGCCGGTCAATAGTCTGGTCCTGATTCAAAATATCTCTTCCAAAATATTCAACCACACCCTTCCATGCTTGCATTTCAGGCTGCATTAATTCATGACCGAGCAAATCCCAGTCAATCAAATATGCTCCTAAATCAGTAAAAAACCTGGCAACAGTGCTTTTCCCCGATGCAATACTGCCAGTCACACCAATGATAACCATCTTATTCTCCTCTTGGATCCTGCAATTTGGATGTTTGAACTGTTAAGGTAGTATCATTTTATGGAGGAAGAGTCGGGGTGGAAAAGGCACTATTTTCTGTAACTCCTCTTCCATGGGTCTTTTTTGTATGTCAAATAATCCTTAATGGCATCCATTAAGGTATTTGAGGCAAGAAGGGCGCAATGCTTGTTCTCATCAGGGAGGCCACCCAATTCATTCAGGATAACTTCCTGGTTTATTTTCGATGCTTCTATTATATTCTTTCCAGTTGCCAGCTCGGCTGCCATACTTCCCGCTGCAATTGTAGCTCCACAACCGTCAGTCATAAACATAGTATTAGTTATTATGTCGTTTTGGACTTTCAAAAATATCTCCACGGTATCTCCACATGGGCCAGTTATACGTCCAACTCCATCTGGATTTTCCATTTTACCTATATTCTTTGGATTTAGCCAGCGATTTACAACCTCTTCTGAGAATTCTTCCCGGGCATCTTTAATAATAGATGCCTGCATCTCTTCAAGCATCTTATCAAAGTTATCAGTATCATTCTTAGCCATGTTTATGTCCACTCCTATATAAATCTATTTTATGTAGTGTAATTCCTTTAATCTCTTCCGCATCCACCACCGCCGGAACACGGAGGAGTATCACAACGCTCTTCTCTACCACAACAGGTATTTCCAGAAGTCCGTTTGCCATTACTCAATACAAAGGATGACGCTGATATCAGCTTTTCCAGGTTACTGCTTCCACAGCTCTTACACAAAGTAAGATCACTGTTTGAACCAACACCGGTCAATATTTCTGACACATATCCACATTGGTTGCAACGATATTCATAGATTGGCATGACAGATACTCCTTCAGTTTAAAATGTTTTTAATAGATTATTCAACTCATCTGCCTTTTGATGATCCACAACAACAATCTTCAATTCCTTTACCCCTTCGGTCTCTTTAATTGTTTCATGAATCTTTAAGATAAGAGGAAAAACCAGGGGGCATACAGAAGAGGAAGGACGGAACTTGAAACTCACCTTACCATCCTCCGTAACTTCCAAATCCTTGATCAATCTCATATTCACAACATCAATTGTAGTTTCCGGGTCTTTCACCTTTTTCAGATTTTCTATAATCCTATTATGTAAGTCCATCTTGAAGCCTGCCCCTTATGCTTTCCCACATTCTTTTCACTATATCGGAAGTAACACTGGAATTATATTCTACAACTGTCAAGCCTTCCACCATTGCTCTGGTTACAACTGGATCATAGGGAATCTGCCCCACTACTTCAATATCCCTGTCCTGGCAGTAATCCTTTATCCTGCGGGCATTTTCCGGGTTAATATCACACTTATTAATGCAGACCATGGTGGGGACATTGAAATGTTTAGCTACCCCCAATACCCTTTCCAGATCATGGATCCCCGAAAGCGTAGGTTCAGTTACCACAAGAGCCAGATTGACACCGGTCATGGCAGCAATGACAGGGCAGCCTATCCCTGGAGGACCGTCTATAATAATCAAATCCCTGTTTTCATCTTCGGCTATAAATCTTGCCTGCTGCCTTACCAGAGTAACCAGTTTCCCGGAATTTTCCTCTGCAATCCCCAGCCTGGCATGAACCATAGGTCCGAATCGCGTATCGGATACGAACCAGTTACCTGAAAACTTCTCCTTCATTGTTATGGCATAAGCAGGGCATGCATGCATGCAGAGTCCGCATCCCTCACAGGAGACTGGGTCTATTATGAAATCATTGATCGCCTCAAAACGGCAGACCTCCATGCAGATACCGCACTGATCACATTTATCTTTATCTAAAGTTGGAGCACGACCCCCATAAAACTCTTCTTCTCTTTTAATATTTGGGGTCAAGATCAGGTGAAGATCGGCCGCATCCACGTCCCCATCAGCCATAACGTGATTTTGGGCTAATGCAGCAAAGGCTGCCGTTATAGTGGTTTTCCCGGTTCCACCTTTTCCACTTATTACAGTCAGTTGCTTCATTTGCTCTTCTCCTGCATCCTTTTTTCTATCTCATAGTAAAGACCTTGAAACTTTTTTCTGTATTCAGAAAGCTCTTCTACCAATGGGACACCTCTAGAATATGCCTCAGCTATTTTTCTGTCCATGGGAATTTCTAAAAGGACGGGGATCTTTTCTGATTCGCAATACTCCCAGACTTTACGATCACCTATATCGGAACAGTTAATCAATATCCCTAAAGGGATACCTAACTTCCTCACCATTTCCACTGCCAATTTAAGGTCGTTCAACCCAAAGGGGGTAGGTTCGGTCACCAGAAGGCAGAAATCGCTCCCCTTTGCGGCCACTACCACAGGGCATGAAGTGCCCGGCGAAGAATCTATAATAACAGTCCTGTTGTTATTTATAAATCTCTTTTCTGTCCGGATAAGAGGGGGCGCCATTGGCTCCCCCACATTTAATAACCCGTGAACAAATTCGATACTTCCAGCTTTCCCTTTTTCTATTATACCGATCTCCCTTTCAACCTCTTTTATGGCATCTACAGGACAAATATAAGAACAACCACCACAACCGTGACAGAGCTCAGGGAAAACAAGCACCTTTTCCTTTATGACCACAATGGAATTGAATTCACAGACCCCGGCACATTCACCGCAATATGTACAGATGGATTTGTCCACTTGAGGAACTGGGATCCCTACAGAGATTTTCTCTTCTATTTGAGGTTTCAGGAAAAGATGTCCATTTGGTTCCTCCACATCGCAGTCCATATACTGGACATCCTTTAATGAAAGGGCAAAATTAACAGCAACTGTAGTTTTCCCTGTTCCACCTTTTCCACTGGCAATAGAAATTATCATAATGAGCAACCCCTAACATTGATGGACTCGTAAAAGTCAAAATTGTGATGGCATGGTAAAAAGCTCCACATGCAAAGCATATAAATATGAAGGAATGAGGCGTACTTACCTGTAAGCTACAATGACTGAGGATGCAGTGCCTATCTGCGTGTAAGGCACAGGCAGGCAAAGCCGCAGATGTACTTTTTACGAAGCCATCAAGATTTCTATTTTCTTATCATGGCGGTACTGCATTTTGGACAGCTTATCCGGTTACATGGAGTCCCTACCTGATGGGGAACTGTAGTACCGCAATTAGGGCAGACGCAATCTCCTCCGGGACCAGCTCCTGGCCTGTTTCCTCCCATCCTGCCCACACCCTTACCTCCTCTACCTATGCCTCTTCCTGTTCCCGGGCCACTCCCTCCCGGAGGCCCCGTTCCGTCTCCTCTTGGCATCTTTTTTCCTCCTCACTTAATTGGTGTTTACCAATAAATAAAATCCGGGTACTTAATTATAATTGTCTAGTTTTTTTGAGGGCTTCTTTTACAGCTGAAATACCAGTCGTTCGCTTTTCGGTAACAGGGTTCCCTCCACCTATGCCCGTGGCTTGACCTGAAGCTGCACTAACCTTTCCTCCCATACCAAAGTGTGCGTCCACCGAAGGACCCGAAGCTGGAGGTTGCAATTTTCCGCTCTTATAACCTTCTATTGCTTCCCTGACTTTTCCTGTAACCCCTGTGATTACAATTACACCGGCAGCCTGTAATGTGTTATATGCATTTGGTCCTGCATTTCCGGTAAGTACGACATCTGCTCCTTTATTGGCCACAAACTGTGCAGCCTGTATACCAGCCCCGCCGGAAGCGCCAATGCTACTATTGTCTATTGATTCAAATTGCATGGTATCCGGGTCAACAATAGTAAAGTATTGACAACGGCCAAAGCGGGGATCAACCTCGGCATCTAATCCCTGGCCAGTAGCAGTAATAAAGATCTTCATTTAATTAACTCCTTTCCATGGGATAGGCTTGTTGGGTGAACTTACCACCCAAAGCCTCTGCCCATACCCCTTCCCATACCTTTTCCCATTCCTAATCCTCTTCCCAAACCTCTTCTCATTCCGAGTCCTCTGCCCAAACCTCTTCCCATTCCAAAGCCTCGGCAAGGATAAGCCTGGTATGGAGAATAAGGCTGATTTTCGTATGGGTATCCTGAGAATGGTGTTCCATAGGGATATCCCATATTAGGGCCTCCCATTCCCGCAAAGTTGAAGTTACAAAATCCCCTTCCACCCCCGGTCATTGGGCCTTGACCTCTTGGTCCAGTTCCATCGAATCCTGGCATATGTCTCACCTCCTTTCAGTGATCACATACATTAGCCCCAGTCACTAATCTGTCATTGAGAAAATCCTCCAGTACCTTATCTATCAAACCTGAGGCCCCTGCGATAACAATAATCCCTCTTTCGGCAAACAACCCCTGTGCCCTTCCACCCATACCGCCGGCAATGATACAATTTACACCCTTCTCGGCCAAAAATACCGGCAAAAATCCAGGTTCATGGCCTGGGTTATCTATCAAATTCTTGGTTATCACCTTTCCATCTTCTATCTCAGCGATTGTATAGGATTTGCAATGGCCGAAATGTTGAGAAACCATGTTGCCATCGGTAGCAACAGCTATCTTCATTATTTTACCCCCCTTTTTTTTAATGTTTATTAACTCTTCAACATCTTTTTCACCTTAGAGATACCTGTAGTTTCGCTCTCTAATGTTGCTGATTTTGCTCCAGAACTATTAACAAACTCCTCACATCTCTTCCCAATCTCTCGAAAGGCTTTGGCTGCCTCCGAGTCAGGAACGTTCTCTACAAATGGTATCCCCATGTCGGATTTTTGAACAATATCCATATCAAAGACTACCCTTCCTAGAAACGGAACCTTAAGTTCCAAAGCTGCCTTCTCTCCTCCTCCTATCTTGAAGAGATCAATAGATTCTCCACAATGAGGGCAAGAGAACCCGCTCATATTCTCTACGATTCCTACCACGGGGATATTCAGCATACGACTGAACGTTACCGCTTTTCTGGAATCAAGAAGGGCTACATCCTGAGGTGTGGTTACGATAATAGAACCATCCACATCATTTATCAACTGAGCAATGCTTAAGGGTTCATCACCTGTTCCGGGCGGAAGGTCAACTATCAGGTAATCGAGATCGCCCCAAAAAACCTCGCCCAGGAATTGTTTAAATGCTCCGTGTTTAAGTGGCCCTCTCCAGACTATAGGGTTGTCTGGATCGCTAAGTAAAAATGCCAGGCTAACTACCTTTAGATTGGGGTAGAGAAGAACCGGTTCTATCCCATCAGGCGATCCATCGAGTTTTCTCAGATCAAGTCCCAACATCTTCGGTATATTAGGACCGTGTATATCCGCATCTAGCAGGCCAACCTGTCGCCCATTTAAAGCCAGTGTTACTGCCAGGTTAGCAGCTATTGTACTTTTACCCACACCACCCTTTCCGCTCATTACCATAAATTTATGTTTTATTCTTCCAAGCGTTTTCCTGAGTATTTCTTCAGAATGAGACTCCTTCGTATCTTGCGAACATACACCTTCTTCACTGCATGATTCACACGTAGAGTCTTTTACACATTTATCCTGAACCATATTAACTTAGCCTCCTTCATTTTTATTATCATTCATTGACCATGGGGGGCCAAATATTTTGCCCCTTTTCCCTCTTAAACCTCTCTTTCCCCTTCTACATATTCTGCAGCCAGGCTCTAATTTCCCATCTATAAACAGACTCAATGCTTCGCTGGCATCACCAGCAATCTCAGAGATAACAGATATCCCCAAACTATTAAGCTGATAATAACAGAATCTGTCTATCCCCCCACAGATAAGAGTATCAATTTTCATGGAAGCAAACTGGTCAAACCATCGAGGAAGTGCTAGCCCAGCCATGGATATCGTATTCTGAGATACAACCTTGCCATCTTCTACAGTTAATATCCATATCTCCTGGGAAAAACCAAAGCGGGGAGATATCCAATTTCCAAAAAGAGGGATAGCAACATTCATCTTCCACCTCCATCTTCAATAAGAAGCAAGGAGCATGCCAAGAACATTATATTGGGAGTTTGAATTTAAAATAGGTAATATTTAAGACAAGTTGCGAAAATTGGTGGTTATCACTAAGGAAGGTAAAGAAGGGGTATGCAAATGCATCAATGCATTTGTTGCATGCAATACAATGCATTAGTGCAACTATAATTTCTGTTTAAATGCCATACTTCTTCATCTTTCTCCAGAGTGTAGATCGGTCAATCTTTAATTCTTTTGCTGTCGCTACCCTATCCCCCTGGTGTTTATCCAGAGTCTCCCTTATTAACTCTGCTTCAGCTTCTTTTAAGGGATTACTAATATCTGAGTTACGGGAAATTTCTCTCTCCCTAAGCCCTCTGGTAAGCTCCGGAGGCAGGTGTTTTATCCCGATAATTCTGTCTTTACACAGTACAAAGGCATGTTCAATGATATTTTCCAACTCCCTTATGTTTCCGGGAAAGTCATATCCCATAAGAAATTCTGTCACAGCATCAGATACTCCTGCAATAAGCTTCCCTTTCCTTAAATTAAACTTGTGAATAAAATTATCTATAAGAAGAGGGATATCTTCCCGACGTTTAGCCAGGGGAGGAAGATCAATCTTTACAACGTTAAGCCGGTAAAACAGGTCTTCTCTGAAGCTTCCATTTCTTACTAAATCAGAGAGGTTTTTGTTTGTGGCGGTTATCGTCCTTACATCAGCATTGACTGAACTTATACCTCCAAGAGGTTCATATTCCCTTTCCTGTAATACTCGAAGTAGTTTTATCTGAAGGGCAGGAGACATGTCCCCTATCTCATCCAGAAAGATGGTACCCCCTTCTGCCAGGGCAAATCGGCCTGGTTTATTTATCTTGGCATCTGTAAATGCCCCTTTAACATAACCAAAAAGCTCAGATTCCAGTAGAGTGTCCGGCAAGGCACCGCAGTTTACTTTGATGTAAGGGTGGTCTTTTCGATGACTCAGGTTATGGATAGCCCTGGCAAAAAGTTCTTTGCCGGAACCACTTGGTCCCTGTATCATCACAGTTGAATCGCTTTCTGCAATATCCGGGAGTATATTAAATATCTCCTGGATTTGATGATTTTTGCTAATAATGTCCTCAAGGGAATACTGTTTGGATATCTCCTTCTTTAATTCTTCTTCTACCGAAACATCCCTGAAGGTCTCTACAGCACCAATGACCTCTCCTTTCTCATCTTTGAGGACAGCCGTACTGATACTTACAGGTACTTCCTTTCCTTCTTTGTTTAATATGTTGACAGGTAAATTAGTTATAGCTTTTCCTGTCCTTAAGGTCTGTTTGAGGGCACAGTGAGTCTGACAGATATTGGTTCTGAAAATATTGAAGCAATATTGTCCGATAGCTTCATTTCTGGCAAATCCCGTGATACCCTCTGCCGCCCTATTAAAAGAAGTAATCTGGTCCTGTTCATTTATAGTGAAGACACCATCAGCTATGCTATCCAGGATGATATTCAAAAATGAAACTTCCTTGTCTTCTTTCATTGTTTATTTGCCACCTATAATTGAAAAATAACTAAATAATCTATTATTATAAACATAAACGATAAACTTATCAAGGTTTGAGTGAAAGTTTTTAGGTAAACACCTTTCCTCTTTTTCGTTGACTTACTTCAATAGAGTTGGTTATATATTCTTTATTATGAATATCTTACTTGTCGAAATAAATCCATTCATCCCACCTGCTACTCCTATTTCTATCGCCTATATTACGGCATTTTTGCGGGGGCACGGGTTCAATGTAAAAATTCTGAATATTGGAGAAAACACCCCTTTTTCTCTTAATCTCCTCCATTCCTATATTCGTGATTTCAAACCAGGTCTGATAGGGTTTTCTACCTATCAGAGGAATATCCTCTACGTTATCGGTCTTGCAAATTATATAAAGTCTTTTGACCCGAAGATCAAGATTGTAATAGGTGGCCCTCAGGCTACCTTTATGCCATCTTCTGCAATTCAATCCATGGGATCTATCGATTATATATGTAGAGACGAAGGCGAAATTGCTCTTCTGAACATAGCTTCGGCCATTAGAGATGGAACAGACAACACTGTTATCTCAGGGAGTTCCTGTAAATGTGAAGACGGTCTGTATTACGACGGCCCCTGTGTAGAAGCATACAGCGATCTTGACAGATACCCATCTCCGTACCTTCAAAATGACCTTATTGATTTCTCTAATCTTGAAGAAGCAATTATGTTCACTTCAAGAGGGTGTCCATATAACTGTGTATTCTGTTATACACCTAACGCTTTTAAACGAAAAGTCAGATTCCATTCTATCGATAGGGTCATAGAAGAGATTGGCTGGGTTTACCGTAAAGGCATTAAAAGGTTCTGGTTTGCAGATCCGAGTTTTTCCATCAATATTGACAGGATAGATCAACTAATGGAAGAGATTCTCCGAAGGAACCTTAAGATAGAGATATGGCTGGAAACAAGAGCCGACCTCATCAATAAAGAACTTATGCAAAAGATGAAAGCTGCCGGGGTTTATCTTGTTGCCTATGGGCTGGAATCGGCATCGGGAAAAGTTCTTAACGGCCTTAAAAAGAACATCTCTCTGGATGATATGCGAAAAGCGATCAAATTGACTCAAAAAAACGGTATAGACGTAGAGTTATTTACCCAATACGGCCTTCCTAACGAGACATTTAATGATGCCATGATGACATTACAGTTTCTTAAGGATAATGACGTGAAGATAAGGGGAAATTCTAACTCCCAGCAGATGCAGGTATATTTTGGTACGGATGTATTCAATTCTTATCAGGAATACGGGGTCCGGCCACTGGAAAAGAATATGCCTGCATATATGTCCATAGGGAAACAGTACGAGACAGAACATCTTTCCTCTGAGGAACTCAAGAAAATCAGGCTGATATGGGAGAAGGAATCCCTTGACGGGGTGAAGAGAAAGGTTTCATAGGAGGTACTATTAAATAAACTTACAGACTAATTGTTCTATTTAAATCATAAATTGTTGGACTAAGGAGAAGAATATGAAAGCTTTTATATTCGAGGGTAACCCAGAAGAATTGGCTCAGATTCTGGAAAAATTCTCATGTTTTAAAGGTCAGGTATTCCAGTTCAATGATGAAAATAACAAAACACCTTTCTTTTTTTCTATTGAAGACCCACCAGAAACCGGAACCCCACCAGATAAAAACGGTAATACCGCACAACCTTCGTTTGGTGAGTTTGAGGATACTAGCCAGCGAACAGATTACAACAAATGTGGCCCTAAGAAGCGAGTTACTTGGCGGTTTATGGACGGAGAACGCGTTACTTCCAGCGTTGAAACCTGGGACTACGACCAAAACTGCAGGGTAATCAAGTATGTTATTTGGCATTTCGATAAATATGGGAAGACAACCGGTTCAAGTATAGAGGAAAAAAAATATAATAAAAATGGTGAAAAGACCGTTGAGAAAAATGCGGAGTATGACGGAGAGGGAAATTTAAAGTCTGGCAAAGTAAGAGGACAACGAAAGCCCTGGGAGGGCAATTCAAAGATGCTCAAGAGGTGGGAATACATTGAGCGGGTATGGGAGAAAGGGAAATCCGAACCAATAAAATATCAAGTTCTTATGGAAGAACTGTATGATGATGAAGGACGTGTCGTAAACCGAACCCAGAAGAGAGAAGTAAAACCCTAACTAAATAGATTTTAAAAATAATATATAACCCCTATTTTGCATAAAGTTGTATCAATTTGAGTACCCGATTGTCAAAAGTTAATAAAACATGATACCTATTATTAATCTGAGCGAAATAAACGACGTAACAACACCGAAATTTATAGTCTTCACAACAGGATTTTTGTTATTGATTATTGCATTATTAGCTGATAATGATGGTTTCATCTTTATCATCGATCATGCAAATCTTCTGTTTCATGAAGCCGGGCATATAATATTTGGAATATTTGGCAGTACTCTTGGACTTTACGGCGGAACTCTAGGGCAGTTGTTATTCCCCGTAGTAACAGCAATAACATTTTTACGACAGGCAGCTTTGGTATCTTTCTCAGTTTCTATATTGTGGTTTTTTGAAAACTTTTTTAATATCGCCAGATATATGGCAGACGCAAGGGCACATGATTTGCCGCTGGTAGGCAGCGGCGAACATGATTGGACAAGGATATTTTCAAGCCTGGGATTATTAAATTACGATACTGCAATTGCAAATTTTGTCAGGTTTATAGGGTGGTTAGGTTTAATATCAACAATGCTTTTTGTAACATATCAATGGAATCAATATAGAAGAAAAGATACTAAACTTGTTGGATAGATAAAAAATCAACAAACTAACCATTGATAAAAAATATATGTACAGCTATCATTTAATTTGATAAGTTCATTTTGAAAAATAAAAAAATGGCGATAACAAATTGCTGGAGAATTGCCGGGAAAACGCTTTAGTATTTCCAGTGTCTCAGCTCCAAAGTTATGCCAATAGAATAGAAAAATGAAAGGAGTTAGTATGGAACTAAACGAAGTGGTAATCTCAAGGGCAATAGCGGAGCGATTCTCCCGTAAACTTCTCGATAATCTGGAAATAGACGTTGCTATTGCCGGGGGTGGCCCGGCTGGACTTGTAGCCGGGTACTATTTGGCAAAGGCCGGCAAAAAAGTGGCGCTCTATGAACGCAAACTCAGTGTCGGTGGCGGTATGTGGGGCGGTGGTATGATGTTCAACGAAATAGTTATACAGGATTCCGCTCTTCCCATTCTCGACGAGTTCTCCATTCGGTATAATCAGTATCAGGAGGGTTATTACACTGCGGATTCCGTTGAAGCGATTTCAACTCTTACGTCAAAATCAGTACAAGCCGGATTGACGATTTTCAACTGCGTCAGCGTGGAGGATGTGATGATGCGTCCCGACAGGGTAGTGGGGGTAGTCATAAATTGGTCTGCAGTGGAAATCGCCGGTTTGCATGTCGATCCACTAGCTGTTCGATCTAAATTCGTGCTGGATGCTTCTGGTCATCCCGTCGAGGTTGTCAAGGTAGTTCAAGCAAAGGTCCCGGGTAAACTGAATACACCGAGCGGGAAGATTGAAGGCGAAAAATCCATGTGGTCAGACCGGGCTGAGACACTTACCCTGGAGAACACCAAAGAGGTCTTTCCTGGACTGTATGTTGCCGGAATGTCGGCAAATGCAACCTATGGCGGTCCACGCATGGGCGCAATCTTTGGCGGAATGCTCCTTTCTGGCAAAAAAGCAGCAGCCATGCTCGTGGATGCACTCTCATCTCAACAATAGAATATAACCAGCTTATCAAACACTACCTCGTGCCCAATAAGGGCACGAGGAGCCCATTTATAATTTTAGCCCAAAATATAAATTCAATGGGTTGAAATATGGCAACCTCAATAGACATAATACATTTTCAGGACCTAGCCAAACAAGATCCCAAAGATGTTTGCAGACGAGCGTTATGTAAATACGATGATGAGAAAAAGTCTTATATCTTGTCTGTCTGGGGTGACGATTATGTAATATATCCTAATGAGTTTAAGATTAATCAGCTTACCAATAATTTTCAGGGGTCTCATGTCTTTTTTTACCATTTCATTATGCATTATCTTCTGAAATCGAAGGAAATTGAAACATCCAACGAATGGATATCCGAAAAAGATATCCCAGGCGGTGTTACATTCTTTCGCGGCCCTCATGAAATACCAACTTATTTAATCTCCAGACAATATACCAATAACATTAATGAATTCAAAAAAAGATGTGAACAACTTAAAGGTATTCCACTTGATATGGCGGAAGCGGCTTACGGCTTTAAAATAACATCAAAGATTCCGGTGGCTGTTTTATACTGGAAGGGAGATTGCGATTTTTCTCCAGAATCGAAAATACTTTATGACAGCACCATTATTGAACATTTAACACCTGATATTATATTTACTTTAGCAGTCGAAATCTGTACAAGGATAGGAAATCCACAAGACTGATAAACAAATCGGGCAGAGGGCTTAAAAACAGGTTGGGTTGATTCTCGCCTTCTTTAGCAAACATGCCTCTTTTTCCACATCCTCTTCTAAATCGCCCCTGCTATCTTGGTACTGTATTCTGATCCTATAACAAAAGAAATATTGAAAGGAGAGAAAATGAATTATGAACAGATGACAGCACCTTGTGGTCTGGATTGTTTTAACTGCTTTCTGTATTTAACAAATGAGAATCAGGAAATACGAACCACGATTTCAGAAAACCTTGGTATCCCCGTAGAAAAAGCTGTTTGTAAAGGATGTCGTAACGAAAACGGAAAGTGTCCTGTATTACCTATGGAATGTAATGTTTATCCATGTGCAGAGAGGAAAGGGGTTAAATTTTGTTATGATTGTTCAGAATTTCCTTGTGATTACCTACATCCATACGCTGAGCAAGCCATCAGGGTTCCGCATAATACGAAAGTTTTTAACCTTTGCTTAATAAAGAAAATGGGGCTAGAATCCTGGGCAAAAGACAAGGCAAAAAGCGTCAAAGATATCTATTTTTCAGGTAAGTTTAAACTATAGCTAAATGCATAAAGCCAGAATTGAACGGACATAAAAAAGACGGCGGAATTGATTCAAATTCACGATGTTTGGGCGGCTTGCAACAAGCGTCTCAACAATAAATTAGATGCAAATAAGGGAGGTAAATATGAGCTACACTTTCGATAAAATAGTTAATCTATCGTTTGACGAGGCAATAGATAAAACTATTGATGAATTAAAAAAGGAGGGGTTCGGTATTTTGACAGATATTGATGTAAAAGATACAATTAAGAAAAAACTTGATGTTGATTTCCGGCCTTACCGAATTCTTGGGGCATGCAACCCTCCCTTTGCATACAAAGCACTGCTAGCCGAAGACAAAATCGGATCTATGCTGCCTTGCAATGTTATCGTTCAACAAAGAGAAGATGGAAAAGTAGAAATATCAGCCATCGATCCCGAAGCTTCAATGCAGGCAATAGAAAACAATAATTTATTCGCTATTGCTAAAGAAGTTAAAGAAAAACTTAAAAAGGTAATAAACAATATTTAACCTAATGGGAAAAGCTCATTGTAACGATGATTTAAGATGTCGCATGTCTGCGATATTTCGCTGACATCCTATCACTCTATATTGCTAATCCTGTGAGCAAATATATGATTGAGATTGAACCTAATTTTCAAAAAAGGGACAAATTCAAAGATGATGATCTAGTATGCTACTGTTTTAAATATACTAAAAGAGATATTGAAAATGATTTTATTAATAACAATCGTTCTTTGATCTACGAAAAGATTTCCTCCGAAAAGAAGGCAGGAGGATGCAATTGCGTTAAGGAAAATCCAAAAGGAAATTGATGTTTGGCTGATGTCCACCAGGTGGTGGAAAATATTAAAAAGAGAGGAAGGAGTGAAATATGAAAATATCAATAAAATACTGTAATGTTTGAAATTATTTACCAAAAGCCTCTAGTTTGGCGGCAAAGATAAAAAAAGATTTAGGTATCGAGGCAAAATTAATTAAGGGTAGCGATGGGGTTTTTGATGTAATCGCTGATGACAAACTCATATTTTCTAAACATAAGGTTGGCCGATTTCCAAAGGAAGAAGAAGTAATTAAATTATTAAAGAAATGAAAAAAATATGAGAATAGCAAATTGCCGAGAAATCAATGGAAAACGTTTGCGCATCACGCGCAACTCAGCTCAAATGTTGGTGAAAATAAATTTATAAATGCAGATTAGTTAGATGAAATTGCATTTCAGGAAGAGATCTGATTCCAATGAAAATGGCATCTGATAAGAACACTAAAGCACCAGCAGCACTTAAAAATATCTTCCGTTCACTTCAATATAGAAATTATCGCCTCTTTTTTGGAGGTCAAAGCCTCTCACTTATCGGAACGTGGATTCAACGAATTGCTATACCCTGGCTGGTTTATCATCTTACTGGTTCCGCCTTTTTACTGGGTTTGGTCGGCTTTGCTGGTCAAATCCCTACCTTCTTGTTATCTCCTTTTGCAGGAGTAGTGACTGACCGATGGAGTCGCTATTATATTTTAATTGCCACTCAAATTCTGGCGATGATACAAGCGTTAATCCTGGCGTTTCTTTTTTTCACCAGGGTAATTGAGGTTTGGCACATCATACTTTTAAGTGTATTGCTTGGTTGTGTTAATGCCTTCGATATGCCGGCACGACAGGCACTTGTAGTAGAAATGGTAGAAAAAAAAGAAGATTTAGGAAATGCAATTGCCTTAAATTCCTCAATGGTTAACGGTGCGAGATTGCTGGGTCCTTCCATAGCAGGTATATTAATTGCCTATGCAGGTGAAGGAATCTGTTTTCTCCTTAATGGGATAAGTTACATTTTTGTTATATTATCCCTTATTCTTATGAAGGTGAAGTACCAAAAGAAAGAGATTCAAAATCCTGACATTTTAAAAGAGCTGAAGGAAGGATTTTCTTATACCTTTGGCTTTCCACCTATAAAATCGATTATACTTTTGCTCGCTTTAGTTAGTTTGATGGGAATGCCTTATACTATACTTATGCCTGTTTTTGTGAAGGAAGTTCTTCATGGTGGTCCTCATACCTTCGGTTTTCTTATGGGAGCCTCTGGTATTGGCGCTCTGATAAGCGCTATATATCTTGCATCCAGAAGAACTGTTGTGGGCCTTGGGAAATTTATTCCTCTATCAGCCGGTATTTTTGGTTTGGGGCTTGTCGCATTTTCTTTATCCCGCCTCTTTTTACTTTCCTTTATATTAATGTTAGTGACCGGGCTTGGTATGATGCTGCAGATGGCAACCAGCAACACAATTATACAAACCATCGTTGATGATGATAAACGGGGGCGTGTTATGAGTATTTACGCGATGGCATTTATGGGCACAGTGCCTTTTGGTAGTTTTTTAGCAGGAAGTATGGCAAGTGTTTTAGGTGCACCAAAAACTATAATGGTCGGTGGTATATTTTGCATTTTAGGCGCTTCTATTTTCGCAAAAAAACTTAACGAGTTAAGGAAGTTGGTTCGTCCGATATATATCAGGTTAGGCATAATTCCAGAAATAGCGACCGGAATTCAGACGGCAACAGAATTAACTGTACCACCGGAAAAATAGAAGATTCAACCTTACCTGGCTAAATAATTTGTTATGCATATATTGATCACCAATAATAAATTACACCTAACTGCTGAATGACAGGTTAGCTTAGGTCTTATTTGTTTACCAGTTAGTCTGGTGTTATGGAGATTATAACAAATGAATTTGGAACTGTTGAAACTGGTGTATTTTTCCCCTACGGGTACAACAAAAAAGATCGTTGAAGCAATTGCGCAAGGAATCGATATCAAAGCTATGAAACTATTTGATATTACTAAGCTTGGGAGTAGCAAACAACAATTACAAACATCGGAGAATGAATTACTTATTATTGGGATGCCTGTTTATTTCGGCAGGGCACAAGCCAATGCAATTGAATGGCTAACTACAGTAAAAGCCCATAATACCCCTACAATATGCGTTGTCGTTTATGGTAATCGAGAATATGAAGATGCATTGCTAGAACTTAAAGACACTGCGATAAAAGCCGGCTGTTTACCGATTGCCTGTGGTGCATTTATAGGGGAACACTCTTTTTCCACTAACGAAACACCTATTGCCGCAGGTCGGCCAGATACAGAAGATATAAACTACGCAAATTCATTCGGGCAGAAAATAATGGAAAAGATATTATCTGTTCCATCGATCGATCACATTGCTGGAGTGACTGTTCCCGGCAAATATCCCTATAAAAATATAGAGGACTCTGTTAAAATGTTTTCTTTCATCGATTTCATTGCAGTAAATGACAGTTGTTTGCAATGTGGACTCTGCTCACAGAATTGCCCTGTTGATGCAATTGATCCGGAAAACAGCAAATCAATTAATATAAGAAAATGCATTTTATGTAATGCCTGTATTAAAGTGTGCCCCGAGAATGCACGATATATAGATAACGATACAATTAAGAACATTGCGCAGCACCTGAATCAAAAATGTCAGACTCGCAAGGAACCAATAATTTTTATGTAAAATGATTTTGAGCCTTATACTATTGGAAATATATGTCTGTAAAGACGCAATGTACAGGATCGGACTAATATTAACTCTTATCCGTTAGCTTTGTTATTAACATGACAATAGAAGAGGAATTCATGGACGAGCCAAAATCAAACATGGATTTTAAACTCATGACACTGACTTACAAATTTCGGGATTTCTTATGGCCTCGCATGGATATACTGCAAGAAGTCGGCATAATGCCGGGGTTTAGAGTGCTGGACTATGGTTGCGGACCAGGCAGCTATATATTGTCTCTTTCCAAACTGGTTGGCCCCTCAGGGCAAATCTATGCCCTTGATATTCACCCACTCGCGGTGAAGAAAGTAAAGAGCTTGGTTTTGAAGAAAGGGTTAAAAAATGTAGAAACCATTCAGTCCGACTGTGCAACAGGTTTACCAGACGAATCTCTTGATGCAGTCCTATTATATGATATATTGCATGACCTTGACCAACCTGAAGCTGTACTGAATGAGCTGCACAGAATACTGAAAAATAGTGGAATTCTATCTTTTAGTGACCATCATATGAAGGAACCAGCATTATTATCCTGTCTAACTGATAAAGGACTTTTTGCGCTCTCAAAGAAAGGTGAAACGACATACAACTTTCAAAAATCCATTCCATAAGATTATTCTATGAAGGGATTAAAAAGATGAAAGACAGCTTATTCACAGGATCAAGGCTAGAAGTATATGCAGAGGAGATAATCAAAGAGCTTAACCAAGATGACAAATGTTAGCTTAGTTGTTGTGTTTATGTGCTGTCTTTTTTAGACGACTCAACAAATTAATTTACTATCAGGAAAGAGAGAGTTTTTTCTAATGTCAGAAGGTTCAATAAAGAAACTGTATCTTATTCTGGATCGATCAAACGGTTATTCTTCTCAGAAATTTCAGGAGTATTTCACAGGTATTTTTCCTTACCTTGATATATCTGCGGACATATACCTTGTTGCAGAAGATATAGCGAGAGACTTCCCCCGTGTAAGAGAGGCTATAAAAGAGATTGCATTATTTCTCAAAAGATACTCTTTTTACAGGATAAACATTCATCCGGTTCATCCGTTACCGCCTGTAAGTTTGCTGAAAGATGTTTATAACGATTTTTTCGAGATAATCAGCCCTTTTAATAGAGAAGGATATATTCACCAGAGTGTGTCCCGTATTATGATTCTACCCATTCTTATGACAAATGAAGATGATGATATTACGTCAATCAATACATGCCTGGATTTCCTTAGAGAGCGACTGATGATTCCCTGCATCTACGTCTCGGGAGATACCCTTCCTGTTAACATTAAGGAGATCGTAAAAAACGAAAGGGAAAGGATTTACCTTGAGCTGCCTGGAGGGAATAAGCTTGAAAGGCTTATAAATACACTGGGAGTTCATTCTGTATTCGATGAACTGATGATATGGGCCAATGCTCCTGTGAAGGGCTCTTTTCAGAGATGTTCTTCTATTATATTAAGAGAAAAGGATGGAAATATTCACAACTGTTTTAAGGAAACTTTCTTAAAACAGCCAGTTTCAAACATCTACTCTATGGACAGTCAAACTGAGCTGCCTATTAAATTCGAAACGCATGAAAACAACAAAAACGACTGTTTGAACTGTGCTGCAGAATCACTCTCCCTTATGAAAGATACCCTCAGGATAAATGACCGTGAAAAAGAGGCTCTTAGCATCTCCTTTCATCTCGGTATTGAATTGGTTGAACAGGAAGACTACAACAGCGCACTGGAACATTTTGACAGAGTACTGGCAGAGAATGTTGAATTTGAGGATATGGGGACTATCCTTCTATCGAAGGGATTGTGCCATCTTCGAAGGAACGAGAATACGAAGGCTATTCATACCCTTGAAGAGGCAGAGAAGCATATCCCATCTTCAGCCATGATATATTATTACAAGGGCCTGTGTGAATTCGGTCTCAGGGATTATATAGAGGCAATTGATAGGTTCCAGGATGCCCTGAAGATGGAACCTGACCAGCTTCCCATAGGGGAGATATATTTTTATGCGGGGTTAAGCCATATAAATTTAGAGGAATACAGCGACGGGCTTGCGATGATGAACCGTGCAGAGGAATTTTTTACAGAAAAGAGCCCTGTCTATTATTATATGGGGCTCTGTTATCTTGAAATGAAAGACCTTGATACCGCTTTAGACTATCTCAAAAAGTCCCTGTCATCCCAACCAAAAGAGGAAGACTTAAGCAGTATCTATTTCAACCTGGGCGCTTGCTATAAAGAGATGGAGAGGTATGAAGCTGCCATTTCAGAGCTGAAGAATGCCAGGGAAGCAGAGGAGGATAGAAAGGATATTCACAACCTTATGGGGTTCTGTCATTTCAAGCTGAAAGAATATGATGAGGCCATCCAATGCTTTTCCAGGGCAATTGAGATAGACCCAAAATCTGCTATCGATTATGCAAATATGGGTGTGAATCTCAGGGGAAAGGGAGAGACAGAAAAGGCCATTCCCATGTTTAAAAAGGCGTTAAGCCTTGATCCTACAATTGGTTTTGCCATAAAACATCTTACAGAGCTTACCAGAAAAATTTCTTGAATGACAAACTCAGGTCATAGGAAAGAAAAAGCCTTAAAAAAAGGGAGTAATCCCTTTTGTGTAGGGTAGAGGGGCTATCAGATGAAGAACTTGGCGGTTCGCTGATAGCCCCTCTTCTTTTCTTGTTCACTCCTTCCAAATGTCTATTAAGGAATTATTACCTTATCCGCTTCGATAAGTGACTCGATGATATCATACATATTTGATATTACTCCCACCTGAAGTTTTTCCTTAATCCCATAGAAGTTAAGACACGTCCCACAGGATAGGACTTCGATCCCTTTCTTTTCCATTTCTTTAATATGTCCAACAATATCCGATCCCTCGATAACCAGTTTAACACCACTATTTACAAATATGATTTTTCTGGGCCGTGGAGAAGCAACAATCATAGTTTTGAGGAAAGCATCCATGAGGATATTTCCTAATTCCTCATCCCCGACACCCATTAAATTGGAATTGATGTAGACAACGATATTGTCATTTCCTTTGGCTTCCCTGGTTTTTGATTCGACTTCACAGGGGAATCCCTTGGCTATTTCAAGACGATAGTCTCCGTTATCTTCTTCAACATTTACCGTACAACCCTGGCTTTCTGCAAACCGCCGGACGTTATCCCGGGCTGCCACGTTATCTACTATTACAGTAAGGATGCCCTCTTCTATCTCTTCCAACGTCTTCTTTGTATTAATCACAGGCTGAGGGCACGCAAGCCCTCTTACATCGATTACCTTTGTCATTTTTACCGTACCAATATCCTCTCTTGAGAATCTTCCATTACCTCTCCGATTATGGCTACATCCTCTATGCCCTCTTTCTTTAACCTTTTGACCAACTCTCCCGCCCTTTCTTCGGGGACGGCAATCAGAAGCCCTCCAGATGTTTGAGGGTCGAAAAGGATGTCTATAATATAAGGTGATATCTTTGTGTCGATATCCACCTTGTTGATCCTGAATTCTTTATTGCGATATGTCCCTCCCGGAATAAGACCCATTTTCGTAAAGTTTAATGCTTCAGGGAGTATGGGAATATCGGATGCATTGATTACCATTCCTTTGCCGGTGCCCTCAATCATCTCAAAGGCGTGCCCCAGAAGACCGAACCCTGTTACATCTGTACAAGCATTTACTCCCACTTCCTGCATAATTTCAGATGCTCTTTTATTCAAACTTGCCATGTACTTTGTAACTATCTCAATGGAATTCTGTGTCGCCATTCCACCCTTTATTGCTGTATTTATTATTCCTGTACCCAGAGGTTTAGTAAGAATAAGTTTATCTCCTACCTTTGCCCCTACATTTGTTAATACCTTAGAAGGGTGAATCGTCCCAGTAACAGATAGACCATACTTCAACTCCGAGTCTTCTACGCTGTGTCCGCCAACTAACGTAACCCCTGCTTCCTTCATCTTCTCCAGTCCGCCTTTAAGTATCTCCCTCAATATGGATATATCCATCGTCTTTATGGGAAAGCAGACTATATTCATTGCAGTCAGCGGTTTCCCCCCCATGGCATAGACATCACTCAGTGCATTGGCAGCAGCTATCTGGCCGAACATATAAGGATCATCAACTATAGGGGTAAAGAAGTCCACAGTCTGAATAATTGCCAGATCATCGGACAATTTGTAAACTCCGGCATCTTCAGAATTTTGCATACCTACAATTAAGTTTGGGTCATCCACTAATGGCAAGCCGCAAAGAGCCTTATCCAGATCCCCTGGACCAAGCTTCGATGCTCAACCTGCTCCTTTAACCGTTTCTGTGAGTCTTGGAACCTTCTTATCTTCCATTGGAATGTTCCTTTCTAATTATTTTTAGTGCCTCGGGTATACACCTTATTATATCGATTACCTGTGTTGCTGGTGTTGGATTGGCCAATGACCCTGCAACTCTATTGACCAATGCCGATATATGACATGCATCGAGAGGTTGATGCCCTCCGAAGATTAGTCCTGTAAGCATACCAGTTATTGTATCGCCTGTCCCCCCTATGCATTCAAGGATCTCAATATTAGGTTCAGTAACCCTTTTTTTAACCCTTCCGTTTTCACATATAAAGTCCACAAAACCCTTTACCAGGAGGAACCGAGGGGTATTCTTTGTTTCGTAAGCCCTCATTATAAAATCTTCAACCTCTTCGGGTCTATGAAATATGAACCCTCTTGTATAGAATGGGTGAGGGGAGTTTTCATCGGACAGAAAAGCCAATTCTCCAATATCCGGGGTAAACAGATCATAAAAATCGGCGCAACCGCTCATCTTTGCGATATACATGTACCCAGCATCGGCTACCAGAAAAGGTTTATTCTTAATCTTCCCCAAAGCGCAATAAAGCTCATGATGCAGCATTAAATCCGGCATTATATAATGAAAGCTGCAAACAGTAGGTTTTAAAGTATGTATGTTTTCAGCAAGATAATTATATACTAATTTGCTTCCATCCCCTTTCCCTATATCACCGGCTATTACACAATAAGGTTCATCCAACCCTATAATCTGGCAAATTGTAGCTGCTGTTCCGATCATAGAAGGGGTACCACGGTTAGGATAAAATGACCTTTCACCTATAAACAACCTGCCATCTTTCATTCTTACCCTTCCGTATATCAAGGGTAATTCTGGATCGGGGATTGTTCCTGCCAGCAGTAGCATGATCAAACAACTTCCTTCAACATCTCTTCATACGCAATATGTAGCGCATAGGCACATATAGTATGCCCAAGATCTCTAGGAGATGGAGTCTCTTTAAGGTTCTGCCCAATAAGCATTTCAGCCAGATAGGGCACATCAGGGCAACCGCCACCGGACACATTTACGATCTTCTCCGTTCTCTTATCTATGACCAGTTTCATATTAGCTGCCCTGATCATCAGATAATCCCCAAAGTCCTTTTTCTGACAAAGGTCAATGGGCTCAAGTATTTCATCCGAGATTGGAATGACCTCAAGTGGGATTCTGCCCCTTTCCTTAAGGATACGTTCGATGCCAAGTTGTTCGATAAGCGGGAACTCTATAACAAGATCACATCCAGTTCTCAAGTGAGGGGGCGGTCCTACAACTCTAACCCTGTATCCTGCTTTTTTTAAGACTTTCTCAGCAAATATAACATCACTGGTGCTTTGATAGACCAGCAGCCCCCTGAAATCTTCTTCTTTATGTTTTTCTGATCTCCCTGAAAAGAGTCTCTGTATTTTCATTTCTTCAGCACCAAAAGAATATCCTCTCCTTCTTCCTTTACTTTCACGTCCCAGCCTTCTTTTGTGGCCACTCTAGTTACGTTATCCCCCGAGGTTGTGCTATCAATAAGAACTTCAAGGATTCCTTTTCCCATTTCTTTCATTTTTTTATGGGCATTTATCACAGGTTGAGGACAGGACAATCCCCTTGCATCTACTTTTTCTGCCATTTTTTTCTCTACTTTCATGCCTTCTCCCTCATTGAGAAACCAATAACAATACAAAAAATCAGCCCAACTATTACAGCACCAGGCCCCCACAATCCCACACCTTTTGGTGAACTGGCAGTAACAAAATTATGGGCAAAGGCAGCACCAGTTATCATTCCGATGACAAAAATTGCTGAGTCTCCGTCTCCTTCACCGGACATGAATAACTGTCTTCCTGGACAACCCCCTGCCAAGGCAAAGGCAAGACCTGCCAGAAGCATACCTCCAAAGTTCCAGAGATGGTTATTATGGGCAATCGGTTGGCCTACAAAACCTGCATGAAATTGGCCAAGTATGAGATTCGTCACAAATGCCCCTATTAAAAGCCCAAAGACCCCAGTCATAAGGTGAAAGTCCTTTATCAGGATTAAGTCCCTGATGGCGCCCATGGTACAAAACCTACTTCTCTGTGCCAGGATGCCTACTGCCAGGCCTATGACCAGTGAAATAATGAGGGGAGCATGCATAGCTCCTGGACCCTTCTCGCTGAAAAAAACTGCACCTGAAGATAATTTGGGTGCCGCAATAAGAAGTATTAGAAGTCCAATCATAATAAGAGGCATTATCCACCCTACGAATTTATATGTTTTATGGTTTCGGCCAAGGTTATACCCCGATTTAAGAAAGTATACACCCAGGGCTACCCCTGCTGCTAGTCCAACTAGTCCAAGGATAGCGTTTCCATCTCCACCTGATAGTCTCAATAACGCCCTCCATGGACAACCCAGAAAAACCAATGCTCCTAGCATCGCAAAAAAACCTAGCATGAACCTCACAATGGGAGCAGATCCTACCCTGGGTTTGAATTCTCTAAAGATAAGTGCAGAGATAAGTGAACCAAGGACAAACCCGATAATTTCCGGTCTTATATACTGAACAACACCTGCTCTATGTAACCCCAGCGCCCCGGCTATATCCCTCTCAAAGCATGCAACACATATACCCATATTTCCCGGGTTGCCCCATTTTTGAAGTAACGCTGCGAAGACCCCAATAAAAAGTCCTACAGAAAGAATACCCTTTTTAGAACCGAAAAACCTAACTATACTTTCCATTTAAACCTCTGAGATTAATATTTAATTAGTTCATAGTGAAAAAATGACTCTTTCCACAACTCTTAATATACTTCTTTTACCTATGGAGGATTTGCTTAAGCTAATCGCATAACTGGAAGGATTAAATCACACTCACAATTCAATTGCAAATAGGTAATTTCAATGATTAAGTTGTATAATTATAGGTTAAATCTATAGGTAGAATGAAATTTTTAATAACTACAAAAAACATCTTGACTTTCTTAAATTAATATATATTATATATTATAAGTTTCGAATATATAATATATAGAGGGGGGATAAATGGAATTGACAGAAACCGAAATGGAACTATTGGAACTTCAAGCAGATATATTAAAAATGCTCGCAAATCCTAAACGTTTGTCAATTATTCATATCCTCAAAGACAAAGAAAGAACAGTTGGAGAATTAATCAAGATTACCGGCTATCCTGCCGCAAATATATCCCAACACCTATCCCTTCTTAAATCCAAGGGTTTGGTTGTTACCCGTCGAGAAGGAACATATATCATTTATGCCTTGTCAAGTCCTAAACTGGAACAGGCCTGCGATATTATGCGCGAAGTATTGATGGAACAACTGGAACATAAAAAGAATCTTATGACAAAGGCAGTTAGTTATGACTAAGATTAAGTAATAACGAGGAAATTTGATAATTTGGAGTATTAAGATAAATTGTTGGAGGAGAATAAAATGTCACGTCTAACATCAAAACAAAAAGACTGGCTAAAAAATGATTTTGATCAGCGAGTAACTTTCGATAAGACAGAGCGCAGACTCTATTCTCATGATACAGCTGCTATTCCTGGTATGATTCACCCTTTCATAGGAAGTACTATCCCGGATGCAATTGTCCAGCCTGAGTCAGAACAAGAGATAGCCAGACTAGTATTATGGGCAAATGAGAACAAAATACCCCTTACTCCTAGGGGAAAGGCTTCTAGTGGTTACGGTGGGGCTATACCCACAAAGAAAGGCATAGTAGTAGATTTCTGGCGTATGCGTATGGTCATACAGACAGACAATGACAACATGGAGGTTACCGTTCAACCAGGCATAACATGGGAAAAGCTGCAAAAGGAACTCGTAAAACAAGAGTTTGACCTCCGTCTTTATCCTACAAGCGCACCTTCATCATCTGTTGGTGGATGGTTAGCTCAGGGGGGTGCAGGTATCGGGTCATACGCCTATGGGTATTTTAGAGAGAATGTAATAAGCGCCCGTGTTGTGTTGCCTGATGGCACCATTAAGGAATTTTTCGGTGATGATCTTGATCTGATTGCGGATGCCGAGGGGATCACCGGGTTTATTACCCAGGTGACTTTGAAAATCAAAAAGTTGGAAGAGATAGCTGTTAGCGCTCTTGCTTTCCCCGATGCCAAAAAATTACAAGAGGCTGTAGAAGCTATGAACAAAAGTGAATTACCCTTCTGGTCAGTAGTCTTTATTAATCCAAAAATGGCGGAGCTTAAAAACAGGACTCCTTTGAAGGAACACCTGGGGCATACAGCGGAAGATCGTACTATTTTACCGGCTGCATATGTAGTGACGGTTGCTTATGCAGAGAAAGACGCCTCAAAAATAAAGGAAGGATTAACTGAGATTACTAAGATGTTTGAAGGTGAGATTTTGCCTGACAGAGTTGCTGATCATGAATGGGAAAACCGTTTTAAGCTTATGGTCGTGAAACGTCTGGGCCCTTCTCTTGTCCCTGCAGAGGTAATTGTCCCTCTTGAGAGTTTGGGTGAGGTAATGAGTGAAATTGAGCGAAAGGTAAATCAACCTATTGTAAAAGAAGGGGTAATCATTCACAAAGGCAGAGATGGAAAACCTGAAGCAGTCATACTTGGCTTTATCCCCTCTGACCAGAGAAAATTCTCTTATAACTTTGTTTTCGGTCTCGTTCTGACTATAATCAAAATTGCTGAAAAACATGGAGGGAGGGCTTATTCAACAGGTCTTTACTTCACTAAGAAAGCTAAAGATGTCCTGGGCACTGGTAGAGTAACGAAACTTAAAAGGTTTAAAAAGGAGGTTGATAAAAAGGGCATACTTAACCCCGGAAAGGTTTTGAGTAGCGGGATTATGGGATTACTGATGAAGGTAGTCAGTATCTTTGAACCACTGATTCGCCCATTCGGGAATGCAGTAATCACACAGGTTGGAGAACGCTATAAAAAAGGTATAAGGGGTATACCGCCTGATGTGGCCTGGTATGCATATTCCTGCTCACAGTGTGGGTACTGTGTCGACGAATGCGACCAGTTCTATGGTCGAGGATGGGAGAGTCAAAGTCCGAGAGGTAAGTGGTACTGGCTTAGAGAATATATGGAAAATAAAGTAAACTGGGATCAGAAGATGGTTGATACAATAATAGCATGCACAACCTGTGAACTGTGTAATCAGAGATGCTCTGCTTCTTTACCCATTGAGCCTTCCTGGATGAAATTGAGGGGGAAACTGATCCATGAGGATGGCAATATGACCTTCCCGCCTTTTGAGATGATGGCAGCTGCTCTTGTTAAAGAGGGTAATATCTGGGCAGGCTACAGAAAGAATCGGGATGAATGGTTTCCTGAGGAGTTGAAAGAAAAACATGGTCCCGACAAAAAGGCCCCCAATGTCTATTTTGCCGGATGCACAGCAAGTTATGTTGAGGAAGATATCGGAAAGGCATCGGTAACCCTTCTCGATGCTGCCGGAGTGGATTTCACCTATCTTGGCCCTAAAGAGAATTGCTGCGGAACCCCTATGCTGGTAGCTGGCAAGTGGGACATCTTTCTCAACAATATGAAAAAGAATATTACCCATGTAAAAGCCTGCGGCGCAGATACGGTCATAACATCCTGCCCTGCATGTGACATGATGTGGAGACACATATATCCTCAGTGGGCTAAAAAACATGGTATTGAATTCGATATTGAAACCAAGCATTACAGCCAGCTTATAAGCGAACAGATTCAAGATGACAAATTCAAATATACCCACGAGGTTAATAAGAAGGTGACCTGGCATGACTCCTGCCACATGGGCAGGGTTAGTGGCATTTACGATCCTCCCCGTGATATGATTAAGGCAATTCCGGGCATACAGTTTGAAGAGATGGAGTATAACAGAGAGGATGCTCATTGCTGCGGCTCTGTGCTGACACTTATTAAGGAACCTCTGGTTGCCCACGATATAGGGGATATTAGAATCAGGGAGGCCGAGGATATAGATGCTGAGGCAATTCTGGCACTATGCCCTTGTTGTGAGTTTCAGCTACGTGTAAGTGCGGATAAAAAGGGTAAAACTATAGGTGTTCATGATTTGGCAGCCTTTGCATGTCAAGGGCTGGGCAAAAAATTCAAAGATCCTGAGCCGGAGGTTATGAAGCAGTGGGCAGTTTTTGAAGGGATGATTGCGCTGATGACCCCTCAGGGATTTGCAAACCTTATGAGCAGCATGTGGCCGGATCTCATCAATGCTATGCCTCTGGGGATGGGCGGTATGATAAAATTTATAGGGAAGCTTGGTCCACTTGGCGGCACTTTACTTTGGATAATGAAACCCCTATTCCCTGTTCTCTTTCCGATTCTGCTGCCTAAGATGATGCCAAAAGTTATGCCTGTAATGCTGGAACGTGTTGCAGAAAAGATACCAATGCCGGATTATATGAAGGAACAGATGCCTGAACTGATGCCTAAAGTAATGGATAACCTGATGCCCAATATGCTTCCAGATGTTGTTCCTCTAATTGTGGATCCTATGATTAATTACCTCAGGGGAAAACAAACAAGTATGATTCAACCGGCATCCGGTTATGTTGGTACTGGTGAGATTGCTTAGTTTTTCTCACTAATATACCCCATAACTCAATAACGCTTAAATAAAACAGCAGATTGGGAAATTCCTAATCTGCTGTTTTTAATAAGAAAATGGTCGGGACGGCCGGATTTGAACCGGCGACCCCCTGAACCCCATTCAGGTGCGCTACCAGGCTGCGCTACGTCCCGCAAATTTATACGGATTTATTCAAGGATATTTTTAATTATCTTTAATTCCTTTTTCATATCCTTCAAAAGGTTTATGTGTTTTTCACTTGAAGGTTCCGTCAGGCAACTTTCATCCCGATGTAATTTGAATCCTTTGAGTTTTCTTTTGGCTCCTGCAATGGTAAATTGATCTTCATAAAGGAGTTTTTTTATTTCCAGGATTAATTCGAGGTCTTTTCTTCTATACAGCCTCTGCTTGGATTTGGTACGGGAAGGTTTAATTATATTAAACTCAGACTCCCAATACCTCAATACATAGGGCTCTACTCCTACAATCTCACTTACTTCCTTGATTTTATAGTATAATTTTTCAGGTATAGAATTGTCTATTCGATTTGCCCCACGCCCTTCTTTTTTCATTGTATTTCTCAAAATTGGAAAGGTCAATGACTATAGAGCAATGGATGTTGAAATGCCTAATATAATTGTTAATGCAAAAGACAGGAAGATATTGCTCCAACTAACTAAGAATTCAAGCCCTTCTTTAATACCTGACTGGGTTTAAAAGTTAGCACTTTTCTTGCTGTAATTTCGATTTCGCCACCAGTCTGTGGATTTCTTCCCCTTCTGGGTCTTTTCTCCCTAACCGAGAAGTTCCCAAAGCCGGAAATCTTTACATTTTCACCGCTCCGTAAATTCTCTTTTATGATATCGAGAACCGTTTCTACAATCTCTGCCGACTCCTTTTTAGAGGTTCCAACTTTTTCATAGACCCTTTCAACGATATCTGCTTTTGTCATTTTTTCTTCCTCCCCTAATTAATGTTACCTTAAAGTGGCCCCAATTTTCCCTACCAGATTGAATACCAATTTTTCATGTATCTTATTAACCTCTTTGTCCGTCAGTGTTCGTTCGTATGACTGATATTTAATTCGGTAAGCTAAACTCTTTTTCCCACTGGGTATAGACTTACCTTTATATACATCAAAAACCTGTATATTATCAACTAGTTTATTACTAAGCTTGTCGATAGTATCATAGATATCCCTGAACTGAATATTCTCATCTACTATTAATGCAATATCCCTGTAGATTGGCGGATATTTTGATAATGGTTTAATCTTTTTATCACCAAGGGTGTGCTTGGCTATCAGATCAAAATCGAGTTCAAATAGATAAACAGGATTAGAGATTTCATAGCCATCCAGTACTGCAGAATGAACTTCACCTATAGCACCAATTTCAGTATTATCAACCACTATGATGGAAGATTTTCCAGGGTGTAAGTACAGTATATCCGAAGTGGATAAAAAATTGAAGTTCGTTATATTTAAACCTTCGAAAAGATTTTCCAAACTCCCTTTAATATCGTAGAAATCAACTCCTTCTCCCGGGAAACTCCATGATTCACCATATCTTAGCCCTGTTATGAGGGCAGACAACATTTTCTTCTCTTTAGGAAGTTCCTCTCCTTTGGCTGAATAAAAGACCGTTCCCAATTCGAACAACTTTAAGTCTAAATTCTTATTGTAAACGTTGGTCTTCATAGTGTTGAGAAGTCCCGGGATCAAAGTAGTTCTCATAATCGACTGGTCTTCTCTAAGGGGGTTCTTTATGCTGATGAATCTATTATAGGGATTTTCAGCATTTAAATTTAACAGGCTTACCGAAACGGGGGATATAAAGCTATAGTTTACAACCTCATAGTACCCCATTGAGGCAAGGATGTCCTTGGCCTTCTCCTGTATCACCTGCGCCGGGTTTTTACCGGCAGCCTTAACCTTTACAACAGGCGCAGTGGTAGGTATATTATTATAACCATCTAACCTGGCTACTTCTTCAATTAAATCAATCTCCCGATGTAGATCCATCCTGAAAGATGGGATTCCAACTATTACTTTATCCTTGTCCAAGTCTTTGACATCAAGTTCAATACTTTTAAGGTATCTCTTCACTTTCCCTTTCTTTAGAGATGTCCCCAGTATCTTATTGGTCTTTTTTATACTCAGGGAAATTTCTTTAGGGAAGATTGGGGATGGATATTGGTCTACTACCCCTTTTGCAGCTTTTCCGCCACAGATTTCCAAAACCAGTTGGGTCGCTCTATTTAAAGCTCTAATTACCCCTCCGTAATCTACTCCCCTTTCAAATCTATAAGAAGCCTCTGTCTGCAAGCCTAGCTTTTTCGAGGTTTTTCTAATATTGGTAGGATTAAAATATGCACTTTCGATAAGGACGTTAGAGGTGTTTTCAGAAACCTCCGAGTTCAAACCACCCATTATGCCACCGACAGCTACAGGTTTTTCCCCGTCGCAAATCATAAGCGTATCATTATACAGGCGCCTTTCCATACCATCCAGGGAAGTGAAGATGTCTCCCTCCTTTGCCCGTTTTACCACTATTCTTCTTTC
The DNA here is from genome assembly GCA_043825855.1 of Pseudomonadota bacterium. GTDB lineage: Bacteria > Desulfobacterota > UBA8473 > UBA8473 > UBA8473 > UBA8473. The sequence continues at coordinate 100,103 of JBDRRJ010000008.1, read as the reverse complement.
GTTTAAGCGATCGAGATCGAAAGCATGGAGTGGTTGACCAAACTCCATAAGAACATAGTTGGTAACATCTACTACATTACTGATAGGGCGTACCCCAGCGGATTCCAGCCTTCTTCGCATCCAAAAAGGAGACACCCCAATACTGACATCGGTAATCAAACTGGCAGAATATCTAGGACATAATTCAGGGGCATGTATTTCCACTGATGTCATCTTATCAATCTTCCCGTTCCCCTCTTTAAACTCTATCTTTGGTAATCTTAACATTCCCCCTGTAATTGCAGCGACCTCTCTGGCTATACCTATAATACTCAGGCAATCCGCACGGTTTGGAGTTATACTGATTTCAAAAATATAGTCATCCAGGTTAAGAGCAGATGTAATATTCTTTCCTAACTCAAGATTATTCTGTAAGATCATTATACCTTTGGAGTCCCCCCCAATTTTTAGCTCTTCTTCAGAACACATCATTCCCTGGGATAACTCTCCTCTGATCTTGGAATTTTTAATCTTCATCCCACTGGGTAGTAGAGCCCCCTCTAAAGCTAAAGCAACATAATCCCCAGAGATCATATTTGCAGCACCGCAAACAACATTATATAAATCTATACCAGTGCTAACCTGGCATAAAGAGAGTTTGTCGGCATTCGGGTGGGGTTTTAAAGATACAATTTTGCCTACAACCACATTATTTAAATTGGCATGTACACTGGTTATGTTTTCCACTTCAAAACCAGCCATAGTAAGAGCTTCGCCTAATTCCTTAGGGGCGAGGTCAATATCAATATATTCTTTTAACCAATTCAGACTTACTTTCATCAAACACCCTGACTATACCGAGTTATTTAAAATTGCTCTAAGAATCTCTTATCATTTTCAAAAAACATTCTGATATCATTTATCCCATATTTTAGCATGGCAATTCTCTCTATCCCCATACCGAAGGCAAACCCTGTTATTTCATTCGGATTATACCCTACTATTCTAAATACTTCAGGATCAACCATGCCGGAACCAAGAATCTCCAGCCATCCAGAAAAGGAGCAGACTCTGCATCCTTTTCCCCGACACATAACACATTGTATATCAACTTCTGCACTGGGTTCTGTAAAAGGGAAGAAACTAGGTCGAAACCTCAATTTGGTTTTATCACCAAACATCTGATGGACAAAGATGGTAAGAATACCTTTCAAATCACCAAACGTGATATCATTCCCAACCATTAATCCCTCAACCTGATGAAACATAGGGGTATGGGAAACATCAGAATCGCACCTAAAGGCCTTTCCCGGTGCAATAATCTGTACAGGGGGGCTCTGTTTTTCCATCACTCGAATCTGTACAGGTGATGTGTGGGTTCTGAGTAACACTTCATCAGACACATAAAATGTATCATGCATATCCCTTGCAGGATGATCTTTTGGAATATTCAATGCCTCAAAGTTATAATAGTCTGATTCTACTTCAGGACCTTCAGCGATTTGAAAACCCAACCCTAAAAAGATACCCTCAATTTCATTGCAGACCTCAGTTATTGGATGTTTTCTGCCGATAGGCACCCTTCTTCCCGGCAGGGTTGTGTCTAACCTTTCGAGGAGAAGACCTTCATTCCTCTTCCTTTCCCTAATAACCGTTAAAGATTCTTTTATCTTTTCTTCCAGAGAAACTTTTATCTCATTGGCAAGACGTCCTATAACAGGTCTTTCTTCTTGCGATATATCAACAAGCCCTCTCAAGAGGGCTGTAATTTTACCTTTTTTACCTAAAAACTCTGTCTTTATTTCAGCTACTTGCCTTTCTTCTGTTGCACTTTTCAGTTTTACTAAAGCTTCGGCAGACAGTCTCTCTAACTTTTCTTTCATATAAAACCTTCAATAGTGCCTTTAACTTTGACTACAAAACAAAGTCGGGCTGAAAATTATAAATACAGCCCCCTTTGTTACTTCAGAATTTTAAATAGCTTTATAGGGGGCTTCAAATATATATATGAACACCTTTTAAAATAATGGGAATCTTTGAGGTCGGCTTTAGGAGTTCCCTTTGGTAAGGTTTACTATTTTTGAAAACCCTGTTGGATCAGATACAGCTAATTCGGCAAGGATCTTCCTGTCTATAATGACCTTCGCATTTTTTAACCCCTGGATTAGTCTACTATATGTAGTACCATTTAGCCTTGCAGCGGCATTAATCCTTGTAACCCATAGCCTTCTGAACTCTCTCTTCCTTGTTCGTCTGTCTCTGTAAGCATAATTCAGGGCTCTATCAACGGCTTCAGATGCAGTTCTAAACAGTTTGCTCCTCCCACCACGATATCCTTTCGCCATTTTTAATATCTTTTTTCTTCTATTTTTTCTTTTATTTCCTCTTCTTACCCTTGGCATTTTAATCCTCTTTTTTTCCAGAACTTAGCTTATGCATATGGTATAAGCTTTTTAACAACTTTTGAGTCAACTTTTTCCAAATATCCTGCTTGCCGCAAACCCCTTTTACGTTTTGTAGATTTCTTAGTTAATATGTGGTTCCTAAAGGCCTTGGCTCTCTTTACTTTACCACTCTTCGTTAATTTGAACCTTTTTGCGGCCCCTCTATTAGTTTTTAATTTAGGCATAATACAACTCCCTCAAGAACTTTCAATCTCTATTGTTTTGGGGCAATAACTATAGCCATATTTCTACCCTCAAGTTTTGGCTGTTGTTCAACTACCCCAATATCTTTTACCTCTTCTGCAATTTTATTAAGAATATTCACACCCATTTCTCTATATGCAATTTCACGACCTTTAAAGACTATCAATACCTTAGCCTTATTGCCGCTCACCAAAAATCTTTTTATATGTTCTACCTTATATTCAATGTCGTGATCTTCTGTATTGGGTCTTATCTTTACTTCTTTTATCTGAAAAGTAGTTTGACTTTTTCTGGCTTCATGAAGCTTCTTGCTCTGTTTATATTTATACTTTCCATAATCCATTATCCTGCAAACAGGCGGCTTTGAATCCGGAGCTACTTCAACCAGGTCTAAACCTTCTTCTACAGCAACATTTAAAGCATCCTTCAATGGCATTATACCCAGTTGCTTACCTTCTGAATTGATAACCCTGACTTCAGGTGCCCTAATATTTTCATTAATTAATACTTTTTTAATCTGGCTATTCACCCCCTATTCTGACATTCTTCCTGTATCAATGAAATAAATTCATTTATTTTCATAGAGTCCAATTTTTCACCACTACGCACTCGAGCGGAGATAACCTCATCATTTACTTCTTTGTCACCAATGACTAACATATATGGTATTTTTTGTAACTGAGCTTCGCGTATTTTAAGTCCTAGTTTTTCGTTTCGGAAATCTTTCTCAACTCTAAGCAGATTTGAGGTTAACTGATTATATACCTCTTCACCAAAGTCGATGTTTCTGTCCGTGACCGTTAATACAATTACCTGTACCGGGGCCAACCACGTTGGAAATGCTCCACCATAATGTTCAATCAAGACCCCTATAAACCTTTCCATCGCACCTAAAATAACACGGTGAAGCATAACAGGTCTTTCCTTAGTACCATCACTATTGATAAAAGTCAAATCAAACCTTTCCGGTAAGACAAAATCACATTGGATAGTAGCACATTGCCATTTTCTGTCAAGAGCATCTTTTAATTTAACATCAATCTTTGGGCCATAAAAGGCCCCATCACCTTCATTAATAGTGTAAGGTAACCTATTCTTCTCCATGACCTGTATCAGGGCCGATGTTGCTTTCTCCCAATCCAAATCATTGCCAATGGATTTCTCAGGTCGGGTGCTGAGTTCCATTTCATAATCAAACTTGAATATCTGCATCACATCTTCTACGAAATCGATAACGCCTTTTATCTCCTCTTCTAATTGGTCAGGTGTGCATAATATGTGAGCATCATCCTGGGTAAATTCTCTAACCCTCAGGAGGCCATGCAGAACACCAGATTTTTCATGGCGATGCACAGTACCTAATTCGAAATACCTTTGAGGTAATTCTCTGTAACTTCTGATTTTAGATTTGTAGACAAGCATATGAGCCAGACAGTTCATGGGTTTTATGCCATATTTCTGCCCTTCTATCTCCGTAAAGTACATATTTTCACGATAGTTCTCAAAATGCCCTGATTTTTCCCAGAGGTCTAATTTCAACAGATGAGGTCCTCTTACTAACTGGTACCCCCGTTTTAGATGTTCCTTCTTTTCGAAGTCTTCAAGGATCGATCTAATCATTGCACCTTTAGGATGATATATAATAAGTCCAGCCCCTGCATCTTCATGTATGCTGAATAAGTCCAGGCTTTTACCTAACTTCCTATGGTCTCTCTTCTTTGCATCCTCTAATCTTTGTAGATAACCTCTAAGTGTTTTGGAGTCTGAAAAGGCTGTGCCGTATACGCGCTGTAACATCTTATTCTTTTCGTCTCCACGCCAATATGCTCCTGCAAGGTTAGTCAGCTTGAAAGCCTTTATCTTACCTGTGGAAGGCAGATGTGGCCCCCTGCATAAATCTATAAAGTCATTCTGAATATAAACAGAGACAAACTCATCTGATATTTCTTCAAGGATTTCCAGCTTGTATGTCTCCCCTTGATTTTTAAATAATTCTATAGCTTCCTCTTTTGGTACTTCCCTTCTTGTGATAGGCAAATCCTCATTTATAATCTCCTGCATCTTAGATTCAATTTTTTCGAGATCCTGGGGGGAAAAGCTTTCCTCATAGTCAAAGTCATAATAAAATCCATTCTCAATGGTAGGACCAATTGTGATCTTTACCCCTTTATAAAGTTTTTTAACTGCCTGAGCCATAACATGGGCTGCACTATGCCTTACGATATCCAGTCCAATTTCAGAATCTATGGTTATAAAATCCAGATTCGAATCTTCGAGTAAGGGGAATTCCATATCAACAAGCTTTTCATTAACCTTCCCGGCTATATATTTCTTTACAGATCTTTCATCTATACTATTTGCTACCTGAGAAAGGGTAGTGTTTTTAGAAAATATACCTGAAGACCCGTCAGGAAACTTTACTGTTATTTTTTCCATATCAGCAACTTTATTTTTAATACGATACACCATCCAGTGAAAAGAAAGGACATCATAAATAAAACCCTATTATGATGCCCTGTTAACGACCATTATAAAAATAGGGATAACTAATCAATTTCACATAAAATGGTAGGCACGGGCGGTTTCGAACCGCCGACTTCTACCGTGTCAAGGTAGCGCTCTCCCCCTGAGCTACGTGCCTTAATTGATTGTTGCATTTTCTATTAATAACCTATTTTTGTCAAGGAAATTGTTCACTTACTTTGGACTGCAAGTTGTTTGTTTTTGCTTTACTCCTAAATTTTTATTCTCTTTTGAATGTGTAAGGTATTTTAAAAAGTTATAAAGTAAGTTTAGACATTGAAATTTAAAAAGATAAGACATAAAATTAACTTTTCCTATTGTCATCATTCCCTTTCTCTGCTAACATCATATACAATCTATTTTCATGATCAAAATTCATAGTACAAACTAACCATTTTTTTATTATAATTTGGAGGTTTATGTGGGACCAATCCTTATACTTTTCAAGAACCCAGGGGCTTTTTTTCTCTTGATGATCCCTCTTTTATATTCCGTAATCATTCATGAAGTTGCCCATGGCTGGGTAGCGGAAAAAATGGGAGACTCAACAGCCAGATGGCTGGGAAGAATAACCCTTAACCCGGTTAAACACTTAGATCCAATTGGTACTCTAACACTCCTCCTCTTTGGTTTTGGGTGGGCAAAACCAGTCCCTGTTAATTTTGCAAATTTGAGAGACCAGAGGAAAGGGATGATATTGGTATCTGCCGCCGGTATCACCGCAAACCTTATTCTTGCCTTCATTGCACTTTTAATCATAAGGATGAATATCTTTTCTTCTCTGGGCTTAATGACAGACATATTATTAGTTTTTGCCAGGATAAACATAATTTTGGCAGCCTTTAATCTGATACCTATCCCTCCTCTAGATGGCTCTAAGATACTGATGGGTTTTGTTTCCAACAGGTTTCAATACCAACTGATGCAATTAGAACCATATGGGATGTTTATCATAATAGGCCTGCTCTTTTTTGGTTTTTTAAATCCGTTGATCACTTTCTTCGAGCAGATAATCATATCTATTATAAATCTGATTCTATAGCTGTATTATCTTTCTTTTTTTTCAGGACAAATTACTTAGGGGAAAAGGAGTGTACCTATGACTGTGGAGTTTAAAAAAATTAAGAATACGGCTTCAATTCTGAACCCGATGAATGCATTTCAAGATGACCCGCAGTCTACTGAGATACGTTTTGACCCGTTAACAGGTGTAAAAAGGGTCTTCAATGTCAGTCTAACAGAAAAGTCGAAAACTTTTTATCAGCCTGCCGATGAAAATCTGATAGAAATGTTGGCAAACAAAACAAAAGAAACCTGTATTTTCTGCCCTCACAACCTGGAGAAGGTAACACCCAAATTTTCACCGGAGCTTTTACCTGAAGGAAGATTCAGGAAAGGAGACTCATGGATATTCCCCAATCTTTTTCAGCTTTATGAGGTCACAGCTGTAGGTGTCCTTGGCAAGGAACACTTCTTAAAGACCGACGAACTCTCACCTGAAATACTAAAAAACTATTTTAGCGCCGTTATTGATTTTTGTCAGGAAGTATATATCAGAAAGCCGGAACTTAAATATGCCATGTTAGGAATGAATTACCTTCCTCCTGCTTCATCATCCCAGTTGCACCCTCACGGCCAGATTTTTATGAGTAAAATACCCTTTTTTTATGTTGACTGGATTATGAGGGAAAGTAAGTCTTATCTTGACAGGACATCCAAGAATTTCTGGCATGATCTACTAGAAACAGAGAAAGCACTTGGAGAAAGGTATGTTGGCAAAACAGGAACTGTAGAATGGATAGCTTCTTTTTCTCCTACAGCAAACAACGAATTTACAGGGATTATACCCGGAAAGTCAAATTACTTTGAATATGCTGATGAAGACATAAATGGTGTCGCAGAGGGATTTAGCAAGATCCTTTCCTTCTATAAAAATGACTTAAAGATGGGGTCTTTTAATTTTGTATTATATTCAGGTCCCCTCAGAGAAAAAAGCGATAGCTTCTGGTCCAGCGTAAAGATAGTCACAAGGCCCAACTTTAGTAGTAATTACTTTAGTGATATACATTTCGCACCGCTATTTTTCATGGAAAATTGGTTCGAAAATTTACCGGAGTCTCTTGCCAGTCGGTTGAGGTCCTATTTTTAAGTAAGTGTTTAGTTTCTGGTAATATTCTTTGAGGATCCCCTGCTTTTGTTTATCATTGATGCGGCGAGTCTTATGGCATTTTTCAGGCTTATATCATTAGCTCTTCCTGTACCCGCTATATCGTATGCAGTTCCGTGATCTACGGATGTTCTTATAACAGGTAGTCCAAGGGTTATGTTTACAGCATCTTGAAAATTTAGTAATTTCAAAGGTATAAGCCCTTGGTCATGATACATGCACACAACCGCATCATACTCTCCACGGGCAGCATAATAGAAAAGAGTATCGGGGGGCAGAGTACCTACTGCATCGATCCCAATATTTTTAGCCTTATTAATTGCCGGTATTATTATCCTCTCTTCCTCGTCTCCGAATATCCCACCTTCCCCACCGTGGGGATTTAAAGAAGCGACTGCTATTCTGGGATTTGGAATAGCGAAGTACTTTTTAAGGGAATAGTTTGTTACCTCAAGTATGGTAAATATCCTTTGGGTATTTAAGAGGTCCGCTACGTCTTTTAGCCTGCAATGAGTTGTTACCAGAGCAACCCTTAACTTTTCTCCCGCAAGCATCATAACATACTCTTTTGCATTGGTTAATTCAGCAAAAAGTTCAGTATGCCCAGCATAGTTATAGCCTGCTCTGTTTATCACCTCTTTGTTTATGGGAGCAGTGGTAATTGCATCAATCCCTCCATTCAGCGCCAGCTTAGCCCCCACCTTTATATAGTCTACAACGGCTTTGCCAAATCTTTCCTCCGGTCTCCCCCAAACGACTGAATCAGCTTCAAGGTCGGAAAGATTGTACACATTTATATATCCAGCCTGATATCTCTCATTCCTTATATTCGTAATGGTATTTACTTCAATTTCCAGCCCGAGCATCTGAACAGCATTTCCAATTATTCTTCGATCACCAAGTACAAGAGGTTTACAGATTTGGAAAATCTGTGGATCAGATAGTGCCTTTACTATTATCTCGGGACCTACCCCTGCAGGGTCTCCCATTGTAATTCCAATTACAGGCAGTTCCATATTATCCTTTTCCTTACTCTGTTTCTCTTTGCGCTAGTCAGCCCCCCTGGAAAGAACAAATTCGCGTTAAAAATTTTATTTTGACAAGAAACGGCAGAGTTAACCTGCATTTTGAAGCGGAAGTGGAAAAATATCAGGCAGTGAATTGTTGCGTGCTTTTCTTATTTTGTGTTCTCAATGGTTTGGTTATGATGCTTTTTGATACTCTATTGATGTTGTTAACGACAGCTTTTCTATCTCTAATTTCAGGGTGTCTAAGGCTTTCTTACTTGCTTCTAATTCACCTAAAATAATGGATTTTGAATCTTCAAATTTGTTTTTCAAACCATTAAATAAGCTGTAATAATAGTTACATCCTTCTTTTAGATTCTTCACAAAAGTTAACAAATATTTTTCTTGTTTATTTGTCATGGAAACTTTCGTTTCCTTTATTATATTCTTTAGATAATCAATATATATTTTTAATTCTTTTATAAACATATTTGGGCGATCGTTCCTTGTAATAACATTTGACCTGCCGTAAATATGGTTGATGATCTCTTCTAAACTCATTACTTTAGAGAAATACGCCATGTTTGGACCAGGACAAACTGAAACTCCATCACCTTCAACCGTAGTGTCTAAATTATTTACCAACAAAGCAGATGTGCCTAATCCCACACAAATACATGATTTGCCAACAATATTTTCAAATTCCTTTTTGTACTCTTCTGCAGATAGCCTTTTCTTTTCCAGTTCTTTTAATTTTAAATGTTGGTATTGGCGTGAAGCTGTACATATGCACTTCTTTGTAACCTCATTATTTAAAGCAAGGTATTTTTTAGGGCATAAACTACCAGGCCTTCCTTTATCAACCAAAGACAATCTTTCAATGTCTTTTGTATTGCCTTTTAAACTATTGAAAGGGACGCCCAGGGGAGAGATATTACTTAAATATAAATCATCTTCTTTAGCTTCAATTAATTTGTTTAGAGTAGATTTGTCAATTGTAGTTACTTCAGGTACCAAAAGAAAAGGGGTACCCCACCCCACTGAATCAATTTGATAATGATCGATCAGAAATTGATGTTCCTCAGCCGTACCAACGCCACCCTGGGCACTTATTTTTTGTGGCAACCCTCCTTCAGGTACAGGACGATTCTTGTCGGAAAGTGCCCTGACCAGGATTTCGTAAATTGACTGAAACAGTTCTTTTCTATTGTCTCTAAATTCAGCTAATATAGGACCCATGAGATAACCATCAGTTGCGAAAGCATGTCCACCACAATTAAGTCCTGATTCAATTCTATATTCTGAAACCCAAAGTCCTTTTTTAGCCAGAAATTTACCTTGGATAAAAGCCGATCTGTAATCACTTACTTTTAATACAATTTTCTTTTTTATTTTCCCATATTTGTCAGGGTAGAAATCCTCAAATTGCTCTATATAACTACACAATCTGGGGTTAATTCCCGCCGATAGAATTATGGAAGAATTTAAATCACTATTGGCATACCCTCTAAGTGCAGTATGTGCATCATTATATTCTACAGGTAATTTATCTTCTTTTGCGTAGTTATCTTTATCAATCTTGGTCATAATATTTACATCGATACTGCCCATTGATATTTTGTCTTTTACCCAGTTCCTAATTTCATCTAAATTAAAATACTTGGCTGTTAAGCTTTTGAACTCTTGTTTTATGCTTGAACCATCAAATAACATATTGAAGTACTTTTTTAACTCATTACTCTTCTCAACGGTAGCACTTTTTAGTTCTTCAAATTTCTTTTCTGCTAAGTTGTTTATCAAATTCAGATACGATGTAATCCTTTTTGCCCTGAAATCTTCGGTTTCTTCTGTAATTTCATTATACGGCAGCTCATATTTTACACAGTACATCTTTCTTAACTTTTCAAGCAGAATGTCATCAACCAGAGAGATAACAGAATCAATTCCATATTGGGAAACCTTTAATGGAGTATCGATTGTAAATCCAATTCCCATAACTGGGATATGAAACGAATGTGCTTTCATCAGAATACCACCTATTCACATTTATTTGTCGATCACTAAAAACCATTGTTCTTACCACCCAATTTCAGCAGGATAAGTACATTGTTTTTATTAACTCTATATCATTCTTTATTCTATTAATCAAAATAAATTACCCTCTGGGATCATTATTTTTCTAATTACACTTAATAACTTTAAACATAACGCATCACCCAATATTGACAAATAGGTTTAAGCATTAAGCTGTAGTCCTGGGGCGAACCTTCCTAAATAACTACCTTTCTTATAAATGCAGTATTAATTAACTTAAACAAAAAAATAGAAAGCGATACACAGAAGAAGAGATTAAATAATTTTGTGTTTAAAAATATAGATAAATGTTATTTAATAGATGATTAATGACAGGCAAGTCTATTTGAGACTGTTAATAACGTTGTTCAGATATTTTGCCGTAGTAATGAAATATATAACTTTTATAATAAGGATTCGGCATGCATATTGTTGTTGTTGGTGGTGGAGCAGGGGGGATGATGGCAGCAGGTATGGCAGCCAGAAAGGGTGCAAAAGTTATTCTCCTTGAAAAAACCCGGAGTTTGGGTCAGAAACTTTTAATCAGTGGTAAGACCCGTTGTAACCTCACAAATGCCAAGGATATGGATGAATTCATCTCAATGTATGGTACCAATGGACGTTTTCTCTATAGCGCCTTTCATCAATTTTTTCGTGAAGAGCTGTTGGCGTTTTTGCATCACTACGGCATAGAAACGAAGGTTGAACGTGGAGGTCGGATATTTCCGGTTTCAGACAATGCCGCCGATGTGCTTAATGCATTCAAGGGATTCCTTAATGATCAAGATGTACGGGTTATAACCAATTCTAGGGTTACAGGTATTCAAGTTATTAACAAACGAGTTACGGGTGTACAAACAGTTAGTGGTAGGTATCCAGCTGATGCTGTCATCCTCGCAACTGGTGGTTCAACATATCCTTCTACAGGTTCCACCGGGGACGGATATACAATTGCTGCTGGTCTTGGTCATAAGATAACAAGGCTTCGCCCAGCTCTGGTGCCTCTCGTTGTTAAAGAAATCCCCCTTGCAAAGTCTATGCAGGGTGTAAGCCTTTGCAATGTTCGTCTGACGGCATTCCGGTGTCGGGCGGAAGATATTGATACTTCCATAATACCGACATATGATACAGGGCGAGGCACAGGAAAAAAATCCCCTCAAAAGCCGGTTATCGAAACTAGGATGGGCGACATGATGATCACCCATTTTGGTATCGGGGGGCCGATTACACTGCTTATGAGTCTGGCTGTTGTTGATGCCCTGGAGCACGGTCGGGTCAGTGTTTCCATTGATCTTAAACCTGCCCTGGACAAAAATCAGCTTCGCGAGCGACTTCAGAGAGATTTTGATCTCCTCAGCAAAAGGAGTTACCGACGTATTCTAGGTGGGTTGCTTCCCGCAAAGATGGTTGAACCATTTGTTGTTATAACAGGTATTCTCCCGGACAAAAAGGGGAATCAAATCAACGCAGAAGAACGTGAAAGGCTTCTTGATCTGCTAAAATCTCTTCGCTTCAACATTAAATGTGCCCTTCCCATGTCGTCAGCCGTTGTTACGGCCGGCGGTGTTTCTCTTAAAGAGATTGACCCGCACACAATGGCGTCACGACTAATTGATGGGCTCTATTTCTGTGGAGAAATAATGGATATTGATGCAGATACTGGTGGGTATAACCTTCAGGCCGCCTTTTCAACCGGGTACTTAGCCGGTGAGAATGCAGCGGCTTATATAAATACTTATGGTTAAACTCTACCACCGTAAAGGAACACAGGATTTAAAATTTTAACAGAGGGTTTTTATCTCTGTATCACAAATAGAACATTTGTCGCCCCAGCTTTTTACAATCTTCGTTCTCAAATATAAGGTACTGCAATTCAATAACTTTCAGTGGATCCATAAGTGTCAAAGTATTTGGATTATCTATATTTCCCCAGTTCAGCCTCTCATATGAGACTACTTCAGATGCCCATCCGAGTGATATGTGCAAATGGGGTAAAATGTCTGTTTTTAACCTGTTCGAATCAGCCAAGCTTGCAATAATATCCCCCTCCTGGACGAATTTGCCAATATAAATATTATCCTCTGGGATTGTATGACCGTAAATCGCACACAACCTTTTATTATTACAGTCGGGAAACAGATGTTCTATGATCACCGATTTCCCAAGAAAATCTTCGGCAATCCCAACAATTATGCCATCATATATTACCGGGACCTTTGTTTTTTTGCCAAGATGAAGAACCGTTTCTTCCTTATCCCTGTAGAAACATAAATCCAATCCCTCATGGGGTTTATCTCGCTTTCCCTGACCTCCCCACCATTTGTCCGTTGAGTTAAAGAGCATCCCAGGGCAAAAGACCCACTCTTTAAAACCGCTTTCATCGAGACCATTCTCCCGAATCAAAAATTCAGTAAAACGTGAGGTTCTTAAACAAGTTTCTTCCATAAAGTCCACTTTATTGGCATACGCTCCTTCGATCATCTTTCATTACACAAATCCCTCAAACTATTTTACTGACATATCTTTTGAAGCAATTACTGATGGTGTAAAAAACCAAACTCATATATTACTCAATAGTGGCAAACAGTTTTTGAACCTTCTGCTGCAGAGCTTAGAATAAACTTCTTTCTTAATATTTGGTGAAAATTAAGACCTCAAAATGTCTTTGCCTTCCATCGTCCTTTCCATGGAATCAGCATTGGCACTTTATCTTGATATTGCTGATAAGCATCCCCAAAATCAGACACCATATCTTTTTCTTCCATTACTGTTCCTATGAAAATCCAAACCGTCCATAAGAAATTAAATAGCAGTCTATCAATAGTCATATCCGGGCATGACCATATAAGTACAATCAAAAAAAAGTACAGGGGATGACGAACCCATAAGTATGGGCCATAAACCGTGAACCTCTGTGGCGTAAGTAGTTTTTCACTCAAATGAGACCTGATCGGACTATTACCAAATGGATCGAACTTTTTCAATGAGAACACTCCCCAAACGGAACCGGCTATTCCTGCGAAAAAAATACCCCTTATCAACCACCTGAAAACTCCTGTGAGTTCATAGAATACACTATTTGAAGTTTGCCATAAAATTAATGCAACTGTCAGCATTATGCCTGAGGCTATTGAAAAAACTGCATTATTGTAATGCAACGTAATAACCTTTGACAATCTTAAACGGAATCTTCTGCGAATCATGCAGCTATGCTGAATGAAAAATAAAATGGATAGGGCGCCATCCCATAAAAGCAGCCATATTCCTGACAATCCCATATTAACAAACTGGAATGGCCCAAAGAAAAGAAATATCAGGAACAAAAAGAAGGATGCTCCACCACAAAAAGTTGCGATAAACATCATTAGTTTTGCAACAAACCTTTTCTTTTCAACCATTTATCCTCATAGTGTGCCTGACCCAAGTGGTCTGTAGAAAAAAGTCTTTTGGAAGAGAATTAGTTCCCCCTGAAAAAGACATGGGCGATTTTTTCTGATTATAGGAGCAATCCTTGTATTGAGTAAATGCAATTTTCTTATGTAATACCTAAACTATTTAAATTCATTTTACAACAGTGAAAGTAGCATAAATCCTCTATCAAACAAAGCAATTATTGAAGTAATCCTGACTTTTTCTGCAGGTTCAACATGTGGCTAATAGGAAGGCTTCTTTATAACTTTTTTGTTGTGGACAAATGCTAACCCTAAGTCGTTCTTAGTCAATCTCTTTTTTAGTTAGCCTCTTTAAAAAATTTTTCATGATTTATTAATTTTAAATAAATTTTTTTCTTGACATACCATATATTGTGGTTCATACTTGAACTCATACAATATAGGCTATAATAATTTAAAGTGCTAAGGGCAAAACCTGTACCCCTAATTTAATGGAGACATATTATGAACACATTAAAAGAGGTCGATTTCGAAAACAAAAAGACAAAAATTGACGAAGAAACTACCGACATGGCTCTATTTGTCCGAAGTTCTAGCGAGGACATTTTAGGCTGGAACAGGCAACGAATTGTTGATGCCCTGGTAAGAGAAACTTATATAGATGTTGATACGGCAGAAGAAATCAGTAAAGAAGTAGAAAGACAGATTATTGATTCCAAGATCACAGTCATTACAGCCCCTCTTATAAGGGAATTGGTAGATGCCAAACTAATTGAAAGAGGTCTGGAACAGGCAAGGAAGATGCATACCCGCTTAGGTGTTCCTCTTTATGACGTAGATCAGCTAATCCTCCATCCCAACAAAGAAAATGCCAATGTACCCCACGGTCCGGAAGCAACAAATCTGACTTTAGCAGAAGTGATTAAAAAGGAATATGCTCTGCTAAACGTCTTTTCGCAAGATATAGGGGATGCTCATATGCGTGGAGATATACACATCCATGACCTGGGGTTTATTGATCGCCCTTACTGTTCAGGTCAATCCCTGGAGTATATCAAAAAGTTTGGTTTAAACCTCCCAAATTCTCTATCTATAGCAAAACCGGCAAAGCATGCAGAGGTCCTTCTAGCTCATATGGTGAAGTTTGCTGCTGCACTGCAAAGTCATTTTGCCGGAGCTATCGGATGGGATGCTGTTAATCTGTTTTTTGCCCCTTATTTAGTAGGATTAAGTGACGCAGAGGTAAAACAGCTAGCCCAGATGCTCATCTTTGAATTTTCCCAGCAAGCAGTAGCCCGGGGAGGACAGGCAATATTCACAGATATCAACTTATACTGGGAGGTTCCTAAACATTTTGAAGATGTCCCCGCCATTGGTCCTGGTGGCACTTATACCGGCAAACTCTATAGAGACTATCTGGAAGAGTCCCAGAGATTCGTGTGGTTGCTATTTGATGTATTTAAAGAAGGAGACGGGGTTGGCAGACCTTTCTTCTTCCCCAAACCTCTAGTTCATATTACAGAAAAGTTCTTTCAGACACCGGGTCATGAAGCATTTTTGAATCATATATGTGATGTTGCAAGTGAAAAAGGGAATACCTACTTTGTATTTGACAGGGGTAATACAGCCAAGATTTCTGAATGCTGCCGTTTAAGCTTCAAACTGGAGACCTCTGATCTTGAAGACGCTAAAGAACCCTGGAAGATGAGATATACCGCCCTCCAAAACGTAACCTTAAACCTGCCCAGAATGGCCTATCTGGCAAAAGGAGATGATACCAAATTATACTCCAATATCTCTCAATTCATGGAAATGGCGGTAGAGGCACATCTGCAGAAGAAGGCTTTTATAGAAAAATTACTCTCTCTTGGAGAAAAAGGTCCTTTAGCTTTACTTACCATGAATAAGGATGGTTCCCCTTATTTAAGGATGCATAGAGCTACTTATTTAATCGGGATGTTAGGTTTAAATGAACTTATTAAGATTCATACAGGCGAGGAATTGGACCATTCTAAAGCTTCCCTGAAATTCGGTTTAAAAATAATTGCCCACATGAAATTATTGGCAGACAAATTAAGCAAAAAACACGGGATGAGATTTGTCCTTGAACAATCCCCTGCAGAAAGTACTGCTTACCGGTTTGCTAAATTGGACCTAAAATACTATTCGCCTGAATCAGGTCACATAGTCAAAGGAGATATATCAAAAGGCGAGGTTTATTATACAAACTCCACATATCTTCCTGTCTCTTTAAAGGTTAATCCAATTGAACGGGTCAGGGAGGAAGGACTCTTTCATCCACTAATAGAGGCAGGATCATTAACCCACATATGGCTTGGTGAGGCAAAACCATCAAAGGAATCGTTGGCAAATTTTGTCATAAAAACCTTTAGGGTTACCCTGAACGATCAGATCGCGTTCTCTCCCGAGTTTACAACCTGCATATCCTGTGGCAAAACAGCCAGAGGATTAAGCGAAAATTGTACCTACTGCGGTTCTGACGAGGTAGAAGGCATTACAAGAATCACAGGTTATTTCACGAAGACCTCAAGTTGGAACAAAGGTAAGATGGGAGAACTCCATGACCGGTTCAGAAACCAGGGTTTTTTACAGGAAGAAAAAGGATCAGATGTTATTAACTTGCGATAAAAATTTTTAATTAGCTCGAATAAAATAGAAAGGAGGAACATCAAACCTATGGGATCAGTAAAGATATTTTGGAAGTCTAATTGTCCCAAGTGCCCTGCTGCAAAGGATATGGGGGTTATGTTAAAAAATGAGGGGGTAAGCGTAATAAATTATAACCTGGATACTTTGGATGGGTTAGCAGAAGGGGCATATTACAGTGTTATGTCAACACCAACTATGATTATAGAGGACGAAGAGGAAAACTATATTGCTGGTTTCAGAGGAGACGTGCCTACAATTCAAGAGATTCAAAAACTTTTAAGCCTACATCATTAAATTCTATTAAAAACATCCTTTATACTGCGAATAAGTATAAAGCTCATAAATTTAAAGTTACGAGAGGAGGAACAGTCAAAGAAAATACATTGACTCAAATTAAAGGATTCTTAGAAACTTCCTTTTTAGACTGGTCAGGCAAGATTGCTTCTGTAATATTTCTGCCTTACTGTAACTTCCGTTGCCCTTACTGTCATAACCATAATATCGTCCTAAACCCTGATAAGTTTGAGACTATCTCCCTAGAATATGTTTTAAATCGCTTAAAAGAATTTAAGAGATGGATTGACGGTATCTGTATAACAGGAGGAGAACCAACCTTACATCCTTCTCTTCCAGATTTTATACGTAAGTTCAGGGCTGAAAATTTCCTTATAAAACTAGACACTAACGGGACAAATCCTAATGTCCTGAGAAACTTAATAATCGATAAATTGGTTGACTATGTATCTATGGATGTCAAGGCTCCGTTAGATGAAATCAGATATTCGAGGTGTGCCGGGGTTCCGGTCAATTTAAAGAATATAAAAGATAGCATATCCATCCTGAAAGATGGTATAATTCCCTATGAATTCAGGGTTACCGTTGTTCCATCTTTACTTAGCGAAGATGATATTGTAGAATTGGCAATGCAAATAGTTGGAGCAGACAAACTCACTATTCAGAATTTTAATCCATCTGACCCCCTTGACCCTAAGCTTAAGGATGTAACACCCTATAATGAAGATGAATTAAAAAGGATTAGGGATAGGGTTTCCAAGGTTCTCAAGAAACAAAATTAATAACAAATACTTTAAACATTTATTTTTCATTCATTTTTCAAAAACATGAAAAAAGATTCTGAAATTGAAAATAGTCTAAAGGATAGAATAGGAGACTTCTATCAGGAGATTACTAAATACCATCGGGGTCGCATGTCCGGTGGATATTTGGATTTCTCTTCCAAACCTGATATATACAAAGAATACCCTGATTCTATCCAAATAGAGCTTCCAAAACCGGAAACTGAAGGTGGTGAAGGGTTATGGAATATATTAGCCCGGCGTAGATCTTTCAGAGACTTTGTCGGTAATCCCATGTCTGCCTCTGAACTGTCTCAGCTTCTCTGGGCTGCTCAGGGAATAACTTTTAACACAGGCATGTACCAACTCCGTTCTTCTCCTTCAGCCGGTGCCCTTTATCCCATTGAGACATATATTATCGTCAATAACATAAACAGCATAGATAAGGGAATATATCATTACAACATAAAAAAACACTCCCTGGAATTACTGCAAAAGGGAACTTTTGGACAACAGGTAGCAAGGGCGGGGCTGGAACAGGATATACTTGCTCTGGCAAGTGTGGTATTTGTCTTTACTGCCGTTACATCACGTAGTAAATGGAAGTACAGACAACGTGCATATCGTTATATATACCTCGATGCAGGTCATATAGGAGAAAATATAGCCCTTGCCGCAGAGGGGCTCAACCTTGGGTGCTGTTCAGTAGGAGCCTTCTTTGATGAAGAAGTAAACGGTCTTTTAATGGTAGATGGAAAAGAAGAAACGGTGACCTATTTAATAGCAGTGGGTAGATAAGATGAAGAAAGACTTTGAAAATATAAAACTGGACAAGGTTAAAAGTTATTCTATAAAGGACAGAAAGAGTAAGGTAACTACCAGAGATTTTGGGAAGGTTTTTGAAAAGAATGGCAGTTTTAATGATTTTATTGAGGGTCTCCCTGATATTCTTGCTTCCAGGGACTTAAAGGAGATCGTTTCCAGAATTATAGCAGCATATAAGGATAACAGAATAATAGCCTTTGCCCTTGGGGCACACGTAATAAAGGTTGGCCTGAATCCCATAATTATCAACCTTATGGAAAAAGGGATAATAAGCTCTGTTGCCCTGAATGGAGCCGGGGTCATACACGACTCAGAGATCGCTATGGCAGGGCAAACCTCAGAAGACGTGAGCGACGGATTAAAAGAAGGTTCCTTTGGCATGGCAGAGGAGACGGCTACATTAATAAACGGGGCTATTTCTCAGGGTGTAGAAAAGGGTTGGGGAATCGGAAAATCAGTAGGGGAAAAACTTATAGAACTCAATCTTCCATATAATAATTTGAGTATATTGGCTTCCGGCATCAGACTGAACGTACCTGTTACCGTTCATGTAGCCATTGGAACGGATATAATTCACATGCACCCCTCTTGTAATGGTGCCGCTTTAGGGGAAGGTTCTCATCTGGATTTCCGCCTCTTTTCCTCCATAATATCCAATTTGGAAAAAGGGATCTATTTAAATATAGGCTCCTCGGTAATGTTACCGGAAGTGTTCCTAAAGGCTTTGACTTTAGTTCGTAACCTCGGTTTTGATGTTAAGAATTTTACCACTGTCAATATGGACTTTATTCAACAATACCGTCCCTTAACCAATGTGGTTAAACGGCCAACCCTGGAGGATGGGAGGGGATATTCCCTTATCGGACATCATGAAATAATGATTCCTCTACTGGCAGCAGCTATTCTTGAGGGGTTAAAGATTTGAGAAAGTCTTATCGGATGGAAAGCCTGTCTATATAAGGTTTTCAATTGTTAACGATTAAGTATATCGTTCTTGGAATTATCTTCGCTATTTACAAACCCCATTATCTCTTCCCACCATGCTCTATCCGTTACTATGGGCCAGTCGTTATGACCAACATCTTTTAATTTCCACAATTTTTTGTTCCCAGTCAGGGATTCAAAAAGTTTAATTGTGTGTTTATTAGGGATGATATTGTCTTTCTCCGCCAATACAATGGCTATCGGCTCTTTAAAATTTTGAAGATTCTTGATATTGTCATACCTGTCTTTTACCAGCCATTTGGTCGGCAAAAACCAGTAATGACTCTGGGCTAAATCAGGGAGCGTATCCCACGGTGTCAGCATTATAATTCCCTTTGTGGCAATTTCATTCCCACCTGCTAGAGCTGAAGCTATTCCACATCCAAGCGACTCACCCAACACATAGAGCGGTCCGCCAAACTCTTCAACCGCATCCCGTGCTGCTTGGATTGCTGCATTCACAAAAGCTGCTTCTCTCAGAGGCCCAGGCCTTGCACCGTATCCGGGATATTCGAATAAAACCACACGGTAACCCAGTTTCTGAATTTCCGACATATAGTAAAACCGATCCATTGCCGAACCGGCATTGCCGTGAAATATTAAGACTACACCTTTTGATAACCCGGGAGAATTAAGACTTATAAATCCGTGGTAATCCCTGGAGTTTTTGGGCCAAAAAGATAAACCCAATTTTTTTGCTATTTCTATTCCGGCTTCAAGAGTGTATGTATGTGGAAAGTAAAGCATCTTTCTTTGGCCAAGATAGGCAAGTATAACTATGACTAGATAAATGACTATTATGAAGGTAATGAATACGAGTAATTTTTCATTCATAAAAGTTAATCGCATTATGTCTTTTCTTTCTTAGGATTTCTGTTTTAATTTTAAGAGTCTGGGCTGGAATAATTGATATTGAATGAAGTTTTTCAGTAATATAACATAGAAGTTTTTATTCCGATAGTTGAAAAAAATTATATTCTTTTTTATGGTGTTTCTGAAGCTTGAGAGAGACACAGATCCTCTCTCTGAACTATACAATTTGAATAAGATATGATTGAAAAGTTCTGAGGAATTTCATAGAAATGTCAAAATAAAAGACCTGTTTCAGTTACCTTCCTCCTTTTTTTCTTTTTCCATCCTACTAATTCTTTCGCTTTGTTGGATATACTCTGTAGAGCGCTTTTTATATAAAAAGTAAGTTACGATACCATTAAGTAGCAGTATTATAGCACTTGTCCTTATCATATTTTTCATAAATACAAGGTAGAGTCCTAAAATATTGATTAAGGTTATTATAATGAACGACTTTTTGAGCCAATTTTCATATTTTTTATCTCTTATCGGAACAAATGAATCGTCAATCTGCCTCTTTGCTATTATTCTCACTGAGAAAAAATATATAAAAAAAGATAGTGAGATTATACTAAAAAGGACTGCTGATCCTGAAATTATAATAGATTTCGGGCTTGCACCCTTCTTCCAAGCAAAAATATAAAGTGCAACAACAATAAGACACAAGAAAATACATTCAAATAACATAACTATTTTTACAATATGTTTCCTTTTCGATAATTTCATTTATCCCTCGCACTATGAGGCTCATTTATTGTTACAAGGTTTTTGTTTTTTCGGTTTTACACCCTCTGGGTACGTAGAAGTTTTATTTTTCGGTACCAAGTGTTCTGGAAACATATTAAATGGGTCATAACCAATACTTGCACTAAACGTGTAAACAGCTGCTCCACCAAAAAATAATGCTTGGAATCCAAACTTTAATCCAAGTACAAAAGCCACAGGATTACCAGAGCCTATTGCAATAACTGCAGCCGTCGCAAACACTCCGGCAGACGATCCAAAGGTGGCCGACAAACTTAAGAGAGCTTCATTAGCCTCTAACAACCCCTCCGGATCAATCAAATTCACCGGATCATTCAGTACATACCCATACAGATCCGTATCCCCACCAGCAAAAAGTATCGGGTCTTTTGCTGTCCACCTACCTACATCCGGATCGTAATCCCTGAATCCAAACCTAACTAACCCCGTATTCTTGTCATGCAGACCCCCTGCAAAACCAAATGGCACTATGAAAGTTGGATTTGTATCACCTATTATATTCCCAAATGAGGCATAGTAAGTATAACCCTCAAAGGCTTACAGAATCTTTATTGTTATCCATACCCCAAAAATAATAAGTATGCTGCCTCCTATTATCCAAGAAACCTTCATTAGTTTCATCTCAAAATCTGAGAATTTTCGATTAAATGCAAAAAAAGACCAACTTTCCACAGTTAACCTAATCCATTTATCTGCTTTTAGAATAACAATTATTCCAAATATAATAAAAAAAACACCACTTAATAGACTATGCCAGAGATTCATTTTTTTCACCTAGTGGGAGATTTATTGCCAGGTAACCAAGAAGGGGAAAAGCCATATTGAAAGATCTCTACTGCTCCCCCTGGCGTTGAGAACCCAATTCCAAACGAATATGGTCCATGTTGACCATAACTTGTAGCAGAACCCCCAGCCCAATATCCCCCGCTTATTGATTGTTGGAAACCAGCACTAGGATTATCTGTTACGCCCATTAGAGAAAAACCTGGAGTTCCAATATATAGTCCAGGTACTAACATGTTACCGCAAGGCCCCATTTGAATATCAATACTAATTCCTCCGAACGGACCGAAGGCTGGAAGATTAAAACCAACATCCACATACCATAATCCTTCAGGGTCCACCAAATTAACCGGATCGTTCAGAACATACCCATAAAGATCAGTATCACCACCGGCAAATAGTATAGGATCTTTAGCCGTCCATATACCCACATCCGGATCATAATCTCTGTAACCAAACCTGACCAGGTTAGTATCCCTGTCATGTAGACCCCCTGCGAAACCAAAAGGCACCTTAAGTGATAGGTTGCTGTCACTTATTATATTCCCAAATGAATCATAGTCAAGTCTCTTGACAACATTGTCCGCAGCGTCGGATACAACCCTTAAAGATCCAACCTGATTATAGGTTAGATAATAAGTTGAGCCACCTGCTGTCATTGATACAGGCATACGTCCATCAGCATAGTCGAAGCGCATGAGGAGGTTATTTGAACTGTCATAAACTGCCAGAAGCCTAGTTAATCCCTGCCATAGATAATTTTCTGTAATTGTGCTGTTTACTTTCTTGGCTATCCTTCTACCTAACGGATCATGATCGTATGTGATTACCGTTCCGCCTGGTAGAGTTGCGGAAAGTAGCTCTCCTCGTGAGGAGTAGAAAGACCAAAATAAAAGACCTGACCTCTATTCTTTTTAACCGACCGAATCCCAACCAGTCGGTTCGACTTGGTGGCTGAGCGATTCTGCTATTTTAGAGCATTGGCAAATCCTTCATAGTCAGAATATCCGGTGACGGATTTACGTCAATCTCGCCAACTCTTCGGATTATTGCTTTGATTATAGCTTCTATCCAGCACGTCTCAGTGTGATTAAGTGTCATAAGTTTATTGGTTTTCTTTATCTTACGAGCTGTTTTTTCGTCACCGCGTTCGGCTGTAAGCTCACCGAGCTTATCGAGTACGTTTTTGTGAATTAGATAGAGTTCCCCAGCTTTCTTCCGTCCGTTTGCTCGGGCCTCAAGAAAAGTGAGTATGAAGTACGCCATGGAAAGTAGTGGTTCATTACCTTGAATGTAACCATTAAATCTGTTCCACAGAGTCTCAACGTCCGGATTTACCCTAAAATCTTTTGGTGGTAATGGATACTCGTGTTTCGAAACACTCGCAGTAACTTTTCCAACAAATGATGCCGAAGCTATGTCTAGGGGTTGAAGCATAATTGGTGATCCTGGTGGCGGTGGGTCCCGATCTATAACTTCAGCGTCTTCAAATACAAACTTGATAACTTCACGATTGAAATTTAGAGCTGCGCCAAGCTCCCACGCGCGGAAATAGGCGTCGACAAACTTTCTTGCAGACGGGATCGATTCAAAGTGATCTTTGAGAGTAACAATTGCCATCCCATTATCCAAAAATACCTGAAACGAATCAATCTCGTCTTTGATTGAAGGTGAATCGTTGAATGTTACATTCGAGATAGTTTCAAGTTTATATCTAAGAGACACAATGTGTGGATCTTTCATATGTTAATCCGTTTTTTTGGTTTGGACGGGCATGGCATCTCTAATCCACTAAGATAAAACTCATGACTGCAAAAGGCTGACGCCTTTTGCGCTCGGGTGAAGCGACGCTTTTGTCCTTATAAATATTATGTTGAAACTTCATTACTTCTTTTTATGGACATATCCTACTCCATAACACCCAAAAAACAAACAAGCTGATAATGGCACCAGCAATAAATCCTACTAACGGTGATTTCAAAAGAATAGAAAATCGATTTTCATCACCTCCAGATTCAACAACTGATATTCTATCTTTATCATTATTTATATTACTCTTAAATTTTTCGAGGACATTAATTATGCAAATACTTAAATAATTACTCCCTAAGACGACTAACGACGCGCCAGTTAATGCGATATTTAATCCCCTTTGATCTTTTACAAAGATCAAATAACTTCCGAATATAGTTCCTAGCCCCCCAGCTAACGACAAAATGATCGATATCTTTTTATAAGATGGTAAAAATTTCAAAATATACATATCATTCTTATCAAGGTTCATGATTACCTCCCTATTGGCAATGAAGTTGGGGCTGGCCCTGATGGCGGCAGTCGATATGGTGGAAAATTCCTTGGTGTTCCTGGTCTTTCTGGGGCTTTAGGGCTTTGGGGGGTTCCAGTACTTAATCTGCATGGGTCCAATGGTGCAGGATGCAAAGCTTCCCATGCCCACCAAGCAGCCCATGCAACAAAGCCTGCTCCTATAACATAAGGGGCAAGGGGTGCTAACGCCATAAGAATAGTCCCATCTTCATCATAGTAATTAATCGGATCATTCAGACAGTACCCATATAAATCAGTATCTCCACCTGCAAAGAGTATCGGATCCTTTGCTGTCCACCTGCCAACATCCGGACCGTAGTCACGGTAACCGAATCTTACCAGGTTAGTATCTCTGTCATGCAAACCACCGGCAAACCCAAAAGGAATGCTGTATGATGGATTACTGTCTCCTATTATATTCCCAAATGAATCATAGTCAAGTCTCTTGACAACATTACCCGCTGAGTCAGAAACAACCCTTAAAGACCCGACTTGATCGTAAGTCATATAATAAGTGGCACCTACTGCTGTCATTGATGCAGGCATCCTGCCATCAGCATAGTTGAAGCGTTGAATGAGGTTGTTGCTTCCATCATAAACAGCCAGAAGCCTGGTTAAACCCCGCCATAGATACTTTTCGGTTATGACCCCATTAACCTTCTTAGCTATTCTTCTGCCTGTTGGATCGTGATCGTATGTGATTACCGTTCCGCTCGGAAGAGTTACAGAAAGAAGCTCGCCCCTTGATGAGTATGTATAGGTTGTTACATCTGCCCCATCTGTCTTTGTGTTCAGGAAACCATCCACATCATACTGATAGGTAGAAGAGCCCGCAGTCAAAAGATGATCCTCATTCGAGTATGTCAGTGTCCTTCCAGCAATTCCTCGCAGGCTGTTCATCTCATAGGTTTTGGTTCCGTTGGCATTGTACTGGTATTCTTCTACTAATACACTATCTTTAGTTACAGTAAGCAGTCTGCCCATACCATCATAGGTGTAAATATAGTTGGCCGTTGTTCCGTTTACCGTCTCTGTTTTATTTGTGATCTTTCCTCTATTATCACGGGTGAGATTAAAGGAGGTGAGGCTGCTTCCACTTACAGTAAAATTCTGACTATCTATTTCTCCATAACCGCTGAAGGTTCTGCTTAGGGTCAATGAGCCTCCGGATACGGATTCAGGCAGTCCGTTTAGTGCATTGCGGGTTATTGTAAATGTACCTGCACCTGTGAGGAGATCATCGTTGTCGTAGGCGTAGTTGATTGTCTGTCCTGCGTAGGTAAATGTATCTAAATTGAAATCACTGTTGTAGGTATATTGGAGTGTCTGGTTCAGTGTTCCTGTTCTTATCTCTGAGGTAATTAGTTTCCCGTCATATGTGTAGTTAATTGCTTCGCTTCCCTTTGTTATCGATTCTACCTTTGTGCTGCAGAGGTAAGTAAAATCTATGTTACCCTCAGGTGTCTGAATCTGTTGCAGCTGTATGTTATTATAGATGTTGTCTATGGTCTTGCCCGAAGGAAATACTGTCTGTATAAGTCTCCTGTCTTTGTCATATATGTAGTTATAGTTACCTGAGATAGGTGTCTGATAGGATGAGTTGAGTTTGACAAAGTTGTAGCCGAATCCATGGTTGATAGATGAAGGATTTGTCAGTATCGTCATGTTACCGTTCAGGTCATAGGTAAAATCCAACGTGTAGTTATTGGGCGCTTCTATCTGTGTTACTCTGCCTACCGGATCGTAGGTGTAATTTGTAGTGTGGCTCTCCGGATCGGTTATGGAGGCGAGGAAGCCCTGGGGATTGTAGCTGAAGGTTGTGTTTCTTGTACTCGTGGTTATAGATGTCAGTCTTCCCGCGGTATCATAGCCGTATGTGGTATCGAAGAGTCCGGGAATTGAGCTCTGTGTGGTCAGTAGATTATTTGCATCGTAGTAGGATGTTATTGCTCTCCCCATTGGTGATGTGAGTGTCTTCATCGATTGCAGAGTGTCGTTCTCAGATATGGTTGCTTTACCATTTACTATTATCGTTTCAGTAATAAGGTCTTTAATCTCGTCGGTATTTGTATCCTCATATGTCTTATTGTAGAGTGTAGTCCTTGTAAGAAGTGACGGAGTACTCTCGGTCATCTCTTTAACTACTTTAAACTTATACTCCGGATCGACATCGTAGGTAAATGAAAAGCTCATTCCACAGGGGAGGGTCTTTGTAACGTACAGTCTGTCATCGGTTCGGGCAAGCTCTGTCTCCGCCCCTGTTGCATCAGTAATGATAGAGGAGAAGGCGCCGGTTGAGTAAGTAAAATCCTGGAAGGTTTTTGTGTTACCCTCTCCTGTGGTAACGGTTGTAATAATATCTCCCTCAGGTGTTACTGTTCTGTCAAAGACCCAGTGGCCACCCTCCTCATCCAGTGCATCCGTAAGTCTACCGGTACTGCTGAAGCTGTGTCCAAAGATGTTGCCCTCAGGCTCTGTCTTAGTGGTAAGCAGACCGTCTGTTGTGTAATCAAAATCATAATGACTTCCATCAGGATAGGTTATTCCGGTTAAGTGGTTGTTCCCGTCCACTGTTAACTGTGTCGTGATACCGTCCGGGGAGGTTATGGATAAGGGGACACCGTTTGCATCCCTGTTAATTGTGGTCTGGTTGCCGAACTGGTTGGTGATTGAGATAAGCTGGTTATCCTCATTGTAGGTAAACTCTTTCAGGGTAACCCCGGTATCGAGGTCAATTGTCTTAAGGTGCTGACCGTTCCAGTTAAAGACATTCCCTATGCCGCTCTCTTCAGGAACAATGATTTCATCTAACGTAAGTCCATATTTCACAAAAAGGGGAGGTGGGTATAGTTTACGAATAACGTGCATAGAGCCCTCAGCTATATAGATATCACCCGATAGCCCTGTGGCTAATGAAACTGGATTAAAAAAACTTGTAAAAGTTGCGGGACATTCATTTTGAAAACTGCTTCCGCCCCCTGCAACTGTAGTAATAATGCCGTTTGTGTCCACTTTCCTGATACGGCCGTTACCCCTTTCAGTTATATAAATATTACCCGATGGATCGACAGCCACAGCATGTGCCCAAGACAGAAAAGCCTCTGTGGCTGGGATACCGTCGTCAAAACTGCTTCCGCCTCCGGCGACTGTAGTGATAATGCCACTTGTATCTACCTTCCTGATACGATCATAATAACGATCAACTATGTAAATATTACCCTGTAGATCAACAGCTACATTGGGTGGCGAGTCTATCTGTGTTTGAGTAGCAGGGATATCGTCGTCATAACTGCTTCCGCCCCCTGCAACCGTAGTGATAATGCCATCTGTGTTTACTTTACGGATACGGCCGTTATTCGTATCCGCAATGTAAAGATTCCCCGCAGAATCGACAGCAACATCATTGGGCCAGTTCAACTGAGCTTCTATTGCGGGGCCACCGTCGTCAAAACTGCTTCCGCCCCCTGCAACTGTAGTGATAATGCCGTCTGTGTCTACTTTTCTGATGCGGCCGTTACCTCTGTCAACAATATAAATGTTTCCCAGGGAATCAACAGATACTCCGGTCGGCCCACCAAGTCGTGCCTCTGTAGCAAGACCTCCGTCACCCCAATAATCATAGTCTCCGTTTCCTGCAATTGTAGTAATAATGCCGTTTGTATCTACCTTCCTGATGCGGTTGTTACTTTTATCAGCTATATAAATATTACCCAGAGAATCAGCGGCTACTCCGCACGGATCATTCAGCTTAGCTTCTGTCGCAAGGCCACCATCACCGTAATATCCACTGGAACCAGGTATCCCGGCAACAGTTATAATAAATTTACTCGTGTAAGCATCGGTTATAATAACCGTGCCATCTCCCTTTGATAATAAGACGGAATTCCCCATAAAAAGACGGTGATGCGAAGATAGCGTCCACCCCTCGGCAATATCACCTCTCCCTGATTGAACCTTAATATCTTTTTTAAAATCTTTCCAGAGGATGATCTCCTGCCTAGTGAAGATAAAAGTTGCCTCTCCACCCGACTGACCGAAAGATTGAGTCCATTCCTCCGTCGAGGAATAATAAACTCCTTGATAAACAAAACCTATCCTGATATGGGCGGTAATGCTTCCACTTACATAGTTTCCAAGGTGATCCCTGCCATCCCAGATGAAATCTGCAGACTGATAGGGCTGAGGAGGCAATTCCTGCTCAAGTGTTTGCCCTGCCACTTCAACTCTGACGACAATTCTCTCAAGGGATGCAGGGACATCCTCTCCACTTGCGGGAACTGAGATGTGGTACTGGTAACCTCTAACCCTGTTGCTTGCGTAATGAAGGGTCATATCCGTCCCGGATATCGGTATGTCCTCGTGGAATACACGGGTGCGATTTTCTACAAATGAACTTGTATTGGTGGTGGAACATTCTTTTTCCTGATCGGTAGATGGTGATGCATCTGAGTTGGATGATCCGGCTCCAGGAGGCAGGCCGTAAGGCCAGTTAAAATCACCGGGTGTAAAATGATCTGTCTCAACCCGCCAGTAGGTATCGCCCGGTATATACTGTGATGAGTTCTGTAGACCGATTACCTCATCTGCAAATGAACCGCTGTTGTTCAGGTCATCGGGCTGGCCGTCACCTGTGCTGTCAAGTGCATCTACTATACCGTCGCTATTGGTATCGAGCAGCGTTACAACAAGACCGTCATTGGAAGGTAGCCATACGGCTTTGTCTCTGTCGTAGTAGCCGACAGGCACCCTTTCTCCCGTATCAAAACCGAGAAAATTATTAACCCAGGTGACTACAGGCTTGTTAAACTTTACCCTCTGTACACCATCTACACTAAATTCCGCACAGTAGGTATAGGCGGATGTGGGAGGCAGTATCGCTGGCATGGAGTCAGGTTTTGTAAACTCGGTTGCACGGGTGGTAATGGTTGTAAGCGTATTTATAACATTGCCTTCTGCATCCATTTCGTAAGCTGTATTGTCTCCGGTAAATACAAGGCTGCAGGAACGGCTGCCGAATTCGTCTGTTACTGTTGTGCTTTTGTGTGTTACTACGGTGTCCGGATTGCCGTCAAAGATAACCTCAGTAGACGCGTTGTCTTCTATAATCATTACTATATCGGGTGCAATGGCAATATCATTCCAGGGGACGTGTACCTTTCTATGGGCAGGGATAAACCCGTCTTTTCCATAAACTACGGTGATCGTTCCACCGCCATTAACCGGTATGGTGAATCGACCGTCAACATCGGTTGTGGCTGTGCCGTATTCAGGGTGTTTATGAATGGTGACTGAGACACCTGATACAGGGGAACTATTTATGTCGTTAACCAAACCGGTTATTAGGGAAAACCTTTTTGGATCATATGTAGCTGTAGCGTCAGGTGGAATCAGGTCTTCATATCGCTTTGCAAATGAACCATCCGGAAATGTTGGAGGCGCTACTGTTACTGTTACAGTAGCGCTATCCTGGTCTGTTCCGCCAGGTCCTGTAACTGTAATTGTATAAGTAGTAGTCTCAGTGGGTGAAACATCGGTAGAACCATTTACAGGAACAGATCCAATTCCCTGGTCAATTGAGGCAGTATCAGCATCTGTTGAACTCCATGTCAGGGTAGAAGACTCACCAGCCTGGATGGTAACCGGTGCAGAACTTATACTGACCGTTGGCGGTGGTGTCGCTGAGCCTATGACTTCAATAGTGATATAGCTATTTTTCTTGTTATTCTTAAGTGTTACTTCAAGTGTGTTAGAAGCAATAAGAGTGACTACAGCTTCTAATTGATAAATACTTTGATTGAAGTCGCTCTCGTCGAATATTACCTGTCCATTGAGTTTTACTGTCGCGCTTGATATTCTTTTTTTGCCATTTTCTTGACCATTTAGGACAATGAGCGTTCCCTGACCTGGAGCTGCAGGAAACGTGTCAGTATAGGTAATTGACGTGCCAGTCTGGATATATTGTTGCGGACCAAAAACCGTCTCTCCAACTGCAAGAGAAGTTGAGAAAAACAAACCTAATGTTATAAGCAATGTAATAAAGGCAGTCTTTTTCATGGGAGCCTCCTTAAAAAAATACTATTAACTGGCTGCTTATCAAATTCCTTTTTGATTAAGGCTAAAAGGAATTTTATTATTTGGGCAACAGCCTGTAGAAGTTTAGCTCTATAGAACTTTCTCTATTTGGTTTTTTTATATATTCAAATACTGTTTATTTAAAACTGATGTAATAATTATCGAAGCGGGTATTTGTTGAATACTTGTTTCTGAGTTAACGGAAAATTGGAGTTTCCATTTTCCGTATTAATCAACGAAGGTAATCTACTGAAAGAGTTTATTTTTTATATTTACAACGTATCGTTGTAACAATTCAAAGTTGTGGTAAAATAAATACATTTATTTGTCAAGCTTTTTTTATTGTTTTTGTAATCTATTTTCTGATATGATGTTTAAATGCACTTTGGTATTACTTTTAAGGCAGGCAGGGTGGTTGATTTGCGTTGGAAAAGGGGTGTGCTTTTTTCTGATTAAAAACTACTTTTTAATTTGTTTGGACGAAACGAAAGAATGTTTCCAGGGGGGAAGTATTTTAGATATTCAATTTGAGGGAAAAATCAATTAAGATTAAATGATATGTTTTGTGGAAGGCTGAATCAGAAAGAAGGTAAAACGTTAGACTGCCAATATATCTTTCGAAAAATCCTTTTCTTTCACTTGACCAAGAACAACAAGAGAGAGGTAGTCCTTATTAAAGATCTCCTCTGCCAACTGGATAACATCTTCCGGCACCACCCCTTCAATACCATTTACAATATCCTCGAGGGTAATAAATTCCCCGAAATAGATCTCACTCTTGGCAAGCCTGCTCATCCTGTTATCAATATTTTCACACGCAAGAATCAGATTTCCCTTAAGTTGCTCTTTTGCCATCTGGAGTTGGCCTTTTTTCAGTGCATCATTTTTAAGTTTGTTGAGTTCTTTTATTATTAATTTAATTACTTTCTTTAAAGCATTTCCATCTGTACCGGCATAAATTGTGAAAAGCCCCGTATCGAAATACGCCGACATATAAGAATAGACGGAATAAACCAGCCCTCTCTTTTCCCTTATTTCCTGAAATAAACGTGAACTCATACCTCCACCAAGCACAGCATTCAGGATATAGCTTGCATATCTCAGTGGATTGGTTTGCTCAAGCCCTTTGCTTCCAATACACATATGAGTTTGTTCAAGTTCTTTTTCTCGAATCAGGACTTGAGAAACAAGATTTGGTAAACTTTTAGCTTTATATCCATTATTATTTGGCAGGTCACCAAATTTATCCTCTATCCTCTTGATAACTTCTTCATACTTAATATTTCCACAAACTGATATGATTATTCTATTGGAGGTATAATATTCTTCAAAAAAATTGAGCATCCTGTTTTCATCTATAATACCGACGGTTTCCGGGTATCCAAGAACAGGATAACCTAAGGGATGTTCATGGAAGAAAGACCTGTTTAACAGTTCTTGTATATACTCATCCGGAGTATCTTCCACCATGCAAATTTCCTGGAGGATCACCTGTTTTTCTTTATCAATCTCTTTAGGATTAAAGGTAGAATTAAGAAGCATATCGGAGAGGAGGTCTATGGCAAGGGGGAGGTCTTTAGTTAATACCTTTGCATAATAACTCGTATATTCTTTACTGGTGGCAGCATTTAAAACACCACCTACAGACTCTATCTCTTTTGCAATTTGCATTGCCGTCCTTTTTTTGGTCCCTTTAAACAGCATATGCTCAATAAAATGTGATATGCCATTTTCTTCTTCTTTTTCGTCGCTGGACCCAAGGACAACCCAAACACCAATAGAAATAGAATTAACGAACGGTATCTCTTCAGTTACAACTCTAATACCGTTGCTCAAGGTAGTCTTTTGATACATATTTTTCTGTTCTCTAAATCAAAGAACTTTTATTCATTATTTATTCAAACTCATTCCCAAAGCTTCTTTGCGACTGAGTTTGATTCTTCCGGCTTCATCTATACCCAGGACCTTAACCAAGACCTCATCGCCTTCGTTAAGCACATCCCTTACATCTTTGACCCGTTCTTGTGACAACTGAGATATATGAACCAAACCATCAATTCCAGGAAGAATTTCGACGAAGGCGCCAAAGTTCATGATCTTCTTAACCTTCCCCATATAAAGCTCTTCAACCTGAACTTCTTGACATATTTCTTTAATCATCTCGATTGCCTTATCACCAGCCAGGCTATCTGCTGATGATATGTTTATCTTGCCCGAGTCATCGATGTCTATCTTTGCTCCTGTCTTCTCAACTATACTTCTGATAACCTTTCCTCCGGGGCCAATTACATCCCGAATCTTATCAGGATTAATCTCTATAGTAATAATCCTTGGAGCATATATGGATAAAGACTCTCTGGGCTCGGAAATAGCGGCTTTCATCTTCTCCAGTATGTGCAGCCTGCCCTCTTTAGCTTGATAAAGAGCCTTTTCCAGTATCTCTTTTGTAACCCCATTAATCTTTATATCCATCTGGAGGGCTGTCACACCATCCTCAGTACCGGTAACCTTAAAGTCCATATCGCCTATATGGTCTTCATCTCCCAGTATATCTGACAATATAATAAAATCTTCATTTTCTTTCATTAAACCCATGGCTATACCTGCCACATGGGTTTTTATTGGAACTCCGGCATCCATCAGGGAGAGGATACCTCCACAAACGGTAGCCATAGAAGAAGAACCGTTTGACTCCAGGACATCAGAAACAAGCCTGATTGTATAAGGAAAA
Organism: Pseudomonadota bacterium; assembly: GCA_043825855.1. Taxonomy (GTDB): domain Bacteria; phylum Desulfobacterota; class UBA8473; order UBA8473; family UBA8473; genus UBA8473. The sequence goes on along the minus strand of JBDRRJ010000008.1, from coordinate 67,231 downwards.
TCACCATTGGAAGGTAATACCCTGAGAATTGCTCTCTCAGCTAAAGCACCATGTCCAATCTCTCTTCGACCGGGACCTCTTAAGAATTTAACCTCTCCTACGGAAAAAGGCGGAAAATTATAATGCAGCATGAAAGACTTATAACTGTCTCCAAAAATTGATTCTATCTTTTTTTCATCTGATGCCGTTCCAAGGGTTGTAGCCGCCATTACCTGGGTTTCGCCTCTTGTAAATAAAGCAGAACCGTGGGTTCTCGGTAAGACTCCAACCTCACAGGTAATAGGCCTTATATCATTAAAGCCCCTGCCATCGATCCGTTTCTTCTCCGAAATATACATTTCTCGAACCAAATTCTTCTTTAACTTCTCAATAAGTTCCTTTATCTCTTCTTCTCTTCCTTCGTAATCTGGCAAAAGTTGCTCAATAGTCTGCTTTTTGACCTCATCAAAAATGCTGTATCTTTCAAGCTTCACAGGTATCCTTATCGCCTCACTGAGCTTTTCACGAGCCAAACTCTCAACTTTCTCTTTGAATTCAGGTTCTATTTCCTCTATTGTAATCTCCCTCTTCGGTTTTCCTACAATTCTTTTCAGTTCTTCTTGAATTGTTAGGATCGGCTGCATCGATTCGTGTGCATACCATATAGCATCCAACATCACATCCTCGGGAAGCATATTCGCTCCACCTTCCACCATAACCACCGCATCCCGTGTACCCGAAACAAGAAGATCAAGTTCACTTTCCTTCAACTGTGAATTTGTTGGATTACATATAAACTCACCATCAATCCTGCCTATTCTTACACCTGCCAATGGTCCTGCAAAAGGGATATCTGAAATTTCCAAAGCAGCAGAGGCGCCAATCATTGCCAGGGTATCCGATTCATTTTCCTGATCCGCTGACAAAACCGTTGCAATAATCTGAGTTTCATAAAAATATCCATCTGGAAATAGAGGTCGCACAGGCCTGTCAATAAACCTTGAAGTAAGTATTTCCTTTTCACTGGAACGGCCTTCACGTTTTAAGAAACCTCCAGGGATCTTACCTGCGGCATAATTCATCTCTTGGTAGTCCACTGTTAATGGTAGAAAGTCTACACCCTCCCTAACCTTTTTGTCTGCTACAACAGTTACCAATACCATTGTCTCTCCGTAAGTTACAAGCACTGATCCGTTTGCCTGTTTTGCCAATCTACCTGTCTCAATAGAGAGGTCCCTACCATTTACTTCTACACTGACTCTTTCTATCATCTTAAATCACATCTCCTCAAGGGGTTAAGATAAGACCCCAAATCCTTTAATAGCGGACTCAACTAAAACGTTTTACTTTCTTATACCAAGTTTACCAATGATTACTCGATACCGGTCAGCATCTTTTCTTTTAAGGTAATCCAATAATCGCCTTCTTTGACCTACCAGTTTCATTAGCCCACGGCGCGAATGATGGTCCTTCTTATGTGTCTTAAAATGCTCTGTGAGATAACTTATCCGCTCACTCAACAGCGCAATCTGTACCTCCGGTGATCCGGTATCTTTATCGTGAACTTTGTATTTCCCTATCAATTCTTCCTTTTTCTGAGTATCTAACATTATCCCTAATACCCCTTTCAAATATATTATCTAAAAAATTCCTATCATACATATGCTTCTTTGTAAAGAATGTTCTTAATGCACGACTAAGTGTTTGTTGGACTCGCAAAAAGTCAAAAATCACAAGGAGTACAGCGACAGCATACTTATAATTAAGCTGCAACGACGAGGGATGCAGCGAAACGCTTTAGATGGACTTTTTACAAAGCCTTCAAGTGTTAAAAACTCGAACTAATCTACAAATAAGTTTACGTCCTTCTTCCTTTTCGGTTAATGGAGAATTTATCAAAGATTCACCTACAGCAATTAGATCATTCTTTGAAGAAGTAATCCTTAGACTTTCTCCTCTTTTAATATGGGATAGACAGATGTCTCTAAGATCGTCAACAATAATCTGTTTGCCATGCCTAACCCTTTCTGCCAGATCGTCACTTATCTTTATCTGAGGTAAGTTATTTAAAGCCTTATCTAATGGGACTACTTTCTCTTTTATCGTCCCATTTTTGGCCAGGGTTTCTATCTCATCTAAAGAATGAGAATCTTTTATGTCAAAGCTGCCACTTCTTATCCTTTTTAGCCTGACCAGGTGGGCACCACAACCCAACCTCTTACCAATGTCAGCGCATAATGTTCTAATATAGGTTCCTTTAGAACAGGACACCAAAAAAGAAATATAGGGAAGGTCAATCCTGGTAATATTAATTTTGAATATCTGTACTTCCCTCTCTTCGGTATCAACGCATACACCTTTTCTTGCCAGCTTGTAAAGAGGGGTGCCATGATGCTTCAAGGCTGAAAAAACTGGTGGCTTTTGCTTAATATTACCCTCGAAGCTCATAATGGTGTCAATTATCTTATTATGATCCTCTGGAATCTGGCAAGACTCTTTAATTACTCTACCTGAATTATCCTGAGTATCTGTTTCTATACCCAGCCTTAACTCTGCTTCATATTCCTTATCATCGTTTATCAGAAATTGAACTATCTTGGTCGCTTCATTTATACAAACAGGAAGAACTCCGGTGGCCAGAGGGTCTAAAGTACCTGTATGCCCTGCTTTGCGAACCTTAAGCATCCTCTTTACTCTCTTCACAACATCATGAGAAGTGATCCCAGGTGGTTTATCAATAATCAATATACCATTCATTGACCCAACCTTTTACCAATAGCTTCAAAGACCTTTCTCTTTACTTCTGACAGGCTGCCTGCAACACTCCCACCCGAAGCACTTGGGTGTCCTCCTCCATTGAATTCTCTGGCAATATCAGCTACATCAACATCTTTGTCAGATCGGAAACTAACCTTATAATAATTCTCTGACATCTCCCGGAACAAGACTGCCACTTTTACCCCCACAATAGACCTTGGGTAACTTACCATATCCTCAGTGAGCCCCGGATTAGCGCCTGAACTTTCCAACATCGAAAGAGTTACCTCTACGGAGGCTACTCTCCCACTGTCTAAAACCTCTAATGTATTTAATACCAGCCCAAGCAATTTAAGCCTGGCAACAGGCATTTCCTGATAAACCTTCTCAGACACGCTATGTGGATCGACCCCAACCCTGACCATCTCAGTTGCAACATGAAAAGAATACTCATTTGTGTTTGAATTGCGAAAAGCACCGGTATCAGTTAATATCCCAGTATAGATGTTAAGAGCGATATCGTATGTAATTTCAGCGGGAATCCCCTTTATAACTGCATATATAATTTCTGCAGTAGAACTTGATTTTGGATCCACCAATATTAAATCACCAAAATTAGTATTAGTCATATGGTGATCTATATTTATTACCTTCTTTACTTTTTTTATAACCTCAATCCCATCCCCTACTCTTTCAAGATCTCCACAGTCTAAAACAAAGGCAACATCAAAATCATGAGACTCATCTATCTTATGAATAATCTCATTACTCATAGGTAGAAATTGCAGATTCCAAGGAATGGGGTCTTGATTAAAAACCGTTACACTTTTACCAATATTCTTTAAGGAAATTGCCAGGGCGAGGGCTGAACCTATGGCATCGCCTTCTGGATTAATATGGGAGGCAATCAGGAATGATTTGTTTCTCTTTATTTCTTCGACTATTTTTGCTTCCATTTCATCAGTCAGAGGCTGTCCTTTTTAAACCTTCAAGGATACTATCGATATGGCTTCCGTATTTTAACGAACTGTCAAATTTAAAGACAATATCCGGGATATAACGCATTCTCAACTTCTTTCCCAACTGCTTTTTAATATATGTGGATGCGCTATTTAACCCCTTTGTGGTCCTTTCTATCTCTCCATTGCTCTCAATCATACTGAAAAATACCCTTGCTTGACGAAGGTCATCAGTTACTTCAACGTCAGTGATTGTCACAAAACCAATTCTGGGGTCTTTAATATCTCTTAATAACATTTGAGCGATCTCTTCTTTAAGGAGATCAGAAACCCTATCAGCTCTTTTGTAGTCCATCTCAAGTCTCCAGTGCCAGGGTTATATTAATAGTCAAGTATATCTATCTCTGAGTTAAGTATATCCGCTACCCTAAGGTTATCGATAAAGTTAGTTATCTTATCCAGAGAAGAATTGACATATTTTTTATCATTACCTACCACACAAAAACCCAATTGCGCTCTCTGCCACTTATCGTTCTCTCCCACTTCTGCTATAGATACATTGAATTTTTGTCTAACCCTATCAATAATCTTTCTTAAAACCTGACGCTTCCCTTTTAAGGAGGAGTTACCTTCTATAATAATATCCAAGTGGCAAATACCTATAACCATCTTGTTTTATTTGGAAAATTACAGTTTTAAGTTGATGGCTTCGTAAAAAATCCATCTGCGGCGTTGCGTAGCAAAACCAAATTACAAAGCAATCTAAAAGTTAAAATTACAGAGTTGCCAAAACTTTATCAAAAGTATAAGATTCAATAATATCATCTACTTTTAAATCATTAAAGTTTTCTATCCCTATCCCGCATTCATAGCCGGATTCGACTTCTTTCACATCGTCCTTGAATCTCTTTAATGAGTATATCTTTCCTTCGTGAATCACTACATTATCCCTTAACAAACGAACATATTCCCCTTTTACAATCTTTCCGTTCAGAACAAAACTACCCGCTATAGTACCCGTTTTTGATATATGAAATGTGCTTCTTACCTCTGCTCTTCCCAATGTCCTCTCTTCCAGTGTCGGTTCCAACAAGCCTTCCATGGCTTTCTTCATGTCGGATACTACATCATATATAATACTATAAAACCTGATACTCACTTTTTCCTGTTCGGCAATCTGCTGAACCTTTGTATCTGATTTAACGTTAAAACCAATTATTATTGCATTTGAGGCAGAGGCTAACATTACATCGGACTCTACTATACCGCCAACGGAGGCATGGATAGCATGTAATTTTATTGCATCTGTACTCAGCTCATTTAACGCCTTTAAAAGAGCTTCAATTGACCCCTGTACATCTGCCTTAAGAATTATATTCAGTTCTTTTACATTACCTTCTTGAATTCTATCATAAAGGTTTTCCAATGCAATTTTTCTCGTCTTAACAAGCTCAGATTCCCTTTTCTTTTGCTGTCTTAACAATGCAATTTGTCTTATTTTCTTCTCGTCATCAACCACAACAAAGCTGTCCCCTGCCTCTGGCACTCCAGAAAGTCCGATAATTTCTATAGGCATAGCCGGGCCTGCTTCTGTTACCTTCTCTCCATTTTCATTAACCAGCGCTCTTATCTTCCCAAATTTTGTTCCAACTACAAAAGGATCGCCAACCTTTAAGGTGCCTTCCTTAATAAGCACAGTAGCTACCGCCCCCCTGCCTTTATCCAGTTTCGCCTCAATAACAACTCCGTTGGCTGCCTTGTTAGGATTAGCCTTCAGCTCTAACATTTCAGCCTGCAGCAGGATAAGTTCCAGGATGTCATTTATGCCCTGCTTCTTTTTGGCAGAAACCTCCACAAAGACAGTCTCTCCACCCAATTCTTCCGGGACAAGTCCATGTTCTATGAGGTTTCGTTTTACTCTATCAACGTCTGCATTGGTTTTATCAATTTTATTAATCGCAACCATCAATGTCACGCCAGCAGCCTTTGCATGGTTTATAGCTTCTATTGTCTGAGACATCACACCATCATCAGCCGCCACTACCAGAATTACAATATCGGTAACCTGGGCTCCCCTTGCCCTCATCGCCGTAAAAGCTTCATGGCCTGGAGTATCTAAAAATACTATGTCACCTTTTGGGAGACTTACTTGATAGGCTCCTATATGCTGTGTAATGCCACCTGCTTCTTTCCCTATGACATTAGTCTCGCGTATAGCATCCAGAAGAGAGGTTTTTCCATGGTCTACATGACCCATTACAGTAACTACAGGTGGTCTATGTACTAATTCCTCAGGTGCATCTTCCTCTCTTTCAAATATGTCTTCCTCTATTGGTATCCTTTCAACAGCGTAAGAAAACTCACTTGCAATTAAGGAAGCAGTATCAATATCCAAAGGTTGATTAATCGTTGCAATAACTCCCAGGTCCATCAACTTCTTTATAATATTACTTGCCTTAATTCCAATCTTCTTAGCAAGTTCGTTAACCGTAATAGTCTCTAATATCCTTATCTTCCTCTTAATTGCCTTTGGAATAGTAATCTCTGTTTTTTTCTTTATCCGCTTGGGTTGACCTCTTTTTACCCCTGTACCCATAGTAGGTTCAAAGGTATCTTCCTTTTCAAATAATTCCTTCGGTGAAAAGTCGTCTTTCTTCTTATAGATTACCTTTCTTTTAAAGGGCTTTGGCTTTATTATGTCTTCAGGTTCTCTCTTTATACCTTTTTTAACAGGTTTAACCTTCACCTGATCTTCGTCTTTTACTATTTCAGCAACTCTTTTTATCTGCTTCTTTTCCTCGGGTCTCTCTGTTACAACACTAACAGGTTCAGGTACCACCTCTTCTTCTTTAATCTCCTCTGTTTGAACAGGTTCTTCAATTTTTTCAACAACCTCTTCGGATGCAGCCTGGGTAGGTGCTGACGCTTCTTCCTGCTCTTCCTGCATATCTATTACAGGTTTTTCAACCTCTGGTAATTCGGCTTTTACAGCTTCAGCTTCCACCGTTTCAACTTCCGGTTCTATCTTCTTGATCCTTCTCCGAATAACCGTAGGTTTTACCCTCTTCTCAATAAGTTCCTGAGCTTTAACTCCAGTGAGACGTCTTTTAATCACCTCAACTTTTTCTTCCTCAATAGAACTCATGTGGCTCTTTACCTCTATGCCTAGCTTCTCAAGTTCATCAATAAATTCATTGTTAGTCATACCTAATTCTTGAGCCAACTCATACACTCTAACCATTCAATCCCCCCAAAAGGAATATAGTTCTATTTCGCCTCACAATTAATATTTGAGTAACTCCTCAACTCCCTTAACTTCACAAAAAAGTTGTGTGAATTACGAAACGGTTACACTGCCTGTTTAACTATTGGCTTCGACTTTATCTCCGTTTGCCAACGATATATCTTTTTTTGAGTTCTCTTTGCTTTTTTCCAGGTCTTTTTGTTTCAAGTACTCTTCAGCAGCTTTTTTAAGCCTTTCAGCTTTTTTGTCTCCAATACCCTCTATTTTGGTAAGTTCTCCAATAGTTGCACTGGAAATATCAAATGCAGAAAAAAACCCCTCCTTAAATAAGGCAACTGCTGTAGAATCGCCTATTCCAGGAATGTCAACAAGTGACTTATGTGCATCTTCTGCAATTCCAGCGACTTTTGATTCACTCTTGATGTCTATCTTCCAACCTGTAAGTCTGGCAGCTAAACGTACATTTTGTCCTTTCTTCCCGATAGCTAAAGATAGCTGGTCATCAGCAACAATAACTTCTATTGTCTTTCCTAAATCGTCTATTATCACTTCTGAAATCTCTGCAGGGGACAAGGCGTTGCATACAAATTTAGCTGGATCATCACTCCATGGTACTATATCTATCTTCTCACCATGCAGCTCTTGAACAACACTCCTAACTCGAGAACCCTTCATACCTACACTGGCACCGACTGGATCAACGTCCAAATCCTCAGAATAGACTGCTATTTTAGCTCTGCTGCCAGGTTCTCTTACAGCACCTTTAATCTTCACAATCTCCTCAGAAATTTCTGGAACTTCAACTTCAAATAGTCTTATGAGCAACCCTGGGTGTGTTCTCGAAAGAATAATCTGTGTCCCTTTGGAAGACTTGAGAATATCCAGTATATAAGCTTTAATTCGGTCCCCTTGATTATACATCTCTTTCGGAACCTGTTCATGGGGTGGAAGAATAGCTTCTGCCCTTCCTAAATTGACAATTATGTTGTTTCTGTCGATACGATGGATAATACCATTGACCAGTTCTCCTTTACGGTCTTTATAGTCGTTATAAACATTCTCTCTCTCGGCATCCCTTACTTTTTGTATTATAACCTGCTTGGCGGTCTGGGCTGATATCCTGCCGAATGTTCCTACATCCATTTTTGCACCAAGACTATCACCAAGCTCAACTCCAGGGTCCATTTCCACAGCTTCTTCAAAAGATATTTCTACGCGGGGGTCCTTAACCTTATTAACTACTGTTTTAAATTCAAATAGTTCAACTTCTCCCAGTTCTTCATTAAAACTGGCTTCAATGTCTTGATAAGGACCAAATTTCTTTTTGGCTGCTGTCAACATAGCAGATTCCAAGGCTTCTATGAGTATTTCCCTGTTGATCCCCTTGTTTTTTCCAACTTCGTCAATCAAACGAGTCAGTTCCGAAATCACTTTCTTGGTCTCCCTTTATTTTGGGTAAATTACATACAGTTCAGAACTTGTATACTAAATTGGCTTCCAATATCCTATTTAAAGGCAAGTTTATAATCTTATTTTTAACATTGACTTTTACTACCCCAGCTTCATATTCCAAAAGTCTGCCTTTAAAATTCTTCAATTTACATGTCGGGACATCTACTTTAAACCTGACTATCCTGTCTTTATGTCTTATAAAATCCTCTTCTTTTTTCAATGGACTGCCGAGTCCGGGTGAAGAAACCTCCAACACATAGGGATTTGGGATAAGCTCGTCTATGTCCATTAGTTGACTAACCTGCCCACTAATGTTAGAACAGTCGTCTATCGTCACTCCCTCATCTTTATCGATATAAAGCCTTAAGACCCATCCCTTTCTTTCTCTCCTGTACTCTAAGTGCACAAGCTCCATTCTCTCAGCTATAATAATCGGCTCAATTATCTCTTTTACAGATTCCAGAATATCGGCAGACATTATCAGCTCATGGGGGGCTATGTAAAACCCCATATAAATAAAAAAGTGGGCTTTAAGCCCACTTCCAGTGAACTTCGATTAAATGGCATTCAAAAGGTAACACGAAATTCTACAGTTTGCAAGAAAAAAATATTGAGGTTGAGAAATGAAACCATAGCCTAGACTGTTCGACTTCCTTTTGATTAAAATGGAGCGGGCAACGGGGTTCGAACCCGCGACACCAAGCTTGGGAAGCTTGTACTCTACCGACTGAGCTATGCCCGCTAATTATATGAACATTTTAATTACTTAAATATAACGTAATTCTATTGAATATTTGGAATTTGTCAACACTTTTTTAACAGTATTAGTAGCCTGTTGCCAATATACAAACGATAATTTCCCAGAATTGATAATAAAAGAGGCTAACTATCCTATTAAGACATATAGTAATCACAACCGGCCTCTTCTTTCCTGAACAAAATAATCATGCCGACAGTATTGACAAATCCCCATCTAACGGCATTTTGAAACACGAATATTCACTTGACAGAATACATCATTTCGTTGTATAAAGTTCACGCTATGAACCATAACTATGAACAAGAAATCCGTTATCGCCTGCTAAAGGTCTTGAGCCAGGACCCCCAGATTAGTCAAAGGGAAATGGCGAAAAGAATGGGGATCAGTCTCGGCAAAGTAAACTACTGTGTTTCTAACCTTGCATCTAAAGGATGGATAAAGATTAACCGTTTTAAGAGCGCAAAGGACAAAATCTCTTACACATACATTCTTACTCCGAAGGGTCTGGAAGAAAAGGGGAAAATAACACTCAGATTTTTAAAAAGTAAGCTTTTGGAGTACGAAGAGATAAAGAAACAGATAAGGGAGCTACACTGCGAGGTGGAAGAAGACGGTCTTGATAGTCCAGACAGTGAACTTAGTGTTACTGTAAAAAGTATTATTTGACCCTTAATCATACATAACTTATTGTAATTACAGTTTTATTTATATTTATCGTTATGTAATCCAAGGGGCGGAGCTGTATCTAATAGAAAAGCTTGAACTTTTCCAAAAAGAAAGTTAAAGACCGATAAATTCTTTTTGTGCAACAGCTCGTCAAAACCTTACTTTTAATAAATATGAATTATAAATACACTTTTGGAGGTGTATAAAAATTGACTGAGCAAAAAGCCGCAGGAAAAGACAACAAAAAAGTAATCGGAATGGTTGGCTTGGGATACTGGGGGAAGAATATTCTCCGTAATCTTTATGAGCTTGGAGTACTTCATACGGCATGCGACAGTGATGAAGATATTGTTAAACAGCACAAAAGCAAATTTCCGGACATTGATTATACAAATAAATATGAAGATATACTTCAAAATCCAGATATTAAAGCTGTCGCCATAGCATCACCGGCAGCTACACACTATGAGTTTGCCAAACAAGCAATCTTGGCAGGGAAAGACGTCTTTGTGGAAAAACCTCTTTCCTTTACGGTCCAGGATGGAGAGAGGCTTGTTTCTCTCGCAGATCGAGAAAAAAAGCTATTAATGGTTGGGCATATCCTGCAATTTCACCCAGCTATAATCAAGTTAAAATCGTTGATTTCCGATGGCTCCCTGGGAAAGATTCGCTATATCTATTCCAACAGACTCAATATTGGAAAACTAAGAACGGAGGAAAATATCCTCTGGAGCTTTGCTCCTCATGATATCTCTGTTATCTTGAGCCTGATTGGAGAAGAACCAGTAAAAGTTTCTGCGTTTGGCAATGCTTACCTGAACAAAGACATCTATGACACTACACTTACTACACTTGACTTTAGCAATGATATTAAGGGGCATATTTTTGTAAGTTGGATTCATCCTTTCAAAGAGCAGAAATTGATAGTTGTTGGTTCAGTGGCTATGGCTGTCTTTGATGATACCACGAATGAAAAACTTTTTCTTTATCCTCATAAAATTGAATGGAAAAACGGCAAGATTCCCGTTGCACATAAAGCTGATTACGAAATAATTCCTGTAGAGACAGGAGAACCCTTAAAAAGGGAATTGGAACATTTTATTGCCTGCGTTACAGAAAGAAAAAAACCATTAACCGATGGTTATGAAGGTTTGAGAGTACTTAGAATCCTCGAAAAGGCAGAAGGCAATCTTCAAGTTGATCGGAGTAAATTACAGCCCAAAACGGAAAAAACTCTCTATAAACAGGAAGACGTTTATATACATGAAACTGCTATAGTAGATTATAATGTCGTTATCGGCAAAGGTACAAAAATTTGGCACTTCTCCCACATTCTTTCCGGATCGAAAATCGGAGAAAACTGCAATATAGGACAGAACTGTGTCATTGGTCCTGATGTTACCATTGGCAATAAATGCAAGATACAAAACAACGTAAGCGTATACAAAGGAGTTACCCTGGAGGACGGTGTTTTCTGTGGGCCATCCATGGTATTCACCAATATCAACAATCCTAGGGCTGAGATTTCCAAAATGGATCAAGTGCGACCTACCCTCGTGAAGAAAGGTGCCACCCTGGGAGCCAACTGCACTATAATCTGCGGCAACACAATTGGTTCTCACGCCTTCATTGGCGCCGGGGCTGTTGTGACAAAAGACGTGCCTGATTACGCCCTGGTGACTGGCAACCCTGCCAAACAGATAGGTTGGATGTGTGAGTGTGGGGAGAGATTGTCAAACAAGTTACAATGTCCAATTTGTAAAAAAAAATATACAAAAAAAGACGAAGGCTTAAATATCTAGTAGTATTTTGTATCTATAACCATTTAATCTCTTTGGACCAAGTTTACCGACAGCTTACTGAGTTAATTATTTGTATAGAACAATTTTGATAAACCGACCGGTTGTTGAGAGCAGTTCATCAAAGGAGGCAATACATTGAATAGAGAAGGATATCCCCCATGTTTAGTTTTCTAACCTTGCATCTAAAGGATGGATAAAGATTAACCGTTTTAAGAATGCCAAGGACAAAATTTCTTACACATATATACTTACCACGAAGGGCCTGGAAGAAAAGGGGAAAATAACTCTCATATTTTTTAAAGAGGAAGCTATTGGAATACGAAGAGATAAAGAAGCAGATAAAGGAGCTCCACTGCGAGGTTGAAGAAGGCGGACTTGATAATCCGGACAGTGAACTGAGTGTTACCGTAAAAGGCATTATTTAATCCATAACCAAACATAACTAGCTGTAATTACAGTTGTATTTGCATTTACTGTTATGTAATCCAAGGGGCGGAGCTGTATCAATCTGAAAAGCAATGGGAATAAACCAACAAAACTATCAACGTTCCCTAATGCCCAAAAAGTTGGAATAGTTGCAACATCCCACATTATCAATTAAGTAGGATAGGGATCGAAACCTTGGCATAACCTGCCAAAAAATATCATTGCACTTATAAAGTGCTTAGATTCGGGAGTTTCCGAAAATGCCTGGAGCAAGTCCCCCAGATGGGTCAAAAAAACTGCCCCAGAGAGCGGAAAAGGGAATTTTTTATGATTACACAAGTAGGTTATTATATTAGATTTAGCAGAAAAACGAGGAGAAATAAAGATGTCTATTTTTATCATCGCGGAAATCGGTATCAATCACAACGGAGACGTTAATATTGCAAAACAGCTGATTGATATTGCCAAGGATGCAGGTGCTGATGCGGTCAAATTCCAGAAACGAACCATTCATTTGGTATATCCCAAAGAATTACTTGATTCACCGAGAGAAAGTCCCTGGGGTATAACTCAACGAGCACAGAAGGAGGGGCTTGAGTTCGGACTGAAAGAATATCAAGAAATCGATGTGTACTGCAACCAAAAGGGGATTCAGTGGTTTGCCTCTGCATGGGATATTGAAAGCCAAAAATTTCTGCGACAATTCAATCTTAAATATAATAAAATAGCCTCTGCAATGGCCGTTTATGAGGACTTGCTCAAAGAGGTAGCTTCAGAAAAAAAGCATACATTTATCTCTACAGGTATGACAAAACTTGAACAAATTGACCGTGCTGTCGAGATATTCAGGCAAGCAAAATGTCCTTTTGAACTGATGCATTGCATTTCGACTTACCCAATGGACGATGAAGAAGCTAACCTGAACCGCATCAAAACGCTCCGTGATCGTTATAAATGTAATGTGGGATACAGCGGCCACGAAGTTGGCCTGGCAGTTTCATACGCAGCAGCAGCCCTTGGCATTACATCACTGGAAAGACACATAACCCTTGATCGTGCCATGTATGGTTCCGATCAGGCTGCATCTGTTGAACCAGCGGGATTTCGTCAACTTGTTGGCGCTGTGCGAAAGATTGAGAAGGCAATGGGGACTGGCGATATGACGGTGAATCATAAAGAAATTTCGATTGCAAAAAAATTGAGGGCGCATATCCCCTTTGAATCTCATCGCTAAAGAGAGTTTAATATGACAAATATTGTTGCAATCATTCTAGCAAGAGGAGGCTCCAAAGGGATCCCAGAGAAAAACATCATTAATTTTTGTGGAAAGCCATTAATTGTCTGGACAATTGAACAGCTACAACAAATAAAGGGAATTAATTCTATATGGGTGAGTTCGGATAGCAAAGAAATCCTGTCTATAAGTGAAGCTTGCGGCACAGAGATTATACAGAGGCCGGTCGATCTTTCGGGGGATTTTGCAACATCCGAATCTGGCTGGCTTCACGCCCTTGAAATCATAGAAAATAAAACAGGAAACGTTGACATTGTTATCGCCCCTCAAGTGACTTCGCCATTGAGGAAATCGCAGGATATAGAGCAAGGCCTACGTAACTTTCAGGAACAGAAGTATGATTCAATGTTCTCCTGTAGCGTGGTGGAAGACTTGTTCTTCTGGGAAAAAATGTCGGACGGGATGTTGAGAAGTATGAACTATGATTACAGGAACCGGGGCCATCGTCAGGAAAGACCTAAACAATATATAGAAAATGGGTCTTTTTATCTTTTTAAACCGTTGATATTGAAGCAATACAACAATAGGCTTGGGGGTAAGATTGGAATGACAGAAATGGAGCTCTGGAAAATGTTTGAAGTTGACTCCATGGAAGACCTTAAGATGTGTGAGGTCTTGATGAGAGCCTTTTTGTTGAATGATTAATAATTACTTAATTACAATAACGGAAAGGCTGTAATGATATGAATACAGAAAAAGGCCGAGTGGTCTGGTTTAACGGAGAATTAATACCAGAATCAGAAGCAAGAATATCAATCTATGATTCAGCCCTAATGTTTGGAGATATGGTCTTTGAGATGACAAGGTCATTTAATAAAATTCAGTTTCAACTTAGAGAACACTTGGAACGTCTTTATGCGTCCGCCAAATATGTGCGCATTCCCCTTGAGATGGGCATAAACGAAATGGAAAAGCATATCTATGAAACGATAGATGCCAATGATCCATTATTTAGCATGGATGACGAACACAGGCTGATGATTGACATTTCCAGAGGTATTTTATCCATTTATCAGGGGACAGTGGGGGCACATAAGGGAACGAATGTGATTATCGCAGATTTCCCGTTACGTTGGACTGTAGCTGGAATGGGTAAATTGTTTGATACAGGTATCAATGCAGTCATCACTTCGCAACGAGCTATTCCTGCTCAACTACTTGAACCCAAGGTAAAAAACAGAAGCCGAATGCACTATCTTATGGCGAACATTGAGGCTTCCCAGTACGAAGGGGAGAATAACTGGGCTCTCCTTTTGGATCCGGATGGATTTATTGCTGAGGGTACCGGTGACAATTTTTTTATTGTTAAAGATAATACGATTATTACACCGGAACCACGAAATATACTCAGGGGAATTAGCCGCGCATATATTTTTGAGCTGGCAAAAAAGTTGGATTTACCTTGCATTGAAAGGAATATTGAACCGTATGATGTAATAACTGCGAACGAGGCATTTATGACAGGTACTCCTTTTTGTATATTGCCGGTATCATCTCTAAACAATATTCAAATTGGAAGTGAGCCAATGGGGATAATTACACGTCTTTTACTTGATGCTTGGAGTAGCGAGGTTAAGGTAGATATAGTAGGTCAAATCAAGAAATGGGATTCTGAACGAGGGGAACAAACAGGGTCTGGACCGTCGCCATATTTTTTCAAAGGACAAGAATAAAGATATATAGCAGAATATTTCTACACAATTAGAGCAAGAGAAAAATGAGTTCAAACTTTAATGGATTATATTGTATCCATCTGGAATTGACCAGCAGATGCAATAAGAACTGCTGGATGTGCGGCAGAAGAAAGATAGACAGAGAATATCCGGAAATAGCCATGAATTATGGCGATATGGATTATGAACTGGTTAAAAAAATAGCCGAACAGCTACCTGAAGGAATAGTAGTTCAATTTCATAATAATGGAGAACCTTTACTTTATCCCAGATTCGGAGAAGCAGTGGGATTATTTAAAAATCAGATAAAATGCGTGGATACTAATGCCAAATTGTTAGTGGAGAAAGCCGATGAGGTCATAGATAATCTGGATACAATAACCATATCTGTTATAGAAAAAGATCCCGACAGCGATGAGCAGTATGAAATTGTCAAGCGGTTCATTGAGATTAAAGGAAATAGAAAACCAAACATAATATATAGATGTTTGGGGAAAGTTAATACTGAAAGGTGGCATAAATTAGATGGAATTATCGCCACAAGAATTTTACATAACCCCCTCGGAAGCTTCAAATATCAGAAGAAACCAACTGTACCAGAGATAGGAATATGCTTGGAGATATTGAATCATATGGCAATTAACAGGCTTGGAGAAGTCTCTATTTGCGTGAGATTTGATCCTAAAAGATTGGGGGTTATCGGAGATGCAAACACAACTTCTTTAATAAACATATGGAATGGCTCAAAAAGAAAAGAATGGATTAAACACCATGTAGAGGGTAATAGGGATAAAATTCCTTTGTGCAGCTATTGTGATTATTGGGGAGTACCAACAGGGTTGCAATGAAGGGCGGCGAAAGGTCTGTTTGGTAATCAAAAAGACTTTCTTAGACAAAATAAGAAAATCTGTTTTTTTTAAAGATTCACTTGCATACAGCGGGACAAATGTAATTGCACAACTGTTGACAGTGATCAGAAGTTTTGCTGTCAGACGCATATTACCTCCGGAAATCATGGGATTCTGGAATTTCATGACCGTGGTGCAGGGGTTTCTTGGCACATTCGACCTCGGTGTCATTGCAGGGGCAACACGGGAGCTCCCTTTAATTGGAGCCAGGGGAGATAATACTGAAAAAAAACGTATCTATTCTACAACCCTTTGGTTTACGGTAATCCAGAACTGTATAGTAGCGCTATTCGCGGTGTGGTATGTTCGCTGGCACCACAGCCAGTATTCAACAACCGAGATCACGGTGGCTTTTGCTGGCATAGCCGTTTTTCTAATATCCTCCTTCTACACTGTCTACAGCACTTTTTTCATCACATCCCAAGCCTTTGTTCTTTTAAGCAGGATTTTGATTGCCTTTGCTGTCATTGACTGCATTGGTTTTGTAGTTTTTGCCTGGTTCTGGAGTCTACCCGGACTGATAATCATCTCGATCGTAAGTGTAATACTACGAGGAGCAGTTTTTATATTTTTAGGGAGGCTTATCAACCTTCAGACAAAAGTGAAAATCTCGCTGAGATCTCTGAAAAGGCTTCTTTCTTTTGGTTTTTTTTTGCGGATCGTGGATTATCCCAACGCTTTGTTCAATATGGTAAGTATTCTCTGGGTAACGAAGTTCACGAATGTGGAAGCACTGGCACTGTTTTCGTTGGCACGGGGGTTTTCAATGCAGGTTAACGATATTAGTACACGAGTGGGGTCGGTTTACACGATGCGTTTTCTTGAACAGGTGGGCAGTGGAATTTCCCGGGAAGTGATAGGACGGCAAATGAAACAATATCTTCTGTTTCAGCTTATGGTCATTATCCCTGCCCTTTGCTGGGTGGCTTTCATAGGCCTCACATTCATTGTTAATAGTTTTATACCAAAATATGCCGGGGCCAATGAGAGCTTTCTTATTCTAATAATTTCAAGTTTTTTTTATGTTCTAAATAGCGGCCTTACCAATCCCTGGATGGCAGAAAAAAAACTGTTGAACAGGGGTATGGCCAATGTTTTTGGACTATTAGCTATGGTCGGTGCAATAGCTGTTACATGGTTTATATTTAAAGGAACAACCATTCGAGATGTTGCCTATGCATCAGTTGCAGGAAGCTACCTCTATTTCGTCTATATGGTAATTGCTGTGGGGAAAAGTTACTGGAGCATGAAGGAACGCATCGGGGTTGTCTTTTCAGTCACCGCTGCGGCCTTGTGGACATTTGGTGTACTCTATGCTGGATTCATTTTCATGGATAAAGATGCTCAGGGGTTTATAGCCAATTTTGAAGCGATGTTTCCGACGGCATTTTTGTCGCTTATTGCTATGTTCCTTCTTGTATTGTATGGCGTTAAAAAGTCCCGGATAATGGGAGGGTGGCTCAAGTAAATGATATGCAGATAGAGAAACGATGAAAAACGACAATGATTTAAAAACTCTAACACATATCTGCATGCCAGAGCTGTCTGTTGTCGGTCTGCTAATCGTTTCATGGTCTTTTAAAAACAGCAACACTTTTTTTTACTACGACATCTTCCCCCGTTACCTGAGGGGGATCGTAAAAATATTCGGAATATCTCCGAAATCGATAGAGGCGGTTCTCTCGTGGTTTGCCGGTATTACGCTAATTCAGGTAAAACAAGGCGATGATGTCGCAGGCTATAGTGATTTTCATATAGGCGCACAGGAATGGGTATCTGTCATATCGGAGGAACTTATTCCCCTCATTGAAAATGACCATTGGTTTTCTATTCTGGAAAAACTGCTTGGCAAAGAACCGGCTTTGTCTTATGCGGTAAAACAGATCGCGGATTGCAAAATATTCAAACAGTTGGTTGCCAGCATCTCCTGCTGTGCGAGTATTGGTTACAGTGCAAGATGTGTTGCGGTCTGGGATTGCCGCTGGCCTGAAGAGTGGCTCGATGTTATTAAGCGAAATGCTCTGCATGCAAGATTTGACTTTTTTAAATGGCCCAACTGGTGCAGAACAGCCAGGAATGTTTTTTTTGTGCTTTCACTCATTCCTAAAATAATACGTGTTGGATTGGGGATATTTAAAAGAGGTATAAGCTGGAAAATAAATGACAAGAAACATTATAAAATAATTACAGAGTTTATAGATCCGAGAAGACTCAATAATACCTGTTATGATCCTGATTGCTGGGTTGACGGGAAAAGCATACACAAAGAAGACATTTTCTTTTTCATAACGAATGAACAAAAAAGGATACTGGAAGGTATTGGATACAAAATTACAAAAACACTTTCAGACGTTCGACACAAAGGATATGAGATACAATTGCTCGACACACTTTCCTATCCTCCGGTAATTTTACAAGAGTACATTCTCCACGCATTTAAAATCATGGGAAAAGCTTTTACAACCAATAACACAGTTGTTGCTGATGTTATGATAAAGGCTTTAAAAGAGTACTTGAACTTTTATCCTCTTTTTTATCGCTATAGTGCTGACAATTTTATATATTTGACTTTCCCAAACGGTCACAGCAGTCTTCGGCATAACAGCGGCATTATTACCGGGTTGTGTAGAAAGAACGGCATCAGGAGCGTTGGTTGTCAGACACGGGCGGTTCACTCGAAAAACTATGAATACGTTTTTGACAGTTTTGATTTGCATTTTGCCTGGGGCCGGGTTTGGTATGGGATGATGGGAACTACAACAAGATTTATCCGTCAATGCACAATAACAGGATGCATATACCTGGACTATCTGATGCAGGAAGATCGAAAAATGCAAAATGCGTCAGGATCGGACAGGATTCAAGTCTGCATCTTCCCGGGAGATATCAGCCCCCGGCATCATTATTCCCTGGGCTATGCGCTTTCCTTTATAATTAACTGTGCCAGACTTGCGGTAGATAACCCAGATATAGACTTTGTGATAAAAAATAAGGAACCTGAATATACGGATATTATGCTTGCCAGCGAAGCTTTCATGGAAATATACCGGCAAACAAAGGGCAACCTCAGGTTCGAAGATAGGTTGCGTCACGAATACATAGATCTTCTTTGCACATCGGATATTATCATAGCCATTGGATTCACAACCCCGGGCTTCGAGGCGTTGATGTTTAAGAAGCGGGTAATTTATTATAATGAGCTGAAATACGGTGGACAAGCATATAGCGAAATCCCTGATTTGATAGCGGGAAATTATGATGAACTTGCGGTCCTTTTCAAAAATGCAGTCAATGATTACGAAATATACGCTGAAAATATCGCGGGCGTATTGAAAGGCCTCGATCCCTTCAGGGATGGCAGAGCGCTCGAACGTATAAATTGCATCTTGACAGGGAATGTATAAATGATTATCGGTCTTGTCGCATTACTACAATTTTACTTATTTTATATGATCTCGCTGGTGGTACAAGACCGAAATGGTTTGATATTTATAATTTTCTTTACAGTCCTGTATGCTATCTTATTCGGATTAGTCCTTAAAAAGCCACTATATTCTTTATATGGGTTTCTTTTTATAACTCTTTTTTTCCCAAAAGGTGGCAATAACTTTGTATTATTTTCGATTGAGGAGTTGCGCGGGATTTCCTTGTGCACAATCTTGCAGACTGTGGCTGCGTTGACCATATGTCTGAATATTCTACGCTTTAAAAAAAGATTCCCGCCGATACACCGCAAATTGAACTATTTCTGCTATCTTGTGTTTTTCGTTATTATTCTGTCGTTTCTTTTGGAATTGATCAGGGCGTTTGGCGGGGATTATCTGACTAATATAGAAATTGTTCCCGAAGAGCTTGTTTGGAATGCACCGATGGTATTTGGTCTCATTTTTTTATATGGGTGTGCAACGTTTGTCAGACGAATTGAAGAAGCAGAAAAAATCTTTCTAATCATTATTGCATCAGCGACGGCACTTGCTGTAGAATCACTTTTATATTTTTATTTGAAACTTCCTTTACCCTTAACTAATTACGTGTTTCATGAATCGGGAAGATATCACAGCATCTTTTTCTTTGATTTTGTGACTCTTGCATTAGTTTGTTTTGGCGCCACAGGATTCATACTATATTTTGTAAGTAGTCGTAAAACCATTATTTATTTGTTTCTTATCCCACTCTTTTTTCTACCAACGCTTGCAACATTCCAGAGAACGCCTATAGTGTCAACCTTTATAGTGATCGGAATATTTTCAATGTTACGAAAAAGAGTGCGACTCAAATTCGGCATACTATTGATGGGTCTTTTTGTCTGGGGAGTGACTTTGGTTTTCAAAATGTTGGATGACTATTTAGAAAGTTTGGCGTTTTTTATGTTTGTGCGTCCCGATTACTTTCAAACCTTTACGAGTAGTTGGGTTGAACGTTTAGGATCATACCTCAGAGGATTAGAGGTGTTCATTGCATCTTTCCCCGTTGGAGTAGGACCAGGACGGGTAGATCCAACGATGGCATCTTCTTCTATCCCAAAATATTTTATCGATTATGTACAAGCGGGCGATATGAGCTCTTGGTATCATGAGATAGTATCCTACGGCCAAGTCACGGGCCCACATAATTTTTATGTCAACTTTATCTGTGAATACAGCATTTGGGGAGTCATACTTATTGGATACTTTGTTTACCTGTGTTTTGTAAGTTTTAAGCTGACAGGTAAGACCGGGGAGAAAATAGCAGCAGTACACCCGAAACTGTTCCTGATTAAAACATCCGCTTACTCTATATTGATAGCAATAGGATTTTGGTTTCTATTCTATCATTATACATTTTACTGGTTGATGTTTTTCCTGCTGTTTTTACTGTTTTTTGTACCTGATGATTATGCTAAGGAATTAAGTCCTGCCAAGGTAAGAGTTGGCCGTACGTCATGAATACTTTTTTTGTGGAACATGCATACCAGGTCGAGCATTTTCTTAAAAACACCGACTGTGCTGATGCTGACTGGTTGGCGCTTGGCCCATCAGCAATGCATTATCTTGCTGGAAAGAACCTTCCATATACCATTCCGGAAGACTATGTAGGTTTGAATGAAATAGAGGGCGCATGCAAGGTGCAGTTTGAACAGTTGCATAATGTATGTGGAAAGATAGATGATAGATTGCAAGAAATAGATCCTTTTCTGAAAAAGTGGAATATCCGACCTTTTCTTTTCCACCTCTGGCAGCTCGGCATGGTTTTCGATGCCGTTCTCAGCCGTGCGTTGTGGATAAGAAAGATTTTAACTAAATTTGACGTATGTAAAGATAAAATTTATACCCATATGACGCCACTTCAGCCGTGGACGTTATTCGGCCTTGGCTTTGGCAAGCATGAAACGTTGTGGGGCAGATTGCTGTTATTGTCTGAATGGGCTGACAGTGTGATTCCTGTGTTGGACCCGAATAAGAATTTACATACTGAAACACGCCATAAAAAAGTTGATAGCATCAAGAACGTATTGAGAAAAGTCGTGAACTCCAATATCTTGCTAAGAAGTGTGGTGATAAGTTATCAACAAAAAATGCTGCAGAACATACTCAATCTCATCGGGACAAATAAAAAGCAACATATTATGGTGATGAATAATCCCTATGAATGGCCGGATATTTTACGAATTCTCATCAGCTCTAATATATCGATTCTTTTTTTGAACGAATCTATCCTTGGCAACATATATACAGAGGATAACGTGTCAGAAATAGATGGCAATGAACTATGCCTATATTTCTTTGCCAATATGGTTCATGAAGGTATTGATTTTTTTGATATACTTGGAGACAGAATACGATGGATAATAGAAAAGGGGCCTTCTGTGGCACGGGCAATAATAGAAAAGATGGAAAAAATCTGTTTCAATAAAATGCCGATTGCAGTACTGAGTATGTCAACACCGGACTACTTAAACTATATTATAAAACAGTTTTTTGTCGCAAAATCCATTCCTGTTTTATCATGGCAGTATGGTGCGGTATGGTATGAAAAGGATATAACACAGCGGCATGATCTTTTTGATAAAACCGGAACTAACATATTGCTCACCTTTGGCAATGGCGTGAAAAATGCGTACAAGCTCTCTGGTATGCCTGAGAATATTGTCATAGAATCAATAGGCAGTGCAATTCTTGACAATCTTAGCATGGAGACGAGGGGATGACGATACGCATTTTATACGTTATTACAAATTATTATCGCAACGGCTGGTATTGCGGCTTTAATCCGCCCTTCAGCGATCGAATATATTACAAAGAACAGATGATTATTGTCGAGAGGATGAAGAAAATAAGCAGAGAGAATAAAAAAATATCGTTGACATTAAAACTCCATCCTGGTGCAGATGTGCTTGATGAAGACCCGCCATGGGTTGCATCCCTCAAAGGCATTGAACGCATCAATATTATACGAAACCCAATTTTTACCCAACTCTTGCACAGCCATGACGTCGTTTTGATAGATTCACCGACAACGACATTGCTGCAGGCGATAGCAACGCGGCTCCCGGTTTTTGTATTGACCTCTGTTATATCACCACCGAGGGTACATCTGCACCTTCTTATGAAAAGGGCTGTATGTGCGGACCATGCTGAAGCTTTGATGAATAGACTGGAAGTATATCTGCAAACGGGAGAGTATCCTGCCGACTGTGATAACAGGGAGTATATAAAATTGTACGGTACGCATATCGATGACGGCAAGAGCAGTCAAAGGGCATTAGCTGTACTAAAAAGAACTTTGCAAGGGGGAAGGCGATGAATGGCTTGAATAAGAAAATAATGAACAGGGAACTGACCGTTGGTTCATGGATTACACTTGCCCATCCTGCTATTGCCGAGATTATGGTACAAGCTGGATTCGATTGGCTGACTGTGGATATGGAGCACAGTGCCACAACGATCAGTCAGGCACAGGAAATGATACGTGCTATAGAATTAAGTGGCGTTTCTCCCTTTGTCAGAGTGGGCGAAAATAACGCTAATCTCATAAAACGTGTTATGGATGCCGGTGCTCATGGTGTCATCGTTCCCATGGTCAATACGAAAGCTGATGCCGAAGCGGCTGTTGCCGCAGTCAAGTACCCGCCCGTGGGTAAACGGGGCGTTGGTCTGGCACGTGCGCAAAAATACGGGTTTGGATTCGAAGAATACAAGAAATGGGTTGCTGAAAATAGCATCGTCATTGTGCAGATTGAACATATTAGCGCCATAGAAAATCTGGAAGCAATATTGAGCACGCCCGGCGTAGATGGTTCCATTATCGGGCCATATGACTTATCCGGTTCTCTCGGGTGGCCCGGTGAATTTGAAAGGCCAGAAGTAAAGGAGGCCCTGAAAAGATACGAAACGATATGTGACGCATTAAAGAAACCCAAGGGATTTCACATCGTTCAGCCGGATCCGGAAAAGACGAAGGTTTATATCGGCAAGGGGTATTCTTTTCTTGCTGTTGGTCTTGACACGCTTTATCTTGGCTGTAAATGTAGAGAAACTTTAGACAGTATAAAAAATGGACATAATTTGAGGTGAGAAATGGCCGATATTTTTAATCATCCCCTTTTAAGGAGTATACTTGAAAAAAATCCCATTACTATGATCGATATAGGGGCAAGTGGCGATTTCCCAGAAAGATTTAAAAAGGCAAAAGGATTGTTAAAAGTGTTGGGGTTTGAGCCGGATGTACGTGCTTTCAGAAAACTGCAATCCACAGAATCCATTGTATATATAAACGAGGCTCTGGCCGACTCCGACCGAGATATAAAATTCTTTTTAACAAGAAAACAAGAGTGTTCTTCCTTTTACCAGCCCAATCATGACTTTTTGAAGCAATTCCCGGATGCTCAAAGACTGGATGTCGTGGGGGAAATATCATTCCATGCTAAACAATTAACTATGGAACTCCTAACCCGTCATGGTGTTGAAGACCCAGATTTCATAAAACTCGATGCGCAGGGATTTGAACTGGACATTTTAAGGGGTGCATCAGCAATTATAGATAACCTTATATTCGGAATAGAAGTAGAGGTGGAATTTGCTCAACTCTATAATAATCAACCGTTGTTTTCAGATGTTGATATTTTTTTGAGAAAAAAAGGTTTTTCTTTGTTTGATTTAAAAAAATATTATTTTAAAAGAAAAGCGGGCATTAATAGCGGAATAGATAAAGGGCAGTTGATTTTTGCAGATGCTTTGTATTTTAAAACATATGAAGCTCTTATGGATGTAATGATGAATCAAAAAAATGATTACAAAAAAGCTAAAATAATGAAGGCGATTTCCTTATGTCAAATTTATGGAATCTCAGATTATGCCCTTTATTTATGCGAAAAAGCCACGGATGATAAATTGTTTAAATTATCTGAAAGTATGCTTTTATATAAAGCTATATATAAAAAAGGTTTTGTCATGAGCTTTAAAGGAAAAGGCCGTTTGGCTAAGCTATTATATAGACCGTTTAAATATTTGAACTCAACGAAATATTACTTTACAGATGTGGAGCTTGGAAATGAATAAATCAAAGGATAAGGGGATAAACATTATAGGTATTATTCCTGCTCGGATGGCTTCATCACGGTTTCCCGGGAAACCTCTTGCGAAGATCTGTGGGATGCCCATGATCGGGCATGTTTATCACCGGAGCGTAATGAGTAAATCATTATCGGCAGTGTATGTAGCCACATGTGACCAGGAAGTTGTCGAGTATGTTAACTCTATCGGGGGCAAGGCAGTCATGACGAAGGATACCCATGAACGGGCGAGTGACCGGTGTGCCGAAGCCATGCTGAAAATAGAGGCGGAGACAGGTGAAAAAATAGATCTGATGGTAATGATCCAGGGTGATGAGCCGCTGGTCCTCCCCGAGATGATCGATGAAGCGGTACAGCCAATGATTGACGATACAAATATTCTGATAACAAACCTGCTTGGGAAAATAACGACCATTGAAGAGTTCGAAGACCCGAACGAGGTAAAAGTGGTTGTCGATAAATTCAACAATGCCCTTTATTTTTCAAGGGAACCAATTCCTTCAAGGAAAAAAGGTGTAAAGGATGTATCTATGTACAAACAGGTCTGTATCATCCCTTTCAGAAGGGACTTTCTGCTCGAATACAACGAGACCCCTCAAACGCCTCTCGAGATTATTGAATCCGTTGATATGATGAGAATCCTGGAGAACGGTCTCAAGGTAAAAATGATACCAACCAGATTTGATTCCAAATCGGTTGACACACTTGATGATCTTTATGTTGTGGAAAAAATTATGAATAATGACACGCTTTACAACACTTATAGCAAATTATATAAAGACTGGGGACGGAGAAGATAAGATTGCGTTGATATGAAAGAAAATGAAATACGACCACAGAACATTTTTAACGAGTATCTTAAACTTGCTGAGCAGGATGTTACAACTTATTTCGAGAATGCACCTCGCATACATATATCCTGCCCCGCTTGTGGGGCAAAGGGAGTTTATGCGTTCAATAAAAAGGGATTCAGTTATGAAGAATGCTCCGAATGCCTGACGCTGTTTGTCAGTCCGAGACCTGCAAAGGAAGCGTTTGACCATTATTATACCGATTCGCCGTCGACGAGATACTGGGCAACCACTTTTTACAAGGAGACAGAATCAGCGCGGCGGGAAAAGCTCTGGAAACCAAAGGCCCGCCTGATTAAGGAAAAGGTAGAAAGATTTTCACAGGCGAAAACGATACTCGATATCGGCGGGGGATACGGAACTTTTGCAGAAGAAATACAGAAGATTATGGACCTTGATATTGTTGTCATTGAGCCATCTGTGCATCTGGCGAAGGTGTGCAGGGATAAAGGACTGTCTGTCATGGAACAGTTTCTGGAAGATATATCACCGGATCTTATCCCGAAAGAAACTAAAGCTTTTGTCAGTTTCGAGTTGTTCGAACATTTGCATGATCCCACGGATTTTCTTGGCACTCTTAACGGCTTGATGCAGAAGAATGACCTGTTTATATTTACCACCTTAAGCGGTATGGGTATAGATATACAAGTATTGTGGGAAAACTCAAAATCCATCTCGCCTCCTCACCATCTAAATTTCTTCAATCCAAAGTCTGTGCAGATATTGCTGAAACGTCTGGACTTTAAGGTCATCGAGATCACCACTCCTGGGAAACTGGACATTAGTATCATGGAAAACAACTCTGATCTCATCCATGACAGATTCTGGAGAAATTACCTGCAGATCGCATCGGAGCAGGATAAGGAAAATATGCAGGCCTTTGTGGCACAAAATCTCCTGAGTTCGCATATGATGGTAGTCTGCTCGAAAAAATGAGGCGGTAGATATGAAAAAAATAGCCATAACAACAACCTCTTTTGGTGAGTATGACAAAACAGTGCTTGAGCCACTGGCTGAAAGAGGCTGTGAAGTGGTCTTCAATCCTTATGGGCGCAAATTGAAAAAGGAGGAGATATCTGATCTTTACTGCGATGTAATTGGCATTATCGCAGGGACGGAAACGATTGACGATGAGGTGATGGGTAGGCTTCCCAGATTGAGAGTGATATCGCGTTGCGGTACGGGGATGGATAATGTTGATCTAGAAGCGGCCAAACGGAAAGGAATAAAGGTTTTTAATACACCAGACGCTCCGACTCTCGCGGTCGCCGAACTTACTATAGGGCTGATGCTCGACATGCTGCGGAGAATCACAATGACCGACAGAGAAATACGCAGTGGGGTTTGGCACAAGCACATGGGCAACCTCATAAATGGTAAAAGCGTCGGCATTGTTGGATTTGGGCGTATTGGTAGAAAGGTCGCCGAATTGTTGATTCCTTTCGGATGTGCTATACGCTATTACGATATAATTGCCGGAACATCGGAAACGGAAATAATCGGTGCCCATATAGACAGGCTTGAAATGGATTCTCTTCTGAGAATAAGCGATATTGTGACTATCCATGTTTCCTCGCAGGAGCAAGTGCTGGGCAGGAATGAAATTGGTAAAATAAAAAGGGGGGCTTGGTTGGTGAATGTATCGAGAGGTGGGGTTGTTGATGAAGAGGCTCTCTACGAAGCTTTGAAAAACGATCATCTTTCGGGTGCAGCATTGGATGTTTTTATGGAAGAGCCCTACAAGGGGCCGTTCACGGAACTGAAAAATGTGCTCTTGACAGCGCACATTGGCTCATACGCAAAAGAATCAAGGATTGAGATGGAACGGCAGTCGGTTATGAATTTGCTGAAAGGGCTTGAATAACAAATACGCTCTCTGAGAAACGAGAAATGAAGAGATTTGATTTCAGGATTCTGCTTGTATATCCAAATATCCCCATGATGTTAGTAACTCCTCTTTCTATTGCGATCTTTGCCTGGGTACTTCGGAAAGATGGCTACGAGGTCGATTTTTTTGCCCGTCCGCAGAAAGAGATCGATACCTTTCTGGTTCAATACCAGACCAGAGCATTGTACGGCAGATGTCCTTGAAAAGCTGAAAGATGTGGGGCTTTTTCGCGCTTTTTTCGGTATTGAATCGGGTAACGAAAAATTTCGCACAAATAAACTTGGCCGGAAAATATCTAATGGAAATATTATTAGGTGTTTCGAAACCATCGATAAAAGTGGAATTAG
Source organism: Pseudomonadota bacterium (assembly GCA_043825855.1). Taxonomy (GTDB): domain Bacteria; phylum Desulfobacterota; class UBA8473; order UBA8473; family UBA8473; genus UBA8473. Next base: position 39,674 of record JBDRRJ010000008.1, on the reverse strand, counting down.
TTACAGCATAAACTGCATTATTGGTTTTCCCTATGAAACAAGGGAGATGGTCTTCGATACGATACGCTTAGTGAAACAGATAAAAGGATATGATGCAATTACCGTGAGCATCTTTACCCCTTATCGAGGAACGACGCTGAGGGACGAAGCGATACGGGAAGGATGGCTTGATTCGCAGGCTCTTACGGTGCATACTACTTCCAAATCAATGCTAGGTATGCCTCATTTTACGGCATGCCAGATAGATGGAATGATGAGGACGTTCCCCTTATACGTGGAGTTTGATGAGTCAGAATGGCCTATGATCGAGAAAGCGGAATTTTCCACTCCAGAGGGAGATGAAATATTATACAGATATGCTAAAATTTACAGGGAACAGCGATGGGGAGAGGAAAATCCTGAATAGGCAAGGGTAATAATTATTTGATAGAACTGTTTTTAAATTCTATATTGGGAAGGGCAAAACTATGAAAGTCGCTGTTTTTGGAGGAGCCGGATTTCTGGGCAGTCATGTGGCTGATGCACTGACAGATGCAGGACACGACGTTGTGGTCTGTGATATCAAAAAGTCCTCCTGCCTCCGCAATGGCCAGAAAATGGTTGTACTGGACATATTAGATCAGGAAGCGGTGGGAAAGGCCGTTAGAGACTGTGACATCGTCTATAACTTCGCGGGTATAGCCGATATTGATGAAGCTAGCCAGAAGCCTATGGAAAGCATCCGGATCAATGTTCTTGGAAATACGGTGCTCCTGGAGGCTTGTCGGAAGGCAAAGATTAAGCGGTTCGTGTATGCCAGTACCCTGTATGTGTACAGCAAGTCAGGTTCTTTTTACCGAAGCACGAAGCAGGCCTGCGAGCTTATCATAGAAAACTATTACGAAGTATACGGCCTGCCTTATACTATTTTACGGTTTGGTTCTTTGTATGGCCCGCGGGCTGACCAGAGAAACTTCATTTACAGGACGATCAAGGAAGCGATTACTTCAGGTAGGATCATCCGGGAAGGGGACGGTGAGGAGATACGCGAATACATTCACGTCTTCGATGCCGCAAAGAACAGCGTCGAGATACTTCACGACGAATTTATCAATCAGCATGTAATCATCACCGGGTACCAGCAAATGAAGGTCAAGGATCTGCTTATGATGCTCAAAGAAATGCTTGATGATAAAGTGGAAATACAATATTTGCCTATAGATAATAAATATCACTATGAAATAACCCCCTATACGTTTGCCCCCAAATTGGCGAAGAGGATTGTCAGCAAAACATATTTAGACATTGGACAGGGCATCCTTAAATGTATTCAGAACATTTACAAGGAGATTAACACGCTGCCTACATACGACGGGCTAATCGTGGATGATGGTGACGATCACGGATACCAAGACAAATAGGCGCATGAGACGATACATAAGGCTTTCATATACTATCACTGAAGGGATGCCCCTTTATCCGGGGACGAAACCCGTAGTCATCGAAAAGGTCAAGACGATTAAAAAAGGGGATTCTTGCAATACCCTCTTTATCTCACTTTCGAACCATGCGGGCACTCATGTTGATGCGCCGAGGCATTTCTGGGATTTGGGTAAGAGCATTGACGGGTATACTGTTGATGAACTGATATTTAGAAAACCCTTGATCTTCGATTGCCCGAAAGGCATGGAAGAGGTCATAGGTATCGAGGACGTGCAAAGATTATCCGATAAGTGCAATGCGGATCTGGTCATCATACGGACCGGTTTCAGCCGCTTCAGGGGAAATGATACTGATACCTACTGCCACAAAAATCCCTGTCTTGCTCCTGATGCCGCACGATGGATGAAAAACAATATGCCAGCCTTACGGGCAATAGGCGTCGATTGCATTTCGATAGCCTCTCCCGCAAGACGGGATATGGGGAGAGAAACGCATCGTATATTGCTTGGTGAGGACAGCGGTAAGTCGCTTCTCATCATCGAAGATCTCTTTGTGCCGGCGGAAACAGCCAGTCTTCAGGAGGTGATAGTCTTACCTCTTTTCATCCGCGACGCTGATGGTGCTCCCTGTACCGTTATAGGAGTGCTAGTTGATTAAGGCTGTCATCTTTGATTTTGATGGGGTGATTATCGAATCAGCGCAGTTAAAAACCGAGGCCTTCAAAAACCTCTTTTCCCGATGGCCAGACAAGGTCGAAGAGATAGTATTGTATCATCTTAAGAACATGGGTATATCAAGGTATGTAAAATTCCGCTATTATTTTGAGAACATCTTACAAAAGCCCTATAACGAAGAGATTGAAGCTGAATTGGGCCGACAGTTTTCCAAAATCGTGCTAAGTGGGGTCAAGGAAGCGCCTTTTGTGGATGGTGCATTAGATTTTTTAGAAAAAAAATACCGGGAATATATGCTTTTTATAGCGTCAGGAACCCCTGGTGATGAGTTGGATGAAATAATGACCCATAGAGGCATTAAAAAGTATTTTAAAGAAATATTCGGGACTCCTTCAACAAAAACGGAGATCGTTACTAATATTATGGAGAAATACGGTTTACAGAAAACAGAAACAGTTTTTGTTGGAGATGCGGAATCTGATAAGAAAGCGGCAAGGGATTCAGGGATTCCTTTCGTATTAAGAATAACACCAGAGAATTTCCATTTGATGGCATTAAGCAAATACATGATGGAAAATTTAACGCAACTGGAAGAACAAATCGGGAAAATAGAAGACGATACCAGAATGTAGTCTAGGAGGTATCTGTAGAAAAAATGTATGGTAATTTCCCCTTTCCGATAAGCAAGATGACTCAAGATCTTGACATCATCATAATACCGCTAACTCGGCTTAACAAATACAAACAATTCGTCGTTAACCACGAATGGGAATGGACCTTCTTTGGTACAGATGCCTGTCTTCGTGAGAATGTAATAAAAAAGTTGGGAGAGGGGAATAGGTATTATTACGCCGAAGAACTCTCAGATATCACTATAAAAAATAAAAAGCCCTTCTTAGACTGGATCGCTGAAATTGGAAAGAAGCAGGAACAGCCTTTCTGGTGGGGGACTAACATTGCTTATAAAAATCCACTTTCCACAGATCTTTTTTTAAATATCTGCCTTCTGACTCTTTTAAAGGAATGGATAGATAAAGGTGTAAAGAAACGATTAGTTATAGTCGAACACCCGCCTCTTCTCAAGGCGTGTGCCAATAATCTGGATTCTCCTGCTATACTCATCGAGAAGAGTGTGGCAAACTGTATAGGCTATACGCTAAAAACAGTATTTTTTTCCTGGACAAGGATGCTCCTTTTTCTCATCAGATATCTAAATATGTGGCTACTGAACAAATGGTTCGGCGTGAATTACAAAAAAAAACTACGAGATCTTTTTAAGAGCAGTCCCAGCATATTAATGTATACGTGGGTTGAGGATCGCTCTTTTGCTGATGGCCACTTCACCGATATATATCTTGGAAAACTGAAGACATTTTATGAAACAAAAGGCCTACGAACAGTTTTTGTGATTTCACCGGAAATACCGCCTCGGTTTATGGACAAAATTTACCGTAGCGGCGAGATTATTCCTACTCTGTTATTTATCAGTTTAGCGGACATTATAAGCTCGTTCTTTCACTCAGTGTCGTTTAAATGGGCAAAAGCACTTCCTGACTTTTGTGGATTTGATTTACATCCTGTTTTTGAAAATGAAAAGATAAAGGAAAAAGGCAAATTATGCTATTATATAGCCTTATACTATGGATTTTATAATTTTTTCAAAGAAACAGATATTAATTGTAAGGCAATAATCTATCCATTCGAAAACCAGCCATGGGATAAAATGGCCATAATGGGTATGCAAAAGGCAGAATCAAGTAGTAAAATGATAGCCTATCAACATACTGTAGTTCCCTGTTTTCTTTTAAATTATTTTTTGGGAGAAAATGAGAAAGGCATCCACCCGGAGCCTGATATTATTGTTGCAAATGGCGATACCTGGGCTAGAGTATTAAAAAAAAGCGGCTTTACCTGCCCGATTTATAATGGTGGGTCTCTCCGATATAGTAAAAGCGAAAAAAAAGAAGGAGATGTAAGAAATGATAAAAAGGAACAAAGCATATTGGTTTTATTCTCTCCTGTCCTGTCATATACTTTAGACTTGATATTTTATCTGAAGAGGAGGCCTTGGGGGGACAAAAAGTTCTTGTTAAAGCCCCATCCTGATATGCCGGAAAAAATTGTCAGGAAATATGCAGGAACTCTGCCAGATAATTTTATTTTTATCAAAGGTCCCCTTGATGAATGGTTTGATAAGGTAGGATGGGCGATTCATGTGGGGACAACGGCGGCGATTGAATGCCTGATGAATGGTATTACGGTATATAAATATATCCCTGAAAGAATCGATGTCGATCCGTTTTTTGGTATGAATCTCCCTCAACGAATAGTTACTGAAAGTGATTCGTTGACATTTGAGCATAGTAAAAGCGTTATCAGACCAGATCCAGATATAATCGATGAGGAGTTTCATGAAGCTGTATGGAATCAGGTTGTGCAATGAGAGTATATGACGGAGTTGACCGTCGTGTATTTGTTTAGCGATGTAAACGGCAAAAGTGTATGCATAATCAGGTAATGGTCATTAGCAACAATATGGAGATTGGTTAGTGAAGATAAGAAAAGTTTTACTGATGGTTCCCACGTGTTTTTCTACACCTCATCCGCTGGCTAAAAACACTATGCCTCCTATAGGATTGGGTTACATAGCGTCAGTAATAGAGAACATGGGGATTGAAGTCAGGATCTTGGACTGCCTTATTGGCGGTTGGGAGATTGAGAAATAAGTTAGTGCCGATGTCATAAGAGTCGGCATGCCAGATAGGGATATTCAAAAATATATAAGAGATTTGAACCACGATATAATTAGCATTAACTGCCAGTTAAGTAAGCAGCATAATATATTTCACCATGTTTCTTTTTCTTGACGCTACTAAAGATGATTGAATTAAACCCAAATTTACGTCTTGTCTTTAAAATTGGTAACATGATTAGAACTTCCATGTCGCCGTATAGATTTGGGTTTGTTCAAGGACACCCTTATCTTAAAGATGAGCATCTTAGGCAAATTAAAAAAACGTTATTTTCTGATATTGCTTTTCAACAAGAAATTACCTTTGCTTATGAAAAAAAAATTGCATCAATAATTGGGCCTGGCTTAGGAATTAGCTATGCTGCTGGAAGAATGGCATTTTATTCAATCCTCCGGTCGCTAAATATAGGACTAGGCGATGAAGTTATTTTACTTGGTTTTACGTGCTCGGTAATGGCTAATGCTGTCTGGCGCATTGGTGCGACTCCTGTTTTTGCAGATGTTGATGAGGTAACCTTTGGATCAATAGCAGAATCAATCGAAAAGAAAATAACACCACACACAAAGGTAATTGTTGCGCAGCATTCTTTTGGAATCCCCTGCAAGATCAAGGAAATAGTTGAATTGGGAAGAAGAAAAGGGATCTTTGTTATAGAGGATTGTGCAATTACCTTCGATTCTTCAATAGATGGTACAAAGGTTGGTAACTTTGGTGATGCAGCAATATTTTCAACAGACCATAGTAAACCTTTGAATACTTTAATAGGTGGTTTCCTATATACGAACGATGAAAAGCTTTACAAAAAAGTTATAAGTTTTTCAAAGTCTTCGCCTCAGCTCAAAAGAGAACACCAGCAAAGACTTTTCGATCAATTATTATTTGAAGAAAAATATTATACACCTGAAAACTATCCACGCTTGGTTTTTTTTAATGTTTGGCGCACACTGGCTAAGAGATTGTGGACTGAAAAGAAAATAACTTTTTTAGAAGAGGATTATATTCGGCCGACAGATAATATTTATTCTTCAGTTTATCCATATCCTTCGAAGATGCCAGCTTTTTTAGCGCAATTAGGTTTAATGGAAATCGAAAGATGGGAAGATATCAAGAAAAGTAGGAAAAACATTTTGAGGCGCTACCTTGAAATCGCTCAGAATTCATCAATAAAAAATTATATACCTAAAATTTACTTTGATTCTTCTGTTGATATTTGTCCTCTTCGTTTTGCCTATTGTCATCCTCATGCTTCTAATCATCTAAAAAAAATGTTTCGATATATAGAAACAGATGGGACATGGTTTAAAACGCCAGTGATATGTTGTGCAAATGGCTTACAAGATATTGGTTATACCTCAGGCGATTGCAAAATATCTGAACATGTGGGCCACAACATCGTTAATTGGCCATGTAACATTGATGAGCAGTGGGAAGATAAACTTCTCCAATTTTTTCAGTCAGTTGTTTCTGAATAATGAAAGAGTCGAAGGGTGAAGTGAATAAAAGCTACTGGAACGACATAGAAAAAGAAAAGAAAAAACCATTCTTTATTGAAAATACGGAAGATCCAAAGTTGATGAATTTTCTTCAAAATGAATCTAACCTTCAAAAGTGTTTTGAAGATGCTCTGCAATTTGCTACCGCTTTTGGTTACATTCGTGGCCGCATTTTGGAGATAGGTGCCGGCGTTGCATGGACGTCAGCGCTTTTGTCGAAAATTCCTGAAGTAATTGAGGTCAATGCAATAGACTTTTCTGAACACCGATTATTGAAAATCGCTCCATTGGTGTTTACGCAATTCAAAGGAAATGCGTCAAAATTTAATCCTATTGTTGGTGATTTTTTAAATATAGATTTTGATGGATGCGATAAATTTGATGCGGTCATTTTTTGCCAGGCACTTTATATGTTTCAAAATATTCAAGATGTTTTAAGCAAAACACATTCACTGCTTCGTCAAGAGGGGATGGTCCTAATCACATGCGAAAGGATCACCCCCATCTTCTCACAAACTTCTTTGAATTACTGGAAGAAGAAAATACGAACAATATTATTTGGTAGAGCAGATGATTCTGGGAACTATCATTATACTGATAATGAATATAAAAAAGCCTTACAAAAAGCAGGATTCATCTATTACTATCAAAATCTTTCCTATCCAATATATCACGGCGCAAGCATTAATGCAGGCAACTTTTTTGGAATAAAAGGTTTGAAATAAAATAGGATCATGAGGGAGGTTAACTTTGTTACCAGTATCCAGACCATCCATAGGTAATGAGGAACTTGAAGAAATAAAAAAGGTGTTTGATACAGGTTGGCTTGGCTTGGGGTCGACTGTTTTTGAGTTTGAAAACAAACTTAAAGAATATTTAGGAGCAAAGCATGCTCTTGCTGTCAATACTGGAACGACTGCTCTGCATATTGCCTTGGATGCTTTCGGTGTAAAAGAAGGGGATGAAGTTATAGTTCCCTCTTTAACTTTCTGTGCCAGTATTCAAGTCATTACTGCATTGAGGGCAGTTCCTGTATTCTGTGAAATCAATCCTGACAATCTTAATATGGATGTCTTTGATGTCAGGAAAAAGATTACCAAAAAGACCAAGGTAATAATGCCGGTCCATTATTGCGGTCAAGCATGCGATATGGACGCGCTGATGGAAATCGGAAAAACAAACAATATTGCTGTCATTGAAGATGCCGCGCATGCATTTGGGTCATCCTATAAAGGAAGGAAAATCGGCAGTTTTGGAGACGCTGCATGCTTCAGTTTCGATCCCATTAAAAATCTTACTTGTGGTGAAGGAGGTGCGGTTACTGTTTACGATGATAAAATTGCAGAATTAATCCGAACCAAAAGGATATTGGGTATCGATAAAGATACCTGGCATCGCTACCACAATGAACGCACCTGGTTTTACGAAGTAAAGATGCAGGGTTATCGTTACCACATGAGCAATATCAATGCCGCAATCGGCATGGCGCAATTTAAAAAAGTTGGGGCATTTATTAAGAGAAAGAAAGATATTGTGCAAAAATATAATGATGCCTTTATGGATATTGATGGCTTGAAAATTCTCACATGGAATCTCAAAGAAACAGCGCCGTTCACTTATATTATCAGGATCTTAAATGGCGCAAGAGAAGACATGATTAAATTTTTGAAAGAAAAAGGTATTGGGACAGGTATTCATTACATTCCCAACCATCTGCAACCATTCTTCAAGCCTTTTGCAACATCATTGCCAGTAACTGAACAAATTGGCGAAGAGATACTGACACTGCCTCTATATTGCGATATGACAGACGGACAGGTGTCTATTGTAATTAAAGCTGTGAGGGATTTTTTCAATAAGCTATGATGCCTACCGTCAGTATAAACCTTTGTTGCTATAATTCAGAAAGATATCTGCGTGAAACACTTGATAGCATTGTCAATCAAACGTATAAAGATTGGGAACTTATTGTAATCAACGACGGTTCATCAGACTCGACGGAATCGATCATCAAAGAATATATGGATAAGGGATTCCCGATTATTTATCATTATCAGGAAAACAAGGGGCTGGGATATTCCCGTAATGAAGCATTGAAGCGTTCCCGAGGTAAATTCATTGCCTTTATTGATCATGATGATCTATGGATGCCTGAAAAGTTGGAAAAGCAGATGCCCCTCTTCGATGACCCAGAGATAGGGCTTGTGTTCTCCGATTCTATAGTTTTTAACAATGCTGGTAGTGAAAAAAGGTTCTACGGCGGTCAGAATTATTATACGGGATATTGTTTCCGGGAACTACTGAAGAATTATACCCTAAATATCCAAACAGTTATTATCCGACGGTCGGTTATTAAGAGCATAGAGTGGTTCGATCAGCGATTCAATATAATAGAAGATACGGACTTGTTTCTCCGCATTGCCTATGATTGGAAGCTTGCCATAGTGGATGAGTCTCTTGCAAGATGGCGAATTCACTCAAATAGCTTGACACAAACAAAGGGACATCTCGTTGCCGGAGAAACCGATGACATGCTTATTAAGTTCCAGAAAATGATTCCTGATTTTATCAAAAGATATGGGCGCGAAGTCGAAATCCTGAAGAGCCAGATTTCAATCTCACGGGCTAAAAATCTCTGGAAACAAGGAAACGGTAAAGCCGCCAGGAAATGCTTATCTCCGTATTTTATTAAAAATAAAAAGATATTGGGTCTTTATATTATTTCTTACTTCCCTGAACCTCTTGCCAGCCAAATACTCAACAGGAGGAGAGGAGTAATACAAAGCCAACAAGATACTCCTATTCAGGTACTTATTTATGAACCCTACCCGATGGGTTTAGGCGGTAATTTCTTTACGCAAAGGCTAATTCTTGAGCGATTGGATCGCGGAAAGTTTACTCCTCTTGTGGTTGCGCCGATGGATGGGGTGGCGCTTGAGGAGTTTCGCAAGATGGGTGTGGAATGTGTGGTTATGCCTCCGCCCAGTAACCTTGATAGTTATGGAGGAGCGGTACTTCGTGACGGCATGCTGGGCAAACTCAAGACCGTTTATAATCTGGTGCGTTATAATCTGCAATTAACCCGGTTTTTACGCGATAGAAAAATAAATGTCGTCTATGCTAATTGCGTACGTGCCGAGATGTGTATAGGACTTGCGGCGCGGCTGACAAAAACCCCATCGGTGCTCTACGTTAAAGGGGAACTAGCAAATCCAATAATTGACCACATTTGTTTTTTATTGGCTAAAAAGATATTATTTTTCTGTGTTCAGAATCGTGACGATAAATACAAACATTTTATAAGATTAATAAAAAAGAAAGTTGAAATTCTCAAAATAGGATTAGCCCCTAACATTATTACTGATATTGAAAACACTGATAATGAAGATATTAAAAGTGAGCTTTGCATTAATCCCAAATATATAAATACAGCAATCATCGCGCAATTGTATCGCCAAAAAGGTCAGCATTTTGTTGTTGAGGCGTTAGCACTCCTGGTTAAAGAATTCCAGCAGTTACGCCTATATCTTTTGGGCGATCATGTAATTGAAGATTATCGCCCCTATAAAAACGAACTGGAATTATTGATCATAAGATATGGATTGAAGAACAATGTGTTTTTTACAGGTTGGCGCAAGGATGGATTAAGAATTGCCAAAGAAATGGATATTATCATACATCCATCTCTGGCAGAGGGATTCGGACGGGCAGTGTTGGAGTCAATGGCACTTGGCAAACCAGTGATAGCTTCCAAGGTAGGTGGGCTTCGGGAAATCATAAAAGATGGCTATAATGGATTTCTTGTGGAACCGGGGGATGTGGAGGCCATCGTCAAGCGATGGAGGGAATTGATTTTAGATGGGGAATTGCGTCGGCGACTGGGAAAAGAGGCAAAGAAAACTGTTTTTGCCGAATATTTGATTGATGACAAAGTGCACCGCTTTGCTAATATTTGTGCCGAACTGGCAAAAGGTAGTTATTGATTATGTGTGGTATTGCCGGGGAATTCAGTTTTACCAGACCGGTTGAAATTAGAGACATTAAACTTATGATCGATGCTATAGCCCACCGTGGTCCCGATGATGAAGGTCTTTTCTGTAAGGAAAAGATCGGGCTTGGCCATCGTCGTCTATCTATTATTGATCTTTCAACTGCCGGTCATCAGCCAATGTGGACATCGGATAAGTCACTATGCATTGTTTTTAACGGTGAGATATACAACTATAAGGAAATCCGACTACTTCTAGAAGATACTGGCTATCGATTCACAAGCCATTCGGATACGGAAGTTGTTTTAAATGCAGTGCACTGTTGGGGTATAGAAAATGCCTTGCGGCAATTTATCGGCATGTTTGCCTTTGCTGTTTGGAATACCCGTGAGTGTTGTCTTATACTAGCCCGGGATAGGGCTGGCATCAAGCCACTTTTTTATTCCATAAATAAAAATTCTATAATTTTCGGTTCGGAACTCAAGGCTCTCTATGCCCACCCCACCTATCAGAAACGCCTAAACCTTCAGGGTCTTGGTCAGTTTTTTGTCTTGGGTTATACCCTTGGCGACACCACTGTCCTTAATGATACTTTTCGTGTTCCAGCAGGTCATTTTCTATCTTTCGGCTTTGACGGTTCATTGAAAAAAAGATGTTATTGGAGCATTGACTGCATTAAACGGGAGACTTTTAACGGCAGTTTTGATGATGCTGCTAAAGAAATGGAACGGCTGTCTGAAAGTGCTTTTGCCTATAGGCTGATCTCCGATGTTCCTGTGGCGGTTTTCTTGTCGGGTGGAATAGATTCTACTTTTCTTTCCGCCATTTTGAAAAAGAAAATTGGCGCCGATCTTTTGCATATAACTATCGGGTTTCGGGATAAACGCTACAATGAAGTGCCGATGGCCACACAGATTGCCACTGAATTAGGATTGCGTCATGAAGTCCGCTATCTCGATGCGCCGGATGCGGTTAATGCTCTGCGGAGATTTACAGATATTTATGATGAACCATTTGGCGATTCATCGGGCATGCCGACGGCATTGCTTTCCGCCGTTGCTCGCGAGTATGTAAAAGTAGCGCTTTCCGCAGACGGCGGGGATGAACAATTCTGTGGGTATGAAAGTTATCCTGCATATGCCAAGCGTTATAGTCAAGCAACGCAATTGCCTTTGCCTCTACGTTTAGTTGCAGCAAAAATAATGACTACATTACCATATAAAAACATTCTTTCTCTTTCTTTGAAACGACAGAGCAATATAAGGAGTAATCCTCGCCTAATTTCAACTTTTGAGAAAGCAATAAGCATTATGCGTGCCGTTCTTCCGGTGGATATTTTACGTATTATGAATGAAAAGGGATGGACCGAACAAAACGTTGGTGCGCTTATAGGGGCAAATCTGTCTGGATTATTTGCCGATACGGTTCTTACATCCCGTCTGCTGGGTAATGCTGATGCCAATTGTATGCAGATAATAGATGGTATGATGCGGACCGATTATCAGAGCTTTCTGAGGGATGATATTTTGACCAAGGTAGATCGTGCCTCGATGGCAGTTTCACTGGAATGCCGTGATCCGTTTCTCGATCATCGTCTGGCAGAGTTTGCATACAGTCTGCCAATGAATTTTGTCTATTCTGATGGCGAGCACAAACATATTATTAAACATATATTGAGGCGTTGGATTAGTGATAAGATTATAAACGCTCCTAAAAGGGGGTTTGTAGTGCCGTTATATGAATGGATGCATGGCCCGTGGAAATTTCTCGTTCAGGAATATTTGTCCAAAGAACGTATTCGTTCAGTCGGTGTGATGGATGATGCAATAGTTGCCTCAGAAGTTGACAGATTTTATCGTTATCAGGGAATCGGCGCTGAGAAATTATTTTTACTCCTCAATTTTCAGATGTGGGCGGAACGTTGGTATTGCTCATGATGGAAAAGAAGGACAACGAAACTGTCCAGCAAAGCTTAACCCGCCTTATTGTTGAAGAAATAACCGGTCAGCCTTTCAATGAAGTAAAAGTTACAGTTGGACCACTTGTGACTAACTATTTTTCATTTGTTTTTTTCATCGAAACATATACGGGGAGAAATAAACAAAGAGTATTTGTGAAAATTCCCAAAGAGGATCTCCGGCAAAGATCGAAATCGATTCTGCCGATAACAACTACCGATCGCAGAATGGCCTGGGATGAGGAGTTGAGCCTGCGTATGCTAGGAGAACATTGGCAATCCGATGATCTGGATGTTTTCTGGATTCGCTTGCGCGGAGTTTTTCCACAATACAATGCCGTTGTCACCGACGCGACTCAGGGAGATGATGCTCTTGCTGTATTTCGACGACTGGATATGAACCGTCGTTTTGGTTTGAACAAGGATTGCATAAGATTACGTGAAGCGATGGCCAGACTGGGTACAGCCCTTGGAAGATTTCATCAAAGAAACGCTCAAAACATTGTTTTCCGGCTGAATGAAACAATGCTCAAGTTAGAGGAATATTGTCATAAGATTGAGTCAAGTATTAGAAGCCCGTGGACAAAAAATGTTATTCAGGTATTAGATCCCTTTTCAGATACTGAGATTGAGACCCTCGAAGTAACAACACTGAAGGGAATAGATATCCGCAATATTCAGATTGATAAACAGAACAAACTGTTTCTGCTCGATCCGGGGCGAATGAAGCGAACTTGTCGGGAAGCGGATTTGGCCAGATTCATCATGACCTATCGGATTCTCTATTGGGGGAGTGGATTGTTTTTTTTGCGGTTGATGCCGGATTTACAAGCAGAAGCGGCTTTCTTAAAAGCTTACTATTTAAATAGTGATCCGCCATCTCCAAAGTTGCTCAGTATTTATCTGGTTAAAGAACAGCTCAAGCATTGGCATACGGCGATAGATTCGCTTTGGCGTCTTTCCTGGCCCATACCTATAAAACGGTTAGTTGAAGCAACTTACGTTAATCCATTTTACAAACGTCAAATAGAAATAGAACTAAAAAAGGTGTTTTGAATGCGGCAATCTACAAACTACGAAACTGATACGCTCAATGCATACCGTTCTAAGCAACGGGCAGCTGAATACAAGCGCTATCACACAAAAGACTGGAGTTGGGCAAGGTTTTGCACTTGGCGTGAACAACATCTTCTTGCTCGCGAACTTTCGCGATATTCGTGGTCGGCTGGTGACCTACTACTCGACATTCCCTGCGGTACAGGTATTTTGGGTAAGTTATTACACTTTTTCCCCTTTCAAATTGTTGCCAGTGATATTTCACCGGAGATGATGGAGCTGGCAAGGGAAGAATATCCCACAGATCGCCTGATAGGCTGTGTGCAGGCCGATATCACAAAAACTGGATTTCCACGCAAATCATTTGCCTGCATTTTGGTCATTGGCTTTCTGCATCGAGTTCCTCTGAATATCAAACGGGCAGCCCTTTGTGAAATATCCGCTCTGTCCGACCGTGTTGTGATCATTACCTGCAGTGTTGATAGTCCATTGCAAAGGATAAAAAAGAAAATTCTTGCAATTATCCGAAGAAAAAGTTGCTCTGCACCCTGTCCAATACCGCTTAGGGATATTGTTGCTGAATGTGAAGCGGCTGGATTAAAGGTTGTACGGTCATTTATGGTGGTCCCGTTGCTGTCTGCTGAAACCATTCTGGTACTGGAGAAGAAAGTAACCGACACTAATTGTTTATCAACAGGTAACTTTGTGCTCTAAAAATAACTTACTTGTTAAATTATGAAAATACTTGGCAGATCTCCAAGACACGTCGCCGCCATAGTTTGGCAGCTGCCCAAACACATCATAGCATCACTAAGATGCTTTATGTTGTTTTGTAGGCCAGTTGAGGTATTATGGTGTTATCTTAGACGACAAAATCCAAAGAGTGGCCGGGTGGCGTTGCGGGATGGGCTTGTGATTCAGCTTTCAAAGGACAATTCGGATATTGTTACTGTGTTTTTGGTTTTTTGTCGCCATGACTATGGCGAAATTACTCCCGGTAGCGCTGTGGTAGATATTGGCGCTAATATTGGAGTGTTTGCGCTCTATGCGGCACAGTCAGGAGCTAAAATTGTGCAGGCGTATGAACCGGCAGAAGAATCATTTAACTTGCTCCAAAGAAATATTGAGAACAATAGTTTGGAAAAGATTGTTTATCCTTACAGAGCCGCGGTTGTCGGCAAACCATCTTCTCCTGTCTGGTTTCCGCGTAAGTCAAACGTTTTTAACGCCATCGTTGAAAGAGCTGAAAACAATTCCGATTATGAACTGGTTTCCACAATTACACTTACTGAGATAGTGAATAATATGTTACCATCATCCAATATGTTTAAATTAGATTGCGAAGGAGGGGAGTACGATATTATTCTAAATTCAGAAAAATCCGTATTTGAAAGCATAGACGAGATTAGGCTTGAATATCATAGGGGGCCTTCTCAACAGCTTATTGCCCGCTTTGATAAACTTGGTTTCAATTGCCGTCAATTTGTGGATGAAGGTGAAGAATGCGGCTACTTATTGTTAACAAAGTCACCGCTTTAATCGAATATTAAGATGTATAAGGGACAAGTATGAGATAGAAAATATGAAAATTGCCGTAGTATGCCCGGATGATTTATCAATTGTACTTTTTTGCAAAGGTATCATAGATACAGTTCGTACTTATGATAATTCTGAAGTATTTGTTGTCTGCGATGTTTACGGTGAGGGAACAAATGGTCAATACACCGAGGTTATTAAGTCTTGGGGAGTTATGCCTGTTCCTCTAAAAATGAACAGGCATATTAGTCTTTTTGAAGATTTGAAATACTCTTATTCACTCTATAAAATATTCCGCAATAACAAGATAGATATTGTAATAAACATCTCGACTAAACCCAATATATATGGGACAATTGCTGCCAGGTGTGCCAAAGCAAAAAAGATATTGTGCTCTGTGTGGGGAAGAGGTACTACCTTTGCAGATAACGCAGGTTTGAAGATAAGCCTGCTCAAATATCTATTGCTAATCCTCTATTTCATTGCATTCCGATTGAGTAGCAAGGTATGGTTTACAAATACGAATGATTATAATTATTTCGTTTCCAATAATATTGTTCCTAAAAATAAAACAATATTATCAAAAAATTATGTCAGCACCGATGACTATTTGCCCTATTCATTATCAAATGAAAAATTATTAAATTATAAAAGTGAATTTAAGCTGGGCGATAACGATAAGGTTGTTATTATGGTTGCCCGAATGATTTGGGCCAAAGGAGTAGGCGAGTTTGCAGAAGCAGCTAAAATTTTAAAAGACAGATTGCCTTTTGTTAAGTTTATACTTGTGGGTTCCAAAGAAACAACTAGCCCGGATGCAGTTCCTGAAATGTATTTAAAAGACACTGAAAAAGAAGCAAATTTTATTTGGATTGGATTTAGAAACGATGTGAAAGACCTCTATGCATTATCGGATGTGGCTGTTTTGCCCTCTTATTATAGGGAGGGTGGCTATCCGAGAGCATTAACAGAACCGATGGCTATGGGTAAGCCGGTGATTGCAGCAGACAGTATTGATTGCCGGGCACCGGTAGAGAATGGACGCAATGGATATCTTGTTCCCATTAAAGATTCAAAAGCCCTCGCTGAAGCAATAGAAACTCTGATGACTGATGAGAAAAAGCGTGAAGAATTTGGTCGGTATTCCAGGATAAAAGCAGAAACTGAATATGATGAAAAGGTAATTGTACGGCAAGTAATAGAAACGTTTTGGGAAAAATAATTTAGGACATAGCATTGATGGATAATAGAAAAGAAGAAGAAAGGAACTTCCACGACAATTTAAGAGATGGTGCATTCGGGCAGCGCTGGTCGCCTGAGTTAGAAAAGCTTATTCAGGAAAACCCTTTATGGGATAATATGAAATACTATTCAGTAGAGCGAAAAAGCCGTAAGACAGTGTTCGATTGGTTTACCAACAACTGTAAAGGCAAGAAGGTCCTGGATTATTGCTGCGGCAATGGCGATGATAGCTTCATTATCGCTGGAGATGGTGCCAGTGAAATAATAGGGATAGACTTATCGGAAGTATCAATTGAGAATTGTAAAAAAAGAACGCTCCAGGAAGGGCTTGAAGGGAAAATGTCGTTTCAGGTAATGGATGCAGAATCTCTTGAGTTCAAGGAAGGAACATTCGACATTGTTAATGAATATGGCGCCCTCCATCATCTGAATCTTGAAAAGGCTTATGCTGAGATTGCCCGTGTCCTGAAGAAAAAAGGGGAATTTATATGCACGGAAACACTGGGACATAATCCTATTATTAACTATTACAGAAAACGGACGCCCAATTTAAGAACCCCATGGGAGGTTGAACATATCCTTAAGAAGAAGGATATTTATATGGCAGAGAAATATTTTAACAAAGTTGAAATTTTAGGTTTTTTCCATTTATTCGCTTTGGCGGCTGTTCCGCTGCGCAATTCGGCCGGTTTCAATATGATATTATCTGCTTTAGAGACGATAGATTCAGTCTTATTAAAACTGCCTCTGTTGAAATGGCAAGCATGGCAGGTTGTATTTGTTCTTTCGGAACCTAAAAAACCGTAAATTATATGTATCTCTTTTTAAAATCATTATTTTTAAATTATTTAATGCCTCTGCACTTATGTCTTTTTATAATGCTGATTGGTGCTCTTTTTTTGTGGTTTTTTAGAAAGAAGAGGATAGGGATTATTATTGTAACTTCAGGTTTATTGTTGCTGACACTATTTAGCATCCCGTTTTTCCCTGAGTATTTTCTGGAACGTATTGAACGTAAATATCCTTCTCTGAAAATTGATAATGGTAACGAAAAAATAAAGGATGTTTGCTATATAGTTGTACTTGCGGGTGGACACGTGTTGGACCCGGATATTACACTAATAAGTCAATTTTCTTCCCCCGGTCTTTCCCGCCTGATCGAAGGGATCAGGCTATACAAGAAAATACCTGGAACAAAATTAATATTATCCGGAGGCAAAGGCATAGATCCGATACCGGATTCGGAATTAATGGCAAAATTAGCAATTGATTTAGGTGTTGCGAAACAGGATATAATACTCGAATCCTCATCACTGAACACTTATGACGAGGCCCGTTTATTGAAATCAGTTTTGCAGAATGAAAGATTTATAATGGTGACTTCAGCAAATCATATGGTCAGGTCGATGGCGTTGTTTCAAAAAATGGGCATGAATCCCCTTCCTGTCTCAACAGATTATCTTGTGAAAAGATATGGGGAAAATCGTTTGTTTTTGTTGATTCCCTGTACGGATGGTTTAGTTAAAAGCGATTCATTAATAAGGGAAAGCATTGCTTTATTAAAAGAAAAATTATTGGGCAATATTTAAAAATTTGTTAGAAAAGATTTGCAATTAAACTAGTTATAAAGATTAACAAATATCATGAAGAAAAAACCTCCAGATTATAATTCTATTACAGAAACCCCTGGCCTGAAAGCCAGCCAAGAGCAAATTGCTCGCTTATATAACCGTTATCGTTTTGCGTTGGATTATACTGATTCCAAAGATGTTTTGGAAGTTGCTTGCGGGAGCGGTATTGGTTTAGGATTCCTGGCTACTCGTGCCAAGCAGATTGTGGGGGGTGATATTGATAAAAAAAATGTTGCCATTGCAACTTCTCTTTATCAGCAGGATAGTATAAAGATAAAGGAGATGGATGCCCATTCTCTTCCCTTCGATGAAAATAGTTTTGATGTGGTGTTGCTTTTCGAAGCGATTTATTATTTAGAGTATCCCGAAGTGTTTGTAAAAGAGGCTTATCGAATATTGCGCAAGCAGGGTATATTGATCATTTGTACAGTCAATAAAGATTGGGAATATTTTCATCCCTCGCCCTATACCCATCAATATTTTTCCGTGCCTCAATTAGCGAAACTTTTAAAATCTTCGTTTCTTGAAGTTCAATGTTATGGTGCTTTTTCAACACATACTAGCGGAATATTGGAGAAAATTGTTTCCCTGATTAAAAAAGCCGCCGTTAAGTTTCATCTCATTCCGGAAAGTCTTGCCGCCAGAGCTTATCTTAAAAGAATTTTTATGGGACGCTTGCAACCTTTGCCCAAAAGGATTAGTGACGGGATGGCACCCTATGAAAAGCCGCTTCCAATTCTTATTGATAAGCTAAATATTAATTATAAGATAATTTATGCCGTTGCGGTAAAAAATTGAGAGGATTGATTGAAGCGGACGTTCGATTTTTTAGCAGCATTGATAGGAATTCTTTTCTTAAGTCCACTTCTCGTTTTCATAGCTTTGTTCATAAAACACAAAGATGGTGGGACAATTTTCTATCGGGGAGAAAGAGTCGGCCTTGCTGGAAAAACCTTCAGAATATTCAAGTTCCGGACAATGGTTATAAATGCAGAGAATATGGGAGCTTCATCTACCTCGGATGATGATGCGCGGATAACTGGTATTGGTAAGTTTCTGCGGAAATATAAACTGGATGAACTGCCGCAGTTGATCAATGTGCTGGTAGGCGACATGAGTCTTGTAGGTCCACGTCCAGAAGTAAAAAAGTTTACAGACTTGTTCACGGAGGAAGAGAAGGTAATTTTAACTGTACGACCGGGAATTACTGATTGGGCTTCTCTTTGGAACTCGGATGAAGGGGCACTGCTGAAGGGCAGTCTTGACCCGGATAAAAATTATCTCGAGAAGATCCGTCCAGAAAAGATTCGACTGCAGTTGAAGTATGTGCAAGAGCGATCCTTCTGGACGGACGTCAAGATCATTTTTTTAACTTTAAAGACAATTTTGATCAAATAAACCAAAGCTGAAGAACAATAACCCCAGGAGGAAACGGATGGGTTATGATATTGAATTATTGAAACACTTATTTCGTATGATGCTTCGAATCCGCCTTTGCGAGGAAAGCTTTGTAGAACCAATCCTGAGCGGAGAGGTATATGCACCCTGTCATCTATATACTGGTGAGGAAGCTGTTGCCGTCGGTCTATGTTCAGCACTTTCCAAGGATGATTACATCTTTGGCAACCATCGCTCTCATGGCCATTTCCTGGCTAAGGGCGGCTCTATGAAGGCGATGGTGGCGGAGATCTACTGCCGGGAAGAGGGATGTTCCAGGGGGCGGGGCGGCTCAATGCACCTAATAGACCCGGTTGTTGGTATGATGGGCTCGGCCCCGATTGTCGCTGGGACGATTTCGCTGGCCGTTGGGGCGGCTCTCGCTGCTTCCATTCGCAAAGATAGTCGAGTAGCAGTGAGTTTTTTCGGTGATGGTGCTACCGGTGAAGGTGTTCTTTACGAATCCCTGAACTTTGCTGCTTTAAGGAAGCTTCCCATAATATTCGCCTGTGAAAACAACCTTTATGCGACACACATGCCTGTACGG
Organism: Pseudomonadota bacterium; assembly: GCA_043825855.1. Taxonomy (GTDB): domain Bacteria; phylum Desulfobacterota; class UBA8473; order UBA8473; family UBA8473; genus UBA8473. The sequence continues at coordinate 19,937 of JBDRRJ010000008.1, read as the reverse complement.
GAGTGCCGGGTTAACCTGCCGATCAGCAGAATTGCGGAACCTTTCGACATCGATACTTATACCGTGGATGGCAATGATGTACTTCAAGTCTTCGAAACAAGCAAAAAGGCTGTTGATGCCTGTAAGCATGGAAACGGTCCTATATTTATGGAGTTTATGACCTATCGGTTCAGGGGGCACGTAGGAGCAGATGACAATATCCAGGGGTATCACACGGATATCAGACCCAAAGAAGAAATCGCCATGTGGATTGATAAGGATCCGATCAAAATGTTTGAACAATATTTGACAGAAAATCAACTGATAAACAGGGATCAGTTGCAGGATATCAGGCATGAAGTGACGGCGGAGGTCATTGAGGCAGAGGCTTTCGCTAAAAACAGTCCAAGTCCTGAAAGGAAAGAGCTGACTAAATATGTCTTTGCATAGAAAACTGCAATACAGCCTTGCAATCAACGAGGCTCTGCACCAGATGATGGAAGAGGATGCTTCCGTTTTTCTTATCGGACAAGGTGTCAAAAGTCCCTGGTATGTAGGGAATACAGCACAGAATCTTTTAAATCAGTTTGGGGAGGCGCGGGTCATCGATACACCCATATCCGAAAATGGCGTAACAGGCACCGCTGTTGGTGCAGCGATCGCCGGCATGAAACCGGTCGTGGTTCATACCCGAATGGATTTTATGTTATACGCCTTTGACCCCATAATCAATGAGGCTGCCAATTGGTATTACATGAATGGTGGAAAACTGTCCGTTCCGATAGTTATTTGGGGGATCATCAATCGGGGTGGCGAGCAGGCTGCCCAGCATTCTCAGGCCTTGCATTCTATATTTGCTCATGTACCAGGTTTGAAGGTTGTGATGCCAGCAACACCATATGATGCCAAGGGGCTCATGATTGCATCTATTCGAGATCCAAATCCTGTGGTCTTTGTAGATGACCGTTTGCTTTATAGCCTGGAAGAGCCAGTACCGGAAGATATATATAACGTGGAAATCGGGAAAGGTTGTATACGCAGAGAGGGAAAAGATGTGACGATTGTGGCGGTTTCCCTAATGGTTCACGAGGCTATGAAAGCGGCTGAAGCCCTTGTCTCCAAAGATGTGGATGTAGAAGTCATCGATTTGAGGACAGTCAAGCCCCTGGATCGAGAAATCATTTTGAATTCTGTTCGAAAAACCGGAAGGGCCATCGTTGCTGACGTCGGATGGAAATCCTTTGGTATCTCATCAGAGATCATCGCGTTGGTGATGGAAAATGCCTTTGATGTTTTGAAAGCGCCGGTTCTTCGGGTAGCTCTGCCTGATTGCCCGGCACCGGCCAGTAGAATTCTGGAAGAGGCCTATTACCAGACTTCGGAGGACATAATTCAGGTGATTCTAAAAATAACAAGATAGGGAGACATATGGCATTATGGATATGAAAGTGAAATTCGTTGAACCGGATAAGGTTTATCGGATGATTAAGGATGAGTTGGATACAGCCTACTTCGAGGTTATGAGTAAAGGAGATCTGATCGATCGGGGTCAATTGCAAAGTTTCGAAAAAAATCTGGCAAAATTTGTTGGGACGAAGTATGCAGTGGGGCTGAACAGCGGCTATGACGCCCTTCATATTTCTCTGCGGGCGGCAGGCATCGGCCCCGGTGACGAAGTCATTGTACCGGCACACACCTTTGTAGCTACATGTTCGGCGGTGGTGAACGTGGGAGCAACACCTGTGCTGGTGGATGTCGGAAAGGACTTCAATATCGATTGCGATAAGATCGAGGAGGTCATTACATCCAGAACCAAAGGGATTATTCCGGTTCATTTGAGCGGCTATATGGCGGATATGGTCCGGGTTATTGAAATCTCTGAAAAGTATAAGCTGGTCGTTGTGGAAGATGCCTGTCAAAGCCTTGGGGCAAGCATGACGGGTAGGACAGGCGAGAAAAAAATGGCGGGGTCTTGCGGGTTGACTGGCTGCTGGAGTTTCTATCCTTTCAAGATCCTGGGCGGCTATGGCGATGGTGGGGCTATTACGACGAATGATCCTGATGTTGCACTATTTGCAACACGGATGCGATACAACGGCGAAGATCGGGATACAGGGGAATATCACGGTCATGGCTTCACCTGTTTACTGGATAACATGCAGGCTGCGTTTTTGGATGTGAAACTTCGCTATCTGCCGCAGTGGATTGCACGGCGCAAGGACATAGCGGAGAAATACAGGGCTTCTCTTTCCGATCTGCCGGATCTCTTGTTGCCCCACTACGATGACCCCCGCAGGGATCATGTTTACCAGAATTACACCATCCGTGCCAAGCAGGGAAATAATTTCTCCGAGTTTCTGAAGGCCAATGGGGTGGAGGTTCTCACTCAGTTTCGCAAACCCTATTATCGTCATGAGGCTCTGAAATTGGAAGACCGGGGGTTTCCGGAAACGGAGGCTCTGAGCAGGGAAGTTTGTTCGCTGCCAATGAACATAGAGACCGAAGACAGTGAGTTGGATTACGTAATTGAGATAGTAAGGAAGTTTTACGGAAAATAAAAAAAATTGCCACGGCGCGAAAGCGCCTCACAATGGCTATTTTATGTGAGGAATTATATGGGTTTATATTTAAGCGATCGCCATGAATGGGTTATGCAGTCCGAGATTCGCAACATGTCTATCGAGTGCGATCGGGTGGGTGGAATTAATCTTTCACAAGGCGTGTGCGATACGGAGGTACCGCTTCTTATCAGGGACGGGGCGCGGCAAGCCATGGACGCTGGAATTAATACCTACACCCACTACGCCGGGTTGACTGAACTGCGCGAGGCAATCGCAGAAAAGCAGAAGCAATTTTACGGTATGAAGGTTGATCCGGAAAACGAGATCATCGTTAGTGGAGGAGCCACTGGTGCTCTTTATTGCGCCTGTCTTGCGCTGCTCAATCCGGGTGACGAGGTCGTTTTGTTCGAGCCATATTACGGTTATCATGTCCAAACGCTGGTGACAACACAGGCTGTACCCGTTTACATTCGCATGACACCGCCTGAATGGAGTTTCTCCATTGAAGACCTTGAGAGGGTTGTTACCTCGCGGACACGGGGTATCATGATTAATACACCAGCTAACCCTTCCGGAAAAGTATTTTCGCAAGTAGAGCTTGAATTGCTTGCCGAATTTGCGAAGAAATATGATCTCTTCGTGTTTACCGATGAAATTTACGAACACTTTCTTTACGGAGATTGCCGGCATATTCCCCCCGCGACACTTCCGGGCATGAAAAAAAGAACCATCACCATATCAGGGCTTTCCAAAACATTTAGCATAACGGGGTGGCGCATCGGTTATTGTATCTGTGATGCCCAGTGGTCCACAGCGATCGGGTTTTTCAGCGATCTGGTTTACGTGTGTGCGCCGGCACCGCTGCAATCAGGTGTAGCGAAAGGGCTTAAGGAGTTGGATCCAGATTATTACATTGGACTTTCACGAATATATATGGAAAAGCGGGACAAAATCTGCAACGCTCTGTCCAAGGCTGGTCTTCGACCGAATATCCCGGATGGGGCATATTATGTCCTAGCGGATATCAGCTTACTTCCAGGGGAAAACAGCAAAGAGCGGGCTGTATACCTGCTTCGAAAGACGGGTATTGCCTGCGTACCCGGTGAGGCCTTCTACCATGATGATAGCGGTGAGGAACTGGCCCGTTTCTGTTTTGCCAAGGATGGTGATGTTCTGGATGAGGCATGCAGAAGGCTGGAAAGTCTGCACGCCAAATGAAGTACTCAATTATCAACATTTTGAAAAAAGCTCTATACCCTACCGCCGGGAAAAAGTTTCTCTTCTTTTCCCTATTTAATATTAGTGCTACCCAAATTTGGATCTTGAGGATAGTAGTATTGGAGGTTGTTCATACGAAGGTTTTGATGTTCAAGTAATGTTTCAACTCCTTGAAAAATAGCTCAATCTGCCAGCGATTTTTGTAAATGGCAGATATGATTCACCAATTCCGATAAAAGTTGGATACGATGAGTATTATTTGAAAAACAGGTTATTTATTTTTGAAAGATAATTTTTCCGACACTCTTTAAAAAGGTGAAATCAGAAGGGGTTCAACACTAAATAAAAATGATTTATCATGCCAAACATGCTTATTCCTCTTTAAGTCAGCGTTAACCCAAAGGTTCAAACTATTTACTACTTCCCACTTTTGATTCATGATTTTCAGTTTTTTAAACTCCAAGAGTAAGTTTGTGAATTTTCAATGGGGCGAACTTATTTGAGTCAAAAAAAGTATACTGAGGCGAAAAGGGGTACCTTTTCAAAGCTCTTATCACAGGGGCAGAATCCTTATTTACAGGTATAATTCTCGTATTCTTTCTGGAACACTTGGCAAATATAAAGGAGTTGAAGGAACAGGGAGGTGAAGAGATATGAAAGGTATAGTATTAGCCGGAGGGCTGGGAACCCGATTATATCCACTAACAAAGGTTACAAATAAACATCTATTACCAGTTTATAATAAGCCTATGATATACTACCCCATTCAGACCCTCGTCAATGCAGGGATAGACAACATTCTGGTAGTTACCGGGGGCAATAATGCTGGTGATTTCCTGAAACTTTTGGGAAATGGAAAAGAGTTTGGGCTAAGACATATAAATTATACTTATCAGGAAGGAGAAGGAGGAATAGCCGCGGCTTTAATCCTTGCAGAATTCTTTGCGGATGATGATAATATCTGTGTAATTCTTGGAGATAATATAATTGAAAAAAATATTATCAATGCCGTTAAAACATTCAAAAAACAGAAAGATGGGGCAAAGATTCTAATAAAGGAGGTTCCGGATCCAGAGCGTTTTGGCGTTCCAGAGATTTATAATGATAAGATCATAGGAATAGAAGAAAAATCCAAGAAGCCCAAGTCCAAATATGCTGTTACAGGTATCTATATGTATGACAGGACTGTCTTCGACATTATAAAGACACTTAAACCCTCAGATAGAGGGGAACTAGAAATCACTGATGTGAACAATACCTATGTCGAAAGGGATAAGATGACCCATGAAATACTGGATGGTTGGTGGACAGACGCGGGGACATTTGAATCCCTTCTCAATGCCAGCAAATTAGTGGCTAAGACCGGGGCAAATAAAATCGGTTGATATTTGCTCGTTGATGAATCACCCATGGTAGCAGGAGTAAACAATGATTGAAGGCGTAAGGATTAAAAAACTCAAGGTCATCCCTGATGAAAGAGGCAGGCTGATGGAAATGCTGCGGGCAGATGACGATCTGTTTGTCAAATTCGGCCAGGTTTATATGACAACAGCATATTCAGGCGTGGTCAAGGGCTGGCATTATCATAAGAAACAGGTAGATAATATGGCGGTTATAAAGGGTATGATGAAGGTTGTTCTTTATGATAGCCGAAACGATTCAAAGTCGTACGGTGAGGTGAATGAGTTCTTTATGGGGGAGCATAATCCCATCTTGGTACAGATACCTCCATTTGTCTACCATGGTTTTAAATGTATCAGTGAAGAGGAATCGATAGTTATAAACTGCCCCACTGAAGTCTACAATTATGATAAACCCGACGAGTTCAGGGTAGATCCCCATAAAAATGATATCCCATATGATTGGGGAAGAAAGAATAAATAAGGATAAACCCATGAAGATCCTTGTGACAGGGGGTGCCGGATTTATTGGATCAAACTTTATCAGGTATATTTTTGCCAAGCATCCCCATTATAAGATCATTAACCTGGATAAATTAACATATTCTGGCAATCTAGAAAATCTGAGAGACATATCCTCCATTTCCGGTTATAAATTCATAAATGGGAGCATATGCGACGCCAAATTAGTTGATGGGGTGGTAAAAAACGGGGTTGACGTCATAGTTAATTTTGCTGCAGAGTCTCACGTAGACAGAAGTATCATGGATGCCAGTGTATTTATTAATACAAACGTTTTGGGCACCAATGTTCTATTAGAAGCCGCAAAAAAACACTTTGTTAAAAAGTTCATTCAGATATCCACTGATGAGGTATACGGATCTATGGGCACTGATGGATACTTTACAGAAAACACCCCCCTTGCGCCTAACAGTCCTTATTCTGCAAGTAAAGCCAGCGCAGATCTCCTAGTTAGGGCATTTCACCAAACCTATAATCTGCCAGTGATCATCACCAGATCATCCAACAATTATGGCCCTTACCAATTTCCTGAGAAGGTTATCCCTCTGTTCATTACCAATGCCTTAACAGATATACCTCTCCCCCTATATGGCGATGGATTAAATATTAGAGACTGGTTATACGTGGAGGATCATTGCCGTGCAATCGATCTTGTTATTGAAAAAGGGGAAAATGGGGAAGTTTATAATATTGGTGGAAACTGTGAAAAAACAAATCTGGAGATAACTGAAATAATTCTCCAGATATTGGGGAAACCTGAAGGGCTTATAAAACACGTAAGAGACCGTCTTGGTCATGACAGACGGTACGCCATAGACTCTACCAAGATTCATAGGGAGCTTGGGTGGTCACCCGTATACACGTTCGAAGAAGGAATTAAGAAAACCACAGAGTGGTATATTAAGAATAAGTTCTGGTGGAAAAAGATCAAAAGCGGAGAGTACCAGAAATACTATAATAAGATGTATGGGGAAAATTGTGAGTCGTAAGTCGGAAGTCGATTCACGATTTAAGATACTGATTCTCGGCGCCAGCGGGCTGCTGGGCAATGATCTGATTAAGATACTGCGGATAAAACACGAGGTTATAGGGAAAGATTACAAAGATTTTGATATTACCAACAAGGAGATAACAAGAGAAAAGATACTGGATATAAATCCCCAAATCGTTGTTAACTTGGCGGGATTTACCAATGTGGATGGGTGTGAGACAGAGGTCGAGAATGCCTTTATGGTCAATGCCGAAGGTGCAAAAAATGTGGCCCTAGCATGTGAGGAGGGTAATATTAAGCTGATTCATATCAGCACCGATTATGTCTTTGACGGTAAGAGGGGAGAACCTTACATGGAGGATGATACTCCAAACCCATTAAACATCTATGGTAAATCTAAACTCAAAGGCGAAGAATACGTTAAAGAGATAACAGAGGATCTTCTTATTGTCCGAACAGAGTGGTTATACGGAAAAAAGGGCAATAACTTCGTGAATATAATCCTGAAGTTAACATTAGTCGAAAAGGAGTTGAAGGTTGTAGATGATCAGATTGGATCCCCTACCTATACTAAAGACCTGGCATATGCCATTGGTGTAATGCTGGAACTTAATCTTAAGGGGGTTTATAATATAACAAACAGGGGAACCTGCTCATGGTATCAGTTTGCCCTTAAGATACTGGAATTAGCTCATATAGAAAGCATAAAAGTAACGCCTGTTAGTTCGGAGATTTACAATAGTCCTGCCAAGAGACCTGCCTATTCTGTACTAAACTGTTCTAAATTCGAAAAAGAGACTGGGTTTACTTTGAGACCATGGGAATATGCTCTAGCAGAATATTTTGAGAATGAATGTTGAAGTGAAAAGGAGTATTTTTTAAACTATCATTTTTTGCAGGAGTCAATTTAGTGTTTGCTTTAATAATGGCAGGGGGGCAAGGAACCAGGTTCTGGCCTAAAAGTAGAAAGCCAAAACCCAAACAGTTTCTGGATATTATCGGAAAAGAGACTATGATTAATAAGAACATTGAAAAGTTGACCTATATAATCCCTAAAGAGAATATCTATGCAATAGTAAATGAATCATCATGCCAAGCATATTTATGTTTCTTTAAGTCAGAATTCTTTCTATCTCATCTTTGGAAATACCTGTTACCCTTATCAACTTTGTTCGCGATTTATGGCCTCCGATAATCTCAACCTGTGTCTTGCTAACACCCAATTTCTTAGCCAGAAAATTTATGCAGGCATCATTAGCTTTGCCTTCAACCGGAACTGCAGTTACCTTTACCCTTAAGGCATCTCCTTTCAGGTTTTTAATCTCATTCCTGGCTGATTTAGGCTGCACCCAAATTTTAAAGACTGTTCCCTTGTCAGTCTCATTAATATAGAACATATCGCTCTTCGAGAGCTTCAAAAAAATCCCTTCTAGCTCTCAAATATACCTTTCCAAAATAAGTATATTCTATTTATTCCTTTCGTGAAGTATTCTCAATCCTTCCAATGTAAGATATTCATCAATTTCACTTATAGTTTCTGATGCCGATGCAATTAGATGTGCCAACCCTCCTGTTGCAATCACTTTGGGTTTTGACTTAACTTCTTTCCTTATCCTTTTTACTATCCCATCTACTAAACTGGCATAGCCTAAAATAATACCTGCCTGCATACTGCTTATAGTGTCTTTACCAATAACAGACTTGGGCTTGATCAATTCTACATGTGGCAGTTTAGAAGCCTTTTCAAACAAAGCCTCACTTGAAATAATAACCCCTGGTGCAATCACTCCCCCATGGTATTCACCTTTTTCAGATATATAATCGAAAGTAGTAGCAGTTCCAAAATCAACAACAATCAGGCTCTGCTTATATTTTTCATAGGCAGCCACTGCATTGACTATCCTGTCAGCTCCAACCTCTTTGGGATTGTCATAATATATAGGCATACCTGTTTTAATTCCCGGTTCTACAATCAAAGGGGTAATATTGAAGTACTTCTTACATAGCTCTTCCATGGTAACAAGAAGTGGAGGAACAACACATGAGATAACTATATTCTTAATGTCCCTTGAGGCTATTTTGCTGGAAAAATAGAGGTTTGTAATCAGAATCCCATACTCGTCTACAGTATGGTCTTCTTTTGTCCTGATTCTCCAGTCCTGAACAAGTTTGTTTCCATCAAAAATACCCATAACAGTGTGTGTATTGCCGATATCAATGACCAGTAACATATCTTATTATCTCCTGACGGCTTCTTAAAAAGTCTATCTGCGGTGTTGCTCTTCATCCCTCGTCGTTATAGCGTAACTATAACTACGCTTCACTCCTCGTGTTTTGCGCGCCTTGCATCTGAAGCTTTTTACTTTGCCATCCCAAATTTGACTTTTTACAAGTCCATCAAAGGTTTGAAAAACTATGCCTCTAAAATATTCATGCTGATATCGAAAGCCCTTGCTGAGTGGGTGAGAGCCCCAACTGATATTAAATCGACCCCTGTTTTTGCGACATCCAATATATTATCTAGATTTATTCCGCCCGATGCTTCCACCACAGCTTTCTCATTAATGAGTTTAACTGCCTTTTCTATATCCCTGGTATTCATATTGTCCAGCATTATGATTTCAGCACCAGATTCAAGCGCTTCTTTCACTTCATTAATATCTTTGACCTCTATTTCAATTTTAAAAGTATGGGGAATATTAGCCCTTGCTTTCTCGACTGCCTGGCGGATTCCGCCACAGGCCTTTATATGATTGTCCTTTATTAAAATCCCGCCAAACAGCCCATTACGGTGATTAGCCCCCCCACCTACTTTCACGGCATATTTTTCAAGAGCCCTCAAGCCAGGGGTAGTTTTTCGCGTATCCAAAATCTTAACATTGTAGCCTTTAACCTTATTTACATATCTACGGGTTAAAGAGGCAATCCCTGATAAATGCTGCAGGAAATTTAAGGCAACCCTTTCCCCGCGAAGAAGGTCAACTACATCACATGAAATTTCAGCAATAACGCTGTTGTTCTCTACGAAATCTCCGTCCTTAAAGAACTTTATAATTTTCACCTCAGAATTCAGGAGTGTAAAAACCCTGCAGAAAATCTCTATACCGGCCAGAATTAAATCTTCTTTTGCAATTATTTGGGCATTCCCCTTTATACCAGGATCAATTACTGAAGAGGTCGTAATGTCTCCAATCCCAATATCTTCTTCAAGGGCTAATTTTATTAACCTGTCAATTTCAAACATGGTATTCTCTTTAATTTTTAAATCGTTATATAATTAAGAAATCATCCCTCCTGTTTCAATTCTTGCATCCTCTTTATACCTTCCTCAAACTTTTTCTTCTTTTCGATTAATTCCGTATGTTCATTCCGTTCATTCTCTATTACATGACTGGGTGCCTTGCTAAGGAAATCCTCATTAGACAGTTTTTTATTCAAGAGTATGAGTTTCTTCTCAATTTTATCACTCTCTTTATTTAACCTTTTTTCCTCTTCATAAAAGTCAATTATACCCTTAAGGGGCAGAAATATCTCCACTTTATCTACTACAGCTGTAGCGGAAGATTTATACTCTTTTTTATCAGAGGAAATAGAAAGTGTTTTTATCCTTGCCAGATTTATAATATGGTCTTTATTTCTTTCAAGTTTTTCGTATGTTTCCTGATCTTCCGTACAAAGAAAAGTTTCCACCTGTGTGACAGGCGGTATATTCATCTCTCCTCTGATGTTCCTGATATTCCCAATAACGCCTATAATAAGATCCATCTCAGCTTCTGCCTTATCATCTATAAGGTTAGAATCTGATCTTGGATATTGGTGTAAAGTAATGCTCCCTTCTCTATTCGGCAATTTACTCCAGATCTCTTCTGTTATAAAAGGCATAAAAGGATGGAGCAGACACAGCACTTTTTTGAGTACCGTTAATAAAACATGTTGGGTATTTAGTTTAAGCTTCGTATCATCCTTATGGTACAGGTATTGTTTTATGATTTCAATATACCAATCACAGAATTCATGCCATACAAATTGGTATAAGAAATGGGCACCCTCATTAAACTTATAGTTTTCTAAAGCGTCTCTAACCTGTTCAATAGTCCTGTTCAACCGTGACAATATCCATCTGTCAATCAGGGTATACTCAATCTTATTTTTATCTATAAGGCATTCGTCGTAATCTTCCATATTCATCAGGGAGAACCTTGAGGCATTCCAAATCTTATTTGCAAAGTTTCGATAACCACTTATCCTTTCTTCTGAAAGCTTAACATCCCTTCCCTGGGCGGCAAATGCTGCCAGAGTGAACCGGAAAGCATCTGCTCCATATTTTTCTATAATTACCAACGGGTCGATAACGTTTCCTTTTGACTTACTCATCTTCTTGCCCTCGATGTCTCGAACCAAGGCATGGATGTATACATCATTAAAGGGAACTTCACCCATAAATTTCAATCCCATCATTATCATTCTGGCAACCCAAAAGAACAGAATATCAAAACCTGTCACCAGAACAGATGTTGGGTAAAAAAGTTCGAGCTCCTTTGTATTTTCGGGCCAGCCCATGGTAGAAAAAGGCCATAGAGCTGAACTGAACCAGGTGTCCAGAACATCGGTTTCCTGTCTGATATTAGAACTCTTACATTTAAAGCACTGAGAGGGAGTTTCTTTCGATACAATGACCTCTCCACAGTCGTTGCAGTACCAAGCCGGTATTCTGTGTCCCCACCATATCTGGCGAGAAATACACCAGTCTTTGATATTGTTCATCCATTCAAAGTAGGTTTTTTCCCAAGATGCAGGTATAATCCTTACACTACCATTTTTAACAGTTTCAATGGCCGGCTCTGCAAGAGGTTTTATTTTCACAAACCACTGTTTAGATAAAACTGGCTCAATTATTATCTTACACCTATAACAGTGTCCTATATTATAGGAATACTTTTCTCTTTTTGTCAAAGTACTATTTTTTTGAAACTCTTCTATTATATCCTTCCTGCACTTAAATCTATCAAGACCTTTGTAAGGACCGGCATTTTCATTCATCCTGCCATCCACATCCATAACCTTAATCACTTCTAGGTTATGCCTTAACCCCATCTCAAAATCATTTATATCATGGGCAGGGGTAACCTTAACTGCCCCTGTTCCAAACTCTTTACTAACATATTCATCTGCTATTATTGGAATCTCTCTCCCCATTACCGGCAAAATAACCTTCTTTCCAATCAGTTTTTTGTATCGGTTATCGTCTGGGTTTACTGCTACCGCAGTATCACCCAACATAGTCTCTGGACGGGTTGTTGCAACTACAACGAATTTCTTGCTATTATAAAGTGGATATTTGAAATAATAAAGATACCCTTCCGTCTCTTCGTGTTCGACTTCTAAATCTGACAGGGCAGTCTGACATCTTGGGCACCAGTTGATTATATAATCTCCGCGATATACTAGTCCTTCATGATAAAGTTCTACAAAAACCTCTCTAACAGCTTTTGATAGTCCTTCATCCATAGTAAATCGTTCCCTGCTCCAATCACATGAAGCTCCCAGTTTTTTAAGTTGATTTATTATTATTCCGCCAAACTCTTCACGCCACTTCCATACTTGTTCAATAAACTTTTCTCTCCCTAAAGAATGACGATTTATCCCTTTTTGAGCAAGATCCCTCTCAACAACATTCTGAGTAGCAATTCCTGCATGGTCTGTCCCCGGCATCCACAGTACATTAAACCCATCCATCCTTTTATATCGGACCAGGATGTCCTGTAAGGTGTTATTCAGGGCATGACCCATATGGAGAGAACCAGTAACATTTGGCGGAGGAATAACAATGGAGTAAGTCTCACTTGTAGAGTTTACATCAGCCTTGAAGCTACCATTATTAATCCAATAGCTAGACCATTTATCCTCAACTTCAGCGGGGTCATAGCCTTTTTCCAGGACTTTAACAGCCATTAATATCTCCTCGTCAATTAGTTCACACTGAAAAATGAAATATTTCCTTTGTAGAAAACATAAGCAGGATTTTTAGAGTACCCATCTTGATAAAGTGAAAGATATGCATTTTCAGGTGTTTGAGCCCGAAGGGCGAGTTCCTGAAAATGCCTGAAGCAAGTCTTAGATGGGTCAAAAATATTGCGCCAGAGAACGGAAAAGGAAATTTTTCAGGACGAACTAGTTGTACCCAAAAGTGAAAAAGGGGATTAGCATAACCCCCTCAATACGTCAACATTAACTTTAACAATTCACATAACATGATATGATATCAAACAGTAGTGCCCATAAAGGCTATTAATCTCCTCCTTGTTTGAGTTTCTCTATTTCTTCTTTTATAATTTTCTCTGCTATTGGGGGGAAAAGCTCCACAGCTATCTTGTTTATTTTCTCATTCATAGCTCTAATAGTAGCCTCTGTAATATCAGGAGTAAGCTTCGTTGCAATACTTTCTATCACCTCACTAACAACTTCCCTGATAATCACTTCAACAGTTTTATCGTCTAACACCCCAATACTTTTTACCTCTTGATTGTCTAGACTTTCTTCTGGGATTTCCAAGGGTTGGGCTTCTCTGTTTGGAAGTTCTGGGGGGGGAACTTCTTTTACATGGCCCTTATAGGATATAGAATCTTCACTGGAAGTCCACTCGATTTCCCATTCATCCTGGAGCCCGTGTTCTGCAGCAAAACCTGCTTCCTCAATGCTAAACTTTTCTTTGGAGGGCTCTTTTTCTTGTCTATTAAGGCTTAATTCTTTCTGACTTCCAGATTCATTAAAGAGGTCAGCTTCTTTACGGGATCCCTCAGGTTCTTTGAGAGACTTTTTATAAAATCGAGCCAGGTCCGGACCTTCCTCTATTACATCCACTAATTCGACAATCTCTTCATTTTCCTCGGTACTTCCCATTATACCCTCTTATTTATATTGCTTCTTTGTTCTTTTGTTTAGAAAAGACAGTAATTTCCAAAATAACCTACCACTGAGAAATACAGGTGTCAAGGGTTTTTTAACTTGCGCTTACAGATATAAAGAAGAGTACTTTTTGTATATAAATCATAGTTGTATTTACTTATTTGTGTCCTGACAGTCCTTCAATCAGTCCTGATATTATATCCCTATTTTTGTTCTGGTTGACAAAATAAATTTATATGCTTAGAATCCCTGTAAGATATGAACTAAAGTTTAATTATTATTCTTTAGGTGTTGAGTGCTACAGAAACAGAATGTCGAATAATATCAGGAGGTCGAAAAGCACCATTATAAAACAAGGTTAAAGTTTATGATTTATACAAATCCATTATATGGCTTCATAATAACATTATTTTTGTTTCTCATGGGTAGAGTTCATTTCAGTAAACATGAAATCGGCTCAATGATGCTGATGAACGACGGAAAGGATTTTGTAATATTCAGAAGAGTCATAATTAAGCGCTTAATCAGGAAGGATCAAAAACCGGAGGGTTTATTTATTGTCCGTTTTACACCAAAGATGGACATCAAAAAAAATATCAGACTATCAAGGATCATGTTACTGGTTTTCATGGGATTTAAAGGCTTTCGTTCTAAGTACTGGTGTGTTAACGAAGAGACTGGTATGTGCCAGGGTGTTTATGAGTGGGATAAGATGGCAGATGTGGAACGCTATTCAAAGTCGATTGCTGTTAAAATTATGACCAAACGGTCTGTGCCTGGTAGTGTCTCCTGCAAAGTGCTGGAAAATACATATAAAAACCAATCCTGGCGCATTATTGATACTAAAGAGGACGAAAAGGATAAATTCAAAATTAGATACAACTTAACTTAAAAAGAAGAAACCAATAAACATGTGCAGTTCTACCTATTTTCAGCAACTAGCTGTTTGTTAAGCGATAGAACGAGTTAAGCTTATATCCAAAGGGGGAAATTGTCTTAACCAAACAACTCTCTTTTTCTGTTATTGAGATTCCTCATACTATACAGGGGGAATTGCATGGTAACGTGCAAGCTAGTGACTAAAGATGTATTGACAGATCCAATAATCATACATGTGGATAACAGTGACCTTAACTTCAACAATGCCAAAAAGATAGCAGATCAAAAGGCAGACGAACTTGCATCTCAGCCCATGCTGCTCGGATGGTATGAAAAAAAGAGCGGCCGGTTTTCTCCAAATGTAGAGTGCTGCAGCGAAGAAAAACCAGGTTGGATCGTATATGCAGAGACCCGTGGAGGACACATTACCATCGATATTAATGACGAGGCCTATGTTTTCATATACATAGATGCGGGTGAATAGAAGATTAACGATCTATAATCCTAAACTGACCAGTGTCATTGATATAAAATTATGGAAACAAAACACAAAATACTTTTATTAATTGATGGAATAATTAACCTGGTATTAGGCTTATTGTTACTTTTATTTCCTCTAGGAATGGCAAAAATATTAGGTGTTCCGGAATCAAATATCAGCTTTTATCCCAGTATCCTTGGTGCTGTTATTCTCGGTATTGGGATAGCCTTATTTATTGAGGTATTCGGTGCAACGAAAGGAATTCGTGGCCTTGGACTTGGTGGAGCCATAGCAATAAATCTGTGCGGAGCAGGAGTTTTACTTATTTGGTTATTCTTAAAACCATTCGAAATCCCTATCAGGGGACATATAATACTCTGGTCAATAGCAATTATTGTCATTTCAATTGGTATTATTGAACTCATTATAAAATCATACAACTACAAATGAAAAGCCAAGAAGTAATACCAGCCGTTTCAACTTTGTGTATTAAATATAGCTGGCTTTGCCTCAAGTTATTTGCTACAATTTTGCTTAGGAATTTGGGCCCAACTTTTAATGTTTTTCGCCTCTGGGCCTCCTTAAGTCAAGTATTAAACGTCAAGTTAATAAATTACCTGCAGACATTCAAATTAACTAAGAACAGTACCCGTTGAAGAGAGGTCTTATATAGTAACAGGAGATTTAATGATGAGTAATGAAGAATATTATAGGAAATTAGAAAATAACTATGCTGCCGCCCCTATTAACGAATTTTATAAACCAGTAATGTGTGTCAGTGAGGGGAGATCTGAGATAGAGATAGATGTTACAGATAAGTTATTTCATGCTGCCGGCGCAGTACACGGTTCTGTATATTTCAAGATGCTGGATGACGCAGCTTTTTTCGCCATTCATTCTTATAAACAAGATGCATATTACTTAACTACAACTTTTACTACGTATATTATACGCCCAGTTTCTTCAGGAAAGTTAAAATCGATAGGTAAAGTCGTCAATAAAAGCAAGTCACAATGTATTGCAGAAGCTATATTGTACGATTCAAACGGCAATGAGGTAGGCAGAGGCAGTGGTGTTTTTACCCGCAGCACAATTAAGTCGAGCAATTCAATGGGAGACAGAATATAAAAAGGCAGTATAAAGGAGATAACCAAAGCCTTTTTAAACGAGTAGGAACTACGGTTGGCTGTATAATTAAAAACGCAAAGGGCATATCAAATCTCTGAAAAATCAAACCGAAAGCGCTTATGCATTTTTTACCCTAGTCTCAACTGCAGCGTTCGCGTCGAAATTAGCTCACCGTTAAGTAAAAATCCGATAAAACGATTACAAATCAGAAAGCTAATAAATGAATATTCAAGAAGCTACTATTAACGATATAGAAATTCTGGCTACCCACCACAGAAAAATGTTTGAAGAAATTTGGGAGGGTAAAAACCTTAGCATGAAGGAATCCAGAGCCAGGGAGCTTGAAGCTGCATACAGAGAAAAAATTACAAAGCAAATACCTGAAGGGATTTGCTTTGCCTGGGTTGTTAAAGATAAAATCAAAACTGTAGCGAGTGGAGCCATTACAATCGTAAGCCTTGTTCCTGTTCCATCTGATTTTAATCATAAGGTAGCCTACTTACATAGTATGTACACTGAAAAAGCTCATCGTAACAAAAAGTACGCTCAGAAAATAGTGGACAGAGCAATTAAGTATTGCCAACTGAACGGAATTAGTCGAGTTATTCTAAATGCCAGTGATGCAGGGAGACCAATTTACGAAAAAATGGGTTTTGTGACGTCGCCAGAGACCATGCGGCTGTTTATCAAATAAGAGGTAGAAACAGCGACTGTTTTTAACAACAACATATAACTTTTTTACAGGTAAATTAACTATGATTGGTCTTATAAAGATCGGGCTGCTTTTCTTTTTAATAATCTTACTTGTTTTAAAAAAACTTAACCTATGGCTAACCCTAATTATTGGATCGGTACTGCTGGGGTTACTTTTTCAAACACCTGTATCAACCATATGGGAAACGTTCCTGCTAGCCGGTATAGATACCGCAACTTTGAAATTGATAGGTGCTTTACTTCTTATACTACTTTTCAGCAATTTAATGGATGAGACGGGTGAGTTAAAAAAGATGCTGGAGTACTTTAAGAATATCATCCATGATCTCAGGATAGTAGTTGGTATACTGCCTGCAATTATCGGTCTAATGCCTCTTATGGGTGGTGCTTTAATATCTGCCCCCATGGTGGTAAAAGCGTCAGATGAGTTAAACCTCTCCAGAGAGAGGAGGACATTTCTCAACTACTGGTTCAGACACATCTGGGAATATGTGTTGCCTACCTATCCAGGGTTAGTCCTTGCTTCTGCAATTTTAGGGGTATCCATAAGGGAGATTAGTCTTTTCAACCTTCCACTTTTTTTGGCAGCTGTTTGTAGCGGTATTATTTTGGGGTACAAAAATGTTCGTAGAAACGTACCTATTGATGAGCTGCGTGAAAAAGGGGACCTGACAAAAAATTTATATCAGTTGTTCAAGTCATTATTCCCACTTTTACTTGCCATCTTTATGGTCATTGTCTTAAAAGTCGATCTGGTCTATTCCTTTGTCCTTACTATCGCCGTATTATGGGTGCTTTACAGAATTTCCTTAAGAGACATGGGGAGGGTGGTCCGAAAAAGCGCCTCAATAGAGATGGCACTTATGGTATTGGGAGTAATGTTTTTTCAAAAGATGCTCGAGACTACAAAAGCAATATCCGCCATATCAGAAAATTTCTCAGCTATTGGGTTCCCCACTCTTCTTATAATAATTTCTCTTCCATTTATTGTAGGCATACTAACAGGTATTACCATTGCTTTTGTGGGGATTACCTTTCCGATACTCTTGCCCTTTTTTCATTCTGACGGCCATTTTTTCACTTATATGATGCTCTCTTACGCCAGTGGTTATTGTGGTGTTATACTTTCTCCCATGCACCTGTGTCTGATTCTTACAAAGGATTATTTTAAGGCTGATCTAAATGGGGTATACAGGTTGTTATGGCTTCCGGCCATTTCTGTTTTTTCTGTAGGGTTGATAATCGCCCTTATCTGGGGGTAGGAAGATGAGAAAATTGATATAGAGGTTTTTATTCTTCTTTTTATCAGTGATCACTTTAAGTAACTTAATTGATTCTTTGAAAAGGGAATTTTGATATATTCACTACATGAGTGGATCAGGAGTTGACAAGCTGTTCTTTATATAAAGTTCATCGAACATCCTTCTTGTC
The DNA here is from genome assembly GCA_043825855.1 of Pseudomonadota bacterium. GTDB lineage: Bacteria > Desulfobacterota > UBA8473 > UBA8473 > UBA8473 > UBA8473. The sequence goes on along the minus strand of JBDRRJ010000008.1, from coordinate 1,727 downwards.
ATTTCCACATCCTTCTTTATCTGTTCAACAAGTGCTTCAGGACCATCGAAGGTTTTTTCGTCTCTCAGCCTTTCCACAAAAGATATCTTTACCTCTTCCCCATATATATCTTTATTAAAATCCAGGATATGCACTTCTATAGAAAGGGCATTATCTGCAAAGGTTGGACTATAACCAATATTTACAACCCCTTGATAAAGATGGTCTTTGTAACATACATTAACTACATATATCCCTGGTTTTGGGTGGATCTCTTCAACTGATTCAAGATTTGCCGTTGGGAAACCCAAACCCTTCCCTCTTTCTTTACCTCTTCCTACTTTTCCAGAGATTGAATAGTTTCTTCCCAATAAGCCGGCAACCTTTTTTACATCTCCCTTTTGGATAGTATCTCTGATCTTTGTACTGCTAACAAGGACATCGTCCACCCTGACTGCATCTACAACATGCACTTCGAAACCGAATTCTTTACCCAGTCGTTCCAGAGTAACTATATTACCTTTTCTTCCTTTTCCAAAGGCATAATCATGACCAACAAAGACAGCCTTGACCCCGATTTTTTCCATAAGAATATCATTTACAAATTCTCTTGGTGACAGGTTAGCATACTCATGAGTAAATTCTTCGCAAATCACGATTTCAATTCCCAATTTTTCTATTAACCTTATCTTTTCTGTAAAAGAAGTAATCAAGGTGACCTTCTTATTGGGAAACAATATATTCAAGGGATGGGGCTCAAAAGTATATACTATTGAGTCTCCTTTTAATTCAGAACTCCTTTTTCTTACCTCTTTAAATATTTTCTGATGTCCAAGGTGGATACCATCAAAATTTCCTATGGTCATAACCGGTATATTAAATTTTTTCTTTAAATTTGCAGTTCCACGAATGACTTCCATTTACTTTTTTCCTTCCGGGTTTCACTTGAGCTAATAGCCAACGTTCAGAATCTGAAACAAAATCAGCTTGACAATTTTAAGGGTACAAAGTATAAGTTAAAAAAATATAATTTGCAACTCATTAATTTCTTTCCTTTTATTACTGAACTACCTATCTATGCCGAAGTGGCGGAACTGGTAGACGCGCTAGGTTCAGGGTCTAGTAGGTGTACGCCTGTAGGGGTTCGAGTCCCCTCTTCGGCACCAAATAAAAAAAGGGTTTACGGAATTCCGTAAACCCTTTTTTGTGCCTGCTACCATTTTGCTACCATAACAAGCCAAAACAGCATAAAAAAAGAGATAACAGACAAAAGCTAAGTCGCTAATTTCTTTGCTCTTGTTTTATCCTGTTATCTCTTGTTCGGTAATTGCAAATGCCTGATAATAAACGTTTCCCCCTTAGCCCCCTTTTATGATATTCTTTATCATAAAAGGGGGCTATTTCACTAAACAGGTCTCTTTTTTTCTACACTACTAAATTACCTTTCTTAGGTTTCCAGTTGAAGACCACTCAATGAGTTCATCTTTATCACACTGTTTTACCGGACTTCTTGGACAGTCTGCTCTCCTCAATATTGCTTAGCCTTATAAACCTTGCACATTAAAGTCCTCATTGGCCACCCGCCATTGATTGGATTGCAGTGCTCGGGGTCATCGGAGGTGAGAACGTTGATATTCGATTCAAATACTCCGTGTAACCATGGCTCCTCCCCTGGCAGCTCCGGGAACCACCATCCATGCTGGCCATGAACCACCCTGGGATCAATCCCGTCAAAATAGCGGCACTTC
>JBDRRJ010000007.1:0-167057 GCA_043825855.1 Pseudomonadota bacterium | reverse complement strand
TCCATGGAATACCCAAATCTACCTTTTACCTACACCTTAAAGAATGTGAATTTCGTTTCAACTATAGAAATCAAAATATATATGTTATACTACTAAATATGTTTAGAAAAAATTCTCTGTTCTAGTCAAGAGCCTTTATTTAATAACTAATTAGTATTGCGCTAATATAGACTATGTCCTATAGGCAAAAAGGTTTTATCAGTAATTGTAGCAACAGAACCGGGGATCAAGAAAAACAAAAAAAACCACAATTTTATGGTTGTAAAAATCAAAAAAACATTGACATTATTGGTTTATCATTATATTTTGTGATAAATAAAGGAAATATTTTTATATAGGTATACCCTTCTATTGGAGAAGGGGAGAGGCTAAGGCGATAAAATAAAAACAGTAAAAATTGGTTTAAATGGTTTAGAAGGGAGATATATTTTATGGGAAAGTATAAGCCAATTATATTACTTGGGGTAGCTTTAATTTTAGCTTTTGTAACTAGTTTTATGATATACAACTATTTACAAATAAGTAGCAAAGAAAAAGAAGCTTTGGTTTTGAAGACCAAACAGTTAGTGGTAGCGACTTTCGATCTGTCCCCCGGGATAAAATTAAACCAAAAAATTATAGATACAATGATGAAGACCGCCCCATTTCTTGAAGAAAATCTTCCTGTCGGTTATTTCTCTGATCCATTATCTTTAAAAGATAGAATCCTAATCTTTCCTGTGAAGGTTAACGAACCGATAACCGAATCCAAACTAGCCCCAATTAGTGTGACATCAGGCGGGATAGCGGCAATAATTTCTCCAAAAAAGAGGGCTATGGCTGTCAGGGTGGATAAGGTAATAGGAGTAGCCGGTTTTGTCCTCCCGGGCAACAGGGTGGACGTACTCGTAACCTTGACTCAAGGCGACAGAAGGATAACAAAGACTGTTCTCAATGATGTGCTAGTTCTGGCTACCGGTACCGAATTGGAAAAGAAAGAGAATGAAGAAAAACCCATATTGGTAGATGTAATCACCATGGAAGTGACACCGATAGAAGGAGAGAAACTGGCTCTGGCAGCCTCAGAAGGAAGGCTGCAGTTAGCGCTGAGAAATTTCGGTGATTCAGACCCTGTCCTGACAAGGGGCGAAACAGTATCTTCTCTTCTTTCTAATTATCAACCTAGGAAAATAACAAAGTCAGTGTCCAGGAGTAAGAAGGTTGTGGAAAAGCCGGAAATAAAGGAGAAAATCAGAATAGAAATAATAAGAGGAAGTGAGGTTAAGGAATTAACCTTCTAAAGGATAAGAAAGGAGAAAAGTCTATGGTAATCAGTCCCACAGAATTTAAGGGATGTAAATTAAGCGTTCTTTTTTTAGCTTTTATCGTGTTATTGATCTTTTCTCCCCGGTGCTTTGGGGAAGACTCTGTCTCGAACGTATCAGAGGCGGTCTCACATCAAAAAATCCCGCTTGTTGTCGGGGAAACAACAGTAATTAAAGTCAAAAGCCCCCACTTAATGAAACGTATCTCTGTTGGTACTCCTACTATAGCCGATGCTATTATTATGTCGACAACAAAGGATACTTATCCCAAGCATATTTCCCTTATAGGAAAGGCCCCCGGAATAACCAATGTTACATTATGGGGGAAAAATAATGAGGTTTTTGCTATCCTTGATCTGGAGGTATCTCCAAATATCTCAAGACTGAAGGAAGTTCTTCACGAAGTTCTTCCCGAGGAAAAGGAAATTCGGATTACGGCCAATCACGACAATATCACTCTTTCGGGTACTGTTTCCAGCGCTTCTAACCTTTCTCAGGTTCTGGCCATAGCTGAATCCTATGCTCCCAAAAAGATAATTACGCTAGTGGAAGTATCAGGGGTACATCAGGTAATGTTGGAAGTTCGGGTATCAGAGATGTCCCGTAGTGTTATGAAAAGGCTGGGAGTAAACTTTAATTATTTCAGAGGTGCTGATTTTGGGCTTAGCCTGCTTGGTGGTCTGACGTCTATAGGGACTATATCTTCAACAGGTGTCTCTACGATCAATGTAGGTACCGGCACAAATGCAATTTTCCGTTTTCACCAAGGTGATGCTACCTGGACCGGCTTTATTGATGCCTTAAAAGAGAATGGCCTAGTAAAAATTTTAGCAGAACCTACCCTTATCTCCTTAAGCGGGCAAACAGCCAGTTTTCTGGCCGGCGGCGAGATTCCTATACCGGTACCACAAAAAGATAATGTCACTATCGATTATAAGGCATACGGTGTGGGACTTACTTTTACCCCTACTGTTTTGAACAATGGAAAGATCAGCGTAAAGGTGGCTCCAGAGGTTTCTGAGCTCGATTATTCTAACGTTATTACTATATATGGATACGTAGTGCCTGCATTGAATACAAGGAGGGCATCTACCGTCATCGAGCTGGCTGATGGACAGAGCTTTGCTATTGCCGGTCTAATTAAAGAGACCCACCGCAATGTCGTAACGAAGTTTCCTCTGCTGGGTGATATCCCTATACTGGGCGCTCTGTTCAGAAGTACAAATTTTCAGAAAAATGAGACGGAACTGGTTATCATTGTGACGCCTCATCTGGTAAAGCCTCTTGATATGGCTAAACAAACACTTCCAACCGACCAGTATGTCGAACCGGATGACTTTGAATTCTATCTTCTGGGAGCCCTGGAAGGACGAGGAAAGTCTCCTTTATTGAACGACGAAGGGGGAATGGAAGGCGAATTTGGACATGCAGCGCCCTGATTCGGAAGTCGTAAGTCGGGAATCGCTAGAGGCCATGGGTGAGGACGGTATCAGCAGAGGAAGCTTAGTACATAATTTCATAAATATACGCCTCTGCTGACGTTATATCGAGAATTTACTGCTGTCATTTCGAGCGAAGCGAGAAATCTTAATGAATTATGTAATGTTAGGAGACATCTCCCTTTGGTCGATATGACATTTAATTCCATAAGGAAAAAAAGGAGGGGGTGAGGTAATAATGAACTTGGAAAACCAGAAAGGTGCAGCAGTCGTAGAGTTTGCTCTTATTGGGTCGTTATTGTTCTGGCTGCTTTTCGGGATCATCGAGTTCAGCATATGTTTGTATGATAAACAGATGCTTACCAATGCCACCAGGGAAGGGGCGCGCGCCGGTATTGTTGCCGGTACTCCGAGATTAACCGACACCGAGATTAAAAATATAGTGTTAGGATACGCTGAACAGTACCTTGTTACCTTTGGCGGTGATAGCCTTCAAGCAGATGACATCTCTATTGTACCTGCTGGTAATAGAGATGCGCTCACCTTTGGGACTAATCTTACCGTTTCGGCAACCTACCAATATAACTTTTTGGTCCTTCCAAGATTTGTAGATGGAATTCTGGGGAACATAAGCTCTTCGTCAACCATGAAATTGGACTAGATGAAGGATATGGAGGGATAATATGAAAAGATATATCAAAATGAAGTTAAAGGATCAGCGGGGGGTAACCGCAGTTATTGTTGCGCTAGTTGCGGTAATACTTTTTAGTTTTGCTGCTCTTGCAATTGATATAGGTTACTCTCTGGTAACCAAAAACGAACTTCAGAATGTGGCGGATGCCGCAGCGCTTGCTGCAGCCAGGCAACTGGGTGCTAATTACAGTGGCATAGATCCCGAAAATCAGTCGCAATATATTGTGGATCCATTAGAACTTATTGCAGTTGCAAAAGATGTAGCTTTACAAAATCAAGCCGGTGGGAAGTTTATTACCATTAATGACGGTGATGGCTTAACCGGAGATATAGTCATCGGACAATGGAATGCTTCTACAAGAACCCTGACTCCGGGTTTATCTTTTCCTGATGCGGTAAGGGTAATAGCGCGCAGAGACAGCAGCACTGTCGAAGGTCCAATAACCACCTTCTTTGCCAGGATATTCGGTAGAGATACCGTTAACGTTAACGCCGTGGCTACCGCCGCCCTGTCCAGTATCATGATAGGTAAACCTTCAATCCCTGTTGGGATTTCAAAACATCGGTTTGAAACTGAATACTGCGACAAGCCAATCGTGTTTTATCCTACATGGGACCCTGCGAGTTGTGGAGGGTGGCATACCTTTGATGACTGGCCTGCAAACGCTAATAAACTTGGGAATATATTAGATGATCTTGCAGATGAGACATACGATATACCTGAAACAATTGCCAATGTTACACAATATGTTTTTATAGGAGGCACCCTTTCTACCTCTGTATTCCCTGAAATGTATAATCTTTGGAACACCATGAGAACGAAAAATGATGGGGAAATAGATATGGATGATGATGATAATTCATGGACTACAATGGTGGTGGTTTATGACTCAAATGATTGTAGCAACCCAAGTGGATGGACTACAATTGTAGGGTTTGCTGTAGTCAAAATCGATAATGTTATAGGGGCACCGACCAATAAAATCCAAGCTACGATCCAATGTGACATTATAACATCTGAAGTTCAGGGTGGTGGTGTATATTACGGAGCCAAGGCAGATACTCCTAATTTGGTAGAGTAAATGTACAAAGGGTATGTTTTTTGAAATGAAGAGTGAAAAGTCTGTATAAAAGTTGGATGTATAGAAATTCGGGTTAAGAGTTCATTAATTAAAAAAAGAGGGGGCATATATGACAATAATTAAATTTAAGATTGTAATGATATCCTTACTGATTCTAGTCGTGGGAGGGTGTACCGCTCTGCAAAGCCGGCTGGAAATGGATTATGGCAACTCTTTTAAACAAGCCAAATCTAACCAGAAATTGAATACTTGTAGAAGTAAAGACTTAACTCCAGTGAGGGGGTTTGATGGGCAGACAGCCCAGATAGTCACAGAAAAATATCGAAAAAGCTTCGCAAAACCTACACAAGAAGAGACTGCTTACACCATGAGGTCAAAATCGATTTCTGAGTAGGGAAGAATATCTTGAAAGGTAAAAGATTATGCCGATAGAAATTATCTCAGTTAAGCTGGAAATAATTAATACAAAAGTGAAAGAAAAACTAGAGAGAATCATTTCCTCCATTGAGGGTTTTGGTGTCCAGCAACCTGGAACCTCGGGGTTCGTAGACCTTCTGATTCTGGAAACAGGAGAGGACATCAATAAAGGGTTTAACCTTCTCGATTCTTTAATAGAATCAGGTATTGCTACAGAGATTTTTTTGACCTCGTCTCGTACCGACCAGGAAATCCTGATTCAAGCCTTAAGAAAGGGAGTTAAAGAATTCTTTCCCCAACCCATTAATGATGAGGAAGTAAAAAGTGCTCTTCTGAAATTTAGAGAACGGAGAAAAGAACCATCCTCGAAAAAGAAAAAAGAGGGGAAAATTATAAATATTATTTCTGCTAAGGGAGGAGTAGGCGCCACTACTGTGGCGGTAAATTTAGCCACCAGTCTGGTTGAACTGAAAGGGATTGAGATGGTAGCCCTGGCAGACTTGAGCCCACAATTAGGCGAAATTTCGCTTTTTTTAGATGTAAAACCTACCTACCACTGGGGAGACATCGCTAAAAACATTAACCGAATGGATACTACCTACTTAATGAGCGTCCTTTCCAAACACTCTTCAGGGCTTTATTTTTTGCCCTCCCCTCCAAATTGGGAGGATACGTCCAGTATAAAGCCGGATAGTTTAGCAAAGATTCTGGGCGTAATGAAAGAAATATTTGACTTTATAGTGATTGATAGCGGACAAGCCATTAGTAACTTTGCGAAAAATTATCTAGAGTTGTTAGACAACATTTTTATAGTTTCTGTTTTAAACCTTCCATGTTTGGCTAACACCGAAAGGCTTTTGGAGACATTTTATAGATTGAACTATCCTATGGAGGATGTTAAAATCGTCTTCAATCGTTACCTGCCAAACTCTGATATCTCCTTGAAGGATGGGGAAAAGACCCTGAACAAAAAGCATTTCTGGATTATTCCCAATGACTTTCCCACTGCAATGTCATCCTTAAATCAGGGAAAACCCATTTCTGTCGTGGAACCCAGATCAGAAATCAGCAGAAGCTTCAAGACGTTAGCCGCTTCTATTACTGAAAAGGATTATGAGGATGAAAAAAAGGACAGTCGGCTGAAGTTTTGGAAACTCAAGAAATAGTAAGCAGGAAATCAAATAAATAGGGTGCAACCTTTCGAGTTTGAAAGTTACTAAACATTGCTGCTAGAGGGATAAGTAAATGAAGTGGACTATGGACAAGACAATAAAAGAAAAGACTGTAAATACTATAAATCCTACAAAAGAAACTAGTAATCCTGTGGGTAGTAGAATTGTCAGAAAAAAAGAAGAGTATTTAGATACAAGTGAATATCAGGAACTAAAAGCCAGGATTCACGACCGGTTAATAGATATAATGGATCTGTCTCTCATCGATTCTCTTGATCAAAATTTGCTCAAGGTAGAACTAAGGAAGCTGATAGAAAGGATATTAAGAGAAGAGAATACCGTTCCTCTGAACTTTGAAGAGAGAGAGAGAATATTTAGGGAGATTGAGGATGAAGTGCTTGGACTGGGGCCATTGGAGCCTCTTCTGAAGGATCCCACTGTCTCCGATATCCTTGTAAACAATTATGACCAGATATATATAGAGAGATATGGTAAATTGGAATATACAAATATAAGGTTTAAAGATGAATCTCATCTGAGAAAGATCATAGACAGGATTGTCTCTGCTGTGGGACGAAGGGTTGATGAATCCTCTCCCATAGCAGATGCCAGGCTTCCTGATGGTTCCAGGGTTAATGTAATCATACCACCTCTGGCTTTAGACGGGTCTGTTCTTTCAATCAGGCGTTTTCCGGGAGATCCATTGGAGATGGAAGATCTGATTACCGTAAAGACTTTGACCCCTGAGATTGGTGAGGTTTTAAAGGGGATTGTTAAGGCAAGGCTGAATATTTTGATATCAGGCGGGACCGGCACAGGTAAGACCACCTTATTAAATGTGCTCTCCAGGTTTATCCCTTCGAATGAAAGGATTATCACCATCGAAGATTCTGCTGAATTACAGCTTAAACAGGACCACGTAGTTCGTGCAGAGACAAGACCTCCCAATATTGAGGGTAAAGGTGAGGTTACCCAGCGGGACCTGGTAAGAAATAGTTTAAGAATGCGGCCGGATCGTATTATAGTGGGTGAAGTAAGGGGAGCAGAAACCCTTGATATGCTTCAGGCAATGAATACCGGACATGACGGGTCTCTAACTACCGTTCACGCTAACTCTCCCCGCGATGCCTTAATGAGATTGGAAACAATGGTAAGCATGGCTGGGATGGATATCCCTGCTGAATCTTTAAGGAGGTATATTGCTTCTGCCCTGGATGTTGTCATTCAGGTTAGCCGTCTTGCTGATGGAAGTAGAAAGTTAATAAGTCTTCAGGAAATTACAGGGATGGAATCCAATGTCATTACCCTTCAAGAGATATTTTCATTTCATCAGACCGGTATAGATGCAAATGGCAGGGTCAAAGGAAAATTCAGTCCTATGGGTATACGGCCCAGGTTTATTGAGAGATTTATTGCTTATGGTATAGAAGTTCCACTTGATTCTTTCGATCCCCAAAAAATTGTTGAGGTTTAAAAAACAGGCATAAAGATGACAATCATTATCGGATTAGGAATATTTATCTCTGTCGTTCTTCTGATCGAGGGCCTATATTATACTTTTCAAGTTGTTCGTAAACCGGGAACAAAAAAAGTCAGAAGTCGCCTCAGAACACTTTCATCAGGTGGATATGGAACAGAGGCGATAGATATAATTAGAACCAGGGAATTAAGTAAACTTCCCTGGTTAAATCAAATATTATTGAGAATCCCCAGGATGCATAAGATAGATCTGATGCTGGAACAGGGAAACGTTCTATATCCCGTCGGATTTCTTATTGGTTTAACATTATTAATGACTTTTGCCGGTTTTATTGGTGGTTTGTTTATTACTACAAACTTTATTTTTTCAATAATAGTGGCAGCCCTTTTAGGAGCGGTACCATACTTTTATATTCGCATAAAAAAAAGAAAAAGGATGCGAAAGTTTCAGGAGCAGTTACCAGATGCTTTGGATTTGATGGCCCGGTCATTAAGAGCAGGGCATTCATTTTCAAGTGGGTTGAAGATGGTATCTGATGAGTTTGATGATCCAATAGGTACTGAATTTGAAAAGGTTGTAGATGAGGTAAATTACGGAGTTGGTGTCCCGGACGCAATGAAAAATCTCTCAAGTCGGGTTGATTGTGATGATATAAGATATTTTGTCATCTCAGTTATTATACAGAGGGAAACTGGGGGTAATCTGTCTGAGATTTTAGAAAATATTGCCCATATAATTAGGGAAAGGTTTAAATTTGAGGGTAAGGTACGTGTATTGGCATCTGAAGGAAAATTTTCTGCCTTAATCCTGATTGCCCTTCCTTTTGTTATTGCCTTTGCTGTCTTTATATTTAATCAGGAATACCTTAAACCATTAACCTCAGATCCTGCCGGAAGGATGATGATTCTCGTCGCCATTATCATGATGGTGGTGGGGATATTTATAATAAAAAATATAATAAAAATCAAGGTATAATATTTCGGTAAATATTCTATGGATAACTCTCAGTATGCTCTTTTTATTATCAGTTTTTTAGTCTTTATTTCTTTGGCGTTGACTATTACAGGGATATTTATTTTCGTCAACTATCAAAGGAAGCGCCAAAATCTGATTAAAAGAGTTACAGATAGAAGTAGAGATATCAGGAAGGAACTATCCAAGGATAAACCTTCCGGATATGATTCTATTAAAAATGTTTTTATAAAGATAATCAGTTCATTTGGTAAGTTTACTAATCCAAAGAATGAAATTGATATCTCATATATGAGGAGAAACCTTTTCATTGCTGGATTCAGGAGAGAAAATGCCCATATAATCTTTCTCGGTATTAAAAGCTTTTTGGCGTTACTTTTTTTTCTTGTCATTCCATTGCTTAAGATAAGTGGTTTAAAGACTTTTGCTCTCTCTCCTACCAATATTCTGTTTTATGCGGTTGTATTAGCTCTAATCGGTTTCTATTCACCCAGTATTTTGCTCCGGTCGATAATCGCAAGAAGGAAAAAAAAGATACTGGAAGGATTTCCCGATGCCCTGGATCTTTTGGTCGTTTGTGTGGAGTCTGGTCTGGGGCTGGATGCAGCTATAACCAGGGTTGGAATGGAATTGGAGTTGACCAACAAAGAATTGGGTGAAGAGTTTAAGCTGTTAAACATGGAGTTGAGGGCTGGGAAGCCTCGCCAGAGCGCCTTAAAGAGTTTGGCCGCCAGGACTGAACTGGATGAAGTGAGCAGCTTGGTAACGATTTTGATACAAACGGATAAATTTGGTACCAGTGTGGCCAAAGCCCTTAGGATACATTCAGATTACATGAGAATAACCAGATTCCAAAGGGCAGAGGAGATAGCTGCCAAATTGCCCGTAAAATTATTATTTCCTCTTATTTTATTTATCTTTCCCTCTCTCTTTGTGGTGATTTTAGGGCCGGTAGTAATCCAGATAATGAGAGTTCTGTTGCCTGCAATGGCCGGCTAGCCTTAGGAATCCCTTGCAAAATTCCCCTGACTACACTGTTTTGTGTATTCTTTATTAAAGGTAATTCAATGAAACACAGAAAGTTTAAAATATTCTCTCTCCTTATTCTTCTGGGAATAATGATCCTAGGATCTTGTTCTTCTGAAAATGTCAAGGAGGGGGGATTTAAGGACAGTGAATACCGGAAGATTCTGAAGATGCAGAAAGGAGAAGCTCCGGCAGACGATAGAATAGAGAAAAAGTTTCCTGAAATGACAATTGAGGAACATGAAAGATTGGGGGATGACTATCTGAGGCAAGGCAATATTAATTCAGCATTTATCCAGTATGACAAAGCTCTGAGTATGGATCCCAAACAGGTTCGTATCCGTTACAAAAGAGGGATGCTTTTTTTAAGGAAAGGTTTGATCGAAGATGCCATATTAGAGTTTCAACAAGTATTGAAAGTTGATCCCAATTTAGACCTTGCCCATGAGGCTATGGGAAATTGCCTTCTCAAGAAGGGTGAATTTGATGAGGCAGAAAGCAAATTTACCCAAGCCATTAAGCTTAATCCTAAACTCTGGCAGTCTCATAATTTTCTGGGGATAATCTATGACCGAAAAGAGCGCTTTGAGGAAGCCATTGCTGAATATCAGGTAGCCATTATCCTTAAACCTGACGAGGGACTTTTGTACAATAATTTAGGTCTATCATATTATCTAAAGGGAGACTATGAGAAATCGGTAGAGGCTTTTATGAAGGCGTTAAAGGCTGGGTTTTCTAATAATAAGACTTACAATAATCTCGGTCTTGCCTTAGGCAAACTGGAAAGATATCAAGAGGCCATGATAGCTTTTAAAAAGAGCGAGGGTGAAGCAGGAGCATATAATAACATTGGATGTATCTACCTTGCACAAGGGAAATACAAGGAGGCTAAAGACTCTTTTGAAAAGGCTATTAAACTGAGACCCACATATTATGCTAAAGCATCAGATAATTTAAAAAAGGCTGAGCTATATTTGTCAAACAGTTCTATAAAAGGATTTGCAGACCAGAAACCGGGAATTGAAAAAGATAAGGGAATTAAAGACGCTCCTACTGAGGTAGAAAAAAAGGAGGGAATTGATACTTCTTCAAAGATAGAAACAGGGGAGAACTCTGTTGCTCAACATGAGGTTGGAAAAGAGGTCAAAACTGATATTCCTCCCGCGATAGAAACAAAGGAAGAAACTAATACTCCTGAGTTAAAAAAAGAGGGAGGAATTATTGCCTCTCAGGTGTTAGTAAAAGAGGAGGGAAATGATTCTTCTCCTAAGGTAGGGACAGAGGAAAGTATTTCTGCTAGTCAAGCGATAGAAACAGAACAGAAAGCTGTTACTTTACAGGAGTTTGGAAAAGAGGTAAAAACTGCTATTTCTTCAGAGATAGAAACAAAGGAAAAGAGTGATACTTCTCCCGAGACAGAAATAAAGGAGGGAATTCTTAATTCTCAAAAGCTGGAAACAGAGGAGAAAATTGTTTCCTCTCAGGAGTTAGTGAAAGAGGAGGATAAAGACATTTCTCCAAAGGTAGAAACAAAGGAGAAAATTGAATCTATCTCTTCTCAGACCATGTCCCAGGAAAAAGATCTTCCAGCGATAGATAAGGAAATTAAAGATACTTCTTCCGATCTGGAATCAAAGGAGGAAATTGATAATTCTCCAAAGTTAGAGGCTGAGGGAAAAACTGTTATTTCACAAGAGCCAGGGAAAGAAGAAAAAACTGTTATTCCTTCCAAGTTGGAAACAAAGGAGGAAACAGTTACTTCTCCAGAGCTTGAAGCAGAGAAGAAAGTTGATACTTCTTCTAAGTTAGAATTTGGGGGAAAGGCTAAAACTGAAACTTCACAGGCTATGTCCCCAGAAATAAAAATTCCAGAGATAGATAAGTATTATACAGTGCAGGTATGTGCCTATAAGGATCAGAGTTATGCAAAGCTGGAGGCAGATAGACTGAAAAAACTTGGATACGAAGTCTACACGGAGATTGCAAATACGCCTGTAAAGGGAACATGGTATCAGGTGTTGGTAGGAAAATTGCGGACATATCATGAAGCTAAAACTTTAGCTGAAAAATTAAAAGACAAAAATAGAATAAGAGATAGCTGGATAAGAAGAATACTAAAATAGTATTGTTGTTTTGATTAAGCAGTTGAACGCATGGCTTCTTTTTCAAAGGTTAAGACGATAAAGTCTTTATTAAGGATTAAGAAATCTGTTTCAAACAAAAGCTCACCTTGAATATTGAATACTTTGACACCTGTTACAACAATAAACCTTTTCTCTGCATAATTCATTAGATCTACCAGCCGATTATCGACGGTATAAGTCGGAGCCCCTATAAGGTAGGTAATTCCCTCTATTCTATTTTTTTCAGTGTAAATGATTACATCGCAAGGTTTTTTCTTGGTAACCGGATACATATCCATTTCATTCCTCCCTTTTTAGAGATTTATTCCCAATAGAGTCCCTGAAACAGAATCGTCTTTTTCCCTCTTCTTGTATATATATAGTTGTTGTTTAGTTAGAAATTACTAAATTTAGGAGAAAAAGTCAAGATAATTGAGGAAGTTGGTTGCTAATATTATTTACTCTTGACTAACTCATATACCTCAAGTAAATTAGTTAAGTAAACTATTATTAGTTAAAGCCGACGGTTTGAGATAAATCGAGGGAAAAAGAGGGGCATTTAATGTTCAATGCAATAACTGATGTAGAAGGGATTAAGGTAGGTCATACAAGCGATTATGAGGGTCTAACAGGGTGTACCGTTATACTTTGCGAAGACGGGGCAACCGGTGGAATCGATATCAGAGGGTCAGCTGCAGGAACACGTCAGATTAATTCTTTACAACCGCTGCATCTGATTGAAGAAGTACACGCTGTTCTCCTGGCCGGCGGGAGCTCCTTCGGACTTGATGCTTCCGGAGGGGTAATGGAATATTTGGAAAATAAAGGAAAAGGCTTCTCTACTTCTGTTACTAATATCCCTATCGTACCAGCCGCAATAATCTATGACCTTTCTTTCGGAAACTATAAGGCCCGTCCAAATAAAGAGATGGGTTTTAGTGCCTGTAAAACCGCAATAAACAAAAAAGTTGAAGAGGGGAGTGTTGGGGTAGGCACAGGGGCTACTGTTGGCAAATTGTTTGGTTTAGAGAGGGCAATGAAGGGAGGATTTGGTACAGCCTCCAAAAAGCTTTCCAGTGGCTTGATTGTAGGGGCTGCTGTTGCAGTAAACGCGCTGGGAGATATAGTAAATAATGAGAATGGAGAAATAATAGCTGGAGCCAGGGATTCCAAGCATGGGCATAAGTTTATAAATTCTTTTGAACAAATAAAAAAAGGTATAACAGGCAAAGAGGAGTTCCTTCAAAATACAACTCTTGGTGTTGTGGCTACCAACGCCATTTTAACTAAAATGCAGGCAATCAAGGTATCGCAGATGGCACACACGGGATTTGCCAAAACAATATATCCAATACATCTAACCTCTGATGGAGATTTAGTCATCACTCTTTCAACACGTAAATTAGAGGCAGATATCAATACTATTGGCCTTCTGGCCGAAGAGGCTATAATCGAAGCAGTCAAGAGAGCGATTATGGCTGCTGATGGTTTCGGTATTGTTCCGGCTTATAAGGATATTGCAAAGAAATAGAACCAATGAAATGATATCTTTTACAAACAGCACAAATGAAGTACTTAGAATACTTGAAGATGCAAAGGGATATGTCTCTGGCGAGAGAATTGCTAGCGAATTAAACATATCAAGGGCAGCAGTCTGGAAACATATATGTAAACTCAGGAAAGAGGAGTTTTGTATTGATGCACAACCTAGATTAGGATATAGATTGACAACGCCTCCCGATAAACTAATCCCCCTTGAGATAAAAGCTGGTCTTAAAACATCATTTGTAGGGCAGGAGATATTATATTACTTAAAGACTGAATCGACAAACCTGATAGCGAGAAACCTTGCGATGAATGGAGCAAGAGAAGGGACTCTTGTTACAGCGGAGGAACAGACCAAAGGAAGAGGGAGACTTAGTAGAAGCTGGTTATCCCCAAGTTATAAGAATATTCTGATGTCTATAATCTTTCGTCCAAAGGTTCAACCATCTCAGGTCTTCTCACTTACTATGCTTACTTCTCTAGCTATAGTTAAAGCAATTAAGAATATTACAGTCTTAGATCCCCTTATAAAATGGCCAAATGATATATATATAGGTGGTAAAAAGATAGGTGGAATCCTTACAGAGTTCAGCGCTGAGCAGGATCAAATAAACTTTGTAATTGTGGGGGTAGGTTTAAACGTAAATTTCGATCCTTCTATTTATCCGGAGATTGGGGATACTTCTACGAGTATTTCAAAGGCTTTGGGGAAAGAAATTT
Organism: Pseudomonadota bacterium; assembly: GCA_043825855.1. GTDB lineage: Bacteria > Desulfobacterota > UBA8473 > UBA8473 > UBA8473 > UBA8473. Next base: position 153,084 of record JBDRRJ010000007.1, on the reverse strand, counting down.
CCAGAGTAAAGCTGCTCCGTTCTATTCTGGAAGAAATAGAGAAGGGTTACAATTTATTTAAGGAAGGTAAAATAACTCAAATTCGCAATGAATGGGATACCCACTCTTTATTAACCGGGAAACCAGTAAAGGTAACCTCTTTTGGTAATACAGAAGAAGGGATTGCTGAGTCTGTAGATGAAGATGGTTATCTTATTCTCCGAGATCATAAAGGCGAAAGAAAAAGGATATTCAGTGGCGATGTAACCCTAAGGATTACGACTTCGTAAAAAATCCATCTGCGACGTTCCGCTGTATCCTCGGTCATTGCAGCGTACAGGCAAGTACGCCTCATTCCTTCGGATTTGCGCGCCTTGCATCTGGGGCTTTTTACTATGCCGTCTAATCTTTGACTTTTTACGAGTTAATCAAAGATTGACCGGTAATTTTTTTTTGATATATTTGTAAACCTTACAATTAGAAATGGTTGACATTGGCTTGCAAGCTATGTATATTAAGCGATCTAAAATGCCTAAGGCTTCAGATAAATCAAAAATTCTAATCAATTTTCCGGTTTGTCCGGGTTAGGATGTTTCAAAATGTTAAATTTTCTTCATGAATTAACAGACAGGTTATTGGGAGGGGGAGAGGTTACCTTTGAGGAAGCATCTCAACTGTCAAAGATTATAAAACAGAGAGATATTATTTCCCTGATCAGCTTTGCCAATAGCATACGAGAAGAACTCAAAGGCAATTTTATAGATCTCTGCGCTATTATAAACGCAAAATCGGGTAAATGTAGCGAAGACTGTGCCTTCTGTTCTCAATCTGCTCATTACAACACTGATATAGAAAGATACCCTTTGGTTGCTGAAGAAGAGATTATAGAAAGAGCAATAGAAGCCTCCAATATGGGGGCGAATAAGTTTAGCATAGTTATAAGTGGGGGAAATATTAAAGACCCAGATGAATTGAGATCTATATGCAAAACGTTTGAGGGTATGTCCTCCAGGGTAACTATAGGAAGATGTGCCTCATTGGGAACCCTGACAAGAGAGACTGCCAGTGACTTGAAAAAAGCAGGTTTGGAACGTTATCATCATAATCTAGAAACATCAGAAAGCTTCTTCCCAAAGATATGTACAACCCATTCTTATCAGGAAAGAGTAAAGACTATCAAGATAGCGAAGGACGTGGGATTCAAGGTTTGTTGTGGCGGGATATTTGGTATTGGGGAGACCCCTGAACAAAGGTTAGAATTTGCCTTTACCCTGAAAGAATTGGAAGTGGATTCCATACCCATCAATTTTTTAAATCCCATACCTGGGACCCCTTTAGAAAATGCCCCTCCCATACCTCCAATGGAAATATTGAAGATTGTATCAATCTTTAGATTTATTCATCCCACAAGAGATATAAGGGTGTGTGGTGGGAGACAGAGGAATCTGAGAGACGTTCAGCCACTCATGTATCTGGCTGGTGCAAACGGAGCCATGATAGGAAACTATCTGACCACACCCGGCAGTGATTACAAGGAGGACTTACAGTTAATAGAGGACTTGATGCTGGTACCCAAAGGTAGGGCAGACTGATCAGTTTAAAGATTGAATGCTTTGAAAAAGTACCCCCTTTTCGCTTCAAATACATTTTTGGACCCATCTAAGCTCACTTCATTGAAAATTAACAAACTTCCGACCTTTGGCGGATCGAACATGTTAATTTTCTATATTTCGCTCGCTAAGGTGGATTCCCCAAAAAATCTATGAATTCGATCTTAGGGGACTTCTTCAAAGCATTAGCAGGTTGAACAAGAGTCTCAGATTATAAGGGAGGTAATAAATGGTTATTGAGATTAAGAATCTTCAACTTGAGGTAAATGATAAGGAATATATATGGCATCCTTTTACCCAGATGAAGGATTATATACAAGGGAAACCGCTTATTATTGAGAAAGGAGAGGGTTCTTTTCTGTGGGACATATATGGAAATAAATACCTGGATGGGATATCATCTCTATGGGTTACAGTACACGGACATTGCAGGGAAGAGATAAATCAGGCAATTATAGAACAGGTAAAAAAGGTTTCCCATTCTACCCTTCTTGGTCTGTCCCATCCCACTGCAATAGAGCTTGCCAAAAGGCTGGCAGAGATAACGCCGGGGAATCTCAATAAGGTTTTTTACTCTGAAAGTGGTGCTACTGCGGTAGAGATAGGCTTAAAGATGGCTTTTCAATATTGGTTACAAAAGCCCAATGAGGCCACTGAGAGAAATAAGTTTATCTCGTTAAAGAATGCTTACCATGGAGATACAATAGGTGCTGTTAGTGTAGGAGGAATAGACTTATTTCATAAAACCTATCAGCCCTTACTTTTTGATTCCCCAAAGGGAGAGTCTCCACATTGTTATCGTTGTAGTCTCGAAAAGACCTATCCGTCCTGTGACCTTGAATGCCTTAACCAATTAGAAGGAATCATTAAAAAACACCGTCATGAAACAGCTGCCATGATTATCGAACCTCTGGTTCAGGGTGCCGCAGGGATGGTGATATTTCCTCCAGGATATCTTAAGGGAGTAAGAGAACTCTGCACAAAATATAATATATTGATGATAGCCGATGAAGTCGCAGTGGGATTTGGCAGAACCGGCAAGATGTTCGCATGTGAACACGAGGACGTGGTACCTGATATTCTTGCTTTGGGTAAAGGGATTACAGGCGGTTACCTTCCCCTGGCAGCCACTATTGCTACTGATGAGTTATACAATGCATTTTTAGGGGAATACAGCGAACTAAAGACCTTTTTCCACGGACATACCTACACAGGAAATCCTGTAGCCTGTGCTGCTGCATTGGCAAACCTGGATCTCTTTGAAAAGGATGAAACAATTATTAAACTCCAGGAGAAGATTGAACATCTGGAGAAGGGGCTTAAGAAGTTTAGGAACTTGGAACATGTTGGAGACGTGAGGCAAAAGGGATTTATGGTAGGGATAGAACTGGTTTCAAACGGGAATTTAAAGGAGTCTTTTCCGTTAGAAAATAAAACAGGAATAAAAGTAATAATGGAAGCCAGAAGAAGAGGCGTAATTATAAGGCCTCTTGGTGATGTAATAATACTTATGCCACCTTTAAGCATTACACTGCAAGAATTGGATTATTTGATTAAGGTCACTTTCGACTCCATCATAAATGTCACAGAGGAGTGATGATTTGGCTATCAGCGGTCGGCAATCAGCTATGATGGCTTCGTAAAAAGTCCATCTGCGGCGGGTTTGCACTGTATCTTTCGTCGTTGCAGCGTAGCTCTAAGTACGCCTCACTCCTCAGGTTTTGAGCGCCTTGCATCTGGAGCTTTTTTCTTTGCCATCCAAATTGTGGTTTTTAACGAGTTCATCAGCTATTAGGGGTCAGCGATTAATGTTCGGTATCGGAAAATTAAGTAGGGAGGATTAGGACCTGGCCATAAATAACTAAGGAGTATTCTTATACAATGGTTGAGTTATTGAAACAAGAGATAGAGAGACTTAAAGGGCTGGGTATCTACAGGACCCTTAAGAAAATCAAGGGCGCAATAGACACAACAGTAACGATAGATGGACATGAGGTCATTCTTCTGTCATCCAATAACTATTTAGGTCTTATCTCTCATCCTAAACTAAAAGAGGCTGCGGCTTCTGCCCTCAGTCAGTATGGTACAGGTGCAGGTGCATCCAGATTGATTTCCGGGAACATGGAAGTTCATGAAGAGTTAGAGGAAAAGATAGCAAAGTTTAAAGGGTGTCAATCGGCCATAGTGTTTCCTACCGGATATATGGCTAATATTGGAACTATTAGCTCCCTGGTAAGCAAGGGTGATCTTGTTCTGAGTGACGAGCTGAATCATGCAAGCATAATAGATGGTTGCAGGTTAAGTGGAGCTGAAATAAGGGTTTATCCCCATAAGGATGTTAAAGAACTCAAAAAGATACTCTCTCAGGACAAAGCATCTTTGCCAAACAATACACACAAAAGAAGGCTTATCATTACCGATGGTGTCTTCAGTATGGAAGGAGATATAACCCCTTTGCCTGAAATATTAGTAGTTGCCACGGAGGAAGGTGCTTTGGTAATGGTCGATGATGCCCATGCTACAGGGGTGCTTGGCAAAGACGGAAAGGGAACAGCAGAACACTTTGCTTTAGAGGATGAGAATCTGATACAGATGGGAACTTTCAGCAAGGCATTGGGAAGTATGGGTGGATTTATTGCAGGACAAAAGGTGATAATCGAATATCTAAGAAATAAGGCAAGGTCTTTTATCTTTTCCACAGCGCTACCCCCAAGTGTTTGTGCTTCTTCCATTGCAGCCATTGACATTCTGGATAGTGAACCCTGGATCAGGACAAATTTATGGAGGAATATTGCCCGGCTTGGTAAGGGATTAAAAGACCTGGGTTATAATACTATGGGGAGTCAAACTCAAATTATTCCGGTTTTCATCGGTGAGACCTCCTTGACAATGGAATTCGCTGAGGCAATATTCAAAAAAGGGGTATACTCACCTGGGATACGACCACCAACTGTTCCCGAAGGAAAAAGCAGGATAAGAATAAGTTTAATGGCATCCCACACAGATGAACAGATAGATAAAGTGTTATCCGTATTTGAAAGTGAGGGGAGAAGGTTGTGTATTATTTAAAAAATGGTTTAGGGCTTAAAAAGTATCCCTTTTCACTTCAACATACATTTATTGACCCATCTACGCTCGCTAAGGTGGGCACCAAATAAATCTATGTAATTCGATCTAAGGGATACATTTTATAGTATAAATAATTTTTTGAAAACTCGGGGTTATATTAAATGGGAAAGGGTATTTTTATTACAGGAACAGATACAGAAGTTGGCAAGACAGTGGTAGCTGCCGGATTGGCAGGTGCTTTGAAGTCTAAAGGAATAGACGTGGGTGTTATGAAACCAATTGCCACGGGTGTTGTCAGAACCCCGGACGAGCTGATATCCACCGATGTCCAGTTCCTTGTAAAATCCATCGAATGCAACGATGAAACAGAGCTTATAAATCCTATAACCCTGGAAACACCTCTGTCCCCTTTGGTTGCTTCCAGGTTGGAAAAATGTGAAATAGAACTTGATAAGATTAGCGATGCCTATTCCACGCTGAGCCAGAGGCACGATTTTATAGTGGTGGAAGGGATAGGAGGCATATTAGTTCCAATAAAAGAGAATTACTTTGTTTCCGACATGATAAAGGATCTGGATATCCCTATCATTATAGTCGCAAGACCTGGCCTTGGCACAATCAATCATACCATCCTGACTATAAGAGAAGCGCAACATATGGGGATAGAAGTAAGAGGTTTTATTATAAATGGGATGGATGAAAAAAATGCAGGGATAGCTGAAAGAACTAACCCGGAAGTAATAAAGCAAGTTTCGCATCAAATACTTTTGGGAATTTTGCCTTTTGATCCAAAGATAAATATTTTTTCACTTGAAATGGGTGACATAATAGAGTTAACATTGCGGCATGTAAATATAGAGAAGATAATATATTAGGTCATGCTGAAAATTTACCTTCCGCTTTCTCAATACAGGTATTTGAAAACCCCTGCCAATGAATACTGTAAAGTACTTTTTTCGTTTATAAGGATGGGATAACTGAGAAATAACCTATGAATAATTATATCTTGAAAACTACAGGAGCAGGGGTTGAGATAAAGAAACCCTTTAAAATTAAGTATGAAGATGAGCTTAACGAAGCTCAGCTTAAGGCTGTAGAAATCATTAATGGCCCAATTCTTGTTATTGCCGGTGCAGGCAGTGGGAAGACAAGGACTTTGGTTTATAGAGTAGCGAGGTTAGTTGAAGAGGGAATAAGACCAGAGCAGATATTATTGCTTACCTTTACCAGAAAAGCTGCGCAAGAGATGTTGAGAAGAGCCTCTGTAATCCTGGATGAAAGATGCGGCAATGTCTCTGGGGGGACTTTCCATTCTTTTGCCAATACAATCCTTAGAAGATATGCTAACCTTGTTGAATTCAATAATAATTTTACTATACTGGATCGTGGAGACTCAGAAGATGTTATTAACCTCATAAGAGCACATTTCGGATATAACAGAAAGGAATTAAGATTTCCCAAGAAACAAGCTGTTACGAATGTTATTAGCAAATCTGTCAATAAAGGCTGTTCTATTGAAGATGCCCTTACAGAAGATTATCCTCAGTTTATGGGTTATTCAAGTGAACTGCAAAAAATATACGAAGAATACAAGAGATATAAAAAAGAAAAATCTATAATGGATTATGATGACCTGCTCATTTACCTGAAGATTCTGCTAGAGGAAAATGATGAAGTAAGGGTCAAACTGTCCAATTTTTACAGATTTATAATGATAGATGAATACCAGGATACAAATAGATTGCAGGCAAACATAGCGAGGCTCCTTGCCTCAGAACATAACAATATTATGGCTGTTGGAGATGACTCTCAGAGTATATATTCCTTCCGGGGTGCTAATTTTAGAAACATAATGAACTTTCCCATGATATTCCCAAACACAAAAATCATAACCATAGAGCAAAACTATAGAAGTATCCAGTCTGTACTTGATTTGACTAATGAAATAATTCAACACTCAAAAGAGAAATATTCAAAAATCTTATTCACAAGAAAAGAGGGACGGCAGAAACCTGTTTTCGTTGAGGCACAAAATGAAAATTATCAGTCAAAATTTATAATCCAGAGAATTTTCGAACTGAGGGGCGAAGGCATATCCTTAAATAACATTGCCATTTTGTTCCGGGCTGCCTGGCATTCAAATGATTTAGAAATTGAATTGACAACTCATAATATCCCTTACATAAAGCATGGTGGTTTTAAGTTTGTCGAAACAGCTCATGTTAAAGATGTAATAGCCCACCTGAGAATTGCTTTTAACCCTTTGGACGCAATCAGTTGGCAAAGGATATTACTTTTAATCGATGGGATAGGGGCTAAAACAGCATATAATATTGCTTCTGAAATAGTTGACAAGGGTAAAGGGCTGCAGTTTTTAAAAGGAAATAGTTTTTTAAAAAAGAGATATCACAACGATTTGATCAGGTTATTTTCAACCCTTGAAAGGATTTCGGCTGGTGACAATACTCCGGGAGAGCAAATAAGAGTACTTCTTGAATATTACAAACCCCTCTTAGAGAATAAGTATGATGATTTCAATAAAAGGATTAATGACCTCTATTCATTGGCAAAAATTTGTGAAAGATATTATAATTTGGAACAATTCCTAGTCGATGTAACCTTGGAACCACCAGAAATGAGTCAAACTGATGTAAGTGACATTAATAAAGAAAGCTTAACCCTGTCCACAATTCATTCAGCTAAAGGGCTTGAATGGCATACAGTCTTCGTAATTTATCTCGTTGACGGTTATTTGCCGTCCTTATATTCTTTGGACAGTGAGGAAGAGATTGAAGAAGAAAGAAGGTTGTTTTATGTAGCGACAACCAGGGCTAAGGAAAACCTGTATCTGATAAAACCAGAGATTGAATATAATCCCCGAAATTATTTTAACCAGCCTTATTCAGGATTTTCCAGAGTTTCCAGGTTTTTGAGCGAAGGAAATATTTTAAAGAGATATGTAGAGAAATGGACGTTAATAGATTAACAAAAAAGAAAGGATAGATTTAGCTATGTTTTCTTTATATTATGGTAAAAAGATACTTTTATTTTTAGTTATTGTATCTATTTTTGCGCTATCAGCAAATGTTTATGCAGCTAATCCTTATCAGCTTACTATCGTTTATACCAATGATGTACGAGGTTCAACTGATCCTTGTGGGTGAGGCGATAACAAAAAAGGCGGTCTTGCCAGGAAGGCAACCTATATTAATAAAATGAAACAGGAGGGGAAAAACCTTCTCATCTTTGATTCTGGAAATCTTCTATTCAAGAACTATAATCTAAGAGATAATTTGAGAAAACAGCTAAGATTAAAAGCGGACCTGATTGTAGAATCCTTCAACATAATTGGATGCACTGCCTTCAACGTCGGGGAATATGATTTAGCCTTGGGCATAAAATACTTAATGGAGAAGGCAGAAACAGCAAAATTTCCATTTCTTTCGGCCAACTTGATAGACAAGAAGACAGCGAGCCCCATCTTTAAACCATACATTATAAAGGACATTAACGGTTTAAAGGTTGGTATATTTGGTTTAATTAACCCGAAGGCACAGGATAAAATAAATGAGAATGGATCAAGCAAATTGGCAGTCAAAGACCCTATTGAAACTGCGAAAGTACTGGTATCTGAGTTAAAGGGCAAAACCCATTTAATTATAGCCCTGACCAATTTAGGTCTTTTGCCTGATAAAGAATTAGCCGAGAAAATTCCAGGGATAGATATAATTATCGGTGGACTTGATATGATGAAACTCGACTCCCCAGTTAAAATCAATAATACTTTAATCTTACAGGCATACAAAGATGGACAGTACCTTGGAATATTAGACTTCACCCTTTCTGGTAATACAGAGGCGAAAAATATTTTAAAAAACAATATATACAAAAATTTAATCCTTCCCTTAAGTGATACTGTGAAGGATGATGAGAAAATTAGTGAATTAATCAAGAACTATAAAAAAAGTCTATATAGATCAGCAATAGAAGACAATTATAAAAGAAATATATTTCAAAACTATAATTCAGTAAAAGAACGTAAGACAATTGCAAATATTTTTCTTGGTGATAAAGTTTGCCAGCCTTGTCATCAGAAGGAATATGAATTGTGGAAAGAGACAGGTCATGCCAAGGCTTACCAAAGCTTGATCAACAAAAATCAGCAATTCGATCTTGAATGTATTGGATGCCATACTACTGGCTATGGTAAAATAGGTGGTTTTTCAAGCCTGAGCACTATAGGAAGGTTCAAGGGAGTACAATGTGAGGAGTGTCATGGGCCAGGATATAAACACGTAAAAGGGGGAGAGATAGTCAAAAATATGGGTGAAAATGGTTGTCGCAGGTGCCATACAAAGGAACGCAGCAGCGGTTTTAATTATAAAAAATATTTAGAGATTATTTCTAAAAAGCCTGTTTTGTAAGTATATCTAGCACATTAATCATTTTCATCAGGATTATCTGAACTTATACTGCTAAAACCTATTGTAATAACCTGTTGTTTATGATATGCATTCAGTTAAATGTTTTTTTAATAATTAATAATATATAAAAAAGGAGTGTTGAAATGGGTTTTTTTGATCTTTTTGGAAAAAAGAAGGCATTGTCATATAATGAGGTCAGAGAACTAATTTTAGATAAGGAACTACAAAAGTTAAAAAAGATTCCAGTCGAGTCTTTTTATACTCGTCATAGATCTGGAGATACACCAGCCTATTTTGCTGCTGAAAAGGGACATAAGGAATGCCTGCAGATTATTGCTGAAAGGGCCCCTGAAACCCTTAAAACCCAGAATAGGGATGGAGCAATTCCTGCATTTATTGCTGCTGAAAAAGGTTTCAGAGACTTCCTCGAAATTATTGCCGAAAAGGCTCCTGATTCGCTTAAAATTCAAACTGAACATGGTGTAACACCAGGAGCAACCTCTGCATACGTTGCTGCTGAAAAAGGTCAAAGGGAATGTCTTGAGTTCATCGTTAAGAAGTTGCCTGAAACCCTTAATATTCCTGACTATGATGGAAGAACGCCTGCATATGTATCCGCTGATAAAGGCCAGAAAGAGTGTCTAAAGTTTATCTTCGAGAATGCACCCGATACACTTAAAAACCCAAATAAAGACGGTAAGACTCCTGCATATGTGGCTTCTGAAAAAGGCCAAAGGGAATGTCTCGAGTTCATCTTTGAGAAGGCTCCTGATACACTTAAAACCCCGGATAACGATGGGAAGACTCCTGCATATATAGCCGCTGAAAAAGGCCAAAGGGAATGTCTCGAGTTCATCTTTGAGAAGGCCCCTGATACACTTAAAACCCCGGATAAAGACGGGAAAACTCCTGCATATATAGCTTCAGAAAAGGGCAAAAGGGAGTGTCTCGAGTTTATCTTCGAGAATGCACACGATTCACTTAAAACCCCGGATAAAGACGGGAAAACTCCTGCATATATAGCTTCAGAAAAGGGCAAAAGGGAGTGTCTTGAGTTTATTTTTGAAAAAGAGCCTGATACGATAAAAAGTCAGGACAATACTGGAGCGACCCCTGCTTTTATAGCAGCTGAGAAGGGTCAGAGGGAATGTCTCCAGTTCATCTTTGAGAAGGCACCCGATACACTGAAAATTGAGAATAATAGGGGTGCAACGCCTCTGTCCGTTGCCACTTTGGAGAATAATAAAGAGTGTATAGATATAATAGAAAAATGCTTGGGAGTAGGAGATGAGTAGAGACAGGTGTTGATAAAAATTTATATTGTGTTACATATTATAAGCCGGTCAGTTAAATAATGAAGTTCGACTATTGTAAAAGTGAAAAGGGTAATTATCACTACGAGATACATTTTTCTCTTCTGTAAGCCTTAATGGTCTTCTTGATACGTACCATTTTATTTCTTCATAGTAAAAATCTCTCCTTTTTGCTATAATATCTCTCTGTTTCCTGGTGCATCCAGTTATATTGCATTAATACAGCAGACAAAAAACTTGACAAATTGTAGTAATTATGGTTTAAAACGTTTGTTTAATTTCTCAGTGTTTAAGGAACCTGTAAGTTCGATATTGAAGTGAAACACTTAGAAAAGCAAAAAAAACAAAGAGCTATCCAAGTGGTTATCGAAAAATAAAATCACTTAAAATAATCAGATATTATTATACGTGAGTTTTAAACACAGAGAAAACTGATCACGCTAGCAGGTTGTCAGCGGTATTAGCATTGATCATAAATATCTACCTGAAAGCTAAATGACCATCTATCAAAATAGGAAATTTTAGAGAGGAAATCGGCTCAAATGAAAAGGACTTTCCAACCTAGTAATATAAAAAGAAAAAGAACTCATGGGTTTTTGAATAGAATGAAAACTAAATCAGGAAGAGCAGTAATAAGACGTAGAAGGGCAAAGGGTAGACAAAGGTTATCGGTTTAACTAAAAGCTTGTCAGGTAAACTATCTTCTTTAGAAAAAGAGAGCTCATTATTGGTAAAATGTCGGGATTTTCCTTAAGGAAAGATGAAAGGATTTTAAAAGGGCCTCATTTTAAAGAAGTATTGACGAAAGGGAAAAAATTTCAGACTGGAAACTTTACTGTAATATTTAATCCTAATGACGTTGGTAAAAACCGTTTGGGTATTACAGTGAGTAAAAAAGTAGGGAATGCAGTAAAAAGAAACAGGGTCAAACGGTTAGTTAGAGAATTTTATAGACTCAACAAAACCCAAATCCCTTGTTGTAACGATATAGTATTTATTGCGAAGAGAGGGGCGGTTTCCCTGAATTATTTTACGCTTTATGAGGAACTGAAAGGATTTCTGAAGTAAAGTAGAGTAGTTAGGGTACTTAAATTGGGGTTGTAATTTGCTGAGGTTATAGGTTTTACCCTGAATACTTTTTGAAACCTTTGTAATGATTAAAAAAACTATTATAGCAGTTATCAAGTTTTATCAGAAATTCTTATCTCCCCTAAAATTCCCCTCTTGTAGATTTAGTCCAACCTGTTCTTCTTATGCAATTCAGGCACTAGAAATCCATGGTCTATTTAAAGGATTAGGATTATCTATTCTGAGGATACTGAAGTGTCACCCCTTTCATCCTGGAGGCTACGACCCTGTAGCTAAAAGCGATGGCAAATAGAATCTTGTTTGGAGTATATTAATGGAAAAGAGAGCGTTACTAGCTGTAGTTTTATCTTTATTGGTCCTTTTTTCATACCAGTATTTTATAGGCAAAAACAAAAAAATGCCTATAAATAAAGAGGTTCCACAAACAAAGGTTACAGAACCGTTAAAAGAAGGATTTGAAGATAAAGCCAGGAAAGAAAGGATTACCTCTAAAAATGGGATACCCATTGTTAAAGCTAAAAATATTACTCAAAAAGAGGAAAAAGAGGTAACAGTAAAAACAGACTTATATACAGCGATATTTACTACTCGTGGTGCTAAACTTAAGAGTTGGAAACTGGAAAAATATAAAGACAAGATTGGGAAAGACGCTCAGAATATAGATTTAGTAGTAGACGGTAGATCAGAGGGTTATCCACTAGGTTTAGAGTTTTCCAAAACAAACTTGAATGATATTGGAGAAGCTATATTCGAAGTGGATAAGGAGTCTATATCATTGGATGCAGTAGAAGAACAGGAGTCCATTTCTTTCTCTTGGACTTCTCCTGAGGGTATAAAGATTATTAAAAAGTTTACCTTTTCTGCAGGTAAGTACCTACTTGCTATGAATGTTAATATTTCTAACCTCTCTGATAAAGAAATTAATGGAGATACTATTCTCAGTTGGAAGACCAAACTTGATGCTTCAAACAAAGTAGACCGGTATAGCTTCTCAGGCGCGGCAGCCTTGGTAGATGGGAAATTAGAAGAAGTAAAGACAAAAAAACTGGAGACAGACAAGACATACTCGGGAACAATTAAATGGGCTGGCTACGAAGATAAGTACTTTATCTCTTCAATAATCCCTGAAGAACCTCGTAATATAAAATTGAGGATGTCTAAATCCTCAGATGATGTTGTGTCCGTTGATCTTATTCAACCAATAGAACTATACAGTAGTGGGGAGATTTTTTATAGCTACTCCCTGTATCTCGGTCCTAAAGACATTGATATACTGAAATCTGTTGGGGCTGATTTACAAAAAGCCCTTGATTTTGGATGGTTCGACATTATTGCAAAACCTCTGTTGATCTTCTTGAAATATATAAATAAATATACTAATAATTTTGGGCTAGCGATTATTATTTTAACTATAGTTATTAAAATCCTTTTCTTTCCTCTGACTCATAAAAGTTATAAGTCAATGAAAGATATGCAGAAAATTCAACCTTTAATGCTTAAGCTAAAAAAGAAGTACAAAGATGATAAGGAAAGATTAAATAAAGAGATAATGTTATTGTATCGATCTCATAAAGTCAACCCATTAGGGGGATGTCTCCCTATGATTTTACAGATCCCTGTTTTTTTTGCTTTATACAAAGCGTTATTGGGGTCTATTGAGCTTAGGCACGCCCCTTTTATATTTTGGATTAATGATTTATCTGCAAAAGACCCTTATTACATTACCCCAATTATAATGGGGGCATCAATGTTTATACAGCAAAAGATGACACCCACAGTTGGAGACCCAACCCAAGCAAAGATGATGTTAATGATGCCTATTATATTCACCGTTATGTTCCTTAATTTTCCATCTGGGCTTGTCATTTACTGGCTAGTCAATAATGTGTTATCCATTGGTCAGCAGTTCTATATAAACAAGTATACGGCATAATTCGAGGATGTACATCATGGTTTTTATCGAAACAGACGGTAAAACAGTTGAAGAGGCGATTAAAAAAGCTTGTCAGGAATTTAATCTCCCTGAAGAGAGATTGAATATAGAAATTATTTCGGGTGGTACCGGTGGTTTGTTTGGTCTTGTAGGAATGAAAAAAGCAAGGATTAAGGCCAGTTTAAAAGAGGTTGAATCTAGAGATAAATTAGAGCATGCAAAGAAGACACTTGAAGAAATTATTGCCAAACTTAAGATAGAGGCTACTGTTGAAGCTAAAGATCTTGGTGATAAAATACTCCTCAATATAAAGGGAGATGGCAGTGGACTGCTTATTGGCCGGAGAGGTCAGACATTAGATGCCTTACAGCATATTGTGGACAAAATAGTCAATCGATCTCCGGGAGATAGAAAATGGATTGTCGTTGATACGGAAGGCTATAGAGAGAGAAGGGTAGAATCCTTAAAAAACTTAGCCTTGAAATTGGGTGAAAAGGTCAAAAGGCTCGGGAAGCCTGTTTATATAAACCCATTAAATGCTCATGACCGTAGGGTCATTCACATGACTCTTCAGGACGATACCCAGTTGATAACAAAGAGCAAGGGCGATGGGGACCTGAGGAAAGTAGTTATCTCCGCTAAAAAAGGTTAATAGTCTTTAAAGATAATGATAGATGAGGATACAATAGCAGCTATTGCCACCCCGTTTGGTACAGGTGGGATTGGAATAATTAAAATTAGCGGTCCTAAATCTTTTGAGATTGCAAAAAATATTTTCAGGAGTAAGACACAATCCTCAGAATTAAAACCCTACCATTTACACTATGGCGAAGCAATAGATACTCAAGACAGCTCAGTAATAGATGAGGTCTTGCTGTCATTTATGCAAAAACCCGCATCCTATACCAAAGAGGATGTAGTTGAGATAAACTGCCATAGTGGTATTCTTGTATTACAAAAAATCCTAGAAACAGTATTGAAAGAAGGATGTAGACTAGCTGAACCGGGAGAGTTCACAAAAAGAGCCTTTATTAACGGGAGAATCGATTTATCACAAGCTGAAGCAGTAGCTGATATAGTCAATTCCAAGACAATTGCCAGCCTTAAAGTAGCTTCCGAACAACTTAAAGGAGCTTTATCAAAAGAGATAATAAGAATAAAAGAAGATTTAACAAACATCTTGACTTATATCGAAGCATCTATTGACTTCCCGGAAGAAGACATCGCTACAATTCCTCCACAGGAACTACTGATCAAAGTCAAGGGTTTGATGGATAATATCGAAACACTAATCTACAGTTATGAAGAAGGAAGATTTTATAGGGAAGGTATCTCAGCTGTTATTATTGGAAAGCCAAATGTAGGGAAGTCAAGTTTACTTAATGCCCTGCTTAAAGAAAAACGTGCTATTGTAACCTCCATACCTGGAACAACCAGGGACATTATCGAAGAGGCGATAAGTGTTAAAGGGTTACCCCTTAAGATCATAGATACCGCAGGTATAGGGGATGCTAAAGATATAATTGAAGAAGAAGGGATAAGGTTAGCCAAAGAAAAGCTGGTCTCAGCTGACCTGGTGATCTTGGTAATAGATATCAGTCGGGATTTTACCCAAGAGAATCATGATATAATTGCTGAACTAGCCGATAAAAAAGTTATAATTGCTTTGAATAAAATTGATCTGGTACCCGAGAGCTCCATTAGCATGGCTAAGGATAATTTAAAGAATTATTCTGTAACACCCATCTCAGCTTTATACTCCCAAGGAATAGAAGCATTAAAAGAGTCAATATTTTCTTCGATTGTCCGGCATAAGTTAGACGCTCACCCATCTGTATTTGTCACTAACGTAAGACATAAAATAGCCTTGGAAAAGGCACTGGAAAATCTGGCTCATGCAAGAGAAAGCATAATTAAAGAAATGTCCCAGGAATTTACGGCATTAGATGTAAGGCTTTCACTAAGATGTTTGGGTGAAATTGTTGGAGAAACCACTGCTGAGAGTATTCTGGACAGAATTTTTTCAGAATTTTGCATAGGTAAATAGGCTCTTTAAGAAACAAAAGAACCTGAAGAGGAATTGTTTTATTTTTCAAAGTTTATATCGGGTTATGTCTCACATGAAGCTTAACACAATTAAAATTTGGTGTATTACCGGTGTAGATGTCTAAGGTATTTACAGGAGGGCTAACAATAACTGAGGTCTCTTCTTTTTTTGCCTTGACATCCTTATCTGCTCGTAATACTCTTTTTAAATTAAATCTTACCGTTAAAAAGTTCTATACCAACCTTGAAATAAAGCCATTTTAATAGCCACTACTATAAAGTTCTATTTAATTATCTACCTTCCATGAAAATTAAAAACAAAAGGAAGGTGCAAATATTGCAAGTCTGTTTTTGTTGAAAGATATATCGGAGAATTGATGAGGAAATTTTCTGCTGCACTTTATCCATTTTTAACATTATTGATTCTTGTCTTATGTAATGGATATTCTTTCTCTCAGGAATTAATGCTAGGGGATAAAAAGATAGATACTGGGACTATAAGTATAACTGCCGATAAGTTAGAGTTTGACAGCAATGATAATACCTATAAAACAGAGGGAAATGTAGAAATTGTTCAGGAAGATAGAGTATTAAAGGCAGACATGGTAAAGTTAAATCAAAGCACTAAAGAAGCGGAAGTAGCCGGTAATATTATATTAAGCACTGAAGAGGATATCCTTACGACTGAAAAGATGGAAATCAACCTGAATACTCAAAGGGGCACTATCTATGATGGAAAGTTATTTTTTAAGAAACAAAATTTACACCTGACCGGCAAGAAGATGGAGAAATGGGATAAAGATAGTTATCGAATAATTGATGGAGCGTTTACAACTTGCGATGGTCCTTCTCCACCATGGAAATTTACCGCTAAAGAGGTAAATGTGACTATAGAAGGGTACGCCACTGTTAAACATGCTACCTTCTATATAAAGGATATACCAGTTATTTATATTCCTTATCTGATTTATCCTGCAAAGATTAAAAGACAGACAGGTTTCTTGATTCCATCTATCGGGCATTCCAATGATGGAGGAACAGAAATAAAACTTCCTTTCTACTGGGTTGTTTCTAAAAATATGGATGCCACTTTTTCCCTCGATTACAGAAGTAAAAGAGGCATTGGAGAAGAGCTGGAATACCGTTATGTATTCAGCCCGCACAGTTTTGGAAACTTTTATATCTATAATATGAGAGAGAAGGAAAGTTACAAAGACTGGAAAGAAGAAAGAAAAGGGGAACCGCTTGTCAGTGGTCTTGACAGAACTATGTTTAGATACCAGCATGAACAGTATTTCAGCTCTTCCTTCTATGCAAGGGCCGATATTACACATGTTAGTGACAGAGACTTTTTCAAAGATTTTGGCAATATTGCTGGGGAAAGATCCAAAGAAAAACTGGAATCGACTGTTTTTGCAACTAAGCTCTGGGAGAAATTCAGTTTAAATGCCGAAGCTAAATATATAGAAGACTTGGAAAAAGAAGACAACACTACTCTCCAGACTCTTCCAAGGATCGATTTTACAGCTATAAAACAGAGTATTTTTGGGTCTCCTCTCTTTTATAGCCTTACATCAGCTATGGATAATTTTTGGCGGGAGGAAGGAGAAAAAGGGCAGAGGATAGATATCTATCCAAGATTAATGTATACTTTTCATACAGACTATTTTGAGTTAAAGCCTGAAATTGGGGGGAGGGAGACAATATACAGGTTCGATGAAGGAGAGAAAGAGATTCATACCAGAGAAATCTACGATCTTAATCTGGGTATAACCACAGCGTTTCAAAGGATATTTAACATTGATGGAGACAGGCTTAAAAAATTAAAACACTCTATTAAACCAGAGTTAAAATATACGTTTATCCCAGAAGTGGATCAGGAAAGTCTTCCAAACTTTGATTCTGTTGATAGGATTTACAAAAAGAACTCACTCACGTATTCCCTTATCAGTAATCTCATGGGGAAGATATACGAAGGAAAAGACGATTCTTACTACCACAATTTTGTTAGGCTGAAACTCAGCCAGAGCTACAATTTCTCTGAATCAGGACCACCAACCGATGATTTTTGCCATCCATTCTCTCCAGTTTCTGGGGAACTGGACCTATATCCAACTAAAAACACCTCCTTGAGGCTGGATGGGGAGTATAATGCCTACAACAGGGAATTTATAGCTTACAATGTCCTGTTGGGCCTAAAGAACGAACGGGGAGATTCCATTGATCTCGAATACAGGGATGCAAAGGAGCGGGTCGAGAATCTTAATACAATTCCCCAGATCGGGAGTCTTAATACAAGGGTCAAAGTTAAGCTTTCGGATTCGCTAGACTTGAATATAGAAAATAGATACTCGACCTTGGAAAAATTGTCTTTAGAGTCAATTCTTAGACTTGGATATAAAGCTCAATGTTGGGGAATAAGGGGTGAGTATGCGGACAGGGTAATTCATGATGAAGACAGAAGAGAGCAAAGATTCATGGTCTTCTTCTCCCTTACTGGTCTTAGCGGGGCCGGGGATTAATTGATTAAAATTATAGGAGGGGTTATTTATGGCTAGTCAGGTATTTTTCTCGGACTTACGAGTCACTCCCAAAAAAAATATTTTTGTTAAATTATCATCCATGCTGGAGAGATTAGACCTAAAAGCCATGATTAGAAAAGAAGGGTTGATTGCCATAAAGGTACATTTTGGTGAACGGGGTAATACAAGTTACGTGAGTCCTGTTTTTATTAGACATATTGTTGAGGCTGTGAAGAAACATGGGGGGAAACCATTCCTGACCGATTGCAGTACCCTTTACAGTCTGGGCAGGGGTGATGCTGTTTCCCATGTAGTAACGGCTATTGAGAACGGCTTTGATTTTGCTGTAGTCGGAGCGCCTTTAATAATAGGTGACGGTCTCAAGGGGGGTAGTTCTATTAAGGTAAAGATTAACAAAGGAATATTTAAAGAGGTAAGTATAGGACATGATATATTCCATAGTGACTGCATAATCAGCGTAGCACATTTTAAAGGACATGAGCTTTCTGGTTTTGGGGGAACCATAAAGAACGTGGGGATGGGGTGTGCCTCAAGGGCAGGGAAGCTTCAACAGCATTCAAATGTCAATCCAGAGGTTAGTGAAAAAATCTGCGTTGGCTGTGGTGATTGCATCAGTTGGTGTTCTCAGAGGGCTATATCTATCGTAGATAAGAAGTCTAAGATTAATCCTGAAAAGTGCATAGGCTGTGGAGAATGTTTTTTAATCTGTAAGGAGGGGGCTATTCAGGTCAAATGGAATGAAACCAGCAGTGTTTTCCAGAAGAAGATGGCGGAATATGCTTTTGGTGTGCTTAGGGGTAAGGAAAAGAGGTCGATATTTATAAACTTTATTACCAATGTAAGTCCTGCATGTGACTGTTATCCTTGCTCAGATGTGCCAATTGTCCCTGATGTGGGTATTGCTGTTTCCACTGATCCTATAGCCATTGACCAGGCATCTGTCGACCTGGTTAATCGACAGACAGGCAATCATAATTCAGCATTGAAGAACAACTTCAATCCGGGAGAGGATAAGTTTAAAGGTGTCTATCCGCATTTAGATTGGAGCACCCAATTGGAGTATGGAGAGGAGATTGGGCTGGGAAAAAGAAAATATAAGTTGGTAAAGGTATGATCTGTTAGCAGGTGTATTTTTTATAGCCATTTCTTTTCGGGTGAGAGAGAGACCACTCTGCTAACTGTGTTCTGTTCTGCAAGAAAGAGGCTAGTTGGTTGGTGAATGGGGTTTTTCAGGAGAAGGTTGATACTTTCTCCGGCTTTTTGGGGGCTATTGTTTGTCTCACTGAGATGGAATAAAATAACATGCCTGAGTCCTGTATGAAATACTTCTTTAATCAGGTTTTCTGCCTGATTATTTGAGAGATGCCCGAGACGGCTTTTAATCCTCTGTTTTACTTCCCATGGATACGGTCCCAGCTTCAGCATCTCTTCATCGTGATTAGATTCCAGTATAAGAAGGTCACATTTTTTTAACCTCTCTGTTACAAGCCTTGTTGGAAATCCCAAGTCTGTAGCAATGCCTATCTTTAATTCTTTGTAGCCTATTGTAAACCCAACTGGATCAGCAGCATCATGGGGAACTGAAAATGACTGGAAAAGCAGGTCGTTAATTAAGAATGATTCCCCTGTATTAAATTCCCTCACATCTCCCTTGATACCAGGACCTCTCATATTGGAAAGAGTAGGATAGTTTATGTATACAGGAAGTTTAAGTTGTTTGGATAAGATATTGAGTCCCCGGACATGGTCGGTATGTTCATGGGAAACGATGATAGCATCCAGGTCTTCTGCATGAACATTTATGCTTTGGAGTCTTCTGCGGGTTTCTCTGCCACTTAACCCGGCATCGACAAGTACCTTTGTTTTACCGGCTTCAATATAAATCGAATTTCCTTTACTTCCACTGGCTATGGAGCAGAGGTTTAATTTGATTTTAATATCCCCCTGGTTTCAATATGTTTTTGGTAATAAAGGGTTAGTCAACGCTATCTGGTATGATCGCTAATCTACACTACAACATATAGTATGTCAAGGGGAATCTTGTCTGACAAATGATTTACTCTGAAATCGATTGTTTATATACTTAAGCTATCAAAATTTTCGTTAAACTCCGTTTTCATTTTTATTGGTTTTATGTTATTAAATTTACGGGAGCATCCCCAAAAAGTACTATGAATGAGAGAAGAACTGTTTAAATAGTGACAATTGCCTGTTATATTTACAGCACAAGCAGAACTTTCCTAACGCCTCTACAAAGGGACAGGCCATTTCACCTCTTTTTCAAAACAAGATGTTAGATTGTTTGAGGTCATCCAGGTCCCAAGACATCCAAGCACCCCGGATTGACGAGTAGAATCGCCAGAGCAATACCCAAGACAACTTGATAGACTTTCATGGTTAAGCTCAGAACGTTTGGTCAAAGAAAATAATAACAGGAGATGATCGTGAGAAAAAGAAATACGGCAGGTAAAGTAAAAGGAGGAGGTGCAGGGGTGCGAGTTCCGGAAATACGACTCGCCAATCGACGACGAGTGGGACTGCACGCATAAGAGATATGCCCTATCGCTTGCACAATCGTAAGGAAGATGTAAGCGAAAAACGGAAAATTCGAGTGGATGGGAGAGATTCTATAATTTGATGCACCGTGCAGTTCATCATAAAGAGCGCCAAGCTCGGGTCCACTCTTTGAGTCTAGTAGTTCGATCTCCGCGATAGCAACACCTTCTCCATTCTCAGGAATTTCAGCGACCACTTCACCGCTCTCCCCCTCCGCGATACGTGTATACCCAAAGAATTTGGTCGTTCGCCTCTTTGAAGTTTCGGTGCCAACTTTGTTAATAAAAACAGCAGGGCACCCAAAGGTAGAAGCGTAACGAGAAGACATGTTTTGAAATGTGGGCTTGAAGAACTCTGCCAGAGGACGAGGAAGACCACCTGCTGTGGGATCAGGAACAGAGTGCAAGTGGAGAGTAAGACACACACTCTGTTCAGCTAGCTCTTTCGAGAGAATATTAAAAGAGTTCTCGGCACATATACCCACCCCAATCTTACCGAATTCTGTGTCTACAATATGTGTATCGTAGCCTAACCTCCAGTAGAAGCTCTCAAAAGCCGTGGTGTAGTTTTTCCGAATCCTTGCTACAACTTCTCCCACAGGTGAGATCAACAGGAAGGTATTGTAGAAATCGAGTCCTTTAACGAGTATGAGAGTCGTTGCGATATAAACTCCGAGGCGGCTGGCTAATTTTGACATAAACTGTTGAGTTATACCGTCCTCCCAGGGCTCAGCAGTCTCCCACATATGCGTTCCCATTTTGAAGTGCCCATAGGTAGGGAAACATTCGGGGAACACGACAATTTTGGCTCCAGCCGCCGCCTTTTCTACGTATTTGACAGCATTCTGTAGGAGTTGCTCAGATGAGATGTCGTCACCAACTTTCATCTGAACCGCACCCAGTACAATCTTTCTATGGTTGTCACTGTTCACTACGATGGGCCCCTTCCTGCTCTATTAGGGATAGGCAATATCACTTCTGGTTCAAAGCAAGATGTTAGTGCCGTCATGAGAGTCTGTCAATACAAATTTTAATACCTTTTAATCAAGGATTAGTTCCTTATAAATTACAACTCCTTTAGGCTAATTTTCCATAGACCTTATCATTTTCCACTTTCGTGACGATTACGGGTAATTCCTGATTTACCATACTGTGATTTACATCAACAAGTACTGGAATATAGTTTCGGGAAAATCCCTTCAAAAAATTAGTTTTCTTATCCTTTTTAGATTCAATAAGAACCGAGAGCCGCTCTCCAAGAAATCTACTGTAGAATTTTTCTCTCTTTATTTTTCCGAGGTCTCGCAATATCGATGCCCTTTTCTTTATGGTTTTACCGTTTACCTGATCCGGAAAATCAGCGGCAGCTGTCCCCGGGCGTTTAGAATATGGGAAGACGTGAAGGTATCCAACCGGAAGCTCTTCGATGAGATTAAGGGTGTTGGCGAAACTCTCGTCGGTCTCTCCCGGTAAACCTGCAATAACATCGATACCTATATTTAAATCAGGCATCAAAGAAATAAGTTTATCTATTAAGTTTTTGAAAAAGGAAGAGCTGTATGGTCTCCTCATTTTCGTGAGTATTTCGTCATCACCGCTCTGCAAAGGGATATGGAGGTGGTTACAAATTAATGAGGAAGATGAAATAAGGTTTATGAGGTTGTCATCAAAGTCGGTGGGTTCAATCGAACTCAATCTAATCCTGCCGGGGATATATTCATCTTCTATTAATTTTAACAGATTTACAAGACTGGAAGGTGGTTTTAAGTCCCACCCATAAGAACCCAAATGTATACCCGTAAGGACTATCTCCTTGTAATCCAATTCCGCCAGTTTAGATATGCGCTTCAGTACCTCTTCTTCTTCCAGACTCCGGCTTCTTCCTCTTGCATATGTGACAACACAGTAGGAACAATAAGAATCGCAGCCATCCTGAATTTTCAGGTATGCCCTTGTCTGCCCGGGTAAGGCGCTTATTTCTCCGGTCATTAAAGGAGAAGCTCCTTTTCTTGCAGTACCATTGATTAAATTTGTAATATTTTCTTTCTCTTCAATTCCGACTATGTAATTCACACCTGGAATATCTATTATCTCCTGAGGAGCCCTCTGGGCATAACAGCCTGTAACTATTATCGTAGCATCAGGGTTTAACCGGTGAAACCTTCGTATAAGCTGGCGGGATTGATAATCCGCTCTCTGTGTAACTGTACAGGTATTTAATATGTATATATCCGCTTTTTGGTTTGAAGGTACAAAACTGACTTCATCACCTTCCAGAAGTTTGTGGATTACGGCAGAATCATATTTGTTAACCTTACAACCCAAAGTTTCGATGGCTATTTTATTCAAAGTTTTTTTTGCCTCTAATAAAACCAGTCCTCAGATACTCTCCTTTATCCACCCGCCACCAACAACGACATCTCCATCATAGAAAACAACAGCCTGACCAGGTGTAACAGCCTTCTGTGGTATATTAAATCTTACAGTAACATTTCCGTTATCCTGGGAGGTGACAGTAGCTTCTGTATCCTTATATCTGTATCTAATTTTACAGGAAACTGTAATCTCCGAGTCTAGATACGGGAATGAAATCCAGTTGAGATCCTCAGCAATTAACCCTTTGCACAATAAATCTTCATCTCTTCCTACTATTACGCTGTTACTTTTTAAGTCAAACCCCAAGACATAATAGGGATGAGATGAAGGGATGCCCAAGCCCTTTCTCTGACCTATGGTAAACAGGTGGATACCTTCATGTCTGCCCAGAACTTCCCCATCTTTGTTAATGACGTTGCCTTTGGTAGATACATTTTCCTTTATTCTCTCTGCAATAAAGCTTCTATAGTTATTGTCAGGAATGAAACATATCTCCTGGCTTTCTTTCTTATAGGCAACTTTAAGTCCAATGTTTTCAGCTATTTTTCTAACTTCTTTTTTTGTGAAACCTCCTACCGGAAAAATCAATCGTTTGATTTCCTCCTGTTTTAAAGTGAAGAGGAAATAAGATTGGTCTTTTTCCACATCTACTCCTTTGAGCAGAAGGTGTCGTTCCTTTGAATCATCCCATCTTATTCTTGCATAGTGTCCGGTTGCCAGGAAATCTGCTTTAAGTCCCAGAGCTTTTTTTAAAAGAATATCAAACTTAAGCTTCTGATTGCACAGGATACAGGGATTAGGGGTTCTTCCTTTTGCATATTCGGTTACAAAGTAGTCTATTATCTCTTTTTCAAATTCATTTTCTAAGTTCAGCACATAAAAGGGTATGCCCAGTTTGTCAGCTACAGCCCTGGCATGGTAGATATCTTCAGGAGAACAGCAGCTTCTGAACTCTCCATCTTTGTGACCGGAGTAATCCCAGATTTGCATGGAAACACCAATTACATCATGCCCTCTCTCCTTCAACAGGGCAGCAGCCACCGAGCTGTCTACCCCACCGCTCATGGAGACTACAACCCTTTTTTTGTCTTTGTTTATCATATCGTAGTCTTCTCCAGCGTACCAAATAGAAAGAGTGGCTTTTCATCGCGAATTGAAGGTTTTTTCGGTAACAATTCTTGATGAACGGAACTTCAGCAAATTCAACTTGGTACCCCACTATGAGCAGAGTTTTGAATTCGCAGTGAAATGAACTTTAGAATTATCGAAAAAAGCTTATTGAGCAGGGAGGAGCTACTCTTTCGTTTTTTACAGGAATTTTACCATTAATTTGATTTGATGCTTGGGGGGTCTTATTCAAAACCCACTCTTTAATTACCCCTGCTTCACCTTCTTTGAATAGAGAGGAGACATTGAGCGAAGCCTGTTTACTATCTCAGGAAGCACATTGAGAACATATTCAACGTCCTCTTCCGTATTGTTCCGCCCCAGACTGAACCTGAGAGAACTTTGAGCAATCTCTGGAGTAATCCCCATAGCTGTTAAGACGTGAGAAGGCTTCAAAGACCCCGATGTACAGGCTGATCCAGATGAAACTGCAACCCCCTCCAGATCAAGGTTCAGCAAAAGGGCTTCACCTTCGATAAATTCAAAGCTGAGGTTTAATGTATTAGGGATTCTTTTTGCCGGATGTCCATTCAATTTTATGTAATCCAATTTGTTAATGATCCCTTCATGAAGCTTATCCCTCAATTCTGTAATAGTCTTTATCTGGGATTCCATGTCCCTGGCTGCTATCTCACATGACTTGCCCAACCCAACTATGCTGGGGATGTTCTCAGTTCCTGCTCTTCTGCCACCTTCCTGGTGTCCGCCATGAATAAGGGGTACAAGGGGTGTCCCTTTCTTCACATATAAGGATCCTATGCCTTTTGGCCCATAAAGTTTATGTCCGGATATGGAAAGAAGATCAACCTTCAAATCCTTTATATCAATAGGCACCTTACCCGCTGCTTGGACTGCATCGGTGTGAAACAGAATACCTTTGTCAGCAGCAATCTCTCCTACTTCTTTTATAGGAAATAGGGTTCCCGTTTCATTGTTAGAGTACATAATACTTATTAATACCGTATTACTGGTAATAGAGTCCTTTAGCTCATCTAAGTTGATTAACCCCTCGTGATCAACATGCAGATAAGTTACTTTATAGCCTGACTTCTCCAAATATTCACAGGTATTTAAAACAGCAGGGTGTTCTACTTGGGTTGTTATAATATGGTCTCCCTTTTTCTTGAGGGCGTAGGCAGCCCCTTTAATGGCAAGATTGTCACTTTCAGATCCCCCGCCGGTAAAGGTTATTTCTGAAGGATCTGCATTCAATAGGCTGGCTACTTGCTCTCTAGCCTCGTTTACATATTTCTTCACTCCTCTCCCAGCCCAATGTATGCTGGATGGATTGCCAAAGTCATCATTAAAAAAAGGTAACATTGCATCCAACGCCTCTGGATGTAGAGGGGTAGTAGCGTTATGATCCATATAAATTTTTTTCATTCTATCATCCTGACCTCCGTTTAAAGTTATTCTATTTTAAATAAATCTATTAGACATTATGGCTTTTGTCAAGCAATTGTAACGACTTCGTAAAAAGTCCATCTGCTGCGATCCTCTGCATCCTTAGTCATTACAGCGTAGATATAAGTACACTTTATTCATTCAGATTTGTGCGCTTTGCATTTGAAGCTTTTTACTATGCCGTATGATTTTTAACTTTTTATAACTTTATCAATTATTAAAGCTCAGCTAAGAGTTTACAAAGTTATATAAATGGTAAAATCTGAAAGAGAGCATAAACTCCATTAACACTTTATTTTCACTTGCAATTTTTTGTACTTATGTGTTAGATTGTACTAAAATATCACATCATATTTTCTTTACAAACGCCCCTAATAATAAATCGATCCCTTGACGTATCGGGCAATAAATGGAAGACTGCATATACGTCACAGCCATAAATATAATATTCTAATATTACTTTTTAAGGATGTAAATGGTCACAATAATTTGAGGACCAGAAGATGAATAGGACTAGTTTAAAACAGATGCGATCAGAGGCTGAAGCAATTTTCAGGCATTGTCTGAAATCAGTTGATCCTTATATCGCTGTAAAACATTTTCTTTGCCTCGATAGCAAAATGTTGATTCTGGGATCAAAAGATCGACCCCTGTCAAAGTTTAACCTGAATGAGTATGATCGCATTTTCATTGTCGGAGGGGGGAAAGCAACGGCTCCTATGGCAAGGGCTGTGGAAGAGATATTGGGGGGACAGATTAATAAGGGAATAATCAATGTAAAATACGGTTTTACGGAAAAACTTACCTACACCAAGATTATAGAGGCCAGCCATCCTTTACCGGACCAGAACGGAGTTGAAGGAACGCGGCAGATCCTTGACCTTCTTGAAGATGCGTCTGAAAATGATTTGGTATTCTCTCTTATATCAGGCGGGGGATCAGCGCTGCTTGTTCAGCCTGAGGGAAAGATCACACTTCAGGAAATGCAGGAAGTTACACGCAGTTTGCTGGCATGCGGTGCTAGTATAGATGAAATAAATGCTGTGAGAAAGCATATTTCATCTTCAAAGGGCGGGCAGATGGCCAGAGCAGCACATCCTGCCACTATTATTAACCTTATGCTTTCTGATGTGGTTGGTGATAAATTGGATGTCATATCATCAGGTCCTTTTGTCCCTGACAGTTCAACATTTAAAGATGCCCTGGATATCTTCAAAAAATATGATTTAAAAGACATTCCCACCTCAATTCAGCAACATTTAAAGGAGGGGTTCGAAGAAAAGCTATCGGAAACACCCAAGAATGGTGATCCTATTTTCGATAGAGTTTTTAATATAGTTATCGGCAGCAACATACTGGCGCTTGAAGCGGCGGGCGAAAAGGCAAGAACACTTGGATACGAGGTAATAATTCTATCCTCTATGATAGAAGGTGAAACGAAGGAAGTGGCAGTAGTTCATAGTTCAATAGCCAAGGAGATATTAAAAACAGGCCGCCCGATACCACCACCCGCCTGTATCATTTCGGGAGGAGAAACGACCGTAACTATTAAAGGAGAGGGACTCGGTGGAAGGAATCAGGAGTTTTGCCTGGCAGCTGCTATTGACCTTGATGGGCTTCCTCCTCGAGTTGTTATCTTAAGTGGAGGAACAGATGGAAATGACGGACCTACTGATGCGGCTGGTGCTGTAATCGATTCTTTTACTGTCAAGAGGGGAAAAGATGCAGGGATTTATGCTGAACATTTTCTGGAGGATAATGATGCATATCACTTCTTTGAAAAGACGGGAGACCTGCTCATAACCGGCCCCACTAATACCAATGTTATGGATGTTAGGCTTATCTTGGTTAGCTAAGTATACTTTGGCTTAAAAATGGAGTAACTCTGTTATTACGAGGTTTCTTGTTTAGTAAACTTGGAGGAATAAACGGCAATATGCAATAAAGGAGGCATCAAATGGTTAAAGGAAAAGATAAGAAAAAAACAAACGAAAAGAAAAAACCTCAACAAACCCTTAAAGAAAAAAGGAAATTGAAGAAGGAAAAAGAAAAAAAGTAGTGAGTTTCGCTGATGATGTAGTTTACTGTTTATTATAGTTAGGAGGTACCAACTGGTATGCACGGATTATAGCCTGCTTTTTATGAGGATGCATAAGGATGGAAGAAAAAATTGTTTACTTTGAAAAAACGGGGGAAATCAATACTCAGCAGGTCCTTTCACTCGTCAAAGAAAGGGGACAAACAAGAGCTATCAAAAAAGTTGTACTGGCATCAACGCGGGGAGAAACAGCCAGGACATTTGCAAAAGCGTTCGAAGGTTTGGGTGTTGAATTGGTAGTAATCCCCTGGCAGTTCGGTTTCAGGGATACACATCCATTCCCGCTAGAACTTATAGCTGAGCTGAAGGGAATGGGCCATCAGGTTAATTTTGGGACAATGCTTTTTCATACCGATGACCTTTATGGGACAAAGACTCCCCAGGTCATGGCAAACCTCCTTCGTATCTTTGGGCAGGGTATCAAGGTCTGTGTGGAGATCATCATGATGGCATGTGATGGAGGGTGTATAGAAACCGGGGAAAAAGTGATTGCAGTTGCGGGTAGTGGGAGAGGGTCAGGTACCGCTGTGATAGCAACTGCAGCGCCTAGTACCAAGCTGAACCAGCTTAAAATTCATGAGATAATCTGTAAACCTTTGTTGATGAATCCGTAGAAAATCAAAATTGGAATGGCAATATAATCACCTATTGTTATTTTAATTCTGACAGTAATCGGTCAAACTTTTATCGAGACGGTATGAAAAGCTGGACTACAAAAAATGGGCAAAAAATATATCAGGTTTTAGGAAGAAGATGTAATTCTTTCTTGATTTCATACCAAAACAGACATCTTTTGGTTGATACCGGGCTGAAGAACAAATGGAAATATCTGAGTAAAGAGCTTGATAACCTGGGGGTGAGTCATAACTCACTGAAGGCTTTGATATTGACTCACAGCCATGTCGACCATGCCGCAAATGCGGCAAGTATCAAAGAAAAGTATAAGACGGCAATAATCGTCCATAAGAGCGAGGCAGATTACTTAAAGAGAGGTAAAAATCCGGTCATTCACGGTACGATTTTTATTACAAAATTTCTGTCTTATATAATACCTCCCAAACTGGTCCTTCGGTATCTTCGACATAAGCCTGCTGATTATGATATTTTGGTTGATAAAAGGTATGATTTAAAAAAATTGGGCTTTAATGGATATATTATCCATACCCCGGGTCATACACAAGGCTCTGTATGTGTTATTATTGATGATGAAATAGCCATTGTCGGCGATAATATGTTCGGGGTATTTAGAAGGGCAGTATTTCCGCCCTTTGCAGATGACCCAAAACTGATGGTTAAGAGTTGGAAAAAACTATTGGATACAGGTTGTTCTATTTATCTGCCGGCGCATGGGACAGGACGAAGCAGAGAACTTGTACAGCAAAAATATAACAAGTACAAAAAGGTCTATGATTTATGAGGTAGTTAGTGAAAGTTGAGCTCAACTTAATATTATTCTGGTAATTTTAACGTTTAACTGTGAAGATAATAAAAGGGTATTGGATAGAGCTAGGGAATAAATTGTTGTAAACTTCGAAAAATAGAAGGGAGAAAACAGCGTAATGACATCTGATGAAAACAGGACTGTAGTCTTGTCAGCAGTCATTGTGGGTGTCTCACTGCTCGTGGGGCTTTCCCTTGGGGGATACTTCATTGGAAAAGGCAGTGCACGTTTCAAGTCGGATACCCGCACGGTTACCGTTAAAGGGTTGGTTGAAAAAGAGGTTAAGGCAGACCAAGCCTTCTGGGTATTAAGCTTTAGAAGAGCAAGTGAAGACATTAGAGACGCTCATATAAAAATCAGCTCTGATAGAGAAGCTACAATTGCCTTCCTAAAGAATCAAGGTTTCAAAGATGAGGACATAAGCTTGCAGCCTACACGCACTTTCGACAAGCTTGCGAGTGAGTATGGTCAAAACCAAACGAATGAGCGGCTTCGCTATATTGTAATTAGTTCTTTGTTGGTAACAACCACAAATATCGATCTCGTGATTAAAGCGTTGGGTGTGACTGAAGAATTGCTTAAATCAGGTGTACTTCTCGACGGACAGCGGGAAGAAGGTACTGCCAATCCCCGATACGTCATCACAACCTTTAATGCCCTTAGGCCACAACTCCTTGCTGAAGCCACAAAAAATGCCCGTATGACGGCTCAGCAGTTTGCTTCAGATTCCGGCTCCCGAGTCGGCAAGATTCGTTCTGCAAACCAAGGTATTATCCGGATATTTGGTAGTGACGGCAATGATGAATCAGCTCCCTACAGCCCGACAAGCACACCTTTAAAAAAGATACGTGTTGTCAGTACCTTCGAGTTTGAGCTGAGATAGGTAGATGGGGCATGGGTAAGATGTGATTATTGCCCACGAAGTGGTGCAGCCGATGCGAAAGCACTTGGCTAACCTCATTGTTATGACTTAAAATAAGGAATAGAAATTAAAATGAAAAAAAATGGGACGTAATATGAAGATTAAACAACGGATTATTTTATCATTGTTTTCTATTGTGGCTGTTTTTATAGTTTTTGGATGTGCGAGTGTAACAAAGGAATTGCTTGCCGAAGATTATAAAACAATGAGCAACGATGATCTTCTACGCTATTTCTACCGTCTGAATGATGAAATAGAGAGCAGTGAAAAAGAATCAGGACCGCGAGTTAGTATCGGAATAGGCAGCTTCGGAAGGCATATCGGCGGCGCTTTAGGTATAAATACGGGCTCAGGCGGTTCCACGGCTGAAGAACTAAGGGCGCGCAGAATAGACGTCCGTATGGAACTAAATAAGCGCGGGATAACTCCATAATGAGCATAGAAAAAACAGGGGCATCAACCATTATATGCAAAAGGAGTAGAAACATAGTATGAAAACAATCGGTATAATCGGGGGCCTTGGCCCGCAATCAACAATAGATTACTACAGGGAAATAATTTCTACATTCAGTACAAAGTATCCTGAATTGGCATATCCTGAGATTATTATTTACAGCGCAAATATGAAAAAATTGATGGATTTTGTGAAGACGGAGAGTTGGTCCGAAACTTCTCAGTGGTTATTAGAGAGGATTTATTCCCTTCACCGTGCCGGCGCCGAATTTGCTGTAATCGCATCGAATACACCGCATATCGTATTTGATGATATTAAATCAAAATCACCTATCCCGCTACTGAGTATAGTCGAGGAAACGTGCAACAAAGCCCAGGAAATGGGTTTAAAGAATATTGGGTTAATGGGTACCAAACTTACAATGAAGGCAGAGTTCTATAAAAAGCCATTTGTCTCTAAAGGTATATCAATTGTTGTTCCAACTGATGAAGAACAACAGATAATTCACCATAAAATATTTTCAGAATTAGAATTAGGAATCTTTAAAGACTCAACACGGGATGAACTTTTGACTATCGTAAAAAGAATGATAGAAGGGAATAAGATTGATGGGTTAATTCTAGGATGTACAGAATTGCCTTTGATATTAACAGAAAGCAGATATGGTATTCCTTTCTTGAACACTTCGGCCATTCACTGTGAGGGCATTATAAAATACTGTATTGAACAATAAGAAGCCATAACATTGATCAGGATACTCCTTTTGTAGCTCATCTCATCCCCCCGTTAGCTGTCACATAGCTGTTTTTATCAGGACATAATATAAAAAAGCAAAATTAATAATTACATCAGAAGTGCCTTAAGACATTATTTGACTTTAGTTAATTGTGAAAGGACAAATGAAAATGAATATTTACAAATATGCAATGAAGATGGAAAAAGACGGGGAAAAATATTACCGGGAGCTTGCCAAAAAGACAGAGGATTTAGGACTTCAAAATATTCTCAAGATGTTAGCTGATGAGGAAGTTAAACATTATCATATTATTGAACAAATTAGCAGAAAAGATAAAGATGCTGAAGTAACAGAAACAGAGATATTAAAGAATGCTAAAAATATTTTTATTGAAATGAAAAAAGAAGGTCTAAAACTTAAACCAAATACGCCACAGACAAAACTATACCGTAAAGCCCTGGAGATTGAAAAAAAGAGTTGTGAGTTTTATTTGGATAAGAGTAATACTGTTGAGATAGAATCGCAAAAGAAGATATTTTTTAAATTAGCGGAAGAAGAAAAGAAACATATGTTTTTGATGGAAAATATCGTCGAGTTTGTTTCTCGCCCCGAGACATGGATTGAAGATGCAGAGTTTAATCATTTGGATGAGTATTAAAAATAGCCTGAAGTTGAGAAAAAATGAAGATAGAATTTCCCTGTTTTAAATAAAAGGAGTTTGTTATGAAAAGATTTGTTATGAGCATTAGTATAATTTCGATCTCTGTAATGCTTGCGGTTATTGCGTTTGCTAAAATGCCATCTCCTGATCCTGATGCGCTATGGCAATACATCACTAAAGAATCACCTTATACAAAATGGTTTTTTTGGCCGGATCATGAGGGGATGCAGCCTGGGCGAGCGCCTCATGGCCCATTCCATAAAGTATATATAAATGACCTGGCTTTGAATTCTGCACAACCACCTGTACAATATGGCTCTATACAGGTAAAAGAAAGTTATGGGATGGACAAAAAACTAAAGGCAATTACGGTAATGTACAAGGTTAAAGGTTATAATCCGGATGCAGGAGACTGGTTTTGGGTAAAATATTCACCAGACGGTAAAGCCGATGCGTTTGGAAAACTTAAGGGCTGTGTAGGCTGCCATGGTGCTCGGGCAGCTAATGACTTCATTTTTGTTCACGAATTCATGTAAAACAACACTCTCTTAGGGAGGTATGTGCCATGTTTTTAATCCATCCGATATTTCAATTTGTGGGCATTTTAATTGCGCTTTATGTTATGAAGCTTGGAATTTCACGGTTCCGTATGTTACATTTGAAAAAAAAGACCCAATTTAACTGGGAACATCATGTTTATTTAGGTCTTATTGCAACAACCATTTGGATGATAGGTATCTTTGGCGGTTTATACACAGTGAAAACATACTGGTATGATTTGATCATTACCAGAGACCACGCTGAGGTAGGATTATTGATGATTCCTTTTATCCTGTTTGCAATCGGATCCGGTCTTTATATGGATTGGAAAAAAGAAAAACGAACAGTTCTCCCTCTAATTCATGCGATATCCAATACAGTGATGTTATTGCTTGCCTTATTACAGATTTATACGGGCATTGTTGTTTATCGGACATTTGTATTGTGTCTTTAACTTACTTAGATTGCTGGAGAATCGACTGGAGAACACTTGTGCATTTAGCTTTTTTAATCTCAAACGTTAGTGTTCCACAAGGAGGATACTGAGATGCCTTCGATTCGAAAAATTAGCAAAGTAATCAAGAACAAACCGACAATTGAAGGTGCAGGTGTTCACCTGGAAAGGGTTTTTGGATTCAGTGAAGTGCCCATATTTGATCCTTTTCTTCTTCTTGATGATTTCCGCTCTGATAATCCAGAGCACTACCTAAAAGGGTTCCCATGGCATCCTCATCGCGGGATTGAAACAATTACATACGTTCTGGTCGGAGATGTAGAACATGGTGACAGTCTAGGAAACAAAGGAATTATCGGTTCAGGGGATGTGCAGTGGATGACCGCCGGCAGTGGAATTATCCACCAGGAAATGCCAAAAGGTGATATAAATGGAAAGATGTACGGATTTCAGCTATGGGCTAATCTGCCATCTCGACAAAAGATGATGGATCCGCGTTATCGGGACTTAAGAAACGAGCAGATACCCGAAGTTAAACTCTCCAATGGTACTTTTATCAAGGTCATTTCAGGTAAAGTGTCAGGAATTAAAGGTCCTGTGAAGGATATTGTAATTGATCCTGAGTACATTGATGTTACTGTTCCTGCAAATTCAGAATTCAGACACCCAACAAAAAAGGGATATAAAGTTTTTGCTTACATAATAGATGGTCAGGGGTATTTCAATAAGGATAAGAATCCATTTACTTACGAAGTAGTTGGAGGCAGTTACTCTGATATTAAGCGTGATCCATTTGTCGACAATGGTACTATTGTCCTGTTCGATGATGGTGATGAGATAATGGTTTTTACTGAAGGACAGAATGTGAGGTTTCTCCTAATATCCGGCAAGCCCATTAATGAACCGATAGCCTGGTATGGTCCAATAGTCATGAACACCCAGGAGGAGTTACGAGTCGCTTTCGATGAGTATCAACAGGGAACCTTCATTAAATATAAAGGATAAGTTACTCCTAACTGATATCTCTTAAACCTCGAAAAAATATATATGAGTTTTAACACAACAGATTTCGGATACAAACAGGTTCCCATTAATGAGAAGACTAAACTTGTTGCAAGTCTGTTTACTTCCGTTGCTGATAAATATGATTTAATGAATGATGTTATGTCAATGGGGATGCACAGGATCATAAAGCATAGAGCAGTTAGGCTAAGCGGAGTAAAAGCGGGTGATTATGTATTAGATCTTGCAGGTGGGACTGGAGACCTGGCTGTTTATTTTAGTAAAATTGTTGGAATAAAAGGCAGGGTTATTTTAGCAGATATCAATGAAGCAATGCTAAAAAGGGGAAAGAAAAGAGTATCAGAAAAGATCGGTACTTATCGGAATGTAATATATATAACGACAGATGCTGAGCTTCTTCCATTTTATAGTAATTCTTTTGACTGTGTTGCAATATCTTTTGGTATGAGAAATTTTACAGATAAGATGAAGGCACTAAATTCAGTTAAAAGGGTATTAAAACCAAATGGAAAATTAATCATCTTAGATTTTTCAAAACCTGAAGGAAAAATTTTACAAAAAGCATATTATATATATTCATTTAGGATTGTACCTATAGTTGCAAAATTACTTACGGGAAAAGGAGAAAGTTATCGATATTTAGCGGAGTCAATAAGAATGCACCCTGATCAGAAGAAATTAAAAGAAATGATGGAAGAAGGCGGTTTTAGCAGATGTTGTTATTGCAATATGATGCACGGTATCACTGCACTTCATGAAGGAACAAAGCCAGGGGAAAAAACGTATTGAGTTTTATGGATATATAGAGATTTACTATAAAAATGAAACCATACTTAATACTCTGATTGTTGGTTTCATACTTATGATACTTTACTGTCTTATGAGAATACTACTTTATAAAATTTTATTTACTTATTTAAAGTTTAACCTCAGCTCCTGCTTTGCAAATGGTGTGTTTAACATTTATCTATAAGTAAAAGGAGTTTTATTGCAAACATATGGATCAGTTAACTCTTCAGGATAATACAAGTGATCTCGCAATAAAAAGAGCGACCCTTATAGTCACGACTCTTGCCTCATTTCTAGACCCTTTTATGGCCTCATCCGTAAACGTGGCTTTACCAACGATAGGACACGAATTAACCATGAGCGCTGTGCTCTTAGGCTGGGTTAATACGGCTTTTTTGCTATCGGCAGCAATCCTGACCGTTCCTTTCGGTAGACTGGGGGATATTTACGGGCGAAAAAAGATTTATATGATTGGTGTCTGTATCTTTTCATCCGCCTCGATTTTCCTCGCTTTATCCATTTCTTCAACGATGCTGATTTTATTTCGCGTTGTGCAGGGGTTAGGGGCATCAATGGCGTTTGCCACTCGTCTAGCTATTTTGATTTCGGTATTCCCAGCAAATGAACGCGGCCGTGTTCTTGGTATTAATGTGGCAGCCGTATATGTCGGTTTATCTTCCGGTCCCTTTCTTGGAGGGTTGATAACCCAGCACCTGGGTTGGCGATTCATTTTTTGGCTCAACGTTCCAATAGGGGCAATGATGCTTTTCTTAATATTCTGGCTGCTTAAAGGCGAATGGGCTGAGGATAAGGGATTGAAATTTGATTTGACAGGTTCGGCTATTTTGGGTTTTTCGCTACTGGCTAGCATGTATGGTTTTTCGAAACTTCCGGAAATATATGCTGGTATTTTAATCGCTGCAGGTATTCTTGGAATTGTCGCTTTTGTAAGGTATGAACTAAGAATAGATACGCCAATTATTGATATAAATCTGTTCCGTAAAAATACTGTCTTTGCCTTTTCAAATCTAGCTGCAATGATTAATTATGCCGCCACATTTGCGGTTAGCTTTTTGATGAGTATTTACTTACAGAAAGTGAAAGGCTATTCGCCCCAGATTACCGGCATTATCATGGTCAGCCAACCTGTTGTGCAGGCGATATTTTCGCCTTCGGCGGGACGGCTATCAGATAGAATAGAACCGCGCACCGTAGCCACAAGTGGTATGGTCTTGACCTTTATCGGACTTTTGCTTCTGTCATTCCTTAGCGCAAATATATCTCTTTATTATATTGTAGGCTGCATGGTTTTACTTGGTTTTGGGTTTGCGCTCTTTTCATCGCCAAATACCAACGCAATAATGAGCTCGGTAGACCGACGCTATTATGGCCTTGCGGGTGCTATGGTTAGTGCCGTAAGGCAAACAGGTATGATGTTTTCTATGGGTATAGTTATGATGATGCTATCGTTGTATATGGGTAAGGCGGTTATAAATACTATCACTCTTGGGCAATTTATGATGAGTATGCGGATGATATTTATTGTTTTTTCTGTATTATGTTTTGTGGGAATATTTGCATCTATGGCACGTGGCAAGATGAATAGAGAACAATAAATGGGTATGAAAAACGTTTAATTATTATGCACAAAAAGATGAGCTTTAATAAATTACAATAGAATTGTCTGTAATTTTTCCGTTAATTATTACATTAAACTGCAGATTTATACTAATATTACTACAGTCATACAAAATTAAGGCGGGGTGTAAAAATGGCAATCGTAGCAAAGGATGATATTGTTCAAATTGAAAGGCTGGAATTGGAACCCTTTGGTACGAATGCTTATATCGTAATGTGCCAATTGACTAAAGATAGTGTCTTAGTAGATGCACCCGGGGAGGCTGCAAAAATAATGGGACGGCTTAGTGGGACAAATCCCAAGTATATACTGATGACCCACGACCACTGGGATCATTTTGGCGCTCTTTCCCAATTAAAGGCAGAACTCAAAGTTCCAATCGCTGCCCACCCTGAAGACAGTAAAAATTTGCCCTTATCCCCGGAGATACTTCTCAATGATGGTGATGTGATAACTTTTGGAAACATAAGGCTAGAAGTATTGCATACTCCTGGACATACACCTGGCAGTATATGCTTTCTGACTGGCAATTATCTGTTGTCTGGTGATACAATATTTCCAGGTGGCCCTGGTAAAACCTTATCTCCATCTGCTTTTGAACAGATAATTAACTCTATAAACAACAAGATTTTTGTTTTGCCGAGAGAAACACAAATATTCCCCGGACATGGCGACTCCACTCTGATTGAGAAGGAGAAACAGCAATTCAAGATATTTGCTTCAAGTCCACGTAATCGCAGTCTTTGTGGTGATGTGCTTTGGCTTTCATAATAGTAAACTATATTACTCCCATACTTGAAAATTTCGGTTAGTTTCTTTTTAATGCTATATTACACTGAAAGGGGTAATGATCTTAAAAATAAAATACTGGATTTTAGTTAATAATTAAGTTACTATAAATATAAACGAATGAATAACATAATTTTTGAACCCTAAGAATTGAAAGGGGGCTAATTATGGAAGCGTCTTTCTTTTAATCGTAAAATTGTGGAAAAAGAAGGGCGCTTTTTGTTTTGTGTAATATCGCTATAAAAAGCAACTCTGGTTACAGGAAAGGAGGTGGATAGGGCTGTATATGGATGGTATGTGTGGTTTTTTTGTAATTTAACTCTTAAAGAAGGAGGTAATGAGCATGCCTGATAGTATCTATAAAATTATTGAGTTAGTTGGGACGAGTAAAACTTCATGGGAAGATGCTGCCAAAAATGCTGTCGAAGCCGCAGGAAAAACGCTGAAAGACTTGAGAATCGCGGAGATTGTCAAGTTAGATATGATGACGGAAGGAGGAAAGGTAACCAATTACCGGGCAAGAGTCAATGTTTCATTCAAATATCATGGAGAAAAATAAAAATTGGGAAAATAGGGTCAGCAACCATTTTTTTAATAGTAAAGGTTATTCGGATAATATATAATGTCACAAATTATCAAGGGCATTAGCCAGGGACTTATTAAATGGTTGCTGGCCCTATTTCTTATTTTTTAGTATTATGTTATAATTTCCAAGAGATATTGCCCATATCCCCTTGGCAGAAGTTAATTATTGTGTTTTTATAAATGGCCATAACTATATATAATTACACAGACTTTAAGATAATTGAAAGAATATCCCTTTTCGGATATAAACATATAGACAGACAGGATTTTTAGATATACGAATGAATAAGAAGAATTTCCGAAAGCATTTGTTTTTATTAGTTAATATATTTACAAGAGGAGGTTACGTATATGGCTAATATTGAAAAAGCCATTAGATTTCCATTCAATGATGAACAGTGGTTACAAAAGCTTATTGTAGGAGGAGTACTTAATATAATCCCTATTATAAATTTTATTTCTATTGGTTATGCTTACCAGATATTTAAGAGTTCCTTGAAAAAGGAAGAAGCTACTATGCCGGAATGGAAAAATTGGGGAGATCTTTTTATCCAGGGATTAGTTATTGCTGTAATTTGTTTGTGTTATAGTTTTGTTCCCATTTTAGTTACTTCTTTAGGTATAAGCTTAATAACTAAAGGGTGGCTTGCCAGTTTTTTGGGTGCGCTTTTAATAATTATTGGCTTTGCAGTTGGACTGGTGATTACGTTCTTTTTACCCATGGCTATTGTTAGTTATGCATTAGGGGAAGAACAGATAGGGGATGCATTTAAAATTGGATTCATTTTGGATAAAGTTAAAGAAATATTGGACAGTTATCTTATTTCTTATATTGTCGGCATAGGTGCGTTTGTGCTTATCTCTCTGGTGCTTTTTATTCCCCTTTTAAAATATATTATTTTTCCAATAGCGCTGTTTTATGTCTATCTATCTTTGTCTGTGCTCTTTGGGGAGACATGTGCCTCCGTTGGAGATATATCGGAGGAAGTTATAGAAGAAGAAATATGAAGATATATAACATTTGAGATTGATAAAAGCTAGGTGTCTTTAGTATACCTAGCTTTTTTATTGTTTAATCATTTCAAAAAGTTTAGGTGTAGTTTTATCCTCTATTTTACTAACTCCTTGTTATTTATAAGAATATGATAAGACTTAATGACATTATAGATAAGATACACGCTTACAACCCTGACACAGATGTGGATTTGATTGCAAAGGCATATGTATTCTCCGCCAAAATTCATCAGGGTCAGATTAGACTTTCAGGCGAGCCTTACCTAATACATCCGTTGGAGGTAGCAGGTATTCTTGCTGATCTAAAATTAGACGTTGCAACTATTGCCACAGGGATGTTGCATGATACTATAGAAGACACTTATACTACCATAGAGGAAATTGAAAAGTTATTTGGTAAAGAGATCAGTTTCCTGGTAGATGGACTTACAAAGATCAGCAAGATTACTCTTGGGACTCGAGAAGAACAGCAGGCTGAGAATTTCAGGAAGATGCTAATGTCTATGGCTAAGGATATAAGGGTTATTCTTATAAAATTAGCCGATAGGCTTCATAATATGCGTACACTGAAATACCATTCTACAAAAAAGCAAAAAGAAATTGCTCAGGAAACTCTGGATATTTACGCCCCATTGGCAAACAGGTTGGGTATAGGCTGGCTTAGGGGTGAGCTTGAGGACCTGTCATTAAAATATCTTGAACCAGAAGTGTATAATGATTTGATGGATAAAGTTAAAGAAAGGAAGAAAGAGGGCAGGGAATATATAGATGAAGTAAAAACCATAATTTCAAATAAGCTGAAAGAGTATAATCTTAAAGATAATGTAGAGGGAAGATTAAAACATATTTATAGTATTTATCAGAAGATAAAGAAACAGAATATAGATTTCGATCGGGTTTATGATCTTATTGCCTTTAGAATAATTCTTGATACTGTTCAGGAATGTTATGAAGCTCTTGGAATTATCCATTCCCTGTGGAAACCGGTTCCTGGCAGATTCAAGGACCATATAGCCATGCCTAAGGTTAATATGTATCAATCCCTTCATACAACAGTTATAGGGCCTCATGGGGAAAGAGTAGAGATCCAGATACGGACAGAAGAGATGCATAGGATTGCAGAAGAGGGGATAGCCTCTCATTGGAAGTATAAAGAAGGGAGAAATATCGGGGAAAAGACGGATAGAGAGTTTGCATGGCTGAGAAGGCTTCTGGAATGGCAGCAGGAAATGAAAGACCCAAGAGAGTTCTTAGAGTCGGTCAGGGTCGATCTCTTCCCTGAAGAGGTATATGTATTTACTCCGAGAGGGGATGTAAAGGAATTCCCCCGGGGGGCTACACCTTTGGATTTTGCCTATAGCATTCATACAGATATAGGACACAAATGTAGTGGGGCAAAGGTAAATGGCAAAATAGTTCCTTTAAAATATGAGTTAAATAATGGTGATACTGTGGATATAATAACTTCATCCAATCAACATCCAAGTATCGACTGGTTAAATATTGTTAAAACTTCCAGGGCTAAAGCAAAGATTCGGCATTGGGTTAAGACTAATCAACGGGAACAAAGTATTTCACTGGGGGTAGAAATCTGTGAAAGGGCGTTTAAAAAACACAAACTAAACTTTTCAAAGCTTACAAAGTCTGGTGAGTTGAAGACAGTAGCAGAAGAGCTTGGCTTACAGGATGTTGATGACCTGCTGGCTGAGATAGGATATGGAAAGCTTTCTGTTAAACAGATCATACATAGAGTAATTCCGCAAGAAAGGTTAGATGAGGAGTTAACAGAAGAGGCAATATTAAAAAAGGTTGCCAAAAAGACAAGAAAGAAAGATAGCAGCGGGGTTAGGATACGAGGTATCGATGACATTATGGTACGTTTTGGAAAGTGCTGCAACCCGCTCCCAGGTGATAATATAATAGGATATATTACTCGTGGCAGAGGCATTACCGTCCATCTCTCTAACTGTCCCACTATTATTCATAGCTCGTCTGAGAGGACGGTAGATGTGGAATGGGATATAGAAGATAAGTCAATGCATCTGGTTAGAATCAGGGTTACATCTCTTGACAAAAAAGGACTGCTTGCTGCTATGAGTTCCTCTCTCGCTTCATCTGAGGCCAATGTTGTAAATGCACAGATACACACCACTCAAGAGAAAAAGGCAGTAAGTATATTTGAGGTTGAGGTAAGTGATTTAAAGCACCTTCAGGATATAATCAATTCTATGCAAAACATCAAAGGTGTTATTAATGTTGAAAGATTGAGAACATGAACAAATTAACTAAGTGCCGTCCTTGAAAAATAAATAGTACCCTCTACCACTATATACTGATCAAGCATTGGCGACAAATCCAGACCTTATACAACGTGTGCAGACATTAATTCTTTTTGAAGATCCATTGCTAACTGTTTTAACCTTTTGAATATTTGGGTACCATCTCCTTTTGGTTTTATTATTGGCATGGCTAACTTTATTGCCAAACATGGGACCCTTTCCACAAATTTCACATATTCTTGCCATTCTATACCTCACAACTCCATTGAAATAATTAAAATGACTTCGTAAAAAGTCTTTCTGCTGTATTGTACTGCATCCTACATCGTTTCAGCGACCACTAAGTACGCCTAACCCATCAGGATTTGTGTGCATAGTATCTGAAGCTTTTTACTTTGTCATCCCAATTTTGACCTTTTATAAGTTTATAGATTAAATATCCCAGGATTTATAGATATCCCTGGAAATTACTCTTGTTCCAGTATCGATTAAAAGGGATGTTAGTGCTCTCTTCCCTTCAAATAAATTTAAGGGGGTTCTCTCCTTGCT
Source organism: Pseudomonadota bacterium (assembly GCA_043825855.1). Classification (GTDB taxonomy): domain Bacteria; phylum Desulfobacterota; class UBA8473; order UBA8473; family UBA8473; genus UBA8473. The sequence continues at coordinate 111,603 of JBDRRJ010000007.1, read as the reverse complement.
CTCTTTTAGTAATCTCACCTATAATGTATGCTTTTTCTTTCAAACCTTCAAGTCTTAAAAGGACTTCTTCTACATCAGAAAGGGGTACAACTACCACCATGCCTATGCCATTGTTAAATGTTCTAAACATCTCATCTTCATCAATGTTCCCCTTTTCTTTGAGAAATCTGAAGATTTGAGGGGTTTCCCATGAATCTTTATATACCAGTGCTTGACAAGTTTGAGGTAGTATACGTGGTATATTCTCTAATAATCCTCCACCGGTAATATGGCATATCCCTTGAATGTTGAAATCCCTTACAAGATTTAGAATAGCTTTTGTATATATCTTTGTAGGTTTAAGCAGTTCTTCGCCTATTGGGACTTTAATGCCTTCTACCTTAGCATTTATATCAAGATTAAGGTCGTCAAATATTATCTTCCTTACCAGGGAGTATCCATTGCTGTGTAATCCATTAGACGCGATCCCTATAAGCTTATTTCCAACGGTTATAGCGGAGCCATCAATAATCTTATCATTGTCAACAACCCCCAATGCAAAACCGATTAAATCATATTCTTCATCCTTGTAAAAAGATGGTAACTCGGCAGTTTCTCCACCTATCAAGGCACAGTTAGCTTCTTTGCATCCTTCGGTAACCCCTTTAATGATACCTTCAAGCTTATTTAGTATCAATTTGCTTGTAGATATATAATCCAGAAAAAAAAGAGGTTCAGCACCTAAGGTTATTATGTCATTTACACACATGGCCACTAAATCGATCCCGACAGTGTCATGTTTGTCCATCATAAATGCAATTTTTAGCTTGGTCCCAACTCCATCGGTAGAAGATACAAGAATGGGATTTTCATATTTCCTTGTATTTAATGAAAATAGACCGCCAAAACCACCAATTTCCGTCATAACCTCAGGCCTGAAAGTGGATTTAACCAAGGGAGTTATAATTTTTACAAATTCATTACCTGCGTCAATATCAACTCCAGCTTTTTTATATGTGTTTTTCTCGCCCAATTTCTGCTCCTTCTCGGATTATATCTAATCCCTTAACACAGGAATAGTTATTGTTCAATGATTATAAAAGAACAAAAGCCGGGCAAAGTTACCCGACCAGCCATTGTATCTGTAATTGATGTGGCCATATATGCCTTTGGATATTAGCCTCTACCCATTAAGATGTCAAACCTTTTTTCTTGTCAATACCAAAAAATTTTGATAGAAAAAAATCGAGTTCATGTGTAACGATATGAAATTAAAACCAAATTGAAAACATAGGCATAAGATGAGAGAACTTGGGGATATTATAACAGCCTTACATAAACCACTCGATTATATTTCGAAAAATTCCTTTGCCAACCTTGAAATTGTTAAGGATCTGGAAGCCTATGTAATGAATTTAACCAACGAAGCTATGTCCTTGCCTTTAGACCCGGAGAAATTTAGTTTTATACAGGATGTGGCAAGAGAATTTACAGGCTTTGATTCCTTAGATTTACATTCAAAAAAAATCAGAGTTATGGATTCTTTAAGGGTTCTTGAATGCATAAAGGGTAATATTCAACCTCAACTATCATTAGAAAGAGAAGTTCCAATATTAGAGTTTGTTAATAAGAGGAAAGAGCTGTCTACACCTATTCAATTTATGAAAGGTGTTGGTCCTAAATTGGCAAATATATTGAAGAAGAAGGGAATCAACACTGTTGAAGATGCTCTGTATTTTCTTCCCAGAAAGTATGAAGACAGAAGGAGTATAAAGCCAATATCGGAACTTCAGCCAGGGAAAATTGAAACAGTCTTAGGTGAGATAAGAGATTTGGGAGCCGCCTCTTACAAGAAGAATCGAAAAGGCATATTTGAGATGATTGTGGGAGATGAGAGCGGTACTATTACTGCAAAGTGGTTTGTTTATAATTATAGTCACTTTAAAAACAGGTTTAAAAAAGGGCAGAAGGTAATATTATCTGGGGAGATAAAGGTTTATCGTTTTCAAAAAGAGATTCACCATCCAGATATTGAAGTATTTAAGGATATTAGAGATTCTCTTAATTTTAATCGCATTGTACCTGTATACTCTGAAGCTGAAGGATTGTACCAGAAGACTTTAAGGAATATAATGAAGAATATTGTGGACAGGTATTCAGATTCTATGCAAAGTGTTATCCCTTCGCATATAAGACGCCGACATAACTTAATAGATCTTTCCGAAGCTATAAGAGAGGCACACTTCCCAGAACAAGACCATAACATTTCAGATTTTATATCTGTTAAGTCTCTAGCTTATAGAACTATCATCTTTGATGAGTTTTTCTTTCTGGAGTTGGGATTAGCTCTTAAGAAAAAGGGGGTTACGATTGAAAAAGGGATATCTTTCGAACTTACCTATAATACTAGAAAAAAATTAATAGAATCTTTGCCTTTTCATCTAACCAATGCTCAAAAAAGGGTGATTGCCGAGATTGAAGAGGATATGAAACGTCCTTATCCGATGAACAGACTTATTCAGGGAGATGTAGGAAGTGGCAAGACTATTGTTGCTTTGCTTGCGTCATTGATAGCAGTGGAGAATGGTTATCAGGTCAGTATTATGGCCCCCACTGAGATTTTAGCTGAACAGCACTTCAAGAATATCCAGCATCTAACAGAAAAATTCGGTGTAAAAACGGTTCTGCTTACAAGTAATATAAAAAAAACACAGAAAGATAAGATTCTTGATGATATTAAAGAGGGGAATATCGACATAGTTGTGGGTACTCACGCTGTTATACAGGAGAACGTTGAGTTTAAAAAGCTGGGACTAGGAGTTATCGATGAGCAGCACAGATTTGGAGTAATACAGAGGTCGATTCTGAAAAGAAAAGGGCAGAACCCTGATATATTGGTAATGACTGCAACACCAATACCAAGGACACTTGCCTTGACCGTTTACGGAGACCTGGATGTTTCAATAATAGATGAAATGCCACCGGGCAGGAGACCTGTAGTTACAAAGCTATACCATGAAAAAGATCGGAAAAAGGTATACGAAACTGTACTTAAAGAGATCGAGAAAGGTAGACAGGTTTATGTCGTTTATCCCCTTGTAGAAGAATCTGAAAAGCTGGATTTGAAAGATGCAACCCAGATGGCTGAGCACTTTCAGAGAGACATTTTCTCGGAATGTAAGATTGGTCTGCTTCATGGGAGGATGAGTTGTGAAGAAAAAGATAATGTTATGCTGGAGTTTAAGGGGGGAAAGATAGATATTTTAGTTTCGACAACCGTTATTGAAGTGGGAATTGATATACCCAATGCATCGGTCATGGTGATAGAACATGCAGAAAGGTTTGGATTGTCTCAACTTCATCAATTGAGGGGTAGAATAGGCAGAGGAGAGTTCCCCTCACTATGTATTCTACTAGCTCAGTACGGCAAATCAGACGATGCCAGACGCCGGCTCAGAATAATGGAGAATACAGCGGATGGTTTTAAGATATCTGAGGAGGACCTGGCTATAAGAGGACCGGGTGATTTCCTGGGAACCCGTCAATCTGGCCTGCCAGACTTCAGGGTGGCAAATTTAGTCAGGGATATAAAAGTACTTCAGGATGCAAGAAATGAGGCATTTAAAATAGTAGAAAGAGATCCAAACCTAACAGACCCGTCAAATAGATACCTGAAAGAAATACTTAAAGAGAGATGGAAGGGCAGATTAGAGTTTGTAAGTGTGGGATAAAGAGGAAAAAAACCTTGACAACAAAGTATCGATATGTTAGAGGATTGACTGAATGCTCATTCAGTTTAGTCCTTATGTCTTCATGAAACCTACTTATAATTTATAGATTATAAGCAGGTTATTTTAATTATATTTAAGAGGTGGAATCTATTCCAAAATCCTCCATATCAAATAATCTTGGCAGTTCTCTTTAAAAAAGAAACTATGTCCAATTGAACATGTAAACCAGTTAATAGTGTCCGACACTTTCAAAGGGATAAGGAGATAAACGATATGCCAATTGATTACCTTCCCATCTTCGCTTTTCTGATATTTGCCATACTCTTTGTTGTAGTGACAATAGCCCTATCTTCAGTAGTTGGGACAAAAAAAACTTTCCCACATAAAATGATGCCCTATGAGTGTGGAATGGATCCGATAGGGAACGCCAGAAGAAGATTCTCTGTTAAATTTTATATTATAGCTATGCTCTTTATAATCTTCGATATTGAAGCGGTTTTTCTTTATCCTTGGGCAGTAATATTCAAGGATTTAAAAATCTTTGGTTTTATTGAGATGGCGGTATTTATTGTTATATTGTTTGTTGGTCTTATCTATGCATGGAAAAAAGGAGCTTTAGAATGGGAATAGAGGATCATTTGGGAAACAATATTATTACAACTACTTTGGAAAAAGTAGTTAATTGGTCCAGGAGATCGTCCGTATGGCCTTTGGGATTCGGTTTAGCTTGTTGTGCTATTGAAATGATTGTAGCTGCCTCTGCGCGGTATGACCTGGCTAGATTTGGTTCTGAGGTTTTTAGACCTTCGCCTAGACAGGCAGATTTAATGATTGTAGCGGGAACAGTAACCAAGAAGATGCTACCCCCAATTATCAGAATATATGAGCAGATGTCAGAACCCAAATGGGTTATTGCTATGGGAGCATGTGCCTGTTCTGGAGGTATCTTTGATACTTATGCGGTAGTACAGGGTATTGATCAGTATTTGCCAGTTGATGTTTATATACCTGGATGTCCTCCAAGGCCGGAGGCACTTATTTATGGTATTATGAAACTACAACAAAAGATAGATAAGGAAAAACTCAATAGGTCAGTTATTAATATATAGGATTAAGGATATGAATGAAGAAGATATTACAGTAAAGAAACTGAGGGAACAATTCCAGGATTCTATTTTAGATGTTTACTTTTTCAGGGATGAGGCGACTTTTGTTGTCAGGAAAGAAGATATTTTGCCTATTGCCAGGTTTGTTCACAGTGATAAAGATCTTTCTTACGACTTTCTCTCGGATCTTTGTTGCGTAGACTACTTGGAAAGAGAACCGAGATTTGAGATAGTTTATCACCTTTATTCCATAAAGAAAAACAAAAGAGTTAGGATTAAAGCCCCAATTCCCAGTAACCAGCAGGTTATTTCCTCTGTAAATTCTGTTTGGAAAACAGCTGATTGGTTGGAAAGAGAATGTTACGATATGTATGGGATAGGTTTTGAAGGTCATCCCGACCTCAGAAGGATCCTGCTTACTGATGACTGGGAAGGATATCCCCTTCGAAAAGATTACCCTCTAAAAGGAAAATGATTTAATCATACTGTATTTTATCCCCTTCAATTTCAATTTATTGAAATTATAACTAGAATGTTATTTTTCATAGATGGATTTTGGTCTCCAATCACTTTTTTGCAAACTATAAGCAACTTTATTCATAATTATATAATTTAAAGAGGTAAAAATGACAAGGACAGAAACTCTAACGATAAACATGGGTCCACAGCATCCCAGTACTCATGGAGTACTGAGGCTTGTTTTGGAGCTGGATGGAGAGGTTGTTGTCAAGGCAACTCCCCATATTGGTTATCTCCACAGGGGGGTAGAAAAATTAGCTGAAAACAAGACATACCATCAGTGTATTACACTTGTTGACAGGCTTGATTACCTAGCTGGGATGTCAAATAATCTGGCTTATGTATTGGCAGTAGAAAAACTTTTAGACATCGAGGTCCCTGAAAGGGCTAAGTATATTAGGGTAATAATGGCTGAGTTGCAGCGAATCGCAAGTCATCTTATCTGGCTGGGTACCCATGGTCACGATATTGGGGCTATGACGCCTTTATTTTATACGTTAAGAGATAGAGATGAAATCCTTTTTCTTTTTGAAATGGTTTGTGGTGCTCGCCTGACACCCAGCTACCTCCGAATAGGTGGATTGTCCCATGATTTACCGGAGGGTTTTGAAGCAAAGACAATGGAATTTATCAGGACATTCCCTTCAAAGGTAGACGAATATGAGACACTTCTAACAAAGAACAGGATATGGATACAGAGGACTAAAGGTGTAGGAATCTTATCCAGGGAAGATGCCATTAATCTTGGTGCTTCTGGACCGGTTATTCGAGGTTCAGACGTTAATTGGGATATAAGAAAGTCTTCTCCGTATACTGGTTATGAAAATTTTGATTTTATAGTTCCAACAGGCAAAAACGGTGATTGCTATGACCGATACCTGGTAAGGATGGTGGAAATGCGGCAAAGTGCCAGAATTGTGGAACAGGCACTTCACTCCCTGCCAAAAGGTGATATAAATGTCCATGATCCAAAGGTGGTTTTACCTCCAAAAGAGGGTGTTTATAATGATATAACTTCCCTTATTCATCATTTCAAAATTGTAAGCGAAGGTTTTAATCCACCAAAAGGTGAAGTATACTTCAGCATAGAGGCTCCAAAGGGAGAACTGGGGTTCTACATTGTTAGTGATGGAACGAACAAACCCTATCGATTAAGGATCAGGCCGCCGTCATTTGTAAATCTGGAAGCCCTACCAACAATGGTTGAAGGAAGACTTATAGCTGATGTAATAGCAGTTATTGGCAGTATAGATATAGTCCTTGGTGAGGTTGATCGATAGGTTTGATTTATGAGCATTTACAAGTTTTAAATAAAGCTTTTAAAAACTCTCAAAGTACAAGAGGTGTGTTCTGGTTAACGAGGAATTGCAGACTTTTCTTGATAAATATAATGTGCTTCAGTGCGTCCAGTGCGGAAAGTGTTCCGGGGGATGCCCGATGCTCAGAAAATCCCATTTCAATATCAGAAAATTCATCTACGATACCTTTGATAAAGATGCTGCAAAGGTTGTATTTGAAAGAAAAGGTATTTGGGATTGTACAATGTGTTCTGCCTGTTTAAAAAAGTGTCCTAAAGGTGTGGATACGACAGGAATTGTTATGGGATTGCGCGGTCTTATGGTTGAGGATGGCAGAATACCCCCTCCCGTAAGAGATGCATTGAAAAGCATAGCTGTCCACAAGAACCCCTGGAAGATTTCCGCTGAAGAGAGATCCAAATGGGCAGAAGGACTTGATGTAAAAAATATTTCTGAAGGCGGAGATATTCTCTTCTACCTGTGTTGTACAAGTGCTTATGATCCCAGACTTCAAAAAGTAGCAAGGGCAATTGTTGAGATATTAAATATAGCAGGAGTGGATTTTGGAATCCTAGGAAACGAAGAAGTGTGTTGTGGGAGCGAGATAAAAAGGATGGGGGATGTCTGGACTTTTGAGTACCTGGCAGAAGAAAATATTGAAATATTCAAGAAATACAATGTTAAAAAGGTAGTAACAACGTCTCCTCACTGCTATAATACGTTTAAGAACGAATATAAAGGTGCTGACTTTGAAGTTCAACATTACACAGAGCTAATTGCCGATCTTATAGAAGAAGGTCGACTTTCATTTACTCACCAAATAAATAAAACTATTACCTACCATGACCCCTGTTATTTAGGCAAGCAAAACAACGTATTTGACCCCCCACGCAAAATACTTACAAGTATCCCCGGGATAAAACTAGTAGAGATGGACAGGGCAAGGGAAAGAAGCCTTTGTTGTGAAGGCGGTGGTGGAAGAATGTGGGTAGAATCAGAGGATTCGGAAGACAGACTTGCAAAGATGAGGGTTGGAGAGGCAATGGATGTAGGTGCCCAAATATTGGCAACAGCATGTCCTTTTTGTCTTCTGACCTTGGAAGATGTGGTAAAGACCGGTGAACTGGAAGAGTCTATTAAAGTCATGGATGTTGCAGAGATAGTTAAAGAGGCATTGTTTGGATAGTAAAAAGAAAGATATGGAAGCGGAAGAGATAAGGATAGGTGTATTTATATGTCACTGCGGGATAAATATTGCCTCCACAGTTGATGTGGATCGCCTGAGGGATAGTATATCTCAACTGCCCAATGTTGTTGTCAGCAAAGATTATAAATATATGTGTTCCGACCCAGGGCAGGAACTGATAAGAAAAGATATTGTAGAAGAAGGTCTTAACAGAATTGTTGTTGCCTCCTGTTCTCCCAGAATGCATGAACCTACCTTCAGGATGGCAATTCAACATGCCGGACTCAATCCCTATTGTCTTGAGATTGCAAATATAAGAGAACAGTGCTCCTGGGTTCACGAAGACAAGGAATATGCTACTGAAAAGGCAATAAAACTTGTATCTGCGGCAGTTGCAAGGGTATCACTCCTTGAACCCCTCGAAGAGAAAGAGGTGGAGGTTAGACCTGAAGCCCTGGTAATAGGTGCAGGAATAGCAGGTATCCAGGCTTCTTTAGATATTGCCGACGCAGGTTTTAAGGTATATCTGGTTGAAAAGGAACCTTCCATAGGTGGTCACATGGCACAGTTAGACAAGACCTTTCCCACCTTGGATTGTTCAGCATGTATTCTCACTCCAAAGATGGTTGACGTAGAACGCCATCCCAATATAGAGCTATTGTCATATTCAGAAGTTATAGAAGTAAATGGTTATATTGGAAACTTTCATGTGAAGGTAAGGAAAAAACCAAGATATATCGACATGGACAAGTGTACTGGCTGTGGCTTGTGTGCTGAGGCATGCAGGGTAAAGGGAAGGGTTGATTCTGAATTCGATGTTGGTATGGGAAAAAGATCGGCAACATACATACCTTTTCCCTATGCTGTTCCTTCAAAGTACACTATAGATCCTGAAAGTTGTTTGTTTATCTCAAAAGGAAGGTGTGGCAAGACCCTTCTCTGTCAAGATGCCTGTACCTCAGATGCTATAGATTTTAAACAGAAGGAAGAGATCGTAGAACTGGATGTGGGAACGATAGTGGTAGCGACAGGTTTTGACACCTTTGATGCTCGGGAAAAACCCGAGTATGGGTATGGTTTATACAATAATGTTGTATCCGGGTTGGAGTTTGAGAGACTTGTGTCTTCCAGTGGGCCCACACAGGGAGAAATTGTTATTGATGGCAAAAAACCGAAAGACGTTGTCTTTGTTCAGTGTGTAGGCTCAAGGGATAAGAGTGTTGGGAATGAATATTGTTCAAGGGTTTGCTGTATGTATACTGCCAAACAGGCCCACCTTATACATGAGAAGTTGCCTGACGCAAAATTAACAATATTCTATATAGATATAAGGGCATTTGGTAAAGGTTATGAGGAGTTCTATGACAGGGTGAGAGGAGAGGGTGTCAGGTATATCAGGGGGAATGTCTCCGAGATAATCAGGAAAGGAGACCGATTACTAGTAATGGCAGAGGATACACTCCTTGGAGAACCGGTTGATGTGGAAGCCGATCTGGTAGTGTTGGCAACAGGAATTGTTCCCAGACGAGATGTAAAGGAACTCGCGAACCTGCTGAAGATATCCCAATCCCCGGACGGTTTTTTCCTTGAAGCTCATCCAAAGATGCGTCCGGTTGATACCCTTACCGATGGTATTTATCTTGCCGGATGTGCTCAAGGTCCTAAAGATATTCCGGATACGGTTGCTCAGGCAAAGGGCGCTGCATCTTCAGCAATATCAAAGATGGCTAAAGGCAGGGTGAAAGTGGAAGTGACCACTGCTGATGTAGATGCGTTTGTTTGCCGTGGCTGTGGTAGATGTGTTGATGTATGCGAATACGGTGCCCCAAGTCTCGAAGAAGTGGAGCCTGGCATTCTGGTTTCCCGGATTAACGATTCAGTCTGCAAGGGATGTGGCGTATGTTCTGTAGCCTGTCCTTCAGGGGCTATATCTATGAATCATTTTAAGAACGATCAGATATTGTCACAGATAAAGGCGGCAATTTAAGGACTGTTGAATGAGTGGAGATTTCCAGCCAAATATAATTGGTTTTGCATGTAACTGGTGTTCCTATGCTGGGGCTGACCTTGCCGGTACATCCAGGATGAAGTATCCCCCAAACATAAGAATAATAAGGGTAATGTGCTCGGGAAGGGTGAGTCCGGCCTTTATTTTAAAGGCCTTTCAGATGGGTGCAGATGGTGTTTTGGTAACAGGCTGCCATCCGGGAGACTGTCATTATGTATCGGGTAACCTGAAGGCTGAGAGGACCATGAAAACCACCAGTAAGCTAATAGACGTTTTGGGCATAGGGGAAGAACGGCTTCGCCTGGAATGGGTATCGGCTTCTGAAGGAAGCAGGTTTGCTGATGTGGTAACTGATTTTACCAATCATATTAAAACTTTAGGACCTCTTTCGGGAGAATCACAGGGATGAACTCCGAGTCTATTGTAAAGGAAACAAGGGCATATAATTGTCTGGAATGTGGAGTCTGTACATCCAGTTGTCCGGTTGCCAGGGTTAATCCGTCATTTTCGCCCAGGCTTTTGGTAGAAAAGGCCCTTTTTGGGTTCGGGGATGAGATTGTAAGAGACAGAGACCTATGGTCCTGCCTGGTTTGCGGGAGATGCACAAGCCGTTGTCCTTCTAATGTAGACTATCTTAATTTCATAAAAGAGATGAGGATAGAGGCATTAAAACTGGGGCATAAAGGTCTTTTTTCCCATGATGGAGTAATGAACACAATTATGGAGCTTCAGCTGACAAACCTCCAGCAGAAAAGAACTTCCTGGATTACCGATGATCTTGAAGTTGCCGATGAGGGAGAATATTTCTATTTTGTTGGATGTCTGCCCTACTTTGATCTTGTCTTTGGCGAAGGAGGGTACTGTGATGTTGGTTTAAAACCTACGGACAGGGCAAGGAATACCGTAAGGATACTCAATAAAATGGGGATAAAACCCGTTGTAAGCAATGATGAAAAATGTTGTGGACATGACCTTTTGTGGAATGGGGATTTAGAAGGCTTTAAAAAGCTGGCTGAATTTAACATAGAGACTATAAAGAAAAGTGGAGCCAAGAAAGTCATCTGTCTCTGTCCTGAAGGGTATGTCACTTTGAAGAATGATTACCCTTTGTATCTTGGTGAACAGGATATAGAGGTGGTTCATCTGTACCAGCTTCTCGCAGACGATTTAAAAGAAGGAAGATTGAACTTTGTTGAAAATAGTTCAGATAAACCCGTTAAAGTTACATATCATGATCCCTGTTCATTGGGAAGGATGGCTGAAATATACGAAGAACCCAGGAAGGTAGTCTCCGCTATCCCTGGCGTAGAACTGGTAGAGATGGAGAGAAACAGAGCTGACGCCCTGTGCTGTGGTACAAGTGGGTGGGTTAACTGTTCCAGTTGTTCAAAAAAGATTCAGATAGAAAGGCTTAAAGAAGCAGAAGCCACAGGAGCGGATATCCTTCTTACGGCATGTCCCAAGTGTGGAATCCATTTAAATTGTGCGAAACATAACAGTGATATAAAGATTGAAATTGAAGATATAACTGATTTAATAGTAAGAGCAATAGCTTGATAGGATATTGATATGATCAAAGACGTCCTAGTAATCGGGGCGGGAATTGCAGGTATTCAGACCTCTTTAGACTTGGCTGATTCTGAGATAAAGGTCTATTTGCTGGAGAGGGAGCCAAGTATAGGGGGAAAGATGGCCCAGCTTGACAAGACCTTCCCTACAAATGACTGCGCCATCTGAATACTCTCGCCAAAGCTGCTGGACGCAGGTCGACACACTAATATAGAACTCCTGGCTTACAGTGAAATTGAAGAGGTTACGGGTAAGGCAGGGGATTTCAAGGTTAAGATAAAAAAGAAAGCCCGTCTTGTTGACGAGAGTAAGTGTATTGCTTGCGGTCAGTGTGCTGAGAAGTGTCCTAAGAAGGTGCCTGATGAATTCAACATGAAGCTAGGTAAAAGAAAGGCCATTTACAAGCACTTTGCCCAGGGTATCCCTTCCGTTTATACCATAGATAAAGAAAACTGTATAAGGATTAAAAAGGGCGCAGGAAAAGAGAAGAAACCCTGTGGCTTATGTGCTGATGTCTGTCCTGCAGATGCAGTCGATTTTGAACAGAGTGATGAATATATTGAAATTCAGGTAGGGGCAATTATTTTAGCAACAGGGTACGATCTATTCGACCCTTCCGGCTTAGGCCAATATGGTTACGGTAAGATTAAAAATGTAGTTCTCAGCCTTGAGTATGAAAGGCTTATGAGTGCCAGTGGGCCTACACACGGTCATATTAATAGACCATCCAATGGGAAGCTGGCGAAGAAAATAGGTTTTATCCAGTGTGTTGGCAGCAGAGACTTGAGGAACAAAAGCTACTGCTCAAATTTTTGCTGTATGCACTCGATCAAAGATGCCATACTCACAAAGGAGCACAACACAGAGGCTGAGGTTTATATATTTTACAATGATCTGAGGGCTATGGGAAAGGGTTTCCATCAATATAGAATTCGTGGTGAGAAGCAGTACGGTATCCAGTATATCAGGGGCAGGGTTGGGGAAATAACGCAGGATCAGGAAGGAAACCCAATAATATGGTATGAGGATACAAAAGAAAATAAGGTAAAAAGTCTGACCGTGGATATGGCAGTTCTTGCCACGGCTTCTGTGCCTAGTGCAGGAATTGAGAAGTTGGCCAATATCCTTGGTATTGATCTTGATGAAGATGGTTTTATCAAGTCAGATATGACTAACCCTCTGATGACCTCGGTACCGGGTATATTTACCTGTGGCGCATGTCAGGGACCAATGGATATCCCTGAATCGGTTGCTCAAGCCAGTGGAGTAGCATCAGCGGCAGCAGAGGTTGTATTATCGGCTGCTGTATAGGAGCAATGTATTGGAAGATGTAAGAATAGGCGTATTTGTATGCGATTGTGGTTCGAATATTGCCGGTTTTGTAGATGTCCCGGAAGTGGTAGAGTATGCAAAGACCTTACCCAATGTTGTTTTTGCCAAGGAAAATCTCTATTCGTGTTCCGAGACAGGGATAAAAGAAATTAAGGATAGCATAAAAGAGCATTCCTTATCGCGAGTTGTGGTTGCCTCTTGTACCCCAAGAACCCATGAACCCACCTTTAGACTGGCATGTGAAGAATCAGGTTTGAACCAGTTTCATTTTGAGATGGTCAATATAAGGGAGCAGTGCAGTTGGGTCCATATGCGGAGCAGAGAAGATGCAACCGACAAGGCAAAAGACCTGGTGAGAATAGGTGTTGCCAAGGCAGCGCTCCTCGATGCACAGGAATTTATAATCGCTGATGTAAACAAAAGAGCCCTTGTCATTGGCGGAGGTATCGCCGGGCTTACCGCAGCTGTAGCCTTTAGCCGAAGAGGGTTTGAGGTAGTTCTTGTAGAAAAAGAGAAGGAATTGGGGGGAAGACTCAAAGATCTTAACAAACTCTATCCATACGGGGTGGACCCTTCGGAATTAATAGGAAAAAAGATTGAAGAAGCCACGTCAAGCCCTCTTATTGAAATCTATACTTCAAGTGTTATAAAGAGTGTACGTGGATATGTTGGAAATTATGAAGTGGATGTAGAAACCGGGGGACAAGAAATCCATATTAGTTGTGGAGTTATAATTGTGGCAACAGGGGCCTCTGTCCTGGAGCCCAATGGGCTATATAACTATAATGGTGAGAATATAATAACACAGTTGGAGCTGGAGAAGAGGTTAGCAAAAGGGAATATCGAAGCCAAGAATATTGTAATGATTCAGTGTGCAGGGGCAAGGAATAAGGAAAGGAACTACTGTTCAAGAACATGCTGTATGACGGCGATCAAGAACGCAACTCTGCTGAAAGAAAAAATACCTGGCGCAAAGGTTTATGTCCTATACCAAGATATGCAGTGTTACGGTCTTGAAGGTGAAGCCCTTTTCCGTAAGGCAAAGGAGATGGGAGTAATATTTATAAATTATGATCCTGAAAACCTGCCAGTTGTGGGAAAGAAAAGTGTAAAAGTATACCATCGATTGATGGGAAGAGATATGGAAATAGGATACGATCTGGTAGTCTTATCAACACCGATGATTCCCGGAGAGGATACCGATACCTTTTCAAAATTGCTGAGAGTCCCAAGAGATGAGAATGGTTTCTTCCTTGAGGCCCATGTAAAGTTAAGACCTCTGGATTTTGCTACAGATGGGATATATATGTGTGGAAGCGCTCACTGGCCTGCTGATACTCGTGAGAGCATAACTCAAGCGCTTGGTGCAGTTTCCAGGGCATCAATTCATTTGGCAAGGGGTTCCGTAAAGGTTGATCCTATAGTTTCGGCTCTGTCGGATGAAGATTTGTGCAAAGGGTGCGGGCTGTGTGCCTCTCTGTGTCCTTATGGAGCAATAGAAATAATTGATACCCCTAAGGGCAAGAAGGCCAATATGATTTCTGTAGCATGTAAAGGCTGTGGGGTTTGTGGATCTACCTGCTATCATAGGGCGATCAAGATGAACCATTTTACCGACGAACAGGTGAGTGCACAAATAGCAGCCGTTATGGGCAAGTAGGGGACAAGGGAAAAAGTAAATAAAAATGTCTGAGGATAGAAAGATAAAGATAATAGCATTTGCCTGTACATGGTGAGGCTACGGAGCTGCCGACTTCGCCGGTGTGGCGAGGATGCAATATTCTCCCGATATCCGTATGATACGGGTTATGTGTACGGGAAGAATCGATCCTTCTATGATCCTCGACGCCTTCCTTTACGAGGCTGACGGCGTTCTAATTCTAGGTTGTAAAGATGGTGAGTGTCATTACGTAACTGGAAACATGGAGGCCAAGCACAAAATAGGCATGACAAAAAGTTTACTGAAGATCATCGGTGTCGACCAGAACAGAATCCAATTTGGACAATTATCCTCAGCCGAAGGGGTCCGTTTTGTTGAATTGACAGAGGACTTTACAAAAAAGATAAAGGAAATAGGCCCTTTAGGGACAGAGATAGAAGAGAACAAAGAAGAATTGGGATTCAGACTTAAGGCAGCAAAGGCAGCGGTTGAGGGCGAAAAACTTAGGTGGGTTATTGGTAAAAAGACTGAATTCATGGGGACAGGAAATAAATATGGGGAAAAGTTTACCCAGCATGAAATGAACAGGCTTTTAGACGGTTTAATCATAGATGAAGTTGCGGTAAAGGAAATACAGTTACTGTTACAGGAGAAGCCTCAATCGGTTAAACAGCTTTCTGAAAAGTTAAAAGTGCCTTCAAATAAGGTATTGCGGTATATATCAGGTTTGAGAAGAAAGGGTGTTGTAGTTCTGGAAGGGATAGATGGGAGTTCCCCTTTATATAGTATGCATTAGTAATAAACCCGTAAAAGTTAAAGTTGGAATGGTAAATTAAAAAGCTCCGGATACAACACAGTAGATGAACTTTTACAAAGCCATTTGGGTTGAGGATTTTAATTGGGAAATAAGGCTGTACTAATAGTAGGTGGCGGACCGGCTGGCATACAGTCAGCGTTGGAGCAGGCCGAGTCAGGCAATATGGTGTACCTGGTTGAAGATACCCCAGGTATCGGCGGGGAGAGGCTCCGGTACAACGAGGATTCAAAGACTATTGGTTTTGTCTCTCCTGATTTGGAAAAGGTTAAGAAGAATAAAAATATCAGGATAATTACTAATGCAGATATAGAAAAGGTTGAAGAAGATGACGGAAAATTTGATATCAGGATTAAAAAAAGAGCAATAAGGGTTATCGAAGAGAAGTGCAATGACTGTAAAGCCTGCATTAAAGTATGTCCGATAAATCTCTGGGATGATGAGGATCAGGGATTATCCTTTAGAACAGCTATAGATTTTTTTAATCAAGTAGACCCTTCATATAACATAGTTAAAGAAACACCTGTTTGTCAGAGGACCTGTCCGGTGAACCTTGATATAAGGGGATACATCGGTTTAATCGCTGACGGCAAATATGAAGAATCCCTTGCTCTCATTAAAGAGAAACTACCTTTCCCATCAATATGTGGACATATATGCCCACATCCATGTGAAGAGGTATGCAACAGGGGAAAACTGGATTACCCGCTTTCCATAAGGGACTTAAAGCGTTTCGTGGCAGATATTGAATTGCATGGTTCCTCTAAACCTAAACCGGAAGTAGTACCAAAAGGGACAGATAAAGGGAAAAAGGTAGCTATAATCGGGGCAGGACCTGCGGGACTTGCCTGTGCGCATGACCTGGCTTTACTTGGTTATAGTGTAACTGTTTTTGAAGCTTTGCCAAGACCGGGGGGGATGCTGGCTGTTGGCATTCCTGATTATAGGTTACCCCAGGATGTTCTGGAAAAGGAGATCGGTGCAGTAACTGCGTTGGGTGTAGAAATCAAGTGCAACACAGTTATTGGCGAAGGTTCGAGTTTTGACGACCTATTCAATATGGGATATGAAGCTGTATTTATTACAGTAGGTGCGCATAAAAATCAGGAGATGAGGATACCCGGGGAAGATGCCCAGGGAGTTATTCCAGGAGTTGCCTTTCTTAGAGATTTAAATCTGGGAAATCCTGCTGATGTGGGTAAAAAGGTGGTCGTAATAGGCGGCGGTAATGTAGCTATCGATTCTGCCAGATGTGCCCTTAGAGTGGGTGCGAGTGAAGTGACTATACTCTACAGGAGATCGAGGCAGGAAATGCCGGCAAGTGATGAAGAGATAGAGGCAGCACTGGAAGAAGGGATTAAGATAGAATACCTTGTTGCCCCTTTACAGGTTCTGACTGCAGACGGTAAAGCAGCAAGCCTGAGGTGTATTAGAATGGAATTGGGAAAACCCGATATGTCAGGGAGGAGAAGGCCAATACCGGTTGAGGGTTCAGAGTTTGACATCGATTTGGACACATTGATCCCGGCTATAGGTCAAGTGCCTGATATGTTTTTCCTTGGTGAAAAGTCCGGAATTGAGTTGACAAAAAGGGGAACAGTAGCAGTTAATCCAGAAACTCTGGAAACAAGCAGACCAGGAGTTTTTGCCGGTGGTGACTGTCAGACCGGGCCTGGAATAGCAGTTGCGGCTATAGCAGCCGGCAAAAAAGCAGCCGTATACATTAATAAATATCTCGTAGGGGAATAATCATTTATGTTGGAAGAGAGGAAGAGATATATACTGGAATTTCCGGATATCCCTGCAGAGCGTCAAACTTTACAGGAACTTCCTGTTGAGGAGAGGATAAATAATTTTAATGAAGTAAGTCTCGGATTTACGGAAGATGCAGCCGTGAAAGAGGCAGAAAGGTGTCTAAGTTGCCGCAGATGCCTGGGTTGCGGGCTTTGTCTGGCAGAGTGTGATGAAGATGCAATATTTTTTGAAGAGGCTGATGAAAGTATTGACATAAGCGTCGCTTCTGTGATAATCACGACAGGAGTGAAAAGAGTTTTTTCTCCACCGCCAGAAATATTCGGCTATGGCATATATGCCAATGTAGTTACTGATGTTGAGTTTGAACGAATTCTAAGTGATAATGGACCTTATGGTGGCCTTTTGATCCGGCCTTTCGATGGAGAGATTCCCCAAAAAATAGGTTTTGTATTCTGGCATGACAATAATGAAGGCAAAGCTGAAAGAAGTATCCAATCTTTGAGGCATGCCATCCACGAGGCTATGTTAGCAAAGAAGAAGGTTGATGGATTGGAAATGTCACTGTTTACCCCTGATAATAATGACTGTACAAAGGAATTAAAGAGGAATGATACAAAATTACAGGGAGTAGCACTTAAGAAGGGATTAATAACTGCCATAAAAGAAATTCAGGAGAGCAAAAATCTCATAGTCCAGTGGGATGAAAACGGAGATAAAAGGGAAGAGGAATTTGAGATGGTTATATTATCGACGATGCCTGAGCTTCCAAACAATATAATAGAATTGGCAAGGAAACTTAATCTGAATCTGGAGGATATTAAGGGGGATACCTTATTAACCGAGACCTCTGAAAAGGGTATTTATTTCGCTGGAGGCATTTGATATAAATTAAAGGGGGAAGAGGGAATCATGCTTGAGGCGATAATTGCTATAGCAATAATGTTGATAAAGATAGTTATAGTCTTTGCTGCTGTGCTTTTGGTAGTAGCCTATGTCACGTTGATGGAAAGAAAGGTTCTGGGGCACATACAGGTCAGACATGGACCGAATAGGGTAGGTTGGCATGGGTTATTGCAGCCTATTGCCGACGGTTTAAAGCTGTTGTTTAAGGAGGAAGTAACTATTGAACAGGCCAGTAAGGGTATTTACTACCTAGCTCCGGTTATATATATGTCCTGTGCACTGGTCGTATACGCCGTTATTCCATTTGGGGATGATATAAATATTTTAGGAAGAGTGATCCCTCTGCGTATTGCAGATGTAAATATCGGTATCCTCTATATCTTTGCCCTCTCTTCCCTGGGTGTTTATGGGGTGGTTTTGGCCGGCTGGTCTTCAAATAATAAATATTCTCTGTTGGGAGGTCTGAGAGCTTCTGCCCAGATGATCAGTTATGAATTGCCACTAGGACTTTCTATTGTGGGTGTTTTAATGATTACAGGATCTCTCAGTATGGTCGATATAGTTAATGCTCAGAAGAATGTATGGTTTATAGTATTGCAACCTTTGGGATTTCTTCTCTTTCTAACATGTGCTTTTGCAGAGACTGCAAGGACCCCGTTTGATCTTGTTGAATGTGATAATGAAATTGTTGCCGGTTATCAAACAGAGTACAGCTCCATGAAGTTTGCTATGTTCTATTTGGCGGAGTATACCCATCTTGTTGCTGTAAGTTCCATTGTAGTGACCCTTTTTTTAGGAGGTTGGAGAGGCCCTTTCTTGCCCCCTACACTTTGGTTTTTAATTAAAGTGCTTGCTTTTGTGTACTTTTTTATCTGGGTCAGGGCTACGTTTCCCAGGTTCAGATACGACCAGCTCATGAATTTTGGATGGAAGGTGCTGCTTCCGTTGGCTTTAATTAATATTGTTATAACCTCTTTTATTATGGTTATTTTAAAAGTCAGTAGGTAGCGCTTTAATAATAAGTGGTAAACAACTAAATACACATTAAAAAATACTAATAAAGTTGCAGGGGAAACATTATGATAGTGCCACTAGTCAAAGGATTGGCTTTAACACTCAGGAAGTTTTTTACAAAACCGATAACCTTACTCTATCCCGAAGAAAAATGGGAGTGCTATCCTCGGTATAGAGGGCTTCATCAATTACAGCGTAAAGATGATGGCACTGTAAAATGTGTTGCATGTCAACTTTGTGCAACAGTCTGTCCTTCCGGATGTATCAAAGTTGATGGTGCCGAAGGTCCTAACCACGAGAGGTATGCAGTAAGTTATGATATTGATTTGACCCGGTGCATCTTTTGTGGGTATTGCGTAGAAGCCTGCCCGATAGGGGCTATATCTATGACTTGCGATTATGAATTAGCAAATTATTCGCGCCAGTCTGTTCAGTACAATAAGGAAATGCTTTTAAAGTAAATGAATTTACCCTCGTTGATACTTTTTAAAAGCTCTGGGTAAATAGCTCAAAAAGGAGTCATTTATTATGGCAGTAACAAGTTTTTTTTTCTTTTCAATAGCAACGGTAGTGTTAGTTTCAGCGATTTTGGTTATCTGTTTTCGAAACCCGGTTCATAGTGCCTTGTCTCTGGTTTTGACTTTTTTCAGTCTTGCGGGTCTCTATGTGCTTTTAAATGCCCAGTTTATTGCTGCTATCCAGGTTATAGTGTATGCAGGGGCTATAATGGTACTATTTTTGTTTGTGATTATGCTGCTTAATTTAGATAAGGAAAAGAGGTTAGGAGAAAAACACCCCTTACAGAAGGCCTTTGGTATTGCTATTGCAGGATTCTTATTAGTTGCTCTGGGTTCAATCGTAATCACAGGTGTTCTTTACGGTGATAAGGGGATTTACACTGATGCAAAATTAAACCTTTTAGGAAACACAAAGGCTATAGCCGGTTTACTCTTTACAGACTGGGTTCTGCCTTTTGAGATAGCTTCTATATTGTTATTGGCAGCAATGGTAGGAGCTATTGTTTTATCAAAGAAGGAGTTGTAATGATGATACCATTGTCGTACTATCTTATCCTTTCTGCAGCCCTTTTTACGGTAGGAGTTATAGGAGTATTGGTAAGAAGAAATGCAATCGTTATATTTATGTCAATAGAGCTGATGTTGAATGCCGTTAATCTTTCATTTGTTGCCATTTCGAGGTACCTTGATTCTCTGGACGGGCAGATATTCGTCTTCTTTGTTATGACCGTTGCTGCAGCAGAAGTTGCTGTAGGTCTGGCGATTATAATAAACCTGTTCAGGAATAAGGAAACGGTAAATGTTGATGAGATAAACATTATGAAATGGTAAAGAGTATTCTGTAAAGGGACGCTCTCTCAGGAGAAACAATAGTTCTTCTCATTTGCCTAATTGGAGGAAAGATATGTTGGATTATGTATGGTTAGTTCCCCTGTTTCCTATAATTGGCACCATTATAAACGGGATATTTGGCAGTAAACTGAGCAAGAAGACCGTAAGTGTGGTAGCCTGTGGAGTTATAGGATTGTCATTCCTTGTGTCGGTTTTGATATTTTTCAGCTTGTTACAACTTACTCCAGAGAGCAGGTCATTTGAAAAGAATCTTTATACATGGATACCTGCCGGAAGCTTCCAGAGCACTATTGGTTTTCTGGTTGATCCCCTTTCCATAATAATGATGCTGACGGTCTCAGGGGTTTCTTTCCTGATTCATCTTTACTCTGTTGGGTATATGCATGATGATGAGGGGTTCAAACGTTATTTTACATACCTGAATCTCTTTGTCTTTTCCATGCTGGTTTTGGTTTCTGCCAATAACTTTCTTATGATGTTTGTAGGTTGGGAAGGTGTTGGGTTATGTTCATATCTTTTAATAGGGTTCTGGTATCAAAATAAGGCGCCGGCGGATGCAGGCAAGAAGGCATTTGTGGTTAACAGGGTAGGTGATTATGGTTTTCTTCTGGCTATGATGTTAATCTTTGTCACATTCGGAACCTTAAACTTCCAAGAAGTATTTAATGTTGCCCGCCATAACTTTCAGACCAGCAGCATGGTAATAACTGCTATAACCCTTCTGCTTTTTGTTGGAGCAACAGGGAAATCAGCCCAAATACCCCTCTATACCTGGTTGCCCGATGCCATGGAAGGCCCCACTCCTGTAAGCGCTTTAATCCATGCAGCTACAATGGTTACCGCAGGGGTTTATATGGTAGTCCGCTGTAATGTTTTATTCACATTAGCACCTATCTCCCTTACGGTTGTAGCCATTATTGGGATTGCCACGGCTGTCTTTACAGCGTCTATGGCTCTGGCTGCAAACGACATAAAGAGGGTGTTGGCTTATTCTACAATCAGTCAGCTTGGATACATGTTTCTGGCATGTGGTGTTGGGGCATTCAGTGCCGGAATCTTCCATCTTATGACCCATGCATTCTTCAAAGCGTTACTCTTTTTGGGTGCAGGAAGTGTTATGCATGCAATGGCAGGGGAACTCGATATGAGAAAGATGGGCGCTTTAAAATCCCATATGCCAAGAACATACTGGACATTTCTGATAGCTACCCTGGCAATAGCAGGGATATTCCCCTTCGCAGGATTTTTCAGTAAGGATGAGATACTTTGGTATGCGTTCCAGAAGAATACCCTTCTCTGGGTATTAGGTGCCGGTGCTGCGTTGATGACTTCTTTTTACATGTTCAGAGCCGTTTTTATGACCTTCCATGGGGAGTCAAGATTAGATGAGCATGTAGCAAAACACCTTCATGAGTCTCCGGGTATCATGACAAATCCGCTTGTTGTTCTGGCTATCCTGTCCGCCATCGGTGGATTTGTAGGTATCCCTGTAATAAAAGGAGCAAATGTCTTCCACGATTTTATGGCACCGGTTACAGGACAACATATGGCAGGTTCAGTAGATGTTACACTGACAAATCTGGCTTATGCTTCTGGTGGGGCAGTTTCTACAGGAGAAACAGCGCATCATCCTGTCGGTCTTGAAATCCTGATGATGGTAATCTCTCTGGCAATTGCACTGGGTGGGTTATCTTTGGCATACTACATGTATGTAAAGAATCCATCTCTGCCCAAGAGAATAGCTGAAAAATGCAAATTTTTTTATAACATTATAGTAAACAAATATTTTGTTGATGAGATATACGATTTTCTGATCGTTAACCCTATCAAGAGGGGTTCCGAAGTTCTCTGGACATTCTTCGATGCTAAAGTAGTCGATGGTATGGTTAACGGTTCAGGTCGTCTTGTACTGTGGACCAGTTCAGTTTTAAAAAGGATTCAAACAGGCTATGTACAAAACTATGCTCTCTCTATACTGATTGGCATAGGAGCCATTATCACATATTTTCTTTTCAGGTAAGTTCCTAAAATTCAAAAAGGAGTTAGTTGATGAATCAGTTAGATTTTCCTATATTGACCCTGATAACATTCCTCCCCGCCCTTGGAGTGGTTTTTATAATGCTCATGAATAAAGAGGAGACATCAACGATAAGGTGGACTACCCTTATGACCACCTTAATAAACTTCCTGTTTTCTCTGCCCCTGTTTTTCTACTTCAATGACAGTTCTACCGATATGCAGTTTGTTGAGCAGACTACATGGATTAAAGAATACGGGATTAGTTATTTTGTGGGTATAGATGGAATAAGCCTGTTACTTATCCTTCTCACAACATTTATTGCACCAATATGTGTGGTGGCCTGCTGGAAAGACATACAAGATAAAGTCAAGGAATTTATGATATGTCTTCTTTTACTGGAAACAGGTATGATCGGCGTTTTTATATCTCTTGACCTTTTTCTCTTCTATGTTTTCTGGGAAGTTATGCTTATCCCGATGTATCTTTTAATAGGGGTATGGGGAAACCCTGCCCGGAGAATTTATGCTGCCATAAAGTTCTTCTTATTTACGATGTTTGGCAGCCTTTTGATGCTGGTGGCTATCTTGGTGCTCTATTTTGTTAATCATGGCGTAACAGGAGAATACACCTTCAACCTCTTGAAGCTATATGAACTATCTGTACCTTACAATATTCAGATATGGCTGTTTCTTGCCTTCTTTCTGGCATTTGCCATTAAGGTTCCGATGTTCCCGTTCCATACCTGGTTGCCGGATGCACATACCGAAGCGCCGACCGTTGGCAGTGTGATGCTTGCTGCTGTACTTTTGAAGATGGGAACCTACGGGTTCCTAAGGTTCAGTATGCCTTTATTCCCTGTAGCATCCTACGACTTTGTCCCGTTGATATCTATACTTGCCATAATAGGCATTATATATGGTGCTTTGGTTTCCATGGTGCAGAAGGACCTGAAGAGACTTGTGGCATTTTCCAGTGTGAGCCATTTGGGTTTTGTTATGCTCGGGTTATTTACCCTTAACATCCAGGGAGTTCAGGGTGGATTAATACAGATGATAAATCATGGTCTAAGCACAGGGGCTCTCTTTTTGATTGTTGGTATGATATATGAGAGAAGACATACCAGGATGATAGCAGATTTTGGAGGACTATCCAAGGTAATGCCTATTTTTGCCACCTTCTTCATGATCGTTACCCTTTCATCTATCGGGCTCCCCGGATTGAACGGTTTTGTGGGAGAGTTCCTGATCCTCCTTGGGACATTCAGATCCAATGTTGTCTATGCAGTTTTTGCTGCTACCGGGGTTATCTTTGCAGCAGTTTATATGCTGTGGATGTTCCAAAGGGTTATGTTTGGGGAGGTTACAAACGAGAAGAACAAGAACCTCAAAGACCTTTCCATAAGGGAAATAGGTGTCCTTGCCCCAATGTTAATATTTATTTTCTGGATTGGGCTTTATCCAAAGACATTTCTGGGTAAAACCGAGGCATCTGTCGAGCATTTTTTAAATGCATTTAAACAAAAGTATGAGATGAGTGTTCAGAAAGAAAATAATATCCGTGCTGTAAATAAGAGTGAAGGGTTGACTGTAAAGAAGTAACGAGTATATCAATCGGGGGAGATTTATATGGATTTAGTTATTCCTAAAATAGATGTGGTCAGTTTAGGACCAGAGCTTATACTCAGTATTACTGCTATGCTTGTTTTGCTGGTCGGCGCATTTTTGCCGAAAGGGAAGAAGGATCCTGCTGCCTATCTCAGCATATTGGGCATCTTATTCGCTTTTCTAAGCGCAATATGCCTGTGGGGAAACCCAAGATATGCCTTTAACAATATGATATTGGTAGATAATTTTTCCCTCTTTTTTAATACTATCTTTCTTATAGCCGCGGGGCTAACCATCTTGATGTCTGTAAATTATCTTAAAGAAGAAGAGATGGACCACGGAGAATTCTACGCCCTTATACTTTTTGCTACTGTAGGTATGATGTTTATGGCAATAGGGTCAAACCTGATAACGATTTTCCTGGGTCTTGAAACTATGTCCATATCGATATACGTTCTTGCAGGTTTCCTGAGAAAGAGTAACAAATCGAACGAATCCGCATTGAAGTATCTGTTGCTTGGTGCTTTTTCTTCTGCTTTTCTCTTATATGGTATAGCAATGATCTATGGTGCCACTGGCACAACCGATCTTAAGGGTATAGCAGAACATCTGAGCAAAGCTGCTTTTCTGAAAGACCCGATGCTTTTGGCCGGAATAGGGCTTTTAATAGTTGGGTTCGGTTTCAAGATAGCATCCGTCCCGTTTCATATGTGGACCCCGGATGTCTATGAAGGCGCCCCAACCTCTGTTACAGCCTTTATGTCTGTCGGTGTTAAGGCAGCGGCATTTGCAGCTTTTGTAAGGGTGTTCCTCTATTCTCTCTGGGAACTTCAGCCTGACTGGAACCTTGTCTTGTGGATATCGGCTGTACTTACAATGACATTGGGGAACATAGTTGCAATTTCCCAGAACAACATAAAACGAATGCTTGCATATTCGAGTATCGCCCATGCGGGATATATAATGGTTGGAATGGTAGCTTCAAATGAATTGGGGATATCTAGCATACTCTTCTATTTGTTAGCATATGCCTTTATGAATCTGGGAGCATTTGCCGTTATCATCCTTTATGGTCGTAAAGGGGAGGAGAATCTTGACATCAATAATTACGCAGGCATGGGTTTTAAATATCCGGCACTTGCCTTACTGATGTCTGTTTTTATATTCTCTTTAGCCGGCATCCCTCCAACAGCAGGGTTTGTTGCTAAGTTCTATATTTTCAGCGCAGCAATTAAGTCAGGTTATATCTGGCTCGCCATCATCGGCGTGATGAACAGCCTGGTATCAGTTTATTACTACTTGAGAGTTACGGTAATGATGTATATGAATGAACCGGTGAAAGACTTTCCGGGTCTCAAATGGACGCCGTCTATGGCAATAGCCCTGATAATTGCAGTAATCGGGACCTTGCTAATAGGCCTGTTCCCATCTCCATACCTGGAAATGGCAAGACAGTCCGTTCAACTTTTTATGTAATTACCAGATATTTCAGTTTGGGTGAATGAATATGCAGAGACACTTACTGTGTAGTGCTTCAAACTATGTGAGGAAGTCTCTCTTTTAGTATAAGTAACAACTTTTTCCTATCTAAGTTTTATTTCATCGAGCAATTTCCTGTCATTTCAGGCATTGACATATGAGACTCCATTTATACCACATACACTATGAAAGTTTCTGGAAGATATTATGAGCGTTGAGTTCTTATTTGTGGCCGTCCTCTTCCTTCTGCTTTTTGCCGTGCTGGATCTGGTTGTGGGCGTAAGCAACGATGCGGTTAATTTCCTGAATTCCTCAATCGGCTCAAGGGTGGCCCCCCTTTTCGTTATCATAACTATAGCGAGCCTGGGCATTCTTGCCGGAGTGACCTTTTCAAACGGAATGATGGAGGTGGCCAGGAAGGGAATATTTCACCCCCAGTTCTTTACAATGCCCGAACTTATAACCTTATTCATGGCGGTTATGATCACAGATATTCTCCTGTTGGACCTCTTCAATACCCACGGACTGCCGACTTCTACTACTGTATCAATAGTCTTTGAGCTTCTTGGAGCGGCTGTAGCCGTATCGGCCATAAAGATCATGAATGCTACCGATACCGCCACGGGCATAGGGGACTATATCAATACTGGAAAGGCAATGATCATCATCTTTGGCATTCTCCTCTCGATTGTCGTGGCCTTTTTCTCCGGAGCCATTGTTCAATTTATATCCCGTCTAATCTTCACCTTTGACTATCAACCAAGACTCAAGCGTTATGGTGCAGTCTGGGGCGGAGTTGCAATGTCGTCTATTACATTCTTCATACTCGTTAAAGGCGCCAAAGGATCCTCCTTCATGCCCCCGGAAGCGGTCGACTGGATCAGCAACAACAGCCCGTTTTTCATCTTTTCGATTTTCCTTATCTCGGCTTTTGTATTGCAGATACTGATATCCTTCTTTCGAATAAACATACTGAAACCCATAGTGCTTGTGGGGACCTTTGCACTGGCTATGGCATTCGCGGCAAACGATCTGGTCAATTTCATCGGTGTTCCCCTGGCAGGTCTGAGTGCCTATAAAAGCGCCATAGCCTCAAGTGACCCCCTCGGCATTACCATGACCGCCCTCAGTGAGAAGGTCCAGTCCCAGACTTTAGTACTGCTAGCCGCCGGTATCATCATGGTAATTACCCTCTGGTTATCGAAAAAGGCCCGGACAGTCACCGAGACAGAGATAAGTCTGGGCAAGCAGGAAGAGGGCACAGAGCGATTTGAATCCATATGGCTCAGTAGGAGCATTGTCAGCATGATTCATTCCCTGTTCATCTCCTGCAACAAGCTCGTTCCCCGTGTTTTAAGAGCTTTTGTTTCCAGACGCATAGACCCCTGTGGATACGAACCTGCCGTTTTGCAGGACAACCAACCTTCTTTTGACCTGATCCGTGCGTCTGTCAACCTCATGGTTGCTAGTGCTTTGATATCCTTTGCAACTTCGATGAAACTCCCTCTTTCGACCACTTACGTGACCTTCATGGTGGCTATGGGAACATCATTCTCCGATCAGGCATGGGGCAGGGAGAGCGCTGTTTACCGTGTAACAGGGGTTCTGACGGTGATAGGCGGATGGTTTATGACAGCTTTAATAGCCTTTGTAACCGCCTTTGTCTTTGCAAATATCGTACATTATTTCAAAGTGCCCGGCATCATAATTCTAATATTCCTCGCGGTGGCCGTTATCCGGCATAATCATTGGGTACACAGGGATCGTGAGAAAAAAAAGACAGAGATAAATATCTTCAATCTCAAAAAAATCCGTGATCCGCACATGTCGATCGCAAACACGTTTGAGCATATGGCATACCTGCTCAAAGAAATCAGGGAATCCCTCGATGTTTCATTAGAGGCCCTGTTCAACAGGGATATCAACATCTTAAATAAACAGAAAAAAAAGATAAAACAGATTCAGGTAAGTGCCAATATCATCATGGCCAATGTATTCAAGGTCATGCGGCTGATTCAGAAAAAAGACGACAAGATATCCCACAAGTATGCACAGACCATCAGACGGCTTCAGAAACTGTCCGACGGGCACAGGGACATTGTCCTGCGCTCCTTTCTCCATACCAGCAACAAGCATAAAGGACTTCTGGATGTCCAGATAGAGGAACTCAAACAGATAAAGGCCTGCATTATGGATGTCCTTGAAAAAGTGGAAAACATCTTCAAGGAACGAAAGATTGTTGACTATAAGCACATAATCGACGAGTACTATTACATGAGGAACCTGGCGGATCAATTCAATAATGTCCAGGCAAGTCGCATAATAGACGAAACATCCAAGACGCGCCTCAGCATCCTCTACTATGCTGTTATGGGCAACTGTCTCATGATGACCAAGCAGAACATCAAGCTCCTCGAAATCTTTAATGAATCGTTCCAATTCGACGGACAGCTTTCCAAATCATACGCCGATGTTGATTCCAATTAGGTCTGAAAGAATTACTGTTCACAGAACCTGCCACTGTTACTAATCCGTTTGATTTTTCTATTGGATATTTATACTATTAACAAAAGTAAAGCCCCTTTTTTATTGACAAAGACAATCCTAGATTGTAAACAAGTGTAATATTACAATAAAAATATGTTATGCCTTACGAGCGGGTAATGTGTGGGTAATGAAGGTGGGCAAAGGTAAACGATAAATGGTCTTTGTTTAGGAATCGGAAGGAACCCATTGAGTTGTGGAATTGAGCGGTAGCTTGTAATCTTTTTGTGTGTCGCTATGAATGTGGAGATATACAAAAAGATATAAAAATTTCTTAAAATCTTCCGAACCAAATGCCATAGAGAAAAATAATCGTATTTATTTCCGTATAACATTGCATATGGAAAAAAATTAATGGGAACGGTTCTATTTATTTGGTAAAAGCAAACTTGTCCCATACTCTCACTTGTAAGGGTTTGTAAGTGGAGAATACAAAGTAGATATAGGAAATAGAGGGTCGTTATGACAAAGCACTCCCATCGTTTTGTAGAAACGTTTAAAGGTTTTGAGGGGTATGGTCTGGACAGGAAGTCCAATGAGGATACAGTGCAACTGTATCTGCAGAAGTTTTCGGATGACCATTTGATGGAAACAATTCTGAAACGGATGACCGATGACGATTTAACTGAGCTATTTGAGATTATAAGTAAAATGATGAAAAAATATCTGACTGAACCTGAATATCATCAATTATTTCTCAAAGAGTGAAAACGATGAAGCACAAAGAGGAATATAGGAAGTTCTCCTCTTGCCCTCTCATGTTCTTGCCTTTTACAAAAAACCCGTGATGGAAATATTATGCAACCTAAAAAATCATTCGCCACAGTGAATTATGATATATGCAGCCCCGGAACATGCAACCCTTACGAAGGGCGTTGCACCGCCGTGAAGGCATGCACACATAAGGTGATTAAACAAATCGACGGGGTTTTCGAACAGCCTATGGTATTTCATGATATGTGTATGGGATGCTGGGATTGTATTGAAGCCTGTCCATTAGATGCAGTTTATGTCAAAAATGTCACCTGATAGAATAAATAGGGTCATCTACTATGCTCACAAAACCTATTCTGGATTTAGATTGAACCTGGGGCAAAGAAACAATGGTGCCAGGGAGGTAAGGTCATGAAAAAATTCCTGAAAGCATCCGGTCTTATCCTGGCTGGATTTGTGTTACTTGCGGTAAGTTTTGTCTGGATCTACTCCCCACTTAGGGCTAAGAGCCTGTCCGAAAAATATACGCAGTTCCGGGCAGGGTTCCAATCAACCCACGATTCGATCGATGCCCTCTTTAATCACCAGGATCGGGTTGTAAACGGCATCAAGTGGCATTATGTAGATGAAGGTACCAGAGATGGCAAGGTAGTCTTGTTCCTCCACGGGCTTCCGGAAGGATGGTACTCTTGGCGGTATGTTATGACACTGGTAGACCAAAATTACCGTCTGATTGCCGTCGATATGAAGGGCTATGGACGCTCCGACCTGCAAGACCAGAACTATGATTGGCACAATGTTGCTAACCAGACCATTGAACTCATGAATAGCCTGGGAATCGATAAATTCTACGTTGTTTCACATGACTGGGGGTCGGTTATCGGCAGCATATTGGTGGGTGATCACCCGGAACGTATTAGGGGTTTTGTACGCATGGAAGCGGATCTGATCATGAGATCGACCAGCGGGAAACCCTCCTGGGCGGTTTACCTACAAAAACCGCAATGGCTCCTTTTTCAGAATCACTGGTTTGCAACTTTCCTGTATCGAGATGCGGGCTGGTTGATCGATAAGGTTTATCCAAAACGTATGGTTACCCAGTTCAAACAGATTGACCGGGACTACCTGGTTTATGAGTATTCCAGACCGGGCGTAGCGGAAATTAACCCCAGGTATTTTCAATCCCACAATTGGGACCTGCAGGCTGCCATCAGGAAGATATGCAAGAACAACTTCCCATTTCCGGTTTTGCAGTTGCAGGCTGACAGCGACCCTAGCCAGCCGAAAACCATTTTTGCAGATGTAGCAATGGAATGTCCGAATGTCCAAATGCAGTGGATAACGAACGCTAGCCACTTTGACAACTTTGATCAACCAGGTCAGGTGGCAAACGCCATCAACAACTTTCTGCACCGGAGCGATGTGAAAGCCTATCCTGAAGGAAAGAGATAAATTTCTTGATAGCGTGATATTAAATATAAACAGAGTAAGCGACCGTTTAATTCAATAAGCAAAAAGATATATATAATAAATTGGAATTAAATAAATCCGCATGAACCCGTTCCTTCTTTTAAATAAAATAGTTACATCCCCTTTGCCCAATTTACCTTGGGGGAATTCCCCCCAGTTCCCTAGTACCAATATAAAAAGGGGAAAGATTATTCCTTGACACATGATATTAATTTCCCTATAATCCCTCTAAAAAAACAGCGAGTTCCAATCAAGAAGTATCAGACAACTCTCATTCTGTTATGTAAATGTGTAAGCTTTCTTCCGAATGAGATACCATGTATTGCATAAAAATATAGTTTATTGTTCTTGTTTTTTCAGAGAGTTAACCCAGAATTTCACTCTGACCCCCCATACATCTTTTGGTTTTAAAAGCGTTTTCGACACAGAAAAAGTTTTCAACAACCCTTTTTAAGCGTTGAATACGTTTATCAGCTTTATCGGGGGTAGTCTGAATAGCGCGAATGGAGTTAAACATGGGAAATATTATTTTTCAGTCCCTCGGTGGTCTTGGCATGTTTCTTTTCGGTATGAAGATCATGTCGGAAGGACTACAAAAAGTTGCCGGAAAAAGAATGCGCCGTATCATGGAAATGGTTTCCAACAACCGTTTTGTTGGATGCGCTGCGGGAACCATTGTAACGAGTGTCATCCAGAGTTCCAGCGCTACGACAGTCATGCTGGTCAGCTTTGTAGATGCAGGTCTCATGAATCTTACTCAGGCGATAGGAGTTATCCTGGGTGCCAATATAGGAACAACGGTTACTGCTCAGCTTATTGCCTTCAAGATCGATGCATATGCCCTCCCTGCCATTGCTACGGGAGTCTTATTGAAATTCTTTGTAGGAAGAAAGAAATGGATTTATGTGGGGGACGCCCTTCTCGGCTTTGGCCTTGTTTTTTATGGGTTAAGTACCATGAAAGCAGGTTTTGCCCCTCTTAAGGAAAGTGAAACCTTTATTCACCTGTTTACAAGTTTTAACGCTGATAGTATGGGCGGCATCCTTTTATGTGTAGTGATCGGAACAGTCCTGACGATGATTCTGCAGAGTTCCAGTGCCACGGTTGGTATTACAATGGCCCTAGCAATTCAAGGCTTTCTGACTTTTGAAGCCAGCGTTGCTTTGATTCTAGGTGATAACATAGGCACCACAATTACCGCAGAGTTAGCCAGTGTCGGTTCAAATATCAATGCTCACCGGACTGCAAGAGCACACACCCTTTTTAACGTCATTGGTGTTTTTGGTATAGTTCTGTTCTTTCCTTTCTTTATAAAGTTTGTCTTAGTGGCTACGTCTTATTTATTAGGCATCGGACCGCCGGATCTTCTTGTAAATGGAGAAAAACCGAATATTGCAAGATACATCGCCAATTCTCATACCATGTTCAATGTGATCAACGCCTTATTCTTCCTCATGTTCCTTCCTTTCCTAGTAAAGGTCGCTATTTGGCTTACCCCTCATAAGAAAGAGGAGAAAGAACTGGAGGAGCTATACCACATCAAATACCTCGACTCTAAATTCATTTATACTCCTTCTGTGGCACTGGGCCAGGTTAGAGCAGAGACTATAAGAATGGGCAAACTGGTACAGGTTATGTATGACGATGTGATCAACTCGCTCAGAGACCGGAAAGTCAAGGAACTCTCCAAATGGAGAAAGAGGGAAGACATCATTGACAACCTTCAGAAGGAAATCACCCAGTTTCTTGTGAGGGTCATGCAGGAAGGTATCACGCCCGAAGAATCAAGGGAGGTAGCATCTTTAATGCGAATGACAAACAATCTGGAGAGAATGGGTGATGCTATAGAAAATATTGCAGAGTAAGAGGAAGAACTTATTGAACATAATTTATACTTATCCGAAGATGGATTACACGACTACGAAACTATATCTGAGGAAGTCAGGAAATTTGTTGCTCTCATTCTAAATGCTATGGAGCGCGATGACAAAGATATTATGCAGAAAGCCGATGAACTTGAAGAGAACATAAACGATATGCGAGAAGCAATGAGAGATAATTACCAGATGCGACTCCAAAAAGGCATATGCACGGTTGACCCTGGCCTGATTTTGCTGGATATGCTGACAGCCTTTGAAAAAATGGGGGATTATTGCTACAATATTGCCCAGGCAATTGTAGGCCTTAAGTAACACAGATGCCCATGTAACCGAATAATTGACATACCATCGACGTAAAAGAACTTCTTTCGCGTTATCCTTAATCCGAAAAATATAATGACTTGGTCCGTCCGCTATGGAGAAGAGAGAAAATCTAAGACTACGCATCCTGAAATGCATGTTCACAATTGGATTAAGTTTGGTTCTCGTGAATCTTGCGACACCCTTTTCTCAAGTCGACGCCCAGAATGACCCCCCAAGCCATATTGCCACCCGGATGGACGAAGGGCGCCCGAGCATTACTGCCCAGGGCACCGCTACCCTTAGGGCTGAACACCAAATTTTGGATCAGCCTCGAATCTTCGATGACCCCCTTGCGCTTCGGATCATCGGTAAGCAGGCCGAATCGTCCGTGCGATCAAACCCACAGAAAAACCAACTGCTTGATAATCTGCGAGCATTTGTTGCATTGCGGAGCCGATATACTGAGGACAAACTGGCGCAGGCAGTTAAGAGGGGTGTGCGCCAATACGTGATCCTGGGGGCAGGTCTAGACACGTTTCCCTATCGAAACCTTTATCCTGAATCACGTCTGCAAGTCTTCGAAGTGGACCACCCCACGACGCAGTTATGGAAGCGAACGCGACTTACCGAGGTAGGAATTGCTATACCTGATTCGCTGACTTTCGTACCTATTGACTTTGAGAAACAAACTCTAGCCGAAGGGTTGAAACAGGTCGGCTTCAAGTTCGATAAACCCGCATTTTTCTCATTGCTCGGAGTCGTTATGTATCTGACTAAGGATGCCGTGATGGAGACATTGAGGTTTGTTACCTCCTTGCCACCCGGCAGTGAGATTGTGTTCGATTATGCCCTTCCTTCTTCTGCACTCACTGAGAGACAACGCAAAGTGCGCAAAGTTCTTGAAAGCAGATTCGCTGCGATTGGCGAACCCTGGATCACATACTTTGACCCGTCCTCACTTGTGAGAGAGCTTCAGCAACTTGGATTTAAAAACTTTGAGGACTTAGGACCTGGTGATGCCAACGATCGTTACTTCAAGGATCGTAAGGATGGCCTTCATGTTGGAGGCTCTGCCCATCTTATGAAGGCAGGTTTCTGAGGACAAAGCAAGTGGACTATGACCGTTTAAAATTAAGTAGGAGTATTTTTAATAGTAATCCAGAGGTTTTAAAAATGACTAAAGAAAAAAAAGCAAGTGAACCAAAGCAGGAAGCCTTACTTGAGTTTTTTAATAATGCTTTGGTTGAGTGTTTTAATAAAGACATACCATTTAACAAACTGCTTGGTCTTGAAATCACCAGTACCTTTGAGTCATCAGAGGTCAAGGTGAAAATGAAACCTGAACTGGTTGGTAATGTACTTCATAAAGTACTGCACGGAGGTGTAATTGCAGCTGTCCTTGATGTAGCAGGTGCTGTAATCGCAATAGTTAACACTTCTGATGGTTTAATTGACAAAAGTGCGGAAGATTTACGGAAGTGGTTATTCAGCATAAGCACAATCGATATGCGAATAGATTATCTATTGCCGGGGTTCGGGGGAGAATTTATTGCAAAAGGCTGTATTATACGTAGGGGGAGCAAAGTTGCGGTTGTAGGTACTCAGTTGATGGATGAAAAAGGTGAGATTATTGCCCTTGGTACGGCAACCTATCTTGTGGGATAGATCCATAAAAAGGGTCAGCGACCAATTAATTTGATGCGAAAAAAAGAAGAGCCCAAAAAGTATCTTGAAAAGCGCCAATAAAACGCTTGTGTATTTCCAACTACCCAGCTACAAAGTTGGGTTAGTATCAATAAAATACTAAGTGGGATAATTCCAATTAATACAACTCCCTAGAAAGTTTGTCTGTGATCTATTTTAGGAGGGTTGAACAATGAATGGAAAGCATGTAATTATACTCGGTGCTACAGGTATGGTCGGTGGGTGTGCGCTTCGTATCTGCCTCGAGCATCCCGATGTTTCTGTGGTAACAATAATCGGGCGTAATCCTACCAGAATAAAACATCCCAAACTCAAAGAAGTTCTACACAACGATTTCATGGATTTCAAAAAGGTTTTTGATGATTTGAAAGACCATGATGTCGCGCTTTATTGTCTGGGCGTATACACAGGTTCTGTGGAGGAAGGAGAATTTCGACTGATCACTGTAAACTACACGGTGGCGTTTGCGAAATCTTTCCGCAAAGCGAGTCCGGATGCTTCTTTTTGTTTTCTAAGCGGTCAAGGGGCTGATCAGACCCAGCAAAGCCGGATGATGTTTGCGCGATACAAAGGTGAAGCCGAGAAAGCACTGTTGAATCTTGGTTTCTCCCGCTTACACATATTTCGACCTGGGTATATCTATCCTGTAACTCCGCGGGAAGAGCCAAACCTAATGTACCGAATCACACGTTTACTGTATCCGTTACTTCATCGCATCTATCCAAATATTGGCGTTTCATCGGAGGAACTTGCAAATGCAATGGTTCATGCCGGACTTTATGGGACTGACAGGCATGAAGCTCCGGTATTGGAGAATAAGGACATTCGATCTCTGATAAGCACATGACCCTATTCTTGAAGATAAGCCTAACAAATCAGAATTAAATTTAATCTATA
The DNA here is from genome assembly GCA_043825855.1 of Pseudomonadota bacterium. Lineage (GTDB taxonomy): Bacteria > Desulfobacterota > UBA8473 > UBA8473 > UBA8473 > UBA8473. The sequence goes on along the minus strand of JBDRRJ010000007.1, from coordinate 76,744 downwards.
TTAAATTTTTCCTTTTTTGAAAGTAATACTCCCCTTTTTTAAATATCAAAAAGATAGATAATTGGCAAATTCACAATCGCAAGAGCCAGATATACACATGACTTGTCAAGGAAAAGTATTTGTGATACTTAAGTATAAAAAAGTATAATTATTTATTGGGTACAATAATTGTTAACCTTGTTTCGAAGAGCACTAAGAAGGAAGTAAGTTAACTAATATGAGTAATTCACCTGTATGGCTATTTGATGAATCGAATCAGGTTGGTGTAGACTACTCCGACAGAGATCTTGCCGAGGGATATGACCGCCAGCATGAGGGATTCCGTGATTTTCAGGAGGAAGCACTCAAAATATGTGAAACTCTCGGCCTGTCAGGCGACTCGATCGTCCTGGATATCGGTTGTGGTACCGGCGGCCTCAGTGTTCACCTGGCTCACAAGTTCAAATACGTTTACGCCGTTGATATTTCTGAAGCAATGATTAATATACTTCGAAGTAAAATATCACAACAAGGAATAAAAAATATTACACCTGTGCAATCCGGTTTTTTGACTTATGAACATCAAGGTACCGATCTGGACGCTATCGTATCAAACATTGCACTACACCATCTTCCAGATTTCTGGAAACAAATTGCATTGTGCAGGCTTCATGATATCCTCAAGCCCGGTGGAAAGCTCTTCCTTGTTGATGTTGTGTTCGGGTTCTTGCCAAGGGAATACCGAACTTCGTTTGAGGAATGGCTCAATTCAATGAGGTCTCTTGCAGGGCCAGAGATGGCTGAAGAAGCTATTGTTCATGTTCGTGAAGAATACAGCACATGGGATTGGATAATGGAAGGAATGCTGGAGCGCGCGGGCTTTTGCATAAACAGCAAAACTGATATTAAGCAGAATATGTCTGCGTACTTATGTACGAAGTAGCTGCAATTTAATAAAAGATAACGGCTATCATTTAATTTGATAAGCAAGAAGTCGAGTAGCTGATTTGTGACATCAGACTCAAAAAAGCAACATATGGAAAGGGATAAAAAGACAGTATGATTTCCTGAAAAAATATTTCAAGGTCTGATTCTATCACTACCTTTCCTTTTATAATATAAGGAGATTTCTATGAGGATCAAAATATGGGGTTGCAGAGGTTCTATAGCGGCGCCCGGAAAGAATACACTGCGCTATGGTGGCGAATCTACATGTCTCGAACTTACATCAGACACTGGACAGAAAATCGTAATTGATGCGGGCTCCGGAATACGTAAGTTAGGGTATGAGTTATTGAAGGACAAGACCATTTCAAGTATCAAACTTCTACTCACCCATTCTCATTGGGACCATCTAACTGGCTTTCCGTTCTTTTCGCCCGCATATGCTCCCGATTTTTCCATAGTCATCAGTGGCAGTTCAGTAGCACAGGAGTCCGTAATGAAATACCTGGCCCATCTGATGGAGCCTCCTTATTTCCCGGTTGCCTTCAATATGCTGAAGGCCAGATTTGAATCGGGTTGCATCTGCGACCAGGAATTTTGTGATCACAGTCTTCCGGGACATGATACTTCCATAATGTGCCATTCGATACCTCTGAATCACCCCAACGGCGGTTATGGGTTTAAATTCATAGGCATAGATAATACATTTGTTTTTCTGACAGACAATGAAGTACGATATCATCATGAGAATGGTCTCCCCAGAAAAGCATACCTTGATTTCTGCGATAATGTTGATCTCCTGTTTCATGATGCCCATTATACTGAGACTGAATATGACAGGACGCGCTCCTGGGGTCATTCGACATTTAAGGACGCCGTTGACCTTGCCATGGAAGCAGGGGTGAAACGTCTGGGTTTATTCCATCATGATCCCGACCGTTCGGATGAGGAAATTGACCGACAGGTAGATTGGTGCCGCGAGTATATTCTCAAGTCCGGAAGTGCCCTTGAATGTTTTGCATGTGCAGAAGGAATGGATTTCGATTTATAAGGTTTCATTCTGCTAAAAAGAAATTCAAGAATGTAAGCGCTGAAACGAAAAAATATGCACGAAGGATGCTTAGGAGCAGCTATTTTTTGTTGAAAAAAATCAGTAAGGGCATGAAAAAGATTGTAATCGGCGTACATGGGCTCGGCAATAAGCCACATCAGACTGTTTTAAAAGATTGGTGGGCACAGGCGATTCAGGAAGGGCTTAATCGAATTGGAACTGGGCGGAAAGACATCTCATTTGAACTGGTTTACTGGGCAGATATTATGCACCCGATTCCACTGGATCATACCATAACAAATTCTGCTGATCCGCTATACGTTGACGAGCCATACGTAAAAGGACCGCTTGAAATTGTTGAGAAAAGATCATACGTCAAAACGAAACTGTTTAAATATATTGACGAAAAATTGGATACCATATTTCTAAATGAGGATCTGAGTATTAAATTAAAGGGGGTGACGGATCAGATTATCCAAAAATATTTTTTCGATCTGAAAGTATATTGCAGTGATGATTCTGTTTCATTCAACGATCCAAAATACTCTGCCAAAACTGATATTCAAAACAGGCTTTTGCAGGTTCTTAAAAAATACGACAGGTACGATATTTTATTGATCGCACACTCCATGGGTTCAATTGTAGCATTCGACGTGCTGTCCGAGTATTCGGATCAACTAAATATTGACACCTTTATTACGATTGGTTCACCTTTGGGATTGCCTTTTATTGTAGGAAGGAAAATCGCAGAGCAAAAGCTGACAAATCCTGACATCACGAAACCGAAAGTTCCAAACTGCATTTGGCCTTATTGGTACAATCTCTCTGATCTCGAAGACAAAGTGGCCATGGATCATACGTTAAACGATGATTATGCACCAAACAAACTTGGAACAAAGGCAGTTGATATAGCCGTTTATAATGATTATGAAATAAATGGTAAGCGGAACGCACATAAAGCATTTGGATATCTCCGTACACCGGAGCTTGCAAGGATAATTGACGAATTTCTGTCCCTAAAAAAAAGGGAGAGACTATTCAGGCGATACAAAAAATTTACTAGAACTGTAATCGCTGACTCCCAGGACCTCTGGGAAAAACATTTTAAAAGGACTTAGAGTTGAATTTTGATTTATATAAGTGCCTATGATTGAATTGAACACTGTTACAAAACAATATGGTTCCCTTACGGCTGTTGACAATGTCTCCTTCTCTATCAAGTCAGGAGAGTATTTCGCTCTGCTTGGACCAAATGGTGCAGGGAAGACGACGATCGTTAAGATGCTGTTAGACTTTACACGGCCAACATCGGGTAGTTTGTCGTTAAACGGCATTCCAAGTGCAAAGGCTGCCTGTCGAACTTCGATTGGTTATCTGTCTGAAAATTTCCATATTCCACCGTACCTTTCAGGATGGCAGTATCTGCAACGCTGTTCCGAGCTGTTGGATATAAGCCGGTCCGATGCCATGGATGAATGCAAGCGTATCATCAAGCTTATAGGTATGGAGGGCAGGGAACACTCCAGGGTTAACACCTATTCTAAGGGCATGATTCAACGGTTCGGACTCGGTGCTGCACTTATAAGAAATCCTAAGTTGTTAATTCTCGATGAACCCACCGCCAGTCTTGATCCTATTGGAATAAGAGAGATACGCCAGCTTTTAGAGTCGCTTAAAGATCAGGGAATGACGATCTTCCTGAATTCACACCTGCTGTCGGAAGTTGAAAAAATATGTGATACCGCCGGGATCATTAACTGCGGTAAGCTTCTGGTAAAAGACACGATTTCCGGCATTGTCAAGGATGATGATACTCTGGAAGATGTTTTTGTAAGGCTTGTGAAAGGTTGATATGAAAAAGTCGAAAGCACTTTCGCCTATCATCAAGATTGCGAAATATACCTTTAAAGATGAAGTACGACAGAAAAGCTTCATTATTATGTTCGCTTTCTGCGCCATCTTCATATTTCTCATTCGTGGTTGTTATCAAGGTAATTACTTGGTGAACGGACGTTTACTAGATACCAGAACCGTTGTAATGGCAATGTCGAAAGTGACCTTTAACGTCATTGGTGCAGGCGTTATGCTCATAGCTGCTTTACTTTCGATGCGTGTATTCAAACGCGACCGGGATGATGGGATGCAATCATGTATTTTGTCAAAACCGATAACCCGGTGGCAGTATGTTATGGGTAAGATAGTCGGATTGTGGGCTTTATCGATACTATTCATGTTCTTCCTGCATAGTATAGTATTCTTAATTACATCCATAAATTTAAAGGTTGTCATGCCGGAATACCTTATTGCTTCACTGCCATGCTCCTTAAACCTGCTTTTTGTGGTTGTTGCCGTGCTTCTTTTGTCACTCTTGATGCCTGACATTGTCGCCTTTCTTTGTGTTGTGGGCATAGGTATAGTGGGCTTTGTAGCTGACTTGATATTCGCTGTAAGTCATAGCCAGTTTGGACAGGCTATAATACAACAACCGGATACCTATACACAGTCGGGCCTGACATGGTGGGAAGTTATCTACTATTTGTGGCCAAAACTCTCAGGCGTGCAGCATTTTGCATCTTCTTTCATTAGTAACGAAGCATTTTACGGATTTGAGTCTATTTATCCATTCATCAATATACTTTTTTATTGCCTTATACTCGGTGTATTACTTTTCAGGCGTTTTAGAAATGAAGAGATTGTTTAAAATAAATGTAGCCAAGCTTTTAATGCTAACTAATCAGGTACTTATAATAAATATAACCTTTTACGGTATGTAGCAGTAGCCCAAATCTGCTAATCTGCTTCAAGGGATAAAATATGATTGAAAACAATTATATTATCGAACCAATTGGATTCATTCGCTCTGAGCTGTCCAGTCGCGAGGCGGCACCCCACCAGGGATACGAAGGAGCACCGGACGCATGGCTTGAAGTGAATTCGATAGTTGCAGAGGGGCTTGAAGGTATTGCATTAGGTGATGAAATTATTGTGATTACGTGGTTTCACAAGTCAAATCGCGATGTATTGAAAGTACACCCCCGCGGAGACAAGAAGATGCCGCTAACGGGTGTATTTTCGACACGGTCTCCCAACAGGCCAAATCCTATTGCTTTACACCGCGTTACGGTTCTTGAAACTACCGGAAACAGATTAAGAGTGGGACCGATAGAAGCGATTGACGGAACACCGGTGATAGATATCAAACCTGTACTCTCACAATCAGCCGACTCATAATAAAGTCTTGTAATATAGGTATACTTTCCATATAATTAATTAAGTAACTTTTTAATATTTACCAGATTTAATATTTATTAAGACTAAAAGGAGGGACTATACATGAAACGCATCATTTTTTCCCTTATGATATTGTTTATATTGCCAATCAGCATAGCTTCCGGAGCGTCTTTAAAAGAAATGACAATTCAAGTGAATAAAACACATCTGCGCTCTATACCGGCATATTATGGTTCGGTTGTTGCTACCGTGGTCTACGCCGAACGGCTGAAAATTATTGAAACAAAAGGAGTATGGTTTAAAGCTTTGACAACGAGGAACAATATTTCCGGCTGGATTCACAGTTCCGCACTTACCAGCAAAAAACTGGCGCCAAAATCCGGTGCCAATAACGCTCCTATGTCGGTATCGACAGGTGAGCTGAGCGCTGCAGAAAAGGGATTTACCGAACAGATCGAGCAGGATTACCGGCAAAAGAACAAAAACATAGATTTTACATGGGTTGACAGGATGGAAAAGATCAAAATGTCACCCCAACAAATCGCATCCTTTCTCAAAGAAGGCAAAGTAAAGCCTATTGAAGGAGGTGCGAAATGAGGACTCTTTCTTTCGCAATACTTATTTTTTTACTAATGGCTTTTATCCATGGATGTCAAACACTTAATGCTGTTACCAATGTAGGTGCCGATATTCTTGCGTCAACAGGTACAATATCGAGTGAGCAGGCAGTTTCTATCAAACGGACCTCCAAGGCCGCTAGTCAGGCATTCGAGAAATTCACACCAGAAAACGAATATTATATCGGTAGAACTATAGCTGCAAATATATTAAACAGATATAAAGTTTATGATAACAGAGAGGCTACAGAATATTTAAACCTGATCGGCCAGACGATGGCAGCAGCATCGGATAAACCGGAGACGTTCAATGGTTATCATTTTCTTATACTTGATACGGATGAGATAAATGCTTTTGCAGCACCGGGCGGATTCATTCTGGTATCGCGCGGTCTTATGCGCTGCTGTAAAAACGAAGATGCCCTCTCTGCAGTTCTAGCTCATGAAGTAGGGCACGTACAACTTGATCATGGTATGGGGGCAATTAAGTCAAGCAGGTACACATCTTTGGGTAAAATAGTCGGTGTTGAAATCGCAAAAAATATGGGCAATGAGATGCTTGCTCAAGCAGCTGAAGTTTTTGACGGGACAATCGGTGATATCATGAAAGAGCTGGTAGATAAAGGCTATCAAAGCAGTCAGGAATATGATGCCGATATAGCAGCCGTGACAATAATGAAGCGTGTCGGCTATAACCCGCCGGCGCTTAAAAACATGCTGGAAGAGATGGACAAGAGGCTAGGTCAAAATTCAGGCGGCTTTGGCAAGACTCATCCGACACCGCAAAAGAGATTGGAGAATATTGGACCCTATTTAGAAGGTTTCGTGGTTGTCGTTATACCGAATGCGAGAAAAGCCCGTTTCAATAAAGTAATGGCTGGTATTTAGAGTCCCAAAAGGGCTGATAATGAAGAAGCTGATACACGGTATTATAATTGGACTTTTATCCGCTGCCTTCGCATTATTGCTTCATCTTTCCGGCAATCTTGACTGGCTGGAAAATACAACGTGGGATTGGCGGGTGAGACTCTTTGCTAATCCAAACCGAGCAAGTGATAATATTTGTGTTGTCATGATAGATCAGTCCAGCCTCGACTGGACCAAAAATACCTTGCAGGTGCCCCTTTCCTGGCCCTGGCCAAGACAGCTTTACAGCCCTATTTTAACTGCTTTACAGTATGGAAGCGCTAAAGCCGTTATTTTCGATCTGATCTTTACGGAACAGTCTTTTGCCGGTGTTGACGATGATGAAGCGTTCGGCCAGTCAATTGCAGAAACATCAAATTTTGTCGGGTCCCTCAATCTTAGTAATGAACAGGGTTTGGAAACGGTATGGAATCCCCAGGCCAAGGATAACAATTTCAAAGTTGAAGGGCTTAAAGATTACCTTGCAACCACCAAGGGGAAGTCAGCGATTAAGACCCGTGCATCCTTTCCCGTGAGTCAGGTAATGGCTAACGCAGCAATACTTGGTAGCGTTATGATAACCCGACAGGACTCGGATGCAATCATCCGACGCGCTGTCCCTTTTCATGTCTTTGAAAATCACTTCGTCCCATCCCTGGGTTTGGCCGCCTTTATAAGTACCCATCCGGATTATCCTCTCAGCATATCAGATAATAATCTTCGGTTCGGCTCATATAACATACCCCTTGACAAAAACGGGAATGTTATTATCCGTTATCGCGGCAAAAGTCAGACACACAAGGCAATAAATGCTGCCGTTGTCATGCAGTCAGGGCTTAAAATTATGGAAGGCAACATGCCAAGCATAGATTTATCCATCTTTAAGGATGCTTACGTATTTTTTGGTGTAACTGCGCCCGGATTCAAAGACCTTCGTCCAATGCCACTTCAACGGGATTACCCGGGAGTTGAACTGCACACTACAATGCTTGACAATCTAATGTCAGGAGACTTTATGAAAGAGGTCTCCCTGTATATAGCCATTCTATGGACCATCGGGTTTTGCTTGGCTGCAGGAATTTCTGTGCGTATGCTTAACAAAGGATTTCATGATGCAATTGCAGCCGTGATATTTTTGTCAGTTCCCTTTATATTAGGATGCATTTATTACCAGTATAATTATTGGGTGCCGGTTGCTTTAACTTCGACGGGTACTTTTTTTGCGATATTTACATCGATTGTAGTTAATTATACACTCGAAGGACGACAAAAACGTTATATCAAAAATGCTTTTAAACAGTATCTCAGCCCTGCGGTAATCGAGCGGCTGGTTAAAAATCCGGATAAACTGGCTCTGGGCGGAGAATTGCGGGAAATGAGCATATTATTTTCAGATGTTCAAGGATTTACAAGTATATCTGAGAGTTTAAGCCCCACGGAACTGACCGCTCTGCTAAATGACTATCTCACTGCAATGACCGACATAATTCTTGCCGAAGGAGGAACCATCGATAAATACGAAGGCGATGCCATTATTGCTTTCTGGAATGCCCCTCTAGATGTACCTGACCACGCAAAGCGAGCCGTAAGAACTGCACTCAGGTGTCATAGGAAACTTGTGGAACTCCGCCCGGGTTTCAAGACGCGTATCGGACGTGATATATATGCCCGTATTGGTATTAACACCGGGCAGGTTGTAGTTGGAAATATGGGATCAAACCAACGCTTCGATTACACCTTTCTTGGCGATGCAGGTAATCTTGCCTCGCGACTCGAAGGTATCAACAAACAGTTCGGCACTTACATAATGATATCAGAATATACCTTGGCGCAGCTCGAAAATGAATTTGCTGTTCGCGAGATTTCGAAAGTCCGTGTTGTTGGACGTAACGAACCAATACTTGTATATGAACCCATGTTCAAGGAAGATTTCGAAGCAAAAGCAAATAGTTTTAAGACTTTTTCCGAAGCGCTCCAGAAATTTTATGCCGGTGCCTTCAAAGATGCTCTGGAAGTCTTTGAAATAATCAAGGAAGAAGACCCTGTTGCCGGGGCATATGCTGAAAAATGCAGAACTTTGATAAAAGACCCGCCTGAAGAGTGGAATGGCGTCTGGGTTATGAGTGAAAAATAATACTTACTTTTTTATTAAAATACGAAGGTAGATATAAGTAATCAATGGTCTTATCTTGGAAATATTTTAATGTAAGTCAATTGTTCCATTCAAGCAGAATAGCTTTACAGGCTGTTAAAATTAAACATTAAGTCTAAAAAATATCCTCGAATTTTCTAATATATAAGGTTTTCCTAAGAATGACACTTCTCAATCCGATTGTTAGTTTCTTGATTCAACCCCAAAAAACAATTCAGCACCAATTTTGCTTAATGAGCTATCTGATCTCTCCGACAATGAAGATATAAACACTTTGTACAAAATTTTTAATGCAGTTTTTTTTAAACCATAGTAAAACCAAGAAGGCAAGCGAGTTCGTGAACACGGGTGTCCTGCAGCCACAAGAAGGACTGTACTTTACTAAAGAACGGGCCAATTCGCTCCAACAGGCATATAGACGTGAACAACAAGGTTGGAATCTATTTTATAAAAGCCTGGAAGCGGTTGAGCAGGTTCTCCAGGCAGGTGAATCCTGGGCATTCTCTGAGCAAATAAAAGCCAGACAGATTATTTCCGAGTGCCTTATCAACTAAGAGTATTAACTGGCACTTAGAGGAGCATTATAAAAGTCAATTTCCGGAACTTTTTCGAAAAACAAATTATTCAAAGGAAAAACATAAGTTATGGGTAACTTCAAATTGGTTACGGAGTTTATCCCCAGAGGTGACCAACCGCAGGCTATCGAGAAATTGAGCAATGGAATAACTGCCGGGGAAAAGCACCAGGTATTGCTAGGGGTTACCGGATCAGGGAAGACCTTTACAATGGCCAATATAATCGAAAAAGTCCAGAAACCAACTCTGGTTATTGCTCACAATAAGACCCTTGCTGCTCAGCTCTTCAGCGAATTTAAAGAAATATTCCCTGAAAATGCAGTGGAATACTTTGTCAGCTATTATGATTACTATCAGCCGGAGGCGTATATACCCCAGTCGGATACTTATATAGAAAAGGATTCCTCTATAAATGAGAAAATCGACAAGATGAGGCATTCCGCCACCCGTTCTCTCCTTGAGAGAAATGACGTTATAATAGTAGCCAGTGTATCATGTATCTATGGTCTGGGCTCTCCGGAGGCATATTATGGAATGTTACTACCATTGAAAGAGGGTGATGAGATTCCCAGGGATAAAATTCTCTCAAAGCTTGTGGAAATCCAATATGAGAGGAATGACATCGATTTCCACAGGGGAACATTCCGTGTCAAAGGCGATGTAATAGAGATATTTCCTGCGTATGAAGAGGAAAAAGCCATCAGAGTTCAATTGTTCGGTGACTTTGTGGAGGCTATATTCGAAGTCGACCCATTACTGGGAAAGAGGATAAGGAAGTTGGAGAGGGCTACCATCTATCCAGGGAGTCATTATGTTACTCCTAAAGAAGTGCTAAAGAAATCTATTGAAGCCATAAAGGTAGAATTAAAGGAACAAGTCCGTTTTTTTCAATCACATAACAAACTTTTAGAAGCTCAAAGGATAGAGGAGAGGACCAATTTTGATATAGAAATGATGGAAGAAGCTGGTTATTGTACAGGAATAGAAAACTATTCCAGATACCTGAATGGTAGAAAACAAGGAGAACCTCCTCCTACACTTCTGAATTATTTTCCCAGAGATTTTCTTATATTCGTAGATGAAAGTCATGCAACCATTCCTCAGCTTAACGGTATGTACCGTGGGGATAGGTCAAGAAAGAACATCCTTGTAGAATATGGATTTCGTCTCCCCTCAGCTCTAGATAACCGTCCCCTTAATTTTCAGGAGTTTGAGGAATTCATAAACCAGGTTATTTTTGTATCTGCAACACCGGGAGATTATGAGTTTAAAAAGAGCAAAGGAAAAGTTGCCGAACAGATTATTCGTCCTACAGGTCTTATGGATCCGGCAATCACAGTCAGACCTGCCAGTGACCAAGTTGATGATCTACTTCATGAGATCAATGCAAGGTGCAAACGTAAGGAAAGGGTTCTGGTAACAACATTGACAAAAAGAATGGCCGAAGACCTTTCTGAATATTACAACGATTTAGGAATAAGGGTTAGGTACCTTCACTCAGATATTGACACTCTGGAAAGGGTAAAAATAATCAGAAGCTTACGCTTGAACGAATTCGATGTTCTCATAGGGATAAACCTGCTCAGAGAGGGACTGGACATCCCTGAAGTATCTCTGGTCGCAATATTAGATGCTGACAAGGAAGGGTTTCTTCGTTCTGAAAGGTCATTAATCCAGATGTGCGGAAGGGCATCAAGAAACATTGCTGGAGAGGTGATAATGTATAGTGATACTATTACTCGATCTATAGATGCCGCCATTAATGAAACAAACCGAAGAAGAAAGATTCAGGCTGAGTTTAACAAAAAGAATAATATTACCCCTGAAAGTATAAAAAAATCTATTTCCAGCATCTTAACCTCAATCTATGAGGCGGATTATTACACCGTCCCCATTATCAAGGAACCTGAAGAAGAGTACATCCATTCAGACGAGATACCAAAACTTATTAAAAACTTGAAAACACAGATGAAAAAAGCAGCTGATAATCTTGAATTTGAAAAAGCAGCAGATTTGAGAGACAGGATCAAAAAGTTGCAAAATGTGGATTTAGAACTAACCTGAATTAAGTTACAGGCTTACAAATTGTAGATTGCTTAGTAAAAAACAGAAGAACTGTTTACTTTGTCATTACATTTTGTACTTTCCAAAATCTTCGGGAGACATGTTTTCTAAAATTTCAGCCCATTTTTCCTGATCTTTACCGTTTTTACCTGTGGTTGTCTCCTTTAAGTCTACCCGCCTTGATCGTGCAATGACCTCTTCGCTGACATATATGGGGGATTCGGTTCTTAAAGCTATAGCAATGGCATCGCTGGGACGGGAATCAATAGCATACTTCTTGTTACCCATCTTAAGATACAGTGTTGCATAGAAGGTGTTGTCCTGCAAGTCATTAATCTCTATTTTAGTTACTTCAACTTTAAAATTATCCAGAATATTCTTTAACAAATCATGAGTCATAGGTCTGGGAAGTTGAATTTTTTCAAGCTCAGTAGCTATGGCACTGGCTTCGAGTAGCCCAATCCAGATTGGAACTGCACTCTTATCCTCCATGTCTTTGAGTATAATGATAGGCATGTTAGTAAAAGGATCCACAGTTAATCCCGCTACTCTCATCTCTTTAAACATATTGACCTCCCATTAACCACGATAAGTGGCACTTAGTTCTCCCGTTAGTGAATTAAGGAACCCTGTATTTATCCTTGTATACACAGTACTTCCTATTAATTCTAATGGCCCTTCAAAGTTAACTACTTTATTTGATCTGGTTCTCCCTGTCAAACGCCTTGGATTAGTCTTGCTTGGGCCTTCTACTAATATCTCTTCCTCTCTACCTTCAAGTTCTTTATTCTTAGCTAAAGTAAAGAGCTTTTGGTAACTTTGCAGTGTATTTAACCTTTTGCCTTTAACTTCATCATCGACCTTTTTAGTAAGAGTTAATGCTTTTGTCTCAACCCTGTCAGAATACTTGAAAGAAAAAACACTGTCGAATTTAACTGTCCCTATTAATTCAATGGTACTTTCAAAATCCTTTTCAGTCTCACCTGGAAATCCCACTATGATGTCTGAGGTTATGCTTATTTTAGGACAAACCTTCCTGAGTTTTTCTAACTTTGTTATATACTCATCTACCGTATATTTCCTGTTCATAGCTTTTAGGACTTTATTAGAACCGGATTGTACAGGTAAATGTATATGTTCGCATAATTTAGGTAATTGTCCAAAACAGGATATTAATTCCTCAGACAAATCCTTTGGATGGGAGGAAGTAAAACGTATCCTCTCTATTCCATCTATCTCGTTTATAGAGTGCAGCAGTTGAGGAAAATTCATGCCCCCATCTGCGAGACCCTTCCCGTAGGAATTTACATTTTGACCAAGTAAAGTTACTTCCTTGACACCCCTTTCTGACAGTCCCTTTATCTCATCCAGTATCTCATTGCTTGGTCTGCTTATTTCCCTGCCTCTAACATAGGGTACTATACAATAAGAACAGTAATTATCGCAACCCTGCATAATAGTGATGTAGGATTTTATTCCATTTTGTCTGGGATTAGAGCAAAATGCTAGAGAGGGGACTGAATCATACAGACTGGTTTCCGAAACCCTTTTCCCTGTATGCTCAACATTGTGGATAAATTCAGGTAAGTTATGTATGTTATGAGTTCCAAATACTATATCAACATAAGGAGCTCTGTGCAAAAGCCTTTCTCCCTCCTGCTGAGCTACACATCCACCAACCCCGATTATAAGGTTAGGATTTTTGCTCTTCAACTTTCTGAGCCTTCCCAGACTACTGTATGCCTTTTGTTCCGCCTTTTCTCTGATGCTACAGGTATTCAACAAGATCAAATCAGCATCTTCAATATTATCGATTAATTTATAATTGTGATCCTCAAGGATTCTATGAATCTTATCAGAATCATGTTCATTCATTTGACATCCAAAGGTCTTAATATATAGATTTTTCTGTTTCATAAGGTTCTTCAATTCTTCTGTATAATGTTTCTGTCTGGTGAGAGGCTAAGTTCTATGATAATTTTTTTTGTATCACATTTTTCCGCCTTTTCAAGAATAACTTTGGCATATTAGCCCATTATCTTCGATATTCATGGTTTATTCTTAATTTGCATGGGAGGGGTAACAATTCCCCCAGACATTATTAACTTAAAGGCGTCTTCGACACCCATATCTAGTGGTATAATATCCTTCTCCGGAACCAGAAGATATATCCCAGTGGTGGGGTTTGGTGTGGTAGGAATAAACACATTAACAACTTTTTTTTCAGTTTTATACTGGACTTCCCCCCTGGTAATCCCAGTCAGAAACCCTACGAGCCACATGTCCTTTCTGGGGGCCTCAACCAAGACAACCCGTTTAAAGTTCTTTGAGTTTTGTGCAAATATAGCTTCTACCATCTGCTTAATGCCAACATATATGTTCCTAACAAAAGGAATCTTAGATATCATCCATTCGCAAATTGTACCCAGTTTTTTGCCAAGGATGCTTTGAGTAATGATCCCAACAATAAATACCACTATAAGGGTTGCTATTAATCCTAATCCTGGAATATGAAAGAGAAGATAAGTATCAGGGTGGTATTTTTGTGGTAAGTAGTTGAGAACACTATCCACCATACCGATAAGTACCTTAAGGATGTATATAGTTAAAGTAATTGGAATCGTCGCTAAAAGACCTGTTATGAAATAATTTTTTATCTGTGCTTTCATTTGAGCAGCCCTTCGAGAGCTTTAAAATAACTTACGTAAGAAAAGACTTCATAATTGTTTTAGAAATCCACCTTATTATGTATAAAAGGGAATTTTACAGGTGGACTAATTATTAGTTTAACAGAAGTGAGTAATCTTTTTCAACAGAATAATTAATCAATCCCCCTGATAAGGTTTCACGAAGGTGAGGCATTTCCTTTCTCTTGTGAACGATACTGAGTACTGACTGAAACGAAAGGAAAAACTCAAACAGGTTGGAGATATACTGAGGATTTTACCTCTATTCTTTTGTTATTTTTATCAACATAAACAAGTTTAGGTTTGTGGGCTTTTGCCTCTTTTTCTTCGTAGTTTGCATAATTGGCAATTATTATTAAATCACCGACTTTGACCTTATGAGCAGCAGCCCCATTAAGACAAATAGTACCAGAGTTAGCCTTCCCTTTAATGGCATACGTTTCAAACCTTTCGCCATTTGCGATATTGTATATATGAACCGCTTCGTAAGGGATTATGCCTGCATCTTCCATAAGGAGTTCATCAATGGTAATACTTCCTTCATAATCCAGATTAGCATCTGTAACGGTTACCCGGTGTATTTTGGATTTCAGCATGATTCTTTGCACGACTCTTTGCCCCCCTTTACAGGATTTATTATTTTATTGTTTCAAAAGTACAATTATCAATAAGTCTTGTTTTACCAACCTTTACTGCCATTGCCATAACTGAATCTCTATCAATTTCTTTAATATAATCCAATGTTTGAGAGTCACATATATGAACATAATCGATGTCTGTCAGACTTTCTGATTCTATTCTTTTTTTAACCTCATGGAGAATGTTTTCAGATTTTCTTTCACCTGACCTGAATATTTCCATTGCGTTAGAGATTGCTTGACTTAAGCTCAGTGCAGCTTTACGCTCTTTCTGAGTCAAGTAAGTATTCCTAGAACTCATCGCCAAACCATCCTTTTCCCGAACGGTAGGAACTCCAACTATCTCTATGTCAAAATTCAAATCTTTAACCATCTGTCTGATAGTAACTAACTGCTGAAAATCCTTCTCCCCAAAAATGGCAATATGCGGTTTAATAATATTAAACAGTTTTGCAACTACAGTTGTTACACCTCTAAAATGAGTGGGCCTTGAAGCGCCACATAGGTTCCTGGTCACATATTCTACATTTACATAAGTCTGATAATTTTTGGGATACATCTCTGAAGCAGTTGGGGCAAAGATAACATCAACACCAACACCTTCTGCTAATTTCTTGTCTCTCTCTAAATCTCTTGGGTACTTTTCGAGGTCTTCTCCTACACCAAACTGGGTAGGGTTAATGAATATACTGATTATCGAAATATCAGCCTTTTTTCTCCCTTCCTCAATCAGTTTGAGATGTCCATCATGGAGAAAACCCATAGTCGGAACCAAGGCAATTATCTTATTTTTTAGACGGGAACCCTCTGAGAATTCCTGCATCTCTTTGATACTTTTTATTATCTTCATAATTAGTCTAACTTACCCATTATCTTTCCCCAGAATAGATTACTTAAAACTATGTTCATCACTAGGAAAGGCTTCACTCTTTACCTCTGATATGTACTCTTTAACCGCTTTTGAGATAACCTCTTCCAAATTTATATATTTCTTTACAAACTTCGGTCTAAAATCTCCGGACAAGCCCAGCAAATCGTTGATTACTAATACCTGCCCGTCACAGTTCACTCCTGCCCCAATGCCTATGGTAGGGATTTTTAATTTTTTTGTAATCTCCTTTGCCAACTTACTGGGAATTGCCTCCAAAACAACAGAGAAGGCTCCAGCTCTTTCAACTGCAACTGCGTCGGCCAGCAGTTTTTGCCCTTGTTTGTCTTCCCTTCCTTGAATTCGGTAACCGCCCATTTTATGTATAGATTGAGGTGTCAGCCCAATATGAGCCATCACAGGGATGTCTATATCAGTAATAGCCCTGATTGTATCCTCCATATTAGCTCCGCCTTCAAGTTTTACTACTTCAGCGCCACTCTCTTTTATCATTCTGCCCGCATTTCTCTTGGCATCCTCTATACTGGTTTGATAGGACATAAAAGGCATATCTATGACAACTAACGCATTCTTGCAACCCTTTGCGACTGCTTTGGTGTGGTGAATCATATCCTCAATAGATACCGGTAGAGTGTTTGCCTGCCCCAGGACAACGTTGCCAACTGAGTCACCAACCAATAATATGTCAACCCCACAGGCATCGAGAATCCTGGCAGTAGGGAAATCATAAGCAGTAAGCATGGTTATTTTTTCCCCTTCATCTTTCATCTTCTGTAAGTCTAATATAGTCGTCTTTCCCATCTGTACCCCCTTGATTGAATGGATAATAGTGGCGTTATTTAACCTTAACCTCCTGCTGTAAACCTTAAGATATGTATCTGATTATAATATTTTACAGAAATATCATTCTCTAAAAATGAGTGGATAGTTTAACCATTCAAAAGTATTATAAATCCCTTCAGACAAGCCTTTAAGGTTCTTTTTAAAAAATATGATTTTTAGATGTCTATCGACCTTTAGAAGAATCTTTTTGATGGGGACACCTTATTTAAGTTTAAAGTAAAATTCCCCTTTAAAAAACTATTTCGAAATATGCCTTTATTATTTAACTGTCCAATTACTTAAACCCTTAAAGCAAAAAAGCCTTCTGATCTCAGTCCAGAAGGCTTTATGAATTAATGGGATAACTAACAAACCTGGGAGAAGTTACCTTATAATAAAATATCCCAATTATTGATTCTATCTAGGTTCCTTCCGTCTCAGTCCAAATATTGGATCCAAGCGGGTAACAAGTAGTTAAATATTTTCTAGAGAAAGTTTACTATCATATTAAAATGCATGTGTCAAGGATTATTGACTTGAAACAAAAAAAACTTGCTTTTAAAATTCCTTTTAACTATAAAATTAACATAGAAAATTTAATTAGCTTTCAAAGAAATTACCATCTGTAAAAGTTACCCGATACATACTATTCATGACTCATGTAGTGGAATAAGATTATGGACTTGAGACAATTAGAGATTTTTTGTAAGGTTGTTGAATTGGGTAGCTTTTCAAAGGCAGGCGAAGCAACGTACTTAACTCAACCTACCATCAGCGAACACATTAAAACATTAGAGGATAATTTAGATACAAAGCTTTTAGATAGGATGGGAAGAGAGGTTATACCTACCAAAACCGGAGAGATACTATACGGATATGCTAAAAAGATGTTGGAAATGAGGGTTGAAGCCAAACAAGTTCTGGAAAATTTTTCGGGTAAGATGTCTGGCGACATTATTATTGGGGGAAGCAATATACCAGGAGAGTATGTTTTGCCACATTTGCTCGGCAAATTTAAGAATAAATACCCGGATATCTCTATATGTTTAATGGTTGGTGATACAAAAGAAATCATAGATCAGGTAATTAATAATAAAATTGAGATGGGTATTGTGGGAGCAAAGATTCAAGACAGAAGACTTCAGTATGTTGAATTCATTGAGGATGAGCTAATCTTAGTCGTTCCCCCTGCCCATCCATGGGAATCAAAAACCTCTATAAGACCGGAGGAGCTTGAATCTCAACCCTATATTTCAAGAGAAAGGGGTTCCGGTACACGTATGACTATCGAAAAAACTTTGCATAATAGTGGAGTTAATTTAAACGCTATAAAGGTTATTGCCGAAATGGGAAGTACCGAAGCAATCAGGCAAGGAATAAAGGCCGGAATTGGCGCAGCTATTCTCTCCAAGAGGGCAGTTGAGGATGAATTGAAGCTAAATAAGCTTCGAAAGGTTGATATCCAAGGGCTTAAATTCATTAGACACTTCTTTATGGTATTTCATAAAGGAAGAACAAGGTCTCCCCTGTTAGAAGCATTTATTAGTTTCTTAATGGAAAACCGGACTATTTAGCACAATGTACTATATTGTCCCATTATGACGATTTGCCCCAGTTTTAGCACCTTTCATGTTAGCATATCAAAGGTTGCTACCAAGTAAGAGTACAATCCTGTCTCATTTCAAACATCTTATGCATCTGTAAATATATGCCAGTAATGTCATAAAAGCTTGTATTATCAGACTCTAGAGGGTGTTATAAGTGGGGGTATTTTTGTTTGGCATGATAATTGCTGCTTTATACTTTATATTATTAAAATAAACACTAAACTAAACAGATTCAAAAAGGTAAAAAAGATAATATTGTTCATTTAGAAATAAAAGGAATAACACATGTTAGGAGAAATAAAAAATAATAGGACATCTCCTGCTTTTTCAAAAAATCTTGCGCAACTCTTCGCACGGTTTGGGAAAAAGGCAAAATTATCGAAAACCAATAATCTTAAGCTTTTAGAAAGAAAGCGGTCAGATTGGATAGATCTACTAAAATAGCGCATTAAAAAGGAGATATATGACTAGCAAAAGGTAATATTCTCCTATTAAAATATAAGTATAAGGGGTGCTCTTCTGAATTTTCTGTTCCCGTTAATGTACAAGCTGTTTGCTAAATGTTGTCCCGTTCTTACCTCCTGTTGATTTAGCGAATGTTGAAGTTGATATTAATGTTGCATCGTGTATATTGCGTGGTTTCTCTTACTGGGCTAAAATTGTTACGTTAAATATTTTAAAAATTTATTTAATTACTTCATGTTGATGTTAGGAAGGGCACCCCATATTTAAATATTTACCCTTATCTTTTAAGTTCAAACCTTATAGGAATGCCTGCCATTACTTTAATACTAACCCCATTCGATTTGGCAGGCAGAAACTTCCAGTTTTTTACAGCCTCTAAAGCAGACTCATCAAGTATTTTGTGACCGGAGGATTTATAAACCTCTATTTTCCCCACTCCTCCATCTGTCAAGACTTCTACTCTAAGTAGGACAACGCCTTCCATCTTTTTCTTTATTGCTATAGTTGGATAGAGGGGTTTCGGATTTATGATGAAGGAAGGGGCTGTTCTGTTTATAGCTGATTTTCGGGCAGATGAAGAGTAATTAATGAGGGATCCATCTGTATTAATTAGTTCATTTGCCCAATTTTGTTCCTCGGACTTTGCTGTGGTTCCATAGAGAAAGCCTGGCCCTCTGTTAGTTAGTTCATCCGTCCTTTGCTCTGGAAACCCTGGTTCCCCTGTTTTTATTCTTTCCTCAGGTTCGAAGGTTCCCTGGACAATGCTGTTTGGTTTAGAATTAGATTCAGTTTGAGGTTCGGGTTTGAGTTTTGCTTCAGTTTCAGGTTTAGGGAGTGCATTATTTTTGTTTTTAACCTTAAACACCTTTTGTAAATTCTTTGTGGAGGTAACAGGTAAAATCTTCCCAATATCTTTGTTTATCTTTTCTACTCCTGACAACAAAGGCTTCTTTGATGGAGCTGAAACCAAACTGACCGTATATATATGGGCGTAAGAGGTTCTCTTGATTTGTAATTTTGGAGCAGCGATTACAAGGGCTATAATAAACAGGTGGAGAAGAATTGATGGTATAATCATCTTCTCTAGTCCAGTTGAAGATACGCCTTTACTAAGGGCATTAATGTTTAAAAGATTCATTTTTTTCTTCCAGGGGTTTGGTAATCGTACCCAAGTATATAAACTTTGTCAGTCCTTTCTCCTAACAGGTTAATCATCCAGCGTTACCTTTCATCACAGGCCGGCAATTTTGTAGAAGGTATCTATATCAATATTTTTTCTCACAGGTGCTGCCAACCTTTCGTATGTTCATCTTTAAACTCCTGGAAATTAAAAGAAGTATCTAACCCTGACTTGTTTCTTGCAACAATAAGCCTCCTTTAAAATTCAAAGGAAAGGCCTCCCTTAAAAGCGATTCCAGGCATGGGATAGTAGGTGTTTATACCGCCCCATGAAGCATTATCTGAACCAAATGACGAATACTTCTCATCAGTCAGGTTCTCAACTCCTAAGAATACAGTTATGTTGCCTTTTCTTATAGTTGGCTTATAGGAAATATAAAGATTAAAGAGTGAATGAGACTCCAGCTTATCCGTGTTATTGTCATTGTCACCGGATAAAAAGGCATCGCTTACATAACGAACTTCTGGACGTATCGTCAAATTAGGGGGTAAATATATCTCAACACCAGCATTTGCTAGCTGATTGGGTACCAGCGGTAGTCCCTTTTTACTGTTGATACCGTTTTCAAAGGTAGCCATTTGATAAGTGAAATTCCCATAGAACGCAGCCTTCTTTTCCCACAGATAGGAAATGGAGACCTCTGCGCCATCATGGCGTGTCTTACCGACATTTTGATTATATCCCGACCATGGAGTTACATAGACATACTGGATTTCGTCCTCCATATCGATTCTGAAAAGGGTTAATCCTATTTTAAGGTTATCCAGAGGGTAGAATTCCGAACCTATTTCTTTACTAACTCCCTTTTCTTTTTCAAGAGTATTTAAAAATAATTCACCACCGAAGCCATTGAAAGATGCAACTTCATCAAGAAAAGGAATACGGTAAACAGTTGCATACTTTGCAAATATTTTCGATTGCTTGCCCAGGAGCCAAGTAAGTCCAGTTTCATATGCCTCTGCATTGTAAATTTTTTCCTTATCTGTAAAGTTATTAGACGGTATCAAGGTATCTGTGTTGGATCCCTTGATGGTTGCGCGCTCGGATCGGTAGCCGGCAGTCAGTATCAGGTTCTTAAGGAGACTAAACTCATCCCTGATGTAGTATCCAAGGCTGTCCCTTCTCAAATCTGCCCAGCTTGTTTTTGTGTCTCTCTCCCGTGTACTGAAAAATTCCTTCTTATAAGGTTCGTTGTAATAATCCAGGCCAAGAACCAGTTTGTTTTTGAAACCAAAGATTTCCTTCGCCAGAATATATTTAGGGGTTATACCGTATGTGTCTGTAATGGTATTTGAAAATTTGTTGAATGTCCAGGAGGGTATGTTTGTCTTAATGTCCTTTTTACCGTGAAGAAAATTGATATTGATCTCCCCTAGGGATCCAAGAAGATACTTGATGCCAAGATTGACGTTTGTGTATTTATCTGAACCGTCATCATCTGGTGCAGCATTAGCCCAATTTGCTGGTGTTGCCGGCTGGTACTGCTGCCTGTCCTCTTCCATCTGTTCCTCTGTAAGGGCACCCGGCATTTGATAGTCAGTTTTGTTGAAGGAGAGTCCTAACGAAATATTGAACGACTCGGTGGCGTCATACCCCACATCAAAGCCCCCACCCTTTGAGGAGAATTTTGATCTTTCCCGGTATCCGAAGTTGAAATTGTTTTCCCCGGTCAAAGCATAGGTCCATTTATCAGTGGCACCGCTTACACCGGCTCGCTCATCATGAAGTCCAAAACTTCCTAAAATAACAGAGGTATTAACCCGTGGTTTCCCTTCTCCTTTCATGGTGATGATGTTGATAACGCCGCCGATGGCTGAATCGCCATATAGAACGCTGCTGGGACCTCGTACAATTTCGATTCTTTTAATGTTATTCAAGGGAATCTGCATCCAGTTGATGGAAGCCATATCGGGTCTGTTCAACCTTCTGCCATCCAGCATAATCAGGGTCTTCCCAAAAGGATTGTCCCCGCCAAAGCCTCGTAGGTCGATGACCGATTGAGAGGAATTTCCGCTGTAATCCCGGAACTGGATACTCTCTAATTTATCCAGGACCTCCACAATAGTTGTTGCGCCTGACTGTTTAATCTGCTGGGTTGTAATCACTGAAACATTGGCAGGAACATTACGGATTTCCTCTTTGTCACGTGTGGCTGTTACAACCACTTCTTTCATCTCTACCACTTCAATCTTTTCCTGTGCATAAACCGGTGCTGACAAAGACATAAACAAACACACAAGCAATCCAAAAATAAAATTCAATATTATATTCATTTCCTAACCCTTCCTTATGAGTTTAATATTTACCAACTAGAATTTTCAATTTTTCTGCATCAACAGTTTTCAGTATTCCAAAGAGAATGAAGAACCCATTAAATACAACTAGTTATTAAATTTAGATTTTTCATTTGGTACTTCAGAATGAAGTTTTAGCATAGGTCTTACTCAATAAGGATGGCTTTTTCTTATTACCTCTTCCCATAATAACCTCCTTTCCCCCTCGGTTGGGATGTTTGTTTAGTCTGTCAAACAAGTCTCCTGGCTCACGGTTATGCCTAATCCCCATACCTTCCCGGCAGTACTATAACTGTCAGTGGTTTTAAACAGTTAAAAGACATAAATTAAAAGTCTTCTGATTCTCTAACCCTTAACTTTTCACTTTTACTGTCCTTGTTGGGTTTCGTCCCGTCTACAGTTGCGGGGCAGCGTCGGCTTTTGACCGACTTCCTTTATTTGACAGACTCGACGCTATGAGCGTTACTCTTGGTAATCCTATTTGTGGATTAGTATCAACTAATACATCGGTTTCATAAACCTCCTTTATGTTCGATTCTGTGATTACATCCCAAGGAGTTCCAATAGAGTGGAGAGCCCCTTTACTTAGAAGGACAATTTTGTCACAGAAGATAGATGCTAAATTCATATCATGAGTCACGGCAATTACCGTCAGCCCTTCCTTTTTATTTAAGGTTTTTATTAAATCGAAAAAGGCTATTTGATGTTTGATATCTAAAAAAGCTGTGAATTCATCGAGGAGTAAGACTTTTGGCTGTTGAGCCAGTGCCCTTGCAATAAGTACCCTCTGTCTTTCGCCTCCGCTTAATTCATTGATATTCCGCGTTGCAAATGAATAGGTATCTGTCATTTTCATGACATTTTTCGCTATCGAATAGTCTTCCTCATCCTCAAAACTGAGTCTGCCAAGATAAGGTGCTCTTCCCATTAAAACTACCTCTAAAACACTGAAAGGGAAAACAGTAGAAGCAGACTGGGGGACCATTCCCACAATTCTGGCTAACTCTTTCCTCTTTATCTCCTTAATGTTTGTTCCATTTATAAAGATATCTCCTTCTTTAGGGGAAAGAGTTTTGTTAAGATTCTTAAGCAAGGTCGTCTTTCCAGAACCATTTGGGCCGATTATTCCCCAAAACTCCCCCTTTTCTATACTAAATGAGATGTTTTTTAAAACCCAATCTTCAGCATACCTGAAACTTACGTTAGAAACTCTGATCATATTATTCCTCTTCTTCGCATTAGATAGATAAAAAATGGTGCCCCGAAGATTGCTGTTATGACACCAACGGGTAGTTCCACCGGAGCAATGATGGTTCTTGCAATGGTATCTGCTATAATCAGGAAGGAAAGACCAAAAAGACCGGACACAGGCAGAAGAATGCGGTGATCTGAACCAAATAACATTCGCATCATGTGAGGAACGATTAAACCTACAAAGCCAATAACACCACTTACTGAAACAACGACTCCGGTAACTAAAGATGCAATGATAAGTAAAAGTCTCTTTACTCTTTCTACGTTAACTCCCAGTTGTTGGGCGGTTTCTTCTCCCGTAACGATAAGGTTCAAGGAATGGGCATGGAAATAGATAATAAGGCACCCGACAATAACAATGGGGGTAACAATCATGATCTCGTTATACCTTGATAGACTTAAGTCTCCCATTAACCAGAAGATAATGCTATGAATCCTCTCATTCTGAGTAGTAGATACCAGAAACATGATAATAGCAGAGAAGAAAGAACCGACTATTACTCCTGATAGCAGTAAAGTATTGGTTTGAAGTTTATATCCGGTTCTTGAAATTCCCAATACCAGCATGATTGTCAGTAGCGCTCCACAGAAAGAGGCAGCGGGAATGCTCAGGATACTTAGCCCTGCCCCTGATATAATTGCTAGAACAGCACCTACAGCTGAACCACTTGAGATTCCTAAAATATAGGGGTCTGCAAGGGGATTTCGAAAGAGTCCCTGAAATACTACGCCTGATACCGAAAGTGAAGCACCTACTACACCGGCCAATATAATCCTTGGTAAACGAATCTGCAGAATAATAACCCTATCTGTATCTGTCCATCCCAAAACTGGGTCGGTAATCCCCCCAAATACCCCTCTAATTATTTTCATAAAGCCTATATCGGCTGTTCCAAGAGAGATGGAAAGAATTGACACTAAAAAGAAAATTAATATAAAAGTAAGAGATATGAGCAATAATCTTTTGAGATTTACTATCATTTATAATTTACCTTGAATTAAACAACCTTGGATGAATCATTCTAGCCAGCTCTTCTAACCCATCGATAATACGAGGAGAAGGGTGGTCAACCAGATCAGAATCAATTATATAAATCCTTCCATTTTTGACTGCGGGGATATTTTTCCACTTCATCCAATTTTTTTTATTTCGTTCAAAACCCCCACCCCTGTACATAGAAGATATGATAATTATATCAGGGGTATTGAGTAAAATTTCCTCCAAACTGTACTGGGGATACTTTGTTTTATCCTTCCCAGCAATATTCAAACCACCGGCCATTGTAATCAGATCATTATGATAAGTATTTTTACCCACTGTTACTACAGGATTAATACCAATCTGGAAAAAAACTTTTGGTCTTTCTGTCCATTTTGTACGACTTTCTATATATGTTACTCTGCTTTTTAACCCATTAATCAGTCTTTTAGCCCTGTCTGTACAACCGGTTATCTTTCCTATATTCTCAATTGTTCTAAAAATATCCTTTACACACCTGGGGTTTATTGCATAAACACTGTATCCAAGTCTTTCCAGTGTATCAACTGCCCCTTTTTTATTGCCATCTGCTATAGCTATAATTAAATCCGGCTTCAATGAGATAATTTTCTCAATATTCAGGTTTATGTAACTTCCGACGTTTGGTTTCCCTTTTGCCTCAAAAGGGTAGTTACTGAATTCCGTTACCCCTACGATCCTTCCCCCCAAGTTAAGGTAATAAAGGGTCTCTGTTATGCTGGGAGCCAGGGAGACAATTCTGCCCGGAGTTGGTGGTATATCCACCTTTCTTCCCATATCATCCACATAGACTGTAGACAAGGCGATACCGACGCCTATAACAAAAAAAATACATGTAAGTAGTAATGTGAATATTGTCTTCATTCCATCCTAAAAAAGAGCAATAAAAAAACCCTTAAATCCTTTTGGACTTAAGGGTTGCACCCAGCTTACTTCACCCCCCTTTCCTAGAAGAAGAGGTAAGTCCTGTTACATAGGCAGGTCTTCTGACTCTCAGATCTTCCTACTCCCCACACCTTCCCAGCAGTTTTAGACCACAAGTGGTTTTAAAACAGTTAAGAGTTTTTCGATTATTTAAATAAACTATAAACCTTAACTGTTTTTGTGGGTTTCGTCCCTGATCACAGCGGCGGGACCGTCCCTATTCATGGAGTTCCCTATTAAACCCTCAACGAGGGTACCTATATAATTTATTATTTTTATTGTATAAAATATTTTTATAAGACTTTTACTGAAAAGTCAATAAAAAATTTGAGAGTACAAGGGAAGAGAGGCATATTTATGCCCCCTTCCTCTTTTAATAGGACTGGCAATACACTTATTAAGTTATTTAGTTGAATTCTATTGAAAACTGTATTATTATACAGCCTATGTGCTGTTTAATTAAAATTACAATGAGCAAAAAAAGCGTAAAATAGAAACATAAGTATAGTTTAGAATTGATATATAGGATTTATCTAATAGATAAGTACTTTATTAAAAGATTAGTATTAGTACTGGAAAATCTTTTTTGTATAAATATGGAAAGGATATCAGTTGAATTTTAAAAGAAGGCTGCAGGAAGTATCTATAGAAGAAAAGAACCTAAAGTACAGACTCCCTGTTGTTTTTGCCCTTTTTTTCTTTATACCCGTTATTGGGTTTTTATATTTTAGCCTGAAGTATGATTTACTAGAAGATCAATATGTTGCTCTGTTTTTTCTTCTCTTTCTGACTTTTTCACTATTTGGGTTTGTCTTAATCCGAAGAATATTTGATCAAGTTTCTACAATTTCTAAAGAAATAGCTGAAAGTGTTGCTAAAGAAATCTCAGGATACAAACAAGATGATACTACAAATGAACTTAAAGGAATAGTACAGTCTTTCCATTCCCTTGAAAAGGAACTTAAGACAAACTATGAACTGATCCAAAAAAGGGAGACACAGATTGCTACCCTAAGAGAGTTATCGGATCTTTGTTATATGACTTTCGATAAAGAAGAAATTCTCCATGTTACCCTGGAACGGGCATTAAAGATAGTGAGTGCTGATATAGGGTCTGTTTTAATTCTGGAGCAACCTAACAGGGAGACATTTACTGTTCTTTCCGCTTTTAATTTGGGGGGAGTCCTAAAAAAGGGAGACCGGATTGACTTTTACAACAGCATCGCAAAGTTTGCGGTCATTAATAAATCCCCACTGCTGGTTAAAAACATAGAGAATGATACTCGCTTTGGCCGGGAAAACCGCTCTCACTATGGGACAAAATCTTTTCTTTGTATGCCTTTGAAGAGTATTCATGACATCTTCGGAGTTATGACCTTTTCCAGGGGGAAAACAGATATGCCATTTACAATGGAAGATGCTGATATTTTAGCTCCTCTTTTGAGTAATGCCGCCTTCACTTATGACAATATTCGACTTATAAAGAGAAGTAGGGAGAAGACTCAACAGATTAAAACATTGGAAAATATTTTTAAGCTTCTGAATTCAAGTCTTCAGGACAGTGAACTTTTTCATGCAATCTTGAACGAATTTCGAAGTGAAGTTCCCTTTGATATGTCCCTTTTGATGACTCGAATAGGAGATGTGGCTGATCGATTGTCTCTTCAAGATTTTGTTTCCTTTGTACCAATCAACCTATTAAGGAATTCCCATCACTATTTTTTAGGTTCTGTCTTTGACCGAGTTATAAAACAGGGTAGTAGTATATTTATAGAAGATACGCAGAAATTAAAACACTATATGGAACAGGAGCTTTTTGAGAAGCAGGGCATACAATCTGTCTTTTTATCGCCGTTAAAGAGTGGAGGGGAAATAATAGGAATACTGGTGGTAGGGTCTCTTCAATCTGACGTTTTACATGATATGGAATTTCAAATAAACCGTATGGCTTATATTCTTACAATGGCAATAGAAAAAAATCGTATGGTTTCATCTGTCATGAAGCGTGACCAGGAAATGGAAGCAATCAAACAGATTGGGGGGGTTCTGGCCTCTTCCACTTTCGATATGGATAAGGTACTTAAGAATACAATGGAGATAATTGAGGAAGTAATGGAAGTAGAAGCAGGATCTTTATTGTTTCTGGATAAAGATAAACTTGAATTTAAAGCTACCTTTAATCTCAATATTGAGAACCTGAACGATTTTTGTCCTAAGCTTGGTCAAGGGATTGCAGGGTATTCTGCAGCTCGCGGAGAATCTGTTATGGTAAATAATATTAGGGCTTCACAGCACTATGATCCCGAGTTTGACCAGCGTACAGGATTTAAAACCCGCTCTGTGTTATGTGTGCCCCTGATCTCACAAGGTAAGGTCCGCGGTGTAATTGAGGTTCTAAACAGACAGCAGGGTGATTTTAATACCAACGATCTTCAACTACTCCAGTCTATTGCAACTTCGGTAAGTATTGCTCTGGAAAACTCTATACTTTATCAGGAAACATTGTCCATGGCTGAACATGAACGGTCTATACGCAATATGTTCCAGAAGTTTGTTCCTAAGGAGATTGTAGACAAAATTGCCTATGATTCTTCGGGAGAAAAACCAGTGGTTGATGAATTAAAAACTTTAACTTTGCTCAATATTGATATTCGGAATTTTTCTACCCTTGCCAGCAATATAGGTCCTCAAAAGACCGTGTCGATCCTAAACCATTTTTTTTCTGTTATGGGTGATATTGTCTTCAAGTATAATGGAATTGTGGATAAATATCTGGGAGATGGTTTCCTTGCTGTCTTTGGTGCTCCAGTTTCAAGCGCCTCGGATGCAGATAATGCCATTTCTGCAGCTCTTGAGATGAAAAAAGTTCTTGGAGTTATTAATGAAGATTTATCCAACGAAATTGAAATGAAACTTACGATTGGGGTCAGTGTTCATACCGGGGAAGCTGTTGTTGGGAATATCGGCTTTGATAAAAAAATGGATTATACAGTGATTGGAGATTCGGTTAACATTGTATTTCGTTTGCAGGAATTAACCAAGAACAGGCCTAATATTATTTTAATAAGTGAGAAGACCCGCCTAGCAGTAATGAACTCAATTCTGGATGTAAAGGAAGTCGGGAAGTACGATGCTGGTAAGGTTTTGGGTGAATTGAAAATTTATGAGCTTCTAAGACAACAAGATAAACCTAAAGTTAGGGGAAAAAGATCTGAATAATTGAAATCGCTAAAATAGATTTTTAGTGAAATGCCTGTGCGCTATCTGTTAAAGGAAAAGAAAATTACCAATGGAGGCGGCACCCGGATTCGAACCGGGGAATAAAGGTTTTGCAGACCTCTGCCTTACCACTTGGCTATGCCGCCTTTATAAAATGGAGCGGGAAACGGGATTTGAACCCGCGACTTCAACCTTGGCAAGGTTGCACTCTACCACTGAGTTATTCCCGCTAAAAGTATTTTTAATTTTCGGGAATTATAACAAATCCTTCGACCTTGTCAAACAAAAAACAGACCTATCCATCTATAGATTTAATCTTATTAAAAAATCTGTAGAAATAATCGTATCCGGACCATATTGTAACTATTAATGCGACCCACAAGAAAAACATCCCAACGGTATGTAAATCTACATTGAGATATTCATAATGTAGCAGTAGAGAAATCAGTGCAGTATCCTGAAAGATTGTTTTATATTTTCCTAAATTAGAGGCACTTATTAATATTCCTTCTATAGCAGTAACACCTCTTAATCCTGTTATAGCTATCTCTCTAGAGATTATTACTACTGCCATCCATGCAGGAACTCTTCCTAGAGGTATAAGCATAATTAGAGTCGCGGTAATTAAAAGCTTGTCAGCCAGTGGGTCTAGAGCTTTTCCTAAAAAGGTAACGGCATTTTGCTGGCGAGCAATATAACCATCCAGAAGATCTGTAATAGCTGCTATGGAGAAGAGTAATGCTGCAAAAAAAGCCGCCAACTTCCCGGGGAAAAACAAAAAGGTTACAATAAAAGGAATTACCATAATCCTCAGGATAGTCAAATAATTGGGTAAGTTTAACATTATTTAATACCTTGATTTAGTAAGAATTTCTACTTATTATACTCTTTGAAGTATTTTAATACCTTTTTAACATATTTCTGGGTTGAAGTAAAAGGTGGAATGCCGTTGTGTCTTTCAACTGCCTCTCCTCCAGCATGATATGCAGCGATAGCCAGAGGCAAATTGTCTTCAAATCTATTTAGAAGCCATTTAAAATACCTGACACCCCCCTCGATGTTTTCTTCAGGATCGAATGGGTTATTAACCTCCATGTCCTCTGCTGTTCCTGGCATCAGCTGCATTAATCCCATTGCACCCTTGTTAGATACTGCTTTATGGTTAAAATCAGACTCTGCTTTTATTATGGCTCTTACAAGGGTATCGTCTAACATATATTTCTTTGATATTTTTGATATAAGGGATCCATAGTTTATAGATCGAGGATCGAAGTGTTTCTCTTTTATAATTAGTTTATATCTGGGATCGGTGGGGACATTGGTAAAATGAATTACACCATTTTGATCTGTGAAGCTGTAAATATCTGCAAAAGATATAGAATAGGGTGTCAATAGAACCCCTAACACTAGAAATAAACAAAATATAATTGCCTTTGCTTTAGAGTAATTCTTAACCATTTTTAATTTGAGGCTTTTTCCTGTTTATATTTTTCGAGGCATTCGTTACTGCAAAAATATAGAAACTCACCATTTATCTTTGCTGAATAAGAATTTCTTTTAGGTACGTATTTATCACAGTAAGGATCCCTCACCATCTCATCTTCCTCAGGTCTTTCCCTGGAAGTTATTGTGCTGATATTTATTTCTTCAGAGGGATATAAAAGTCCCTTTATAAATCTGTATAGAAGATAAAACAGAATAATCAGGAATATAAAACGCAGCATAAAAACTCTCTTTATTAGTCTTCTTTTCCTATTATTATAACCTCTTTGTCGTCTGTTGTTTCCTTAAGCAACTCCATTATAGATTTATTTAATACCGGATGAATAAATTCAGGACAGATTTCATTCAGAGGCACAAGTACAAATTTTCTAGCCTGAATCATGGGGTGAGGGATATTAACCTCAGGTGTGTTTATTACCTTATCGTTAAAAAAAAGTATATCAAGATCGATCTTTCTGGGCCCCCATTTATCCCTCTTAACCCTTTTTAATTTTTTCTCAATATTAAGAAGTACTTTGAAAAACTCAGATGCATCTAAAGTGGTTTTGAGTTTGATTGCACAGTTAATAAACCAATCCTGATTTTCCTTACCCCACGGTTCTGTCCTGTAAAAAGAAGATCGGTTTAAAATTATATTACCTTTGTATTTAGAAATCTCCTTTATCGCATCATTGCAATACTTTATTTTATCTCCCTGATTGGACCCGATTCCTATATAGGCAATATTCATGTTACCCCGTTAAATGCCCACTTTTTTAAGTCGTTCAACCCCTTCTATAATTCTGTCTTTAGGTACTGTTAATGCCATACGTATATACCCCTCTCCTGCTTCACCAAACCCATTTCCCGGGGTGGTTAAAATTCCTGCCTTATTTAGTAAGTGCGCGCAAAACGTAGTAGAGGAATATCCATCTGGAACCGGGACCCATAGGTAAAAACTGGCCTTTGGTACCTCTAGGTTCAATCCCACTTCAATAAGACCTTTAACCAAAGCATCTCTTCTCTCCAGATATATTTTTCTCATCTCTTCCACCGATGATTGGTCGCATTCTAATGCTTCAATACCTGCTTCCTGAATTGCCTGAAACAAACCAGAGTCAACATTCGTCTTAATCTGACCTAACCCTCCTAGTATATCGGCATTCCCAACTGCGAATGCTATCCTCCATCCTGTCATATTGTATGTTTTTGAGAGTGAGTGGAATTCTATTCCTACATCTTTGGCTTCATCCACTTCCAAAAAACTGATGGGTTTATCATCATCATAGTATACTTCCGTATAAGGTGCATCATGGCAGATAATTATGTTGTGCTTTTTAGCAAACTCGATAAGAACTCTGAAAAAATTTGTATCAGCTACCGCAGCAGTTGGGTTATTAGGATAATTAACAAAAATCAATTTCGCTTTATTTGCAACATTTTCCGGTATTTTTTCTAAATCAGGTAAAAAGTTATTCTCTTTAAGAAGAGGCATAAAGTAAGGTTCTCCTCCAGCAAATTTCGTCCCTATGCTGTAGACAGGATAAGCAGGGCTGGGAACCAATACAATATCGCCTGGATTAACAAATGCCAAAGGAATATGGGCTATGCCCTCTTTAGACCCAATTAAAGAGAGAACCTCTGTAATAGGGTCCAGATCTACATTGAATCTCCTTTTATACCAGTTGGATACAGCTCTTCTGAAGTCAATCATCCCCTCATAAGAAGGATACCGGTGATTTTTTTTATCTTCTACTGTTTTTTTCATCTTTGCTATAATGTTAGAAGGAGTAGGTATGTCAGGATCACCGATGCTGAGATCGATAACATCCACTCCTTTAGCTATCTGTTCAGCTTTCATCTTATCGATTGTTGCAAATAAATAGGGTGGTAGCTCCTTTATCCGGTCCGCTTTCTCTATTTTAAACATTATAATTATTGCCTCCTCATTTTAACCCCAGTACATCCTGCATATCGTACAATCCGTTTTTTTGATTAACAATCCATTTAGCAGCTCTAACAGCTCCGCGTGCAAAGGTATCTCTACTATGTGCTCTATGAGTAACCTCCAGCCTTTCGCCCAGTCCTCCAAAGATGACTGTATGGTCTCCAACAATATCCCCGGCCCTGACAGCCTGAATACCAATCTCTTTTTGTTTACGCTCTCCAACGATACCCTTTCGTCCATATACCCCTACCTCATCCAAGTCTCTCTTAAGGGTTTGGGCGATTATTTGTGCAATCTTCATAGCTGTTCCACTTGGAGAGTCCTTTTTAAACCTGTGATGAGCCTCAACAATTTCAATGTCAAAGTCATCTCCTAGAACCTTCGATATATCTTCTATTATCTTAAAAACCAGGTTAACTCCTACACCCATATTTGGAGAGAGTACACACTTGGCGTTATCGGACAATTTTTTAACTTCATCCATTTCTTTGGCAGAAAATCCAGTGCTTCCTATAACTATTGCCTTTTTGTTTTTCGCAACAATCTCCAGATGCCTCAAGGATGCAGTATTGTTTGTAAAATCAATAATTACATCTCCTAGATCGATAATTGTGGCCAGGTCATCCATCAACTCTATGTTTAATTTGCCCAGGCCAACAACTTCTCCTGCGTCTTTGCCCGTTGCCGGATGGTTCTTATACTCTACCGCACCAACAAGTTCAATCCCCTCGGTTTCATTTATAGCATTAATGATTCTGCCACCCATTCTACCTGCGGCCCCAACAACAATGGTCTTTATCATCCCTTTCCCTCCTAACCACAGTAAAAATAAAGCCTAGTCCATCAAGGTTAAAGGCTCTGGACCGTCTTTGTTAATTAGCCAGGTATTTTCGATACCAACGGCCCCAATTCCTGGGAAGATAATCTTAGGCTCAATAGCCACGGTCATACCTTCCTCAAGGGGCATATCAAATCTATTGGCAAGTACTGGAAGTTCGTCCAGTTCTATGCCTATCCCATGTCCAACGAATCGCACACTATCCCTCCCGTATCCCATAAAGTTATCACCGTATCCTAGTTGCTTGGCCATTTCTTCAGCAATCTGGTACAGTTCCGAGCATATTTTACCGGGAAACAGTTGCTTTATTAATTGCTCTTGTATCTTGAGGGTTGCTTCATATGCATTGTTCAAAGATGAAGGCAGATCACCCACTGAAAAAGTTCGGGTCATATCTACTGAATAGCCATTGTATGCTAGTCCAATGTCAATTACAATTGGTTCCTGTGCCTCTATTTTTTTGTTTGACGGTCCACTGGAGATAAAAGAGTTTAAACCTTTACCCCCTAATGGAGTATCATCGGACGACGTCATAGCCCCGTTTTCTCCCGAAAGAACATAGACAAAGGGAAGCGGAGATAAGGCTTGATTCCACCCTCTACCAGTTGTAAATCCATGTGCTCCTAACTTAAAAGCAATGCTGTAAATAAGAGAGGCGATTTCCACTTCAGTTCGTCCTACT
Source organism: Pseudomonadota bacterium (assembly GCA_043825855.1). Classification (GTDB taxonomy): domain Bacteria; phylum Desulfobacterota; class UBA8473; order UBA8473; family UBA8473; genus UBA8473. The sequence continues at coordinate 43,277 of JBDRRJ010000007.1, read as the reverse complement.
TTTAACTCGTTTTTCACCTCTTTCAAAATAGCGTCAGAAATCTTACCGGCTTTGCGCATCATATCAATCTCGTATCCCGACTTGACCATTCTGATGTTTCTTATTGCCATTGATGCGTCTTCAAATCTAGCCTTTGGGAACATCTTCTGGTATGTAATAAAGAGAGAAGTGGGGATAACATCAAATTCCATACCAATATGGTCTAAATGGATAATCTTATGCTCCCTGAGAAGGTTTGGCAACTCTCCATAGGAAGGGAGGTAAACGATATTTTCTAAAGCTGACTCTTTGCAAGCTCTTTCGTAGCTTTTCCTTACTATTAATAGAGGAGTGCCTTCAACAGGGACACAAAGCACTGAAGACTGTACTGTTCCTGTAAAATAGAATAGATCTGCCTTCTGAATAATGAATACCGCATCCAGATGTTTTTCTAAAATAACTCTCTGTAACCGGCGTATTCTGGAACGGAGTTCATCTTCGGGTATTCTGTCCATAGCTTATCTGCTTTCCTCTATTGAGATATCGCATCTTGCCACAACCGTCCTTCGTATATAACTCTGGCATCTCCTTCCAGAAATATTTCCTCAAATACATTTTTGGCATGTTTAAAATGCACAGTTAGAGTTTCTCCGCCACTGGTTTTAACATTCACAGGTGATGAGACCATATCCTTTAAGGATGCAATCAGAACTGAGGCTACAGCCCCTGTTCCGCAAGCCAGGGTTTCCTCCTCTACACCCCTTTCATAGGTGCGCACAGTCATGTTGGAGCGGTCATTAACATAAGCAAAATTTGTGTTTGCCCCCGCTGGTTTATATTGGTCGTGGTAACGTATAAGCCTTCCTATTTGAAATACTTCACAGTTTTTTATATCATTAACAAATTTTACCACATGGGGAACCCCTGTATTTATGAAATTAACTATATGTTCTTCTTCTTCAATTAATATTGTTTGATTACAGATGATATTATCGGGAGAAGGCATTTCGAGTTTAACTCTATCATCAAGGATTTCAGCTTTAATTAATGCCGCCATAGTTTCAAAAGACATTTTTTTGCCTGCGATACTTTTTAGATAAGCAAACCTGGCGGCACATCTGCCGCCATTTCCACACATCTCGGCTTCACTTCCATCCGCATTGAAAAACCGCCACTTAAAGTCGGCTTTGTCTGATTCCTGGATTAATATGAACCCATCAGCCCCCACAGATATTTTTCTCTGACATATCTTCTTAACAAGGTTGTTTATTTTGTCTCCTGTTATAATATTACTGCGATTATCTACAATAATGAAGTCATTTCCGCTTCCGCTCATCTTGAAAAAATCAAAGTTGTACATATAAATACCTTTATGTATAAACTTAGGGCTTTTATATTAATCCGCAAAGAGTTTTTAAAAAGTCTCAGGTAGACAGGCCCCTATGTGTTTATAAAATCAGGAATCTTCTCTCTCTTTATAAGATCGTCGTATTCTTCCCTTTCCCTGATTATATAAAATTCGTTTCCAGCTACCATAACTTCAGGAATACGAGGACGGGAGTTGTAGTTAGATGACATAGTAAATCCGTATGCCCCTGTACTCATAATGGCCACTAAATCTCCCCGTTCGAATTTAGGCATCTTTCGGTCTTTTGCCAGAAAGTCACCGGATTCGCATATTGGGCCAACCAGATCGGCCACAAACTCACCTTTCTTTATTAACTTTACAGGTTGAACCCCCTGGAAAGAACCATAGAGAGTAGGTCGGGTTAGATCATTCATGCCCGCATCTACAATAACAAAGTTTTTATATTCGCTTGTTTTTGTATATAGTGCTTTGGTTACCAATATCCCGGCGTTTCCAACAATTACCCTTCCCGGTTCTAAGATAAGAGTACAATTTAGATCATAAACTTGCTCAATAATAGCCTGAGCGTAGGTGTTTGGATGGGGAGGGATCTCATCATCATAGGTTATCCCCAAGCCACCACCGAGGTCCAGATATTTTATATCTATTCCCTCTTTTTTAAGTTCGATCACCAGTTCTTTTATCCTTTTAAGTGCATCAACAAAAGGCTCTATATCTGTAATCTGGGATCCAATGTGACAATCTACCCCCACGATGTCAATATTTTTGAGACTTTTGGCGTGCCTGTATTCCTCAAGGGATCTCTTTATATTAATCCCGAATTTATTCTTCTTAAGACCTGTAGAGATATAAGGGTGGGTTTTAGGATCTATATCCGGATTTATCCTGAATGAAATTCTGGCCCTATTCCCAAGTCTTCCTGCCACAGAATCTATTACCGTCAGTTCTTGAGCCGACTCTATATTAAACATTAGAATGTCGGTATTAAGTGCAAACTCTATCTCATCGACTTTCTTTCCTACACCTGAGTAAACTATCTTTTTAGGGTCGGCTCCAGCCATTAAGGCTCTGAATAACTCACCCCCCGAAACGATATCTACTCCTCCACCTTGATTGATAAATGTTTTAAGTACGGCAATATTTGAGTTTGCCTTTACAGAAAAGCACACTAAGTGGTTTATTGAAGAGAAGGCAGAGTCAAAGACTTTAAAGTGGTTCAAAAGAGTATTATGGCTGTATAGATAAAAAGGGGTCCCAACGCTATCTGCTATAGCTGAAATAGGTGTATCTTCGCAATAGAGCTCATCATTCTTATATTGAAAATCATGCATGACTTCTATTTCACCTTTTCACTTAATGGGGGTACATCCCATGATATCTCAGCATAATTTGAATCTTCACTGAAAACACCGTCAGAATTGTAGGATAGAACCTTATAAGTGTATATTGTCCGATAAAGCAGATTTTTGTCCGAAAACTGAGTAGTCTTATTTACCATGGCTGCGTTATTAGGATAAGTATCCCTATAACCAATATCAGCAAATTCTTCGAATGTTTTAGGGCAGTCCGGACATGGTTTGGAGTCAAAAGAAGCTTTGCTCCTAAAAACTTTGAAACCAGCTAGATTAGTTAATTGCGATCCATCAGTATCCTTGTCGGGAACTGTCCAGTGGAGCAAAACCTTTCCTTCTAAAGCGGTAGCTTTTAAATCATTAACAGCTTTTGGAGCAGGGCTTTTAGGCACAACAGGCGGTGCCTTTTTGCCACATCCAAATCCCTCCATAACAGATAAAAATAATATAGAAATTAAGAGAATATGAATTATGATATTAGATTTCTTAATCATATTGATATGCAACCTTCTCAAAAAGTAAAAACCGTATTATCCCTTTTTCATACCGTAGATTCGTAGTCTAAGGGCATTTGTTTTAATAAAACCTTCAGCGTCTTTTTGATTATAAACAGTATCCTTCTCAAAGGTGGCAAAATCATGGTGATATAAAGATTCAGGTGATTTTCTCCCCACTACAAGGCAGTTACCTTTGTATAATTTTAATCGTACTGTTCCAGAAACATCCTTTTGTGTTTCATCGATTGTCTTTCTTAAGAGTTCCATCTCCGGTGAGAACCAGTACCCATTGTATATTAGCTCTGAGTATTTTGGGATCAAAGAATCCCTTAAATGCATAACTTCTCTGTCCATTGTTATAGATTCTATAGCCTTGTGAGCGGTATGCAAAATGGTTCCCCCAGGTGTTTCGTATACACCGCGAGATTTCATGCCCACATATCTGTTTTCTACTATGTCAATTCGCCCTATACCGTTTTTGCCACCCAAGCTATTGAGTTTCATCAATAAATTTCCAGGGCTCTCCTTTTTACCGTCAACTGCTACTGGAATACCTGCTTCAAAATCAATCTCAATGTAAGTTGCTTTATCCGGTGCCTTTTCAGGAGATACTGACAAGATATACATATCTTCGCTGGGTTCTACCCATGGGTCTTCAAGGATGCCCCCCTCGAAACTTATATGAAACAAGTTTCGGTCACTACTGTATGGTTTTTCCTTTGTTATAGTAACTGGAATTTTATGTTTCTTTGCATATTCGACAAGTGACTTTCGAGAATCAAATTCCCAGTCCCTCCAGGGGGCAACAATTTTGATCTGAGGATCGAGGGATAGATATGTTAATTCAAACCTGACCTGGTCGTTTCCCTTACCTGTTGCCCCATGACATACTGCGTCTGCCCCTTCCTTCTTGGCAATTTCAATCTGTTTTTTTGCAATTAGAGGTCTGGCAATAGATGTACCCAATAGGTATCCACTTTCATAGACAGCATTTGCCTTTAGCATAGGGAAGATATAATCGAGTACGAATTCATCCTGTAAATCTTCTATGTAAACCTTACATGCCCCGGTTTTTATTGCCTTCTCTTCTAAATTATTCAACTCCTCTGCCTGCCCTAGATTGGCAGTATAGGTTATGACATCACATCCGTATGTCTCTATTAGCCATTTCAAAATAACAGAGGTATCTAAACCTCCGGAATAGGCCAGGACTACTTTATTTATTTTTGATTCCATATCTATAACCCCGTTTATTTATCTGATTAAAGTGCAGAAAAAACATCGTATAAAATTCTAACCATTGCATCTACTTCCAGTTTGGTGACAATAAGTGGGGGGAGAAAACGAAGAGTCCTATCCATTGTACAGTTGATCAGAAGGCCTCTGTTTAGGCATTCTTTAACAATATTACCACCATTGAATTCTAATTCCATACCTATAATAAGGCCTTTTCCTTTAAGGTCTTTAATAAAGTGATACTTACGCTTCAATTTATTAAGCTTTTCGAAAAGGTAACCCCCCACATTTATACAGTTTTCCAGAATGCCGTTATCTAAAATAGTATTTATAGTAGCTAAAGCAGAGGCAGACACTACCGGATTTCCTCCAAAGGTTGAGGCATGAGAGCCTGGAGAGAAACTCTTGGCAATTTCTTCCCTTGCAAGCATAGCGCCTATCGGCAATCCTCCTGCCAGCCCCTTGGCAAGGGTTATAATATCAGGTTGGACATCATAACCCTCATAAGCGAATAGGGTTCCTGTTCTTCCAATCCCCACCTGAACTTCATCAAATATGAGCAATAAACCGAAATTGTCACAGATTTCCCTGAGCCCTTTCAGATAATCATCTGATGGACAGTTAACTCCGCCTTCTCCTTGAATTGGTTCTACCATTAGGGCACATGTTGAGTAATTAATTGCTTCTTCTGCAGCTTTTAAGTCGTTGAAAGGTACGTATCTGAAACCTTGCAATAAGGGTTCGAAACCTTTGTGGAACTTATTCTGCCCAGTTGCAGTAATAGTGGCCATAGTCCGTCCATGGAAGGAGTTTGTCATAGTTATTATTTCGAATTTTTTATCCTCTTTTTTCTCCTTTGTATACTTACGGGTCAGCTTAATTGCTGCCTCGTTAGCCTCTGCTCCACTGTTGCAAAAAAACACTTTATCTGCAAAAGAATTTTCCACCAGAAGTTTTGCTAACTTGGTCTGAGGTTCCGTATAGTAGAGATTCGATACGTGTATAAGGGTATCCGCCTGTTCTTTTATAGCTTTTACAACATTAGGATGGCAATGCCCTAAGTTACATACTGCCAGCCCACCGACAAAATCAAGGTACTCTTTACCATCAGAGTCCCATAACTTGCAACCTGAACCTTTTACTATTACAACAGGTAAACGCGAATAGGTTGAGGCGGTATATTGGTCTGAAATATTCATTAGTTGTTTTGGGTTCATTGAGTTAGTGATTAGTCTCCTCTCGCTTTAATCGAAGGATTTTATGATACAAATAACATAATCTTTGGTGATAAATCAACCAAAAATATAGACTGGCATTAAGGATCGATGAAACTGTAAAAAGTCATAAGTCAGATGGCAAAGACAAAACCAGATGCAAGGAGCGCAAATTCGATGGAATAAAGCGTACTTTATCTGTACGCTGCAATGTCTGAAGATGTAAAGTAATACCTCAGATGGACTTTTTGCAAAGCCGTCAGGGTTGGGTGAAGAATAAAAGAGGAAAGAGGTGTTTTACTCTTTGATATGCTGCAGAATTATCTATGAAGTTTTGATTCGTGCGACGTACTTGATATTCACGTCGCACGAATCAAATATGTTATTGTTTCCTCAAGACAAGACCTCTACGTCTTGAGCCTGGGGCCCTTTTTCTCCTTGACCTACAGTGAATTCGACTCGCTGCCCTTCTTCTAATGAACGATATCCCTCTCCACGAAGGGCACTATAGTGTACAAAAACATCTGTTCCCTGGTCCCGAGTAATGAAGCCATAACCTTTACTGGAATTGAACCATTTGACAGTGCCGGTTTCACGCTCTGCCACAATAAAGTTACCTCCTTTCAATTTCATAAATAGGGCAAGGCGTCCTAAACCAGCCTTATAAACTTGGATATAACTTTGATAATTAGAACGACTGCCTGCAAGTCCTGAAGGTTACACCGGTTACTTGTCTGGATCATGTTTCTTTTTGGTCAGTAATGAAAGACCGATGTAAATTTACAGTTCGATAAAATTCTCAGGACCAGAAAGGGTTAAAAAAATCTTATATGATATTTTTGTCTGTATTGTACGATGAACGAATTATAAATTCAAGAGAATTAAAAAATGACCGGTTACAAATCTATTGTAATTAATGCTCTGAGTTTAAGATTGACATAATATTTGTTTATTATTATTATCTATTTTGTATGAAAAGTTAAATAGATTTTGATTTTCAGGATGTCTTTCTAAACCCTTGAATAAGATTTTTTTTAAACGACAATTTATTATCCATATATTTGGAGCAACCCATGTCTTCTAAACCCCGTCTATTTTTGATAGATGGGAGTTCTTACATATATAGGGCATATTTTGCTATAGGCCACCTCTCTACCTCATCAGGTCTTCCCACAAATGCAATATTTGGTTTTTGTAATATGCTGTTGAAGGTAATAAAAGACCACAAACCCGATCATATGGCTGTTATCTTCGATGCTAAAGGACCTACATTCCGCCACGAGATGTATGATCAATACAAAGCCAATAGACCTTCCATGCCGGATGCTCTTCAACCACAGATCCCACATATCAAAAAAATTGTTGATGGTTTTAATATCCCTGTTCTAGAGATGGAAGGCTTTGAAGCAGATGACGTCATCGGTACTATAGCTAAGGAAAGTGAGAAAAAAGGGGTAGAAGTCGTTATAGTTACCGGAGATAAGGATATGCTCCAACTCATAACGGAAAACACAACTACTCTCGATACTATGAAAGACAGGAAATTCGGAATTAAAGAGGTTATAGATAAATTTGGTGTTGAGCCATCTCAATTAATAGAGATTATGGGGCTGGCAGGTGATACATCTGATAACATTCCAGGCGTCCCTGGTATTGGTGAAAAAACAGCTATAGGATTGATAAAAGAATTTGGTACAATTGAAAATCTTCTCAATAATGTAGATAAGGTTCCAGGTAAACGCAGAAGAGAAAATCTGTTAAAATTTAGTGATCAGGCGAGACTAAGCAAAGATTTGGCAACGATAGATGTTAAAGTGCCTTTGCCCTATAATTTTGATGAATTTTCTCTATCAAGGCATGACACGGTAAAGCTAAAAGAGATATTTCAAGAATTAGAATTTTCTAAATTTCTTAAAGAGTTTTCGTTAGAAGGAAGACTTCCCACCGATGATTACAAAGTAGTCATTACCGAAGAAGAATTTCATAGCTTGATTGAAGGGTTGAAGAACTCTCAAGAGTTTGCCCTGGATTTAGAGACCACATCGAAAGACTCTATGCTGGCTCAGCTAGTTGGAATATCCTTTTCTTATGTTCCTCATGAAGCATTTTATATACCTCTTACCCATAGATATCTGGGCGCCCCCAAACAGCTGAGTATGGACTACGTACTCTCATCATTAAAACCAATCCTTGAAAATAGAAGCATAAAAAAGATTGGACAGAATATTAAGTATGATTATGTTATCCTTAAACGGTATGGTATTGAACTTTTAGGTATAAATTGTGATACAATGATTGCATCTTACTTGTTAAATCCATCGAAACATAATCATAACCTTGAGGATATAGCCAGGGAATATCTCGACCATGAGATGATATTTTATAAAGATTTGGCAGGAAAGGGTAAAAATGCCCTGACATTCGATCAAATTGATATAATAAAGGCTTCCGTCTATGCATGTGAAGACTCTGATGTTACGTTTCTCCTGTCTAATTTATTATTGCCGAGGCTTGATAAAGAGGGATTCGCGGACCTTTTTTATAGTATTGAGATGCCTTTAATACTGGTTCTGGCCGATATGGAAATGAACGGGGTTAAGATAGATGTAGACTTCCTCACAAAAATGTCTAAAGAGGTGGACATTAAATTAAATCAGCTCATAAAAGAGATATATAATTTAGCAGGAGAGGAGTTTAATATCAACTCAACCCAACAGTTGGGTAATATCCTATTTGAGAAGCTGGAGTTGCCGGGAGCAAAAAGAACAAAAACAGGGTATTGTACCGATGTGAATATCCTGAATAAATTGGCTTATGAGTTTAAGCTGCCGGAAAAGATATTGGAATACAGAAGTCTGACAAAGTTAAAATCTACCTACTTGGATGCACTGCCAAGATTGGTCCATCCTGAAACAGGAAGAATTCATACCTCTTATAACCAGACCGTTACTGCTACTGGTAGATTAAGCAGCAGTGATCCAAACTTACAAAATATTCCCATAAGGACACAAGACGGTAGAAAAATCCGCCAGACATTTATTCCTGAAAAAGGATGGTCATTAATCTCTGCTGATTATTCTCAGATAGAGCTTCGGCTTTTGGCCCATATTTCAGAAGATAAAATACTTATAGATTCATTTAATAACGATCGGGATGTCCATTCAGAGACAGCGGCAGAGATATTTGGTATTATTCCATCGATGGTTACATCTGAAATGCGTAGACAGGCAAAGGTAATAAACTTTGGAGTTATATACGGGATGAGCTCTTTTGGTTTATCCAGGGAATTGGGGATAAGCATTAATATGGCGCAGGATTATATTAATAACTACTTTCAGAGATATCAAGGAGTAAAGAGATATATTGAAGGCATTTTGCTTCAGGCTAAAAAAGATGGGTATGTAACAACCCTGTTGAATCGTCGTCGTTACCTTTCTGAGATAAACAGTAAGAATCATTTAACCAGGCAGTTTGCTGAACGCACCGCCATAAATACACCTATTCAGGGAAGTGCCGCTGATTTAATAAAAGTAGCCATGATCAACATCTCAAGGAGTATCTCAGAGCTGAGGCTTTCTGCCAAAATGATTATGCAGGTTCATGATGAATTGGTTTTTGAAGTTCAAGATAATGATTGTGCCATGATGGTTGATATAGTTAGAGAAAAAATGGAAGGGGTAATGGAACTCCTTGTACCTTTAAAGGTAGATATTGGAATTGGAAAAAACTGGGCTGACGCCCATTAGTTGAATAATGTTTGGTCCTACATATAAGTAGATACGATCTCAAATCTAAAAAAGTAAAATTTGTGTGATTTATTATGGAGATATTGCTTCACGTTTGTTGCGCAAACTGTACTATTTATCCTGTCCAAGAACTGAGGAAAGAGGGTATAGAGGTCTTAGGTTTTTTTTACAACCCGAATATTCATCCTTATCAAGAATACAGAAGAAGGCTTGAAACGGTGGAAGAATATTCGAACAAAATTAGTCTAAATATGACTTACAATTATGAATATAAGCTAGAAGAGTTTTTACAAAATGTGGTCTTTAGAGAAAGTGAACGTTGCCTGTATTGTTATTATGCCCGTTTGAAACAAACAGCCCAGTTAGCAAGGAAAGAAAGGATTGACTTTTTTTCTACAACCATGCTGTATAGCAAATTTCAGAAGCATGAAAAGATAAAAGAAATTGGGGAGGGGCTAGCCAAGGAGTATGGGGTTAGATTCTACTACAGGGATTTTCGTGAGGGATGGAAGAAAGGCATAGAGATATCAAAGATTCTGGGGTTATATCGGCAGCAGTATTGTGGGTGTATTTACAGCGAGAAGGAAAGGTATCTCAAAAAGAATGCATGAACTTGGAGGAATAGGCAAGTTATTTATAATTACAGGGATTTTGATAGTCATCCTAGGTTTGGTCTTGTTTTTTATCCCAAAAATTCCCTGGATTGGCAGACTCCCGGGCAACATCTATATAAAAAGGAATAGTGTAAGTTTTTATTTTCCTATAACGACATGCATTGTAATAAGTATCCTTTTTACTTTATTTTTTTATCTTTTTAGAAGATGAGTCAAGGAGGATATTCAGAAAATAATGTTGTAAAAATACATCAGTTGTTGTAAAAGTGTGTTGTTTAATATACATATTTTCTACTTAGAAAGGAACGTAGTTTTAAAAAATATATTGCCACCTCAAATTGGTGGGGCATATTGATATTATTGAATTTGTGGTAAAATAGTATGTTGATGTAGGATGGGGCAACGTTTGTATTGGCTAAGTTGGCATTAATATTGCTTAAGTTAATAAATAAAAATTCTATTTAAAAGGAACCCTTAAGATTATGTTTCAAAAAACAATTGCCAGACAAGTAAGTTTTACGGGTATTGGGCTGCACTTGGGGAAGAAGGTAAATGTTACCATTAGACCTGCAGATGTGGATCATGGAATTGTTTTTTTAAGAACAGATACACCTGAACCTGTGGAAATTAAGGCTGATGCTGCAAGTGTTGTTGACACAAAATTTGCAACAACCCTTGGATATAATGGAGCAAAGGTATCTACTGTTGAACATTTATTGGCAGCATTCATGGGACTTGGAATAGACAACGCACTGGTAGAGATAGATTCCTCTGAAGTACCTATAATGGATGGCAGTGCTTCTCCATTTGTCTATCTTTTAAAAACTGCAGGCATTAAAGCTCAAAAGAAACCTAAAAAATTTCTGGTAATAAAAAAGCTTATAAAGGTTTCTGATGGAGATAAGAAGGCTGTTTTAGCTCCTTTTAAAGGACTTAAAGTTACATATACCGTTGATTTTAATCATCCCCTTATAGCAAATCAATATTACTCTGCAGAATTCTATAACGGAACTTTTGAGAGGGAAATATCCAGGGCTCGCACCTTTGGTTTTTTAAAGGATGTTGAGGTTCTAAAGGCAAATGGTTTAGCAAAAGGAGGCTCTCTGGATAATGCTATTGTTGTAGGGGATTTCAGGATTATAAATGATGATGGATTGAGATTCCCTGATGAATTTGTTCGTCATAAAATACTTGACTCTATTGGAGATCTCAGTTTGCTGGGAGTTCCCGTCCTTGGCCATCTTATAGCTTACAAATCGGGCCATTCTCTAAATTATGAGTTGATGAAAAAGGTTATCTCTAATAAAAAGAACTGGAAACTGATAGAGGTTTGTGACGAAGAATTTGATAGATACAATGTTTCTTCCTTTGAATTATTGAAGCAGGTTCCTGCTTCAGCCTAACACCCTTTTATATATTCATTAATAATCTATACTTTTTCCCTTTTTCAAGAAATTTGAAAAAAGTTCTCCTTTTTGCCTAATCATACATTTTTAGACCTATCTAAACTTGCTCCGTTGAAAATTAACAGACTCAAACTTTGGGTTCAAACATGTGAGAATGAACAATTATTCTACAGCAAGCGAATGGTATATTTTATAAATGCATAACCCTTATTAAATTATTTTCCGCCAAAGTAGAGAGTTTGAAACTCTTCTACAAGCTTCCTCAATTTTGTCACATTGGTAAGATCGGTTGTTTGTTTGCATTTCATGCTATAAATTAGCATTTGATGAAGAACGCCAAGTTTTTTATCATAGTCTTTTGCATCTAGCTTGATACGTTGAGTCATAAAATATTGAGTTACTATTTCTTGAAGTTTATCGGCGTGACGTTCTTTATTCATCACCCAGCGGATGAGCTGGTTAGAGTTATGATGTTCTTCCTTCTCAATATCCATGATTTGGTTCATGGATTTCTCAATAGTGGCTATGTGTTCAAGGGCCATGTTGATTCGCATTTCATAATCGTAAATCCCACATGGAATTTCACAATGTGCTGCTGCGTTGTTAACGAATAAAAAGAGAGAAGCAATAACCAATAAAAATTGGAATAATTTCTTTTTCATAACGTCCTCCATTTTGTGTTTATTGTTTAACATTGTCCACCACCTGTTTTATGATAGCATTATTTTGCGATGAACTAATAATTGTCACGAAAAATCAATATTGGGTTTCTGATTTATTAAGCATAAAGCAGACTTTTAAGCACATTTATAACAGAATTTTTCCTGTTCAGCAGCACGGCCTTTACCGGGTTGTCTTTAAGTCCTAGGATATTCCCCATCAATATGGAATCAACATCCAGCCGGCAAATCATAAGCCTCCCCCCTTGTTTCTTATGAAGGAACTCTAATTGGCGATAAAAGCGAGGAGATCCATCATTCGTTGCAATCAGCAACCTTGATACACGGTCGCTCCGGCTGTTGACTTTTTCCAATCCGTCCAGTTCTCTTGCTAAAGTCTTCTCTATTTCTTCTTAACCAATAATCAATTCACCAAGAGATTTCGCATAAAAAATATGCTTACGTAATTCCGGGTTTAGTTTTAAAACAGGAATATAAATGTTCGATTCACTACAAAGCGCAATGCTCTCTTCTTCTAATGCCGCTCGGACATCTGACTCGATATTTCCCTTTTCCAGTTGTTTAGGGAGTTTCATTCGATTCCTATACGGTGTCTATTCACACAACTTCTTTTTCACCGGCTGATTTGTATACCCAGGTACTAGTACCTGCTATGATAACATTATCTAATTACGTAACTAATAATTGTTAGAAAAAATATCATATAAAATTAAACTGCTGTTTATATTGTGTCAATCTAGATCTGGGGGGATCTTATAATTTCAAAAGGTTAGGTCACAAACAGTGAATATAACTATGATCTACCCCATTTGCTTCGGTAGGGTGGACAAGAGTTCAAAAGCCAGCTTGACACACTGGGATAAATAAGTTAGTTGGTTTGGTAGTTTTAGGTCTTTATCTTCCAGATTGTACCTTCAGGTTTATCTTCCAGGATAATACCCTTTTCGGTTAGATGATTTCTAATATCATCCGCCAGAGCCCAGTTTTTCTCGGATCTGGCCTTTATCCTTTCGTCTATCAGGCGAAGGATTTCCTTCTCATCTATCGCTACCTCAGATATCCCTTTTAGTTTCTGTTTCTCAAAATAATTTTCAGGGTCTCCATTAAATAAGCCCAATACAGAACCGATCTCTTTTAACCTGTCTCTGCCATATTTCAATATGCCAGCGGAGTTCGGTGAGCTGTCTAGTACTCCCTTATTGCTTATATATCTGTTTATAACCCTTATCCCTTCATAGATGTGACCGATGGCAAGGGCAGTATTGAAGTCATCGTCCATCGCCTCTTCAAACTTTACAGGAAGATCGGATAATGTTTTATATATCTCCTTTTCTATTTTATTCAAACTTTCCAATGGGAGGTTTTTGTCTTCCTTTTTATTCCCTGTCAGATCATCTATATTTTTTAGGGTGGCATATATTCTATCCAGACCTTTTTTGGCCTCTTCTATGTTTTTATCAGAGAAATCCACAGGGCTTCTATAGTGATTGGATAGCAAGAAAAGACGAATCACCTCCGGATGGTATCGTTCAAGTATATCCTTTATAGTGAAGAAATTTCCAAGGGATTTTGACATCTTTTCTTTGTCAATATTTACAAAACCATTGTGTACCCAGTATTTGACAAAAGGTTTACCGGAAGCTCCCTCTGATTGAGCTATTTCATTTTCGTGGTGAGGGAATATGAGGTCCTTACCTCCGCCGTGGATATCAAATGTCTCTCCAAGATATTTCTGGCTCATCGAAGAGCACTCTATGTGCCATCCAGGCCTCCCCTTTCCCCAGGGACTGTCCCAGGAGGGTTCCCCCGGTTTGCTTGCCTTCCAGAGAGCAAAATCCATAGGGTTTTTCTTCCTCTCATCGATTTCTACTCTTGCCCCTGCACACATTTCCTCAAACGTTCTTCCGGAAAGCTTCCCATATCCATTAAATTTGTTTACTGAAAAAAATACATCATTTTCTGCCCTGTATGCATATCCGTTTTCAATAAGCTTCTCGATGGTCTTTATCATATCGGGTATGTGTTCTGTTGCCTTTGGCTCTATGGTTGAGGGGGAGATCCCCAGTGAGTTCATATCATTGTTAAACTCTTCAATGTACTTTTCCGATATTTCCTGACAAGTGACATTTTCGCTGTTTGCCCTGTTAATTATTTTATCATCAACATCTGTGAAGTTTCTCACATAGGTCACTTCATAGCCCTTAAACCTGAGGTACCTGAAGATGACATCAAAAACAATCGTTGAGCGGGCATGGCCTATATGGCAAAGGTCATATACGGTAACTCCACAGACATACATGCCCACTTTGCCTTTTTGTAAAGGCACAAATTCCTCTTTGGTTTTTGTTAATGTATTATATACCCTGAGTGTCATTCTGTTTTTCTCCTGTCGAAGTAGACTTCTCAAGTCTTTCCCGAAGCCTTTACAATAATTCTTTATAAGACGTGTAAATATTTTTGAGAAATTGGTCCTGTCAAGATATCAGGGAAACTTAAAACAGGTCAAATTTTTTTCACAGGGCTGGATCAACCAATTTCGTCATCCTTAAATAAGAGAAAGGTATTATCAAGTTGAATCTCTATCTGGCGTTTCAATATGTGGTTCAGATTAATGGTTTACCCTAAAGAATTTGTTGACCACTAAAAAAACTTTATTTTCATTAAGAAGTGATTATATAATAAGATTAATTACTGTCAAATTAATTCCAAACCATATTATATAAAGAATGATATAAAATTTATAGGGGTTATTAAATTTTAATATGTTTGAATCTACGGTTGATACCCTTTATAGAATACTAGAAGATTGTGCTTTATGCCCAAGGCAATGCCATGTCAACAGGAAGGTTGGCCAATTGGGCTATTGTAATGCCGGGTCAGAATTGAAGGTGGCAAAGGTGATTTCCCACTTCGGTGAGGAACCGGCAATTTCAGGAAGTAAAGGTTCTGGCACGATATTCTTCAGTCACTGTAACCTGAGGTGTAGCTTCTGCCAAAACTATCAGATAAGCCAAATGGGAATGGGGGAAGAAATGTCTCCTGAAGAACTTGCTGATAATATGCTTTCACTTCAAGATTCCGGTTGCCATAACATAAACTTGGTTACACCAACTTCGTACTTACCTCAGATAGTAAGAGCAATTTCAAAGGCAAAAACTGATGGTTTAAAAATACCGATTGTCTATAATACAAACGGTTATGAAAAAGTAGAGACCTTGAAATTACTGGAGGGGATAATAGATATATACCTCCCCGATGCAAAATACGGAAGTAACAAGGCTGCTTCTTCTTATTCCGGGGTAGAAAATTACTTGGAGTATAATATCCCAGCGTTAAAAGAGATGAAAAGGCAGGTTGGTAACCTTAAAGTGAACAGCATGGATATCGGAGAAAAAGGTGTAATCGTAAGGCATCTGGTTCTCCCTGGTAATGGAGCTGATTCTTTTTCTCTTTTAGATATGGTTGCCAGAGAACTGGGTACGGATACCCATATAAGTTTAATGGGACAGTACTTTCCAAGATATAAGGCATTATACAGTGAGGACTTTGGAAGGAGATTAACTAATCAAGAATTTGAGAAATACCAACTTTACCTGGAATCAAGGGGCTTTGAAAATGGGTGGATCCAGTATCCCGAACAAGTAGATGGTGATTTTCTGCCTGACTTTCGTGTGGAAAATGGATGGAATTAACAAGCAAGAATGAATGAATGTTCATTTTTTTACTTGACGACTCATAACTTGTATGTTAGAAAACAAAAATTATGTGAAAAAGCACTCCTTTTCGCTTCAGCATAAATTTTTTTGATCCATCTAAGCTCGCTCCATTGAAAATTCACAAACTAACCCTCCGGACTCAACATGTGAATTTTCTACATTATGCTCGCTAAGATAGGTTCCCCAAAAAATTTATGAATTTACTGTCAGAGATACTTTTTCAAAGATCTTGATTTACTGAATTTGTAAATCGAAAACGTGTTGAAACAATTTATAGAACTTTTTTATTAGTTTAACAGAAGAGAGTTGAACAATGATATACCAATTAAATGCTGATGTAAGAAATTTTGGAGAAACCATATCTAAGATCAGTGATGTAGATATATTTGCCTGTTACCAATGCGGAAAGTGTACTGCTGGCTGCCCTGTTGTTATGGAGATGAGTCATACACCGAATCAGATTATGAGATTGATTCAGTTGGGGCTGAAAGAAGAGGTTTTGAATTCTCTAACACCCTGGTTGTGTGTCTCTTGCGAAACCTGTACAACCCGTTGCCCGAAAGGGGTGGACATCGCCAAAATTATGGATACCGTAAGGATACTTGCTCGCAAGGAGGGCTATAAATCTAAGGAACCAAATGTAGTAAACTTCCTTGATATTTTCTTGAACTGTATAAAGAACAAGGGAAGATTACAGGAAACTCATCTGGCTATGATGTATAACTTAAAAACCAAGCAGTTTTTTAAAGATGCTGATATAGGCCAGAAGTTATTTAGGAAGGGAAAGATATCTTTTGCCAGTGACAAAATAAAAGGTACGGATGCAATTAAGAGCATCTTTGAGAGGTCAAGGGCGTTTTTGGGCAAAGGGGAATAGATTATGACATATGGTTATTATCCAGGCTGCTCCTCTCATGGTACGGCCAAGGAATATGATATTTCTACGAAGAAGGTTTGTGAGAAATTAGGGTTGAAACTGGAAGAAGTGAGAGATTGGAACTGTTGTGGTGCCTCACCAGCTCATGCTACGAGTGAAGAGCTCGCCCTTGCGCTACCTTTCAGGAATCTGGTCTTGGCTGAGAAACAAGGTCTGGATAGCATAATGTCCACTTGTTCTGCCTGTTACAATCGCCTTAAAGTTGCCCATGAGACACTGAAAAAAGATCCTGAGACATTGAATAGGATAAGCGAAATAGTTGGAGAACCTTATAATAAGGCTCTTAAGGTTATTCACTTCCTGGAACTTATCTCGAAGGAGTTTGGTCTAGAGAAAATAAAGGAAAATGTGGTGAAGCCCTTAGAGGGTTTAAAGGCTGTTTCATATTATGGTTGTCTTTTGACAAGGCCTCCAGATCTTGTTTCTATTGACCCTGACGATGAGAATCCCACGATAATGGAAGATATTATAGAGGCACTGGGAGCAGAATCACCGTATTGTTCGCACAAAACAGAATGTTGCGGTGCCAGTTTTGCTCTCGACAGAACGGATATTGTCTTGAGGTTGAGCAACGAAATTTTAAAAGCAGCCAGGTTTGCTGATGCCGATTGCATCGTTGTTGCCTGCCCTTTGTGTTTTGCCAATCTGGATATGAGACAGTCACAGATAGCTTCTAAATATGGTGTTAATTATTCCTTGCCTATTTTATTTATCTCCGAATTGATGGGTATAGCTATGGGGATGGGTTACAAGGAACTTGGGCTTGATAAGCATATCGTTAGCGCAAAGGATCTTTTAAAGAGAAAGAATTTGATCTGAATAAAGGACTTTTGAAAAGTATCCCTTTAAAGTCCTCAATCTAAAGAAGGGGTGTCACTGTGTCAAGAATCGGTGTATTTATCTGTCACTGCGGTGTGAATATCTCAAGCGCGGTAGATGTAGAAAAAATTACTGAAGAGTTGGCCAAAGAAGATGGAGTAGCCTTCGCAACAGAATATAAGTACATGTGCTCAGATCCAGGCCAGAAGATCATCAAGGATGCTATTAAAGAGCACAACCTGGACGGAATAGTTGTAGCTTCCTGTTCTCCCAGATTGCATGAAAGAACATTCCAGATGTGCATAGAGGCAGGCGGTCTGAACAGGTACAAATTCGAGATGGCCAATATTAGAGAGCAATGTTCATGGGTACACAAAGACAAAGAATTCGCAACAGAAAAGGCTAAAGACCTGATCAAAATGGCTGTAGCCAAGGTTCGAAAGAACGAGCCTCTTACCCGGTTTACCAGCCCGGTTGTTAAAAAGGCACTGGTAATTGGCGGAGGTATTGCCGGAATGCAGGCATCCATAGACATCGCCAAGGCTGGACACAAAGTAACCTTAGTAGAAAGGACTCCGACTATTGGCGGTAGGATGGCGCAACTGGACAAGACATTTCCCACCCTAGACTGCTCTGCCTGAATACTTACACCAAGGATGGTGGAGTCATCCCAAAACGAAAACATAGAAATTCTTACTTATTCAGAGATTGAAGAAGTCAGTGGATATATAGGTAACTTTGATGTAAAGATTCGCAAAAAAGCACGTTTGGTTGATATGAAGAAGTGCACTGGATGCGGGACCTGTTATCAAAAATGCCCTGTAAAGGTACCCAGCGAATTTGATATGGAGACGGGCATGAGAAAGGCCATATATATACCTTTTCCTCAGGCTGTCCCGAATGTGCCTGTTATCGATAAAGAACACTGCAGGATGTTTACCAAGGGTAAATGCCAGATTTGTCAGAAGCTCTGTCAGGCAGAAGCAGTAGATTACGAACAGGAAGATGAGTTTATTGAAGATAAATTTGGTGCGATTGTAGTGGCAACGGGGTATGACCTTTTTGACGCCAGTGTCTACGGTGAATATGGTGGCGGGAGGTTTAAGGATGTTATCAGCGGGCTCCAGCTGGAGAGGCTGATAAGCCCGGCAGGTCCCACAGGAGGACATATAGTTAGGCCATCAGATGGCAAGGAACCGAAAAATGTTGTTTTCATTCAATGTGTCGGATCTCGGGATCCTGAAAAAGGAATGCCTTACTGTTCCAACGTATGTTGCATGTATACAGCGAAACATGCGGTATTGCTTAAGGAGCATATCCCTGACGTTCAGACTAATATATTCTATATGGATATCAGATCAGCGGGAAAGAACTATGAGCAATTTGTACAACGGACAATGGAACAATACGGAGCATTATATATTAGAGGAAGAGTCTCAAAGATTTACCAGAGAGGGGATAAGTTAATAGTTAAAGGCGCAGATACTTTGGCAGGCAATCAGGTTGAGGTTGAGGCGGATTTAGTCGTGTTGGCTACAGCGATAACTGCACGCCACGATTCTAAAGAAGTAGCCAAAATTCTGGGTATCCCCTATGACCAGTTTGGATTTTTCACGGAATTGCACCCCAAATTGGCACCGGTTGAAACGGTAACATCCGGTGTCTTTCTGGCAGGTGCTTGTCAGTCTCCTAAAGATATCCCGGATACTGTTGCAGCTGCAAGTGGTGCTGCAGCAAAAGTTGCGGCCCTTTTCAGTAGTGACGAACTTTCCTTGGAACCACTCGTTTCAAGTATAGATACAGCTGTCTGTTCTATGTGTAAAGCATGTATAGAGGTCTGTCCTTACAAGGCTATCCAAGAAGAAGAAATTACCTTACGGAATGGCACCAAGAAAAAGCAGCTGAAGGTATTGGAAAGCGTATGCCATGGTTGCGGAGCATGTGTTTCTACCTGCAAATCTTCCTGTATTATGCTTAAAGGGATAACCGACGAACAGATATTTGAAGAATTGATGGCTGTAGCTCAGTAATCAGCTGTCAGTTAATACTGGTCGCTGAATGCTTGCTCAGTAATTACTAAGAGGTTATGCTATGGAAGAAACAAAATGGGAACCAAAGGTAGTCGGTTTTTTGTGCCACTGGTGTAGCTATGCTGGTGCAGACCTGTCAGGTTCAGCTCGTCTGGAATACCCCCATAATATAAGAATTATAAGAGTTCCCTGTTCTGGTAGGGTAGATCCTATGTTTATCCTGAGGGCACTGCAAAACGGACTCGATGGCGTTTTGGTTTCCGGTTGTCATCCGGGAGATTGTCATTATCAGTCTGGGAATTTTCATGCAAGAAGAAAATTTGCAGCGGTCAAAAAGCTTCTTGAATACGTTGGGGTTGAGCCGGAGAGAGTTCAGTTTAGCTGGGTTGCTGCATCTGAAGGGCCTAAAATGGCTCAGGTGATAAAGGAATTTGTAGAGGGAGTTAGGAAGGTAGGCCCAAACAGACTTTTTAAGGATGAAAGAAAAGATGGAGAATAAATTAAAAGAAGAGGCCAGGAAACTTTTATCGGAAGGTAAAGTCGACTACATAGTTGGTTATGGAAAGGGAACCGTTAAGTTTAAAACTTCCCCATTGATAACTAATAAAGAAGAAGATATTGAAAATCTGGTTATTAACCCTTTTATAGTAAACAATCTGAGTAGGTACCCTGTAGAGATAAAAGGGAAGTTAGGTATAGTTGTAAAGGGTTGTGATTCCCGGTCTCTTGTCAGCCTGATGCAGGACAATAAAGTAATCAGAGATAACGTTGTAATATTGGGTGTCCCCTGTGAAGGAATGGTCGATATAAATAAATTAATGGAACAGATAGGTGCAGATATCGATCAGGTGAAGGAGATAGATAAGGAAGGGGAGAACCTTATTATCCAAATAGATGGCTCAAAAAAGAATGTTTCCTTCAGGGACGTAATCTTTGACAAGTGTTTTGGCTGTGAGTATCCGACACCTCTCGAGTACGATATCCTCTTGGGCAGCGAAGTATCTCCAAAAGTTGATATTGAAAAGAGCTTGAAGAAGATAAAAGAGCTTGAAGATATGGATGCTCCGGAGAGATGGAAGTACTGGAAGGAACAGTTCAGCAAGTGCATTCGTTGCTATGCCTGCAGAAATGTTTGCCCTGCATGTTTTTGTGAAAGATGTTTTGTTGATGTGAATATCCCTCAATGGGTTGCAATGTATGGAAATTGGCAGGACAACCTTGCGTTTCAGTTGGTAAGAACCCTCCATGTTGCGGGAAGATGTTCAGACTGTGGAGAATGTGAAAGGTCATGCCCTGTTGGGATCCCTTTGAGAAGTCTGCAGAGAAAAATGGTAGAAGAGGTTAAAACCCTTTTCAATTATGAGACGGGTATGGACAAGGATGCTTCTCCGGTTTTTACCCATTATGAAACTACAGATCCAGAAGAATTTATTAAATGATGTATATTACAAAACCATCATTTAAATAAGAGAGATGATTATGGGCTATAAGAAGATCAAAAAGGACCAACTAAATACGTTTCTTAAGGAGCTGAACGAGAACTCTTCAGTATTTTTGCCTTCCCGGTCAGGAGGACAGATAGCTTTTAGTGCCTGGAATGGTGAAAATACGGATTTTCTTGAATGGTATAAGAATACAGTTATATCCCCCAAAGCTCTTTTTTTCCCTCCTGTGGAGGAGATGTTTCGTTTCCGCAAGGGAGAAGAGGGATACGAAATAGAGGAGCTAATGCCTGATGAAGGTCAAAATATTATCTTTGGTATAAGACCATGCGATGCCAGGGCATTAAAGATAATAGATATGTTATTTGCTGATACCTATAGGGATCCTTATTACCTCAAAAGAAGGGAAAACAGTCTTCTTATCGGTTTGGGCTGTAACGAGCCTTGCGATACCTGTTTTTGTGCTTCAATGGATGTCTCTCCCGGGCAGTCTGAAGATGTAGATATATTGTGTACAGATGTTAACGATGACCTCTTAATAGAAGCCATAACCGAAAAAGGGGACAATCTACTGTCAAAGATGAGTGGACTTTCTGATACAAGCAGTGATGAGGATTCGAAAACAAAAGAACTTAAGGAGTCGGCAAAAGATAAAATAACAAGGGAGATAAATTTGTCCGGGTTACAGGATAAGATGAGGGCAAATTTTGAAAACAGGGAGTATTGGGAAAAGATTTCAAATAAATGCGTATCATGCGGTATATGCACCTATGTATGTCCAACCTGCCACTGCTTTGATATAAATGATGAGAACAACAAGAAAGATGGCAAAAGGGTAAGGAACTGGGACAGCTGTAAGTTTCCCTTGTTTACCAGAATGCCTATGGAAAACCCCAGGCATGAAAAATGGAGGCGAATAAGACAGAGATATCATCATAAGTTTGAATATTATCCTATGAATTTTAGTGTCATAGCCTGCACGGGATGCGGAAGGTGCATAAGGGAATGTCCTGTGAATATTGATGTTACAGAAATAATAGGAGGGATTAGCAAACTTTAGTTTTCTTAAAATGAAGGGGCAAAAGTCCTGCTTATATTTGCTCTAAGGAAATAAATTCATTTTGCAGGGATTAACAAGTTATAGGAGAGTTATATTCCATGGTAGTTGCAGCTGATAAGGATAAAAACAATTCAGGAATAGAAGAAGGAAACGTTTATGTACCTCATGTGATGAGGATTGAAAAGGTAATCCAGGAGACCCAGAATATTAAGACCTTTCATTTTAATTTCAAGGATGAAAATGAGAAGGCTAAATTCGAATTCAAATCTGGACAATTTGCTGAATACTCTATATTTGGAGTAGGAGAAGCAACCTTCTGTATATCTTCAAGCCCGACAAGGATGGATCACTTAGAATTTAGTGTAATGAGGGTAGGAAAAGTAACTCAGGCTATACATGAACTCCAGGAAGGAGACGAGATAGGCTTCAGGGGACCATACGGTAACTGGTTTCCTTTGGATTTGATTAAAGATAAGAATCTTGTATTTGTTGGTGGAGGTATTGGCTTAGCACCTTTGAGGTCTTTGATCTGGAATGTGCTCGATAACCGTGATCTTTACAAGGATATAGTTATTTTATACGGTGCAAGAAGTCCGGCGGACCTCTCTTTTAAATATGATATAGAGGCATGGGAGAAAGATGATAGGGTAAATATGTATACCACTGTGGACAGGGGAGATGATAGTTGGACCGGTAGGGTAGGACTTATCCCGCCAGTTTTAGAAGAAATAGGCCCTTCTCCGGAAAATACTGTAGCAATTACCTGCGGCCCTCCCATAATGATAAAGTTTACATTACAATCGTTGGGAAAATTGGGATTCACCAATGAACAGATATTAACCACTCTAGAAATGAGAATGAAATGCGGTATAGGTAAATGTGGAAGATGCAACATTGGAAATATTTACGTATGTAAAGATGGTCCTGTTTTTACATGTGACCAGATCCGTAATTTCCTTTCTGACGAATTTTAACTTTAATCCCCTTTTATCTTCACAAACACCTTGCTTTTTTTGTGTGTATTAACTCCTTAAGATATTATTTTTCTTTCTTGTTTTTGGGCCTGATTCGCAGAAATCAAGCCCAAATAATAATTTTATTGACTATATCATCAAAATGTGTTAAATTTCATTGAAAAAACTAATTAAAAGAGTAGGGAGGTGTACTATCGGATGTTTAAAATTGGAGATATAGCTGTATATCCTTCCCATGGTGTAGGGGTTATCCAATCAATCGAGAACAAAAAGATTTTCGATAATGAACAAACATTTTTTATATTCAGGATATTGGACAGCGATATGACTATAATGATTCCAATAGATAATATTGGAATGGTTGGTTTGAGAAATGTGATCCACCTTGAAGAAGTGCCCAAAGTATACGACATATTAAAAAAGAAAGATATTGAAATTGAAAACCAAACATGGAACAGAAGATATCGTGAATATATGCAAAAGATTAAGAGTGGTTCTGTTTTTGAGGTAGCCGAGGTTCTTAGAGACCTGTTCATCTTAAAACTCGAAAAAGACCTTTCTTTCGGGGAGAGGAAGATGTTAGATTCAGCCAGGAACCTTTTGGTAAAAGAACTCTCCATTGCCCAAAATAGCACTGAAGAGATAATAGAAAACAGAATTATGAGTATCTTTAACTGTTAATATATAAACCTTATAAGTGTGAGCCATATATTAACTATAAGTGACAAGTGAAGCTTATTAAATCTAGCCATTTATCCATGTATAAGTGAGAGGGGTAAATGGCTGTTTTTAATTTATAGAATATAACTTTAATATTCTTTATCCGTTATCATAGTTAAAAGGAAAGGAGGTGAAATTAAATATGGGTACTACTGTATTACGTATTTTTTTGGTTTTATCCTGCTCTGCTGTTGGTTACTATACTGTTTATGAGTTTTTTAATTCTGTTGACTCAGCTTTGTGGGGAGCAATAATAGGTTCAATAATTTCAGCTGCAATTCTTATCATAGAACAACGTGTTGTGAGATATCCTTTAAGGGCTATCATAGGAGGTTGCATAGGTTTGATTTCTGGACTTATTATAGCAAACCTGTTTTCCTATGTCTTTTTACTGGAGTTATTTCAAGGAAGAGTATCTGGTCTTTTAGTCCATATATTGACAAATGTAATAATTGGGTATCTAGGTTTAAAAATAGGTAGTAAGAAAGGAGGGGAATTTAATCTTTACGATTTAGCAAAATTTTACAAAAAACAACCACTTGGAGAAAGTCCTAAATTGTTAGATACGAGCGTGATAATAGATGGCAGAATAGCTGACATCTGTGAAACTGGTTTCATTGAAGGAGCATTTATAATACCTCAATTTATTCTTCAAGAATTGCAGCATATTGCTGATTCTTCTGATTCTATTAAGCGTACCAGAGGCAGGAGAGGGTTAGATATTTTGAATAAGATGCAAAAACAGGTTGACCTTGACGTTAGAATTGTGGAACATGATTTTCCAAAGATAAAGGATGTTGATGCCAAACTGGTAGCCTTGGCTAAAGAAATGAACGCAAAGGTTATTACCAATGATTTCAACTTGAATAAAGTGGCAGAACTCCAGGGGGTCTCAGTCTTAAATATAAACCAGCTGGCAAACGCTCTCAAACCCGTGGTTTTACCTGGTGAGATTATGAATGTGAGAATACTGAAGGAAGGAAAAGAATCGGGTCAGGGGGTAGCCTATCTAGATGATGGTACTATGGTTATAGTGGATAATGCCAGAAAGTATATGGGGAAAAATGTTGAGGTAAGCGTTACCAGTGTTCTTCAGACTACTGCTGGTAGGATGATTTTTACTGAATTAAAGGGTGAAGCACCAACCGAGCTTGTTAGTAATTCAGGTTACTAGTTAAGATAGACCTATAAACGGTTAAAATTGGTGGCATAAAAATAAAAACTATATGTAGCTTAACGCTACATATAGTTTTTATAAAGCCCCCAGTTAAGAGGATTGCATGAGAGTTATTGCCCTGATACCTTCTGCTGGTGTGGGGAAAAGGATGGGTACGAGGATTAATAAACCTTTTCTTCACATAGGTAATAAACCAATCTTAGCTCAAACTCTTTTAAGGTTTGAAAACTCAACAAGTATCAGTGAAGTCTACCCTATTATTTCAGAAAAAGAGGAAGTATATTGCAGGGAAGAGATAGTAAAAAAGTATAATTTAAAAAAAGTTACTAAGATAGTTGCAGGTGGTATTGAGAGACAGGATTCCGTTAAGAACGGTCTGGATGCAATAGAATCGAAGTGTGATATGGTGATGATACACGATGGCATTCGCCCATTTATTACTACTCAACTCATAGAAAAATCCATATCAGATACCTTACTGTATAATGCAACTGTAGTTGCTATTCCAGCAAAAGAAACTATTAAGGCCGTTTCTCCTGATAGAGAAATAATAGAAACATTGGACAGGAATAAATTATGGCTTGCACAGACTCCCCAGACATTTAAGTACGATATTATAATGAGTGCTTACAAAAATGCTTATAAAAATAATATCTACGGGACCGATGATTCATCCTTGGTAGAGCTTTTAGGTATAAAGGTTAAAATTATAATCGGTTCATATGAAAACATCAAAATTACAACAACAGAAGACTTGATTATAGCTGAGGCCCTTTTTAAAAATCAGAATATACCTTTATGTAAAGACAATTAACGGTATTATAGTTCTGAATGGTTGATTAACAAGTAAAAAATTCAAAATTGGAATGAAAAAGTAAAAAGGTCAAGATGCAAAGCGCTAAAATCCTGATAGGTTATGTGTACCTGGGATTACGCTTCAGGCTTAAAGTGCAGCGCAAATAATTAGATAAGCTTTTTAGGAAGCCATCAATGGTTAATTTCTCCCAATAATATAAAAATGAGGTTTGAGGTTGGATTATGAAAGTTGGTTTTGGTTATGATGTTCACCAACTGGTAGAAGGCAGAAAACTTATTTTGGGTGGTATCGAGATACCCTATAAAAAAGGTTTGCTGGGGCATTCTGACGGCGATGTCCTTCTTCATGCCATTTGTGATGCCTTGCTTGGAGCTATTGGAGCAGGGGATCTGGGGAGACATTTCCCAGACAATGATCTAAAATATAAGGGTATCTCCAGCTTAGAGTTACTGCGAATAGTAAAAATATTAAAAAATAAAAAAGGGTTCAGAACAAATAACATCGATTGTACGATAGTAGCGCAGGATCCCAAGTTAGCCGATTACATACCCGATATGGAAAGAAACATTGCCAAGATTTTAGAGATCGATTCAGAGGAAGTTAATGTAAAGGCTACTACAACAGAAGGGTTGGGTTTTACCGGGAAGGGAGAGGGGATAGCTGCCTATGCATTGGTTTCGATTGGATTAATTCAAACAATATATTGACTATCAGGGATAACTCGAATATAAGATAATAGGGAGCTTTAATGATTGTCCTTCAAGCGATTGTCCTTAGTATCCTTTTATCCATTTTTGACCTTATTATAGAAAGAAAGCAAAAAGCAAGCTCATTAGCTTTTAAATATCAAAAACACCAGCCAAATTGGAGGTGAAGTGAATAAAATAGTATCGTTCATCTCTAAAAACAGGATAATAAGGGAAATCTTTGGATTAATAATCTTCGCTTTAACTATTTTCATCACTTCCAGCCTAATATCATATGATCCTACAGATCCATCATTTAATCACTATGCCCCAAATGTAACTAAAGTCAATAACCTATGGGGTATTGTCGGGGCATATTTATCTGATGCTCTCTTACAGATTTTTGGCTTAGCTTCCTATCTCTTTTCAATTATTCTGTTTGTTGTTTCCTTTCGATTATTCGTTAAGAAAGAGTTCAAATTCAATTTATACAAGTTTATAAATTTTTTCTTACTGTTATTATCAACAACGGGAATTTTAAGCATAATAGTTTCCCGAATAATTTTTCTTGACCAGCCAATCATCACTGGAGGAGCTGTAGGTGGTGTACTAGTCAGTGAATTAGTTAGATATTTTAATAAAATGGGGGCTTATACTTTACTCATTTTAGTTTTTATATCCTCTTTAATGCTTAGCACAAACCTCTCTTTTGTATGGTTTGCAAATAAAGTTAAAGGGTTATTAACTAATATATTAGGGTTTATTAAAAGTACTTCTATCTTA
The DNA here is from genome assembly GCA_043825855.1 of Pseudomonadota bacterium. Classification (GTDB taxonomy): domain Bacteria; phylum Desulfobacterota; class UBA8473; order UBA8473; family UBA8473; genus UBA8473. The sequence goes on along the minus strand of JBDRRJ010000007.1, from coordinate 16,023 downwards.
TATAGGGGAAAATTTAAACGTTCAAGGGTAAAACCATCGACTGTGAAAAAAAAGGACGTACCTTTAAATTCTAAAACCCCTGTCATTATTGATTCTTTGGGGAAGAATCAAGACAAAATAGGAAGGAAAGCACCGATACAGGAAGAGTTTGACTTGCCAAGGCCAAAAGGCACTTATAAATTGCCCTTGCTTTCACTTTTAGAAGATCAGGAACAAAAGACTGCTAAAGTGGATAGGGAGAGTTTAATAATGAATTCCAAGATTCTTGAAAAGAAACTCTCCGATTTTGGTGTAGAAGGCAGGGTTACTGAAGTTAGCCCGGGTCCTGTGATAACCATGTATGAATATGAACCGGCACCGGGGATTAAGATTAACCGGATAGCAAATTTGTCTGATGACTTGGCACTGGCACTAAGTGCAATAAGTGTTAGGATAGTAGCCCCTATACCTGGTAAATCTGTTGTGGGTATAGAGATACCAAATTCTGTCAGAGAGGCAGTTTTCTTTAAGGATATAGTTAGTCAAGACGCATACCAGAAAGCTACTTCAAAGCTTACTATAGTTTTAGGTAAGGATATATTCGGTAACCCCATAGTAACAGACCTTGCAAAGATGCCACATTTATTAATAGCTGGGGCAACCGGAACTGGTAAGAGTATCTCCGTAAATTCAATGATTTGTAGTCTCTTATATAAGGCTAACCCAGAAGAAGTAAAGATGATAATGATAGACCCCAAAAGATTGGAATTATCAGCATACGATGGGATTCCACATCTTTTAAACCCGGTAGTAACTGAACCCAAACAGGCTGCAATAGTATTGAAATGGTTAGTTGAGGAAATGGAACGCAGATATAGATTACTTGCAGAAAAAGGGGTTAGAAATATAGATCGTTATAATCAGAAGCTGGAAAGTGAATCAACAAGCGCTACCCGTATTGTTGTAGACAGGAAGGAAGCTCCGTTATTAGATGAAGAATCTGAATCTAAAGAGCGACATAAAAAGTTGCCTTATATTACTGTGATTATAGATGAGTTAGCTGATCTGATGATGATATCAACTAAGGAAGTGGAAGAATCCATAGCCAGATTGGCTCAGATGGCAAGGGCAGCTGGTATTCATTTGATAGTTGCTACGCAGCGTCCTTCTGTAGATGTTCTAACTGGTATAATCAAGGTAAATTTTCCTGCCAGGATTTCTTTCCAGGTATCGTCAAAAATAGATTCACGAACCATTCTGGATGCGAACGGTGCAGAAGATCTGTTAGGATCTGGAGATATGCTTTTCCTATTACCAGGCACATCAAAACTGCAACGAATTCATGGGGCATATCTTTCTGAAAGGGAGATTAAGAAAATAGTGGCCTTTATTAAGGACCAGAGTTCCCCAGCTTATAACGAAGCTATACTGGAACCTAGAGGAGACATTTATTCAAAAACAGATTATGAGTATGACGAAAAGTATGATGAAGCTGTAGAATTGGTTGCTAATGCAAGACAGGCTTCTATCTCAATGATACAGAGGCATTTAAGAATAGGTTATAACAGGGCAGCCAGGATAATTGAGAAGATGGAGGAAGAAGGAGTAATTGGTCCTTCGGACGGGGTTAGACCAAGGGAAGTTTTGATTAAAAAACTTTAATTAAAATAGCTAATGGGAAGTCTATGAGAATTTATCTGCTTATTGTTCTTTTTGGGTTTGTATTATCACTTGTGTTTTTTTCCCCCGACCCGACTTTGGGCATTACACTGGAAGTAATAGTTGCTAAGGTCCAAGACGTTTATCAAAACACGAAGGACTTTAAAGCCGAGTTTATTCAGGAGTCTACCTTAAAATCTATTAGTAAAACTCAAGTGGCAAATGGGAAAATATACTTTAAAAATCCAGGCAAACTACGTTGGGATTATTATCATCCTAATAAACAGGAGGTTGTCACAGACGGTAAAACTCTCTGGATGTATATACCTCAGGATAAACAGGTAATGATAAATAAACTGTCAAATGTATATCAATCAAATACTTCTACTTTTTTTCTGTCTGGTATGGGAAATCTCAAAAGGGATTTTGATATACAAATGGTAAAACAAACACTTGACAACGGAGAGAAGGACTACACTTTGAAACTTGTCCCTAAAGAACCCCAGTCAAACCTTAATGAACTGTTTCTTGTGGTAAATAAAACTACCTTTCAGGTAATGGAGACCTATTTTTACGATTTCTATGGGAATCTTATTAGGATTAAATTCAAAAATCCTGTTGTAAACAGGGGATTATCAGATTCAATATTTATCTTCACTATTCCTGAAGGTGTTGAGGTTATAGAACCTCCTCAGATGCCTCAAAATTGATAAGAAGTTTTATCTTTATGCTTATTGTGATGTATATCATCAAGGTGACAAATCCCTAACCCCTAATCACTATTATTTATAATCAGAAAATCCACCAAAGTATATCAGAAAGCCGAAAAATCTCCTATGGAAACAAAAGAAATTGTGAGCCTGGTCAGTCTGGGTTGTGCAAAAAATCTTGTTGATAGTGAGGTAATTCTGGGATTACTAATCGAGAATGGCTACCGGTTGTCACAGATAGAGGAGGAAGCCGAAATAATCATAGTTAATACTTGCGGTTTTATTAAAGAAGCTAAAGAAGAATCTATAGAAACGATACTGGAATTGGCAGAACTCAAAAATAAAGGAAACTGCAAACTTTTAGTAGTAACAGGATGTCTGTTCCAACGATATCAGGATACCCTTGTAAAGGAACTGCCTGAGGTAGATATTTTTATAGGCACTGGAGAGTTTCAAAGAGTGGTTGATATTTTAGAGCAAGTAAAAGTGTCTAAGAACCCAGCAAGAAGTTATATTGGTGTTCCAGAATTTATATACAGTGATAAAACACCAAGGGTTAATACCTTCGCCAATTATAGCGCTTATGTCAAGATAGCGGAAGGATGTTCTAATTCTTGTTCTTACTGTGTTATCGGGAACATAAGGGGTCAATTTCGCAGTAGACCTCCGGATCATATTATAAATGAAGTAAAAAGTTTGGTGAAAATGGGGGTAAAAGAGATTAATCTGATCGGGCAGGATACTACACGATATGGGAGCGATCTTAGTTCAGTTATAAATCTAGAAGGGTTATTGAGGAGATTGGCTAAAATTGAAAAACTTGAATGGATTCGTATATTATATGCCCACCCTTCCCATTTCACTGAAGGTCTGCTAAAAGCAATAAAGGAAGAAGAGAAGGTGTGTAAATACGTAGATCTGCCAATACAGCATATCAATGATGAGATATTAGAGTCTATGAACCGAAAGACGAAGGGTAGGTTTATTAGAAAATTGATAGAAGACCTGAGAAAAGAAATTCCAGATATATGTATACGTACCTCTATGATTGTTGGGTTTCCGGGAGAGACTGAAGAACAATTTGAGGAGCTGTTAAAATTTGTTAAGTATGCAGAATTTGAAAGACTTGGTGCCTTTGAGTATTCCAGAGAAGAGGGCACGCTAGCGTATACCTTTCCAGACCAAATTTCGAAAAAGAAAAAGAAAGAAAGATTTAGAAGATTAATGGAAACCCAGCAAGAAATAACATTGAGGAATAATAAAAAACTTATAGGGGCCAATACAAAGGTTCTAATTGAAGATATTGATGAGGATACCGGATTGTTGAAAGGAAGAATCCCTTCACAGGCTCCGGACGTGGATGGGGTAACTTACCTTATTAAATGGAATGCAGACCTAGGTGAAATTTGTGATATTGTTATTACGGGTGTTCATGAGTATGATTTAATGGGAGAGCTAATAATCGAATAAAAATGTCATTTTTAGATTGACAAAAAATGATATTTTTGTATTATCCGTTTTCTAATTAGATACTTTTTTATGTTGAGTAAATATGTACAATGATAATTTTAGAGATAACTAAAAGTGACATTATTGGAATAAAGGAATAAAATTAAACGAATCTATAAAGAGGGGGCTTTTGTGTACGAATCGGCAAAAGAACTTTTACTGAAAATGAAAGAAGACATGGTAAAAGAGATAACAGAGAATATGAAAGAAGAGTCAAATAAGTCTCGAGTTGAATTGGGAGATATCACAGATTTAGCAGGTGATGAGAGGGACAGAGAACTATCCCTTCTGCTTTGCGATCGTGACAGGAAAAAAATTGTTGAAATAGAGAAGGCATTACAAAAGATTGAAGAAGGAACGTATGGTATTTGTGAAAAATGTAGAAAAAAAATCAATGAGAATCGATTAAAAGTGATGCCGTTTGCTAGATTATGTGTGCCATGTAAGAGCGGTTTAGAAAGAGAAGAACCAAAAGTTAAGAAAGTTAGTGAAGGTGTGGTTTATCGAAATACAGTATATATGGATAATGATGAGGATGAAGATTGAGGGTTTAGTAAAAAGTCCATATGTGGTATTGCATTGTAGACTTTGTTGTAGTAACATATTCCTAATATTAATTTTATTCTCAAGGTTTTAAGTGCCTTACATCTGGAATTATTAATTTGGTGTTCCAATTTTGGATTGTTACTAAATTAAAAAGGTTAAATGAAGGATAGATATATATGAATAGGATGCTGAGTGCTAGAAGAGGACAGGAAATTATATCGAAGTTCAAAGAATCAAAGATTCTTGTAATCGGAGATATAATGGTAGACCAGTTTGTATGGGGAAAAGTGTCCAGAATCTCTCCTGAAGCCCCTGTTCCTGTTGTTAGCGTTACTTCCGAAAGCCTGCTTTTGGGTGGTGCTGCTAATGTGGTAAATAACATTTACTCTTTGGGTGGAAATGTACTGGTTTGTGGGGTTGTTGGAAATGATGATATGGGGAATAAACTGATTGATGACCTAAAAGTTATGGGTATTGACACTGATGGAATAATTGTTGAGGATAGCCGTCCTACTACTGTAAAAACAAGAATAGTAGCCCATAGCCAGCAAGTAGTTAGATATGATCGTGAAAATATCTCAGAGATTACTCTGGACAGTATGCAGAAGGTTATTTTATACCTCAAAAAGAATTTGAATGACCTAAATGCTATTATTATATCAGATTATGGCAAGGGAGTAATCTCTGGACAGCTTATAAGGGAAATCCTGCATCTTGCAAATAACAACGGTAAGATAATATCCGTTGATCCAAAAGTAGAAAAATTTTCTTTTTATAAGGATGTTACAGTAATTACGCCTAATAATATGGAGGCCGGTGAGGCTGCCGGTATTGAAATTAAGGACGAGAACACATTACTACGAGTTGGGGAAATTTTGTTAAACAAACTAGCCTGTAAATTGCTTTTAATCACTCGTGGCGAAGAAGGTATGACTTTATTCGAAGACAATGGAGATGTAACGCATATTCCAACCCTGGCAAAAGAAGTCTATGATGTAACCGGAGCAGGTGATACAGTAATAAGTGCCCTGACACTGGCTTTAACAGTTGGTGCTTCTTTAAAAGAGGCAGCAGTTATTGCTAATTACGCTGCCGGAATTGTAGTGGGAGAGGTAGGGACAGCTACAGTAACCAGGGATGAGTTAATAGAGGCTATAAAGAGAAACAAAGTAATAAAAGGATGAGTAAACCTAAGGCTCATGAGCCAGTTAAACTAGTGGTAAGTGTATTTTCTCAAACCCAAGAGTTAATTACAGAAGCCACAAAAGAATTATCTAAGAAGTTTGGCAGTATTGATTTTATTTCTGAAGTACTCCCTTTTGAATCTACATCGTACTATGAAAAAGAGATGGGTAAGGGATTAACTCGGAGATTTTTTTCATTTAATAGAATGGTTTTGCCAGATACGTTGCCTCAGATAAAACTCTATACCAATAAAATAGAGGAGCATTTTTCTGATAATCAGGGAAACAGGAGGTTGAACATAGACCCTGGCTATATTTCTTTAAGCCATCTTATACTGGCAACAGGAAAAGGCTATGCCCACAGACCCTATTTAAGAGATGGAATACATGCTGACTTGACTCTTATATACGAAGATAAAAGTTTTCATGTTTTAGAATGGACATATCCAGACTATGGGTCTAAAGATATAATAGAATTGATGAATACAATTAGAAAAAAGTATGTGCTTCAACTTAGTGAATTAAAGAGAAAAGTATTATGTTAAAGAGTATGACAGGTTATGGTTCGGGTGAATGTGTATTTGATGATGGCCGTATAGCTGTTGAGATTAAATCGGTTAATCACAGGTACTTTGATCTTTCTTGCAAACTGCCCAAAAGATTTTCTTCTATGGAAAGTCAGATCAGAAAAACTATATCAAATAGATTTTCAAGGGGGCGCTTTGACGTTATTATCCAATCAGATTTTAGCATAGAAGATAACCAAGCACGAGGGTTTGAGTTAAATCTTCCTTTAGCGTTAGAATATTATTCTGTTTTAAAAGAGTTAAAAAATAGATTTAATTTAACTGAAGAGATCAGTTTAGATTTATTGCTAGGTGTTAGAGACATAATTATTGCCAAAGATTTAGAACCTAACCAGGAAGAAGAGGAAAAGGCATTTAATGAAGCATTTAACAATGCCTTAAACTCCCTGGAAAAGATGAGGGAATCTGAGGGAGAAATACTTTACAAGGACTTTATTGACAGATTGAAAAATGTCGAAAAGTTAATCGATAACATTAGGATTATGTCTCCACAGGTATTGTTATCATACAGAGACAGGCTCGCAAAAAGAGTTAAGGAGTTAAGTGAAGTTTTTGAAGTTGATGCACAAAGACTTAGCCAGGAAATAGCTTTTCTAGCAGAAAGGAGTGACATTACTGAAGAGTTGGTTCGCGTTAAAAGCCATCTTGAACAATTTGCATTAATAATGAATATGGGTAGCCCTGTGGGAAGGAAATTGGATTTTCTGCTTCAAGAGATAAATCGTGAGGTAAATACCGTAGCATCTAAGGCAAATGATGCCAATATATCCCAAAGAGTTATAGAGACCAAAAGCGAATTGGAAAAGATAAGAGAGCAGATTCAAAATATTGAATAATATATACCAGGTATTATAAATTTAATAAATTGGAGGATGTCAATGAGTTTAAAGTTATTAAATATCGGATTTGGAAATGTTGTTGTATCATCAAGAGTTATAGCGATTGTTTCTCCTAGTTCAGCTCCTATGAAAAGGCTAAAAGACGAGGCAAAAAAAGATAAAAGACTCATAGATGCTTCCCAGGGAAGAAAAACCAGGTCTATTATTGTTACTGATAGTAACCATGTTATACTGTCTGCTGTACAGGCAGAAACGGTTGCACAACGATTTGACTGCAATGACTAAAAGACGGCTTAAAGCCTGACCTGATTTATCGGACTAATTTAAATGAACAAAGAGGGATTATTATTTATATTATCAGCTCCATCTGGAGCCGGGAAAACATCTTTATGTAAAGAAGTTGTTAAAATCTTCCCTGACCTATATCATTCAGTATCTTATACAACAAGGCTTCCTAGACAAGGAGAGAAAGATGGTGAGGATTATCATTTTGTCTCCAAAGAAAAGTTCCAGGAGATGATAGATGGGGGGAAATTTGTCGAATGGGCTGAGATTTATGGTAATAGATATGGGACAACCATAGACTCGCTGAGAGAATACCAATATAAGGGATTTGATTTAATTCTCGACATAGATGGACAGGGAGGGAGACAACTTAAGCGTAACTATCCAGAGGGCATCTATGTGTTTATCCTTCCACCTTCTTTGAAGGATCTGGAAGATAGATTAAGATCGAGAAGTACAGATAGTAATGAGGATATTGAAAAGCGGTTAACAAGTGCAATAGAAGAGCTTCAGTATATTTATCAATATGATTACATAGTTATAAATGACGACTTCAATGGAGCATTATCTAATCTGAGATCAATAATAGTAGCAGAAAGGTCTCACAGAAAGAGGGTCTTGCCATTGGTTAAAAGCATCTTTCAACTGCCCTAAAATTTTAATCTCATACTTTAAACAATTGAGGGGATAAGTTTATTGTTAGCTAAAAGAGGCGATCTAAAAGATAGGGTAATTGTCGCTCTGGATGTTGATAACATCAAGGATGCTAAAAGACTTATAGAGCAACTTCGGGATTACACAGGGGTGTTCAAAGTAGGTAAACAACTCTATACCAATGCCGGGCCTGAGGTTTTATATATAATCCAAAAAAATGGAGGTAAGGTATTTTTAGACCTGAAATTTCATGATATCCCTAATACAGTTGCCAAAGCTGGGCAGGAAGCTGTAAAGTTAAATGTATTTATGTATAATCTTCATGCTCTGGGTGGTTTTGATATGATGAGGATGGCCGTTAATTTTACGAAAGCCAAAGCCATGGAATTGAATATTCCAAGACCTATTGTGTTGGCAGTGACCTTACTTACCAGCCTTAATGAGAAAGATCTTAGAGAAGTTGGGATTAACTGTTCGGTAGAGGAAGAAGTTTTGCGACTAGCTAAGCTTTCTCAAAAAGCAGGGGTTGACGGTATAGTGGCTTCTCCAAGAGAAGTTAAAATGATAAGGGAGAACCTTGATGAAGATTTTATAATTGTAACTCCAGGGATAAGGCCAAACCCCGAAATTATTGATGATCAGAAACGTAACATGACTCCTAAAGAGGCAATTTTAGCCGGTTCGGATTTTATAGTAATTGGTCGTCCTATAATTGGAGCTGCAGACCCGGTTGAGTCGGCTAAAAGAATTCTAGAGGAGATAAAAGGGTTGGGTATGTAAGTTCCATGTGAGGGGTGCTCATTTTTTGCCCACTTTAATATGTTTTTCCCATTCATCCAAAAGGTGGTGTTCTTTTGTGTCTCGCAGACAATCTTCTATTTTCTCTATATTAAAATTCCCCAAAGTTTCTACTCCAAAATTTCTACTCCATAGCTTTTTAACTTTGTGTTGCTTTTGAATATCTTTATATTTTCCCATGATCAAGAATGATGTTCTCTCCCTTATATCCTTAACGATATCAGGTATGAAATGTGTGGGCTTGGCGCCAAGAATCAGATGGGTATGATTTGGGTGTATACTGAGACCAAAAAGCTCATATCCCTTGGTAGTACTAATATCTTTTAAGATTGACTCTAAATCTTCTGACATTTCGTGGTTAATCATTGACCTATATTTTGGTGTAAAAAGGATTAAGTGATAATATGCTTTGTATACAGAGTTTAAAGATTTTTCCCAATAACTCTCTTTTAAAGGCTGTAAATAGTACGACAGGATAGTATTTGTCATAACCTCCTCGCAAGTGTTTAAGGATTTCACCCTGTACTACATTTGCACCTTTTGGCTTTACATTTAGGACATCCCTGCATATATTTTAGAGAAGCTTTGTACAGATTTATATTACAGAGATTAGCCAAACTGACCAGCCAGGCAAAGACATCTGCAAATTCCGTCTCCATCTCCTTAGCGTCTCCCTTTCTTATAGCCTCTGCCAATTCTCCAACTTCTTCTACAAACCAGAGGAAGGTACTAGAAATTCCTCTATTGTTATCCTTTTCAAAATATGTTTCTTTAATACATTCTTGAAAAAGTTCAATCTCCATTGACTTCACCCTAATTTTTCTTTTACTGGATATATTTTATTATGATCTAAAATATCTAAGTGCCTAGAACTATAGCCATTTTTGTCGTCTTAGTCAATAAATTATTTGGATAGCTGCTAAACTTGCCAGGATATAATAGTTATTAAGATATCTAAATAATCAAAGTTACAGCAATATTCTGGTTTAGATAGATAGTAGTGGGAATCAATGAAAACATTGAGGAGTTGCTCTCAGATAGCGAGATGCTGGTCAATAAAGGTTCCTTCCCGTGGTCAGAGCTTTAAATATCAAGGGAAGAGAGTAAGGTTATCTATACCTGAATCTTCCGGGAAGCCACACATAATATTCATATTTTGAACCGCCTGTCCTGAAGCCCCCTTAACGAGATTGTCTATCGCCGATATCACTATTATCCTATTTGTTCTTGAATCGAATTGAACACCTATATCACAGAAATTGGTACCTTTTACAAAGGATATATTGGGGAATTTACCTTCGGTGTATATTCTGACAAATCTCTCTCCCTGGTAGAAGTTGTTGTAAATCCCTATTAACTCCGACGTTGAAAATGTTTTAAGAGACTTTGAATAAATGGTGCTCAATATACCTCTATTTGTTGGTAACAAATGTGGGGTAAATGAGATGATAATTTCTTTCCCAGCAATAAGACTCAATTCTTGTTCCATTTCAGGAGTATGCCTGTGCAGTCCTATCTTATATGCCTTAAACCCCTCGTTAATTTCACAGAAATTATATTCAATGGCTGCTTCCCTGCCTGCCCCTGAGCTGCCTGATTTTGAGTCAACAATTATGCTGCTTAAGTCTATAATCTTTCCCTTCAATAAGGGTGCTAGCCCAAATATAACACTAGTTGGATAACAACCGGGATTGGCAACAAGCGTCGCCGCTTTTATCTCAGACCTATAGAATTCAGGGAGACCATAGACGGCATTATTTAATAGACTTGGTGAAGTGTGTTTGCAATACCACTTTTCATAAACCTCATAATTCTTAAACCGGTAATCTGCACTTAAATCTACAGTTTTTTTCCCTTTTTCTATGAATTGAGGAACCATATCCATGGCTGCTTTATGAGGTAAACATGAGAATACAAAGTCAGAAAGGGTACAGATTTCTTCTGAAGATGGTTTAATAAATTTATGGTCAGTTTCTCCAACAAAGATAGGGAAAATCTCAGATACTTTAGTTCCATTATACTTTCTTGATGTCAATGCAGTGATTTCAACACACGGATGTCTGAGCAGAAGTTTAATCAATTCCTGGCCAGTATATCCACTGGCTCCTATTATGGCGACTCTTAGCATTTTACTACCTCTCAAACAAAAAAAGGAAGGCCAGAGGGGCCTTCCTTTTGGCATAGCCAAACTCTATCTTTTTGAGTACTGGTATCTTGCCCTAGCTCCTCTTTGCCCGTATTTTTTCCGTTCCTTAACCCTGGAATCCCTTGTAATAAATCCAGCTTTCTTTAATATAGGCCTAAATTCACCGTTTATCTCCAATAAAGCTTTTGTAATACCATGCCTTATCGCTCCAGCCTGACCGGAGATCCCCCCTCCATGGACAGTAGCAAATACATCGTATTTTCCTTCTGTGTCGGTCAATCCAAAGGGTTGTTGTATAATCATCTTTAAAATTTCACGGTTAAAGTATTCGTCAAGAGACCTATCATTAATTTTAAACTGACCGTTACCGGATTTTAACCAAACCCTAGCGATGGACGACTTTCTTTTCCCTGTTGCATAGAATCTATCTTCTGCCATTACAAAAACTCCTCAATTCGGTAGCCAATAATTCACTAGAAAGTTATATGGATCGCCATTTATTAAATAGTTAATATTTTGGGATTTTGAGCCTGGTGGGGATGTTCTTCTCCCGCGTATACCTTCAGTTTCTTAATCATGCTTCTGCCAAGGCTGTTCTTTGGAAGCATACCCTTGACGACCATGTTTATAAGGTCTTCAGGTTTCTTTTTTTGTAACAGTTCAGCAGTAATTGATTTAATCCCCCCGGGATACCCGCTATGGCGGTAGTAGACCTTTTGTTTCAGCTTGTTGCCTGTTAAAACAACTTTTTCTGCATTTATTACAACTATGAAATCGCCAGTATCTATATGTGGAGTATAAATAGGATTGTGCTTACCTCTCAACCTCGAAGCAATCTCGCTGGCAAGCCTTCCAAGTATTTTCCCATTAGCGTCTATTAAATACCACTTTCTCTCAATATCATTCTTCTTAGCGTTGAAAGTCTTCATTATCTACTCCACATTTAAATTGATAAGTTTTCTAAAATAATATATTCCCCTAATTTTGTCAAGAAAAATATGGAGATTTGTTAATAGCAAAAGAGATATTCATTTATTATTTTAATTGTGCAGGTATATAAAGAAAAATAAAAAAGGGGTAGCCACAGAATCTTGTGGTATTCTACCCCTTTTCTGTAAATAATTAATGTATTACAGTAGGTATTTTATCCTACCATGCTGTATCCACCGCTTACACTCAGAACCTGACCAGTTATATGACCTGCTACTTCATTTGAGCCGAGAAAAAGCACAGCATTTGCTATGTCCGAAGCCTTTCCAATCTTGCGAAGGGGGTATGCCATTGCAATCTTTTGAATTTGTTCAGGAGTAAAGAACTGATCAGAACCCTTCCACAGGCTCCCATCCCCAATCTCATCTTGTGATGGAATCGTCACTCCGGGACATACCACATTAGCTCTTATTCCATAACGACCATTTTCCCTGGCTATTGATTTTACAAAACCGTTAACGGCAGCCTTGGCTCCTCCGTAGACAGCCTCTTTGTATTCACCCTGACGACTGGCATCGGAACTGATACAGACAATTGCCCCACCTTTCTTTGCTGGTATCATATATTCAAGGGCAGTCTTGACATTGTTTAGTGCGCCTATATAATTGATTTTTAGTATTTTTTCCCAAAATGCTGGTGTAGTTTCGGTAAAAAGCATCATATCATCCCAGCCTACATTGTTTACCAAAACATCTATCTGTCCAAACTCATCATTGGCCTTTTTATACATAGCCTGTACATCATCCAGGTTTGTTACGTCGCATTTAGTTGTAATGGTTTTGCCTCCGCCTTTAAGGGCGTTTGCTTCTTGAACAACCTTTTCAGCCTGTGCTGTGTCTATGTCGCCAATCATTAAATTTGCACCCTCTTTAGCAAAGCCCAAGGATATGCCTCTACCAATATTAGAGCCTCCTCCGGTAACTATTACGGTTTTACCTTTGTAACCTAAATCCATCTTAACTCCTCCTTTATGTATGGTTGTTTTGACTAGTCTGCATTCAGCTCCACTATAAGTCTAAAAAATAGCTTACACCCCTAAAAAAGTCAAGGGAATTTTTTTTATTTATTTGGCTTTTCATTTGAATTGCTTCCCGTTTCCATGATAACCAGATGTTAACTGGATTTAGTGATTGTTTTTTGTCTTTAGTAATGGTAACATTTTTTATACCTTAAAAGACAATATTATTAACCAATCATATTGATTCCTCTGAGTTCGTCGTAATTAACATTTATGTGAGGTTTACAGAAAGGAGAGATAGGAATAATGAGGATTGTTCCTGCTATTTTAACTGATAAATTGGATGATTTCCAAAACATGGTAAAAATTGCAAAGGGTTTCACCGATTATGCCCAGGTTGACTTTATGGATGGAGATTTTGTTCCTTCAAAGAGCATATCTTCGGATGATTTAGTAGGGGTGAAAATACCTTTGAATATAGAAGCACATTTAATGGTTAAGGATCCCAGTAGTTATATTGCCTCTCTTAAATCGATTGGGACTAAAAAGGTTATATTCCATTTTGAAGCAGATCCAGACCCGGAGAACGTTATCACTAATATTAAGAATTTGGATATGGAAACAGGTTTGGCTATTAATCCAAGGACCGCAATTTCGGAGTTTCAGTATCTGGTGCCTCAGGTTGACTCCTTTTTGTTCTTGTCAGTAGACCCAGGGTTTTATGGTAGCCCTTTCATCCCTGAGGTTCTTGATGAGATAAAGCGTTTTCGTACTCAATTTCCTGCTGTTATCATAGGAATAGATGGTGGGATTAGTATTGATAATATAAGAAAGGTTAAAGAAGCTGGGGTGGACTATGCATGTGTTGGCAGTCGTATCTTCCTGCAACCAGACCCCAAGGAAAGCTATGAAGCATTTATAAAAACTTCATCATAAAAAGTTGCTTTTTATCTTTCGGCATGAACAAAGCATTAGTGATGAGAATTTATAATGATTGGTTTCTTTCAAACCGAAAATTGGACAAACTACCTATTAGCACTTATCCCGATCTTTATAGCTATAGATGTGGTTGGAATCCTTCCTATATTTATATCGTTAACCGAAGGGATAGAAGCAGGTGAAAGAAATAAAATAGTCAAACAGAGCATTATGACTTCCTTTGTTGTAAGCATGGGCTTTCTTGCTATAGGAAAATTTATTTTTAAGGTTTTAGGTATTTCAATATCTGACTTTAAGGTTGCAGGTGGCATAATTTTATTGATAATTTCTACTACTGATCTGCTCTTTCCCCAAAAGACCAGTAGATTAACTGGTTCAGCACTTGGCGTTGTTCCACTTGGAATGCCGCTAATAGTTGGTCCGGCTGTCCTTACTACAATTCTCATATCCGTTGATTTATATAGTTATTTGCCAACCATCTTTTCGTTGGTCATTAACCTTCTACTTGTGTGGTTTGTTTTTTTTAACTCTGTCTATATAATAAAGATTATGGGTGAGGGAGGCGCGAAAGCTTTTGGCAAGGTGGTTAGTGTCTTGCTGGCAGCATTAGCGGTTATGATGATCAGAAAAGGCATATATGAGATGATTTCCATGAGTTGATTTCGATACAAAGCAACGAATTTTTTAGTGGGGGTTTTATGAAAGAAAAAGATAAGCAGAGATATTTGAGGATGCTTCCTTCGGTTGATAAAATGATGCAGCAAATTCAAGTTAAGGATCTTCTTGAAAAATATCCCCGTTGGTTGGTATTGAGGGCTGTCCAACAAGTAATAGAGGAAGAAAGGGCAAGGATAATATCTTTTGATTCTGATACAATTTCCGAGGATTCTTTAAACGTCGAATACTTTTCCAGAAGGACGTCAGAATTTATTTCTACCCTGGCACAATTGAATTTAAGGAAAGTAATTAACGCCACAGGGGTTATACTACACACAAATTTAGGGAGGTCTTTATTATCTCCTGAGGTATTGCAAAATATGGTGACGATTGCTTCCAGCTTTTCTAATTTAGAATATGACTTAAAAGATGGTGAAAGAGGCTCCCGTTATTCTCATGTAGAGGATATCCTATGCGAACTTACAGGGGCAGAAGCAGCATTAGTAGTAAACAATAATGCTGGAGCTGTCCTTTTAGCCCTCAATGCTATAGCAAAAGGGCGGGAGGTTATAGTATCGAGAGGACAGCTGGTAGAGATAGGTGGATCCTTTCGAATCCCAGATGTTATGAGAAGCAGTGGAGCCCGGTTGGTGGAAGTTGGTACAACCAATAAAACCCATTTAACAGACTATGGGAGAGCCATAACCGAAGATACCGCTTTGCTTTTAAAGGTACATACCAGCAACTTTCAAATCGTTGGGTTTACGTCTGAAGTCGAACTGGAAGAACTGGTAGCGTTGGGAAGGGAGTTCTCCCTTCCGGTAATGGATGATCTCGGAAGTGGATGTTTGATAGACCTGGGGCAATATGGTTTAACAAAAGAACCTACAGTGCAGGAGGCGATCAGTAAAGGTGTGGATGTGGTTACGTTTAGTGGAGATAAACTTCTGGGTGGGCCTCAAGCAGGAATAATTCTCGGAAAAGAAAAGATTATTGGAAAAATTAAGAAGGATCCCCTTAACCGTGCACTTAGAATAGATAAACTAACCCTGTCTGCTTTGGAAAGCACTCTCCGTTTATATATGGAAGGGGAAAAAGCAGTCAAAGAAATCCCAACTCTTAGTATGTTAACAATGCCTTTACATGAAATAGAGAAGAGGGCAAGGAGTCTCTATCGCAGATTGAGAAGGGAGAGTTTTGGAAATTTTCAGATAGAGATTAAGGATGATAACTCCAAGGCAGGGGGAGGATCTCTTCCCTTACAAAATCTCCCTACAAAAGTGATTTCAATTAAACCCTTACATATGACTGTTGAGAAATTAGAACAAGGGTTAAGAAATTATGATCCTCCTATCATAGCCAGGATAGATGATGCCCATCTTCTTTTAGATGTACGGACGTTGCGGGAAGGTGATCCAAAAATAATTGAAAAAGCAATAAAAAATATGGCTCTTGACTAGAACAGAGAATTTTTTCTAAACATATTTAGTAGTATAACATATATATTTTGATTTCTATAGTTGAAACGAAATTCACATTCTTTAAGGTGTAGGTAAAAGGTAGATTTGGGTATTCCATGGAAC
>JBDRRJ010000006.1:0-33742 GCA_043825855.1 Pseudomonadota bacterium | reverse complement strand
GGTTGGGTTGATCTTTTGCACAGGACTATTCCTTATTAACTACTCTCTGCATAAAAAGACGAATGCAGATACGCCATGGAAAGGCTCGCTTTATGCAATGATTATGATCATTGCCGGCATTATCATTTCAGTATTTAACTAAAATTAAAGTAGCTAAAGGGGAAGGTCTTTATGATTGCAGGTCTTCCGTAGAAGGGGACGGGTCTTTTTCAGTTTGATCGGTTTCAGCTGCCTTTTTTTCCAGCTTGCTCTGCCTTTTTTCCTCTTTCTTCTTTTTCTTGTCCAATTCTTTCTGACGTTTATTGAACTGGTAATTAGGTCTTCCCATAGCGTTTCCTTTTTTGTAAGTAGTCGGATCAATTAGATTATTGATAATAGGGAAAAGAATTTAAGCCTGAATAATTGCGGTTTAATGCAAGCGGTCATTAAAAAAAGGCATCCCCCGTTTTACAGGGAGATGCCTTTAATTGTCTTTTAAAAATGTTAGACGACGGTCACGTTGACAGCAGCCGGACCTTTTTGCCCTTGCTCGATGTCAAAAGTTACGCGCGCGCCTTCACTGAGAGATTTAAAACCGGTCGCATTGATTGAGCTATGATGCACAAATACATCCGGTCCGTTTTCCTGTTCGATGAATCCAAAGCCTTTTTGATCATTAAACCACTTAACAGTTCCATTTTTCATAATATCATCCTCCTTTCAAAAAATTTCAACGTTACAAACTGAAGGATGATAGCGTTTAATAAACGGACAATTCCTACAGAAAGAAACTATCCCGCCAATTTACGACGGAACTTAATTGATAATTTATAATACGCGTATTTATATATAATAGCAAGATAAATATTTATTATTTCCTCAACCTTTTCTTTTATCCTTGTAATTGATTTATGCAAAGTGTATAGTCGTCAAAAAGAGGAAGGCAAATTTGTAAGGCCGTGACCTTTTTAAATTTAAGTTAATGAAAGAGAAAAATGAAAACTACTAGACGTGATAGCATGTTTGACAAAAAGGATAATAAAAGGTCCGGCAGAGGAGATTCAAAAAGACCCTCCCCTGGAGGTTTTAGCAGAGGCGGAGGAAGGGATTCCGGAAGACCTGCTTCTGACAAGCAGATGTACAAGGCTGTCTGTAATAATTGCGGGGTAACCTGCCAGGTTCCTTTTAGACCTACCGCAGGTAAACCCGTTTACTGCAGTGAATGTTTCAGTATAATTGCAGATTCCGAATCGCCCAGGCAAAAACAAACTGGAAGACGCAGATATCCCGACTCAAGGCGTAACGAAAATTTCAGGAAAAGTGAACACTCCGAGCCAGTAAGTCCCGATCAATTCAAGAGAGAACTGGATAAGATAAACTTAAAGCTGGACAAGATTTTAGGGATACTGGAAGACGAAATATTTTAATCAATAATTAGAATTTTGTAAAGGTTCCTGAAATATCGACTTTCTTGTGCACTCCGTATTTCTCCATTCTTCTGCGGAGACTGTTTCTGTTTATCCCCAGAAGCTTTGCTGCCTTTATCTGATTACCTTCTGTCTTTTCCAGTGCCTTTATTACCAGCATCTTTTCCAGGTAAGAGATTGTATCCAGACCATCTTTTGCTGAGAGGGAGGACACTTCTTTGAGAAGGCTGTCTAAAATACCATTCAGCCCGTAGTCCAGGGGGGCTTCTTCCTCACGGGGATGAACTCCGTTTGCATCATCTTCAAAAGAGATATCTTCGGGGATGATAATATCACTCTTACATCTGATAATGGCCTTTTTGACAATACTTTCCAGTTCTCTTACATTTCCAGGCCAATCATAATCCATCAACACCTTTATTGCCGATGGTGTAATATTTCTTACCTCCTTATTTAACTCTATCCCTGACTTTTTTATGAAATATATTGCCAGCTCTGCTATATCCTCTTTCCTATCTCTCAGGGGAGGGAGGAAAATAGAAACTACATTCAAACGATAATATAGGTCCTTCCTGAACCTGCCTTCAGCAACCTCTTTTTTAAGATCCTTGTTTGTAGCAGCTATAACCCTGAGGTCTACTTTTATTTTTTCGGTCCCTCCAAGTCTCTCAAACTCCATTTCCTGTAATACACGAAGCATCTTAGCCTGAAGGGGGAGAGACATATCCCCGATTTCATCCAGAAAGATGGTGCCTCCACTTAACTGTTCCAGTTTCCCGATCTTTCTCAGCCGGGCGTCAGTAAATGCTCCTTTCTCATAGCCAAAAAGCTCCGATTCAAGAAGGTTGTCCGGTATGGCGGCACAATTCATTGCCATAAACGGTTTATCTCTTCTTTTGCTGTGTTTGTATATGGCTCTTGAAACCAGTTCCTTACCGGTACCGCTTTCTCCGGTTAGAAGGACTGTTATATCTTTTCCCGCAACCTGACCTATAGATTTATACACCTCCTGCATTCCCGGAGAGGCCCCAACCATTATATCCTCGTCCAGTTCCACATCTTGTGAAGGAGACAGGACAACCCTCTTCTTCATCATCTCTGATGCAGACAAGGCACGGGATATGGTTGTCTCCATCCATTCAATATCAAAAGGCTTCAGGGTATAGTCGTATGCCCCTAGCCTCATAGCTTCCACCGCTGTTTCCATGGTCCCATGTGCCGTCATAATTATAATATGGAGTTTTGGATCCATACTCTTAATCTTTCTCAGGGTGGTTAGTCCATCCATCCCGGGCATCCTGATATCCATTACTATCAGGTCTGGGGTATCGCTGTTGATGATTTTTATGGCTTCTTCTCCGGACAAAGCCTGAATGACAAAATAATTATCAGAGAAGACCTTTTTAAAAGAGTAATGAACGTTTGGTTCATCATCAACGACTAATATCTTTTTCATTGTACTACCTCTATGGGCAGACTTACAGTAAATATAGTGCCGGTGTCCGGGCTGCTCTCAACCTCGATTCTACCTTTATGCTCTTCAACAACACGATGTACAATGGCCAGCCCCAATCCCAGTCCTTTGGACTTTGTTGTTACAAAAGGCTGATAAATTTTTTCCCTTATTGGTTCCGGAATGCCGGAACCGCTGTCCTTTACCTTAACCTGGACAAAACCTCCGACAGTCTCTGAGGAGACTTCGAGTTCTCCGCCATCTTCCATGGCATCTATTGCATTGAGAAACAGGTTAAGAAAGAGCTGTGCCGTCTTTTCAGGGTAACATGATATAGCAGGTATTGGCAAGAGTCTCTTTTTAAGTTTCATCTTCTGTTGAGAAAGACGATGCTCTATAAGGAGAAGGGTATTATCCAGGACCTGGTTTATATCTGTTGTTTGCAGCTCCGGCTTTTCTCCCCGGGCATAATCCAAAAACTGGGTTACTATTCTGTTCATTCGGTCCAGCTCGTTCTCGATTATAGTTGCGTCCTTTTTATCAGGTATAGAAAGGGAGTGAAAAATCATCTTGATTATAGTAATTGGGTTTCTAATCTCGTGAGCCACTTCAATTGCCATCTCCCCCAATACACCGAGTTTTTCTGTTTCACGTATCCTCTCTTCCAAACCTATCATCTGTTCATACAACCTTGCATTCTCAATAGCAATGGCAGATTGATCGGCAAGGCTGGAAAGGAGCTGTATCTCTTCTGAAGTAAATCTGTGTTGTTCAGCCGTATAGGTGTTAATAACTCCTATTATCCTCTCTTTTACCATCATAGGAACAGAAAGGAGAGAGCACAGGCCAACTTTTTTTGCCAGATCAAGGTATCTGTACTTCTTTTCATTTCGGACATCCAGAATTATCAGGGGTTTTTTAGTCCTGACCACCTGACCTATTAAACTATCATACACTTTAAGGTTGGGTTTCAGCGTATAGTCCACCCCTCCTCCGTGGACGGCTTTCATCACTAATTCATCTCCAGCCGGATTCAGCAGCATTAGTGAAGAAACTTTGGTCTTCATCAGGTGAGAAGCCTTTTCCACAATCGCCCCAAGGACCTCTTCTAAATTAAGTGTCCCGGTAATTACCTTCCCTATATCAAATAAGGCTGAAAGCTCTTCTACTTTCCATTTAAGGGTTTCATAAAGCTTGGCATTTTGAATGATCTTGGCTGACTGACTGGCAAGGGTAAAGAGCAATTCCATATCTTCCTGGTTGAAAGCGGCTTTTTTATTACTGTCAACATTAATCACTCCTATAACTTCATCTTCCAGTACAAGTGGCACTGCCAGTTCTGATTTTACATCTTTGTCTATCTTTACGTATCTTTCATCTTCAGTAACATCAGGTACAAGGACGGATTTCCCCTCTTTTGCCACCCAGCCTGTAATTCCTTCACCTATTTTAAGTTTGGTATCACTGACCACCCTGGGAGGAAATCCTCGGGCTACCTCGATATTCAAAATACCGGAATCTCTGTCAACCAGAATCAACGAACCAGTTGTAGCCTTTGTAATCTTTACTGCGGCATCTATAATAAGGTTCAGAACCTCTTGTGGTTCCAGGGTCGAACTGATGACCCTTGACAGATTATAAAGTTCGGTCAGTCTTAAATTTTTATTCATAACAGATAGCCATCTGAGAGTTTTGAAAATTTAATAATATGCTATCACCTATATTTTTTAAAGCTTTTTCTCTATTTTTTCTCTATCAGGCAACAGAACCCTTTTTTATTTGCCCCACTCTTCCAGTCCGTCTTTTGCTACGGGTTTCCCATTCCTGGGCTGTACCTTTATATATAAAGGGGAGAGAGTATACACAATTTAGGTGAGAAAGTATCTAAACCTTTTGTGCAACATCGTTTGTATAGTCCAGATGTATAAGGAGGTCAGAACGTCCACGAAGTTCGGTGATACTCCGCATTCCAAAGCGCTGAAGGATTCCGATCAGTTCTTTTCGCCAGGCATTATAAAGATTGATAATGCGCTGCGTAGCCCATTCTACGTTCATTTTAGAGGCTAATTCCACATCGGTCGTTGCAATGCCTCGGGGGCAGCCTCGTCCGCTTTCGCAGCGAGCGCACCGTACGCACCCAAGCGCTACCAGCTCAGCAGTGCCAATTACCACGCCGTCTGCACCGAGGGCGATTGACTTTGCTACATCATGGGCAGTACGTATTCCACCGCTGGCAATAAGGGTGACGTTATCCCGCACTCCTTCGGATGTCAGAAAGTCGTGTACTTTGGGGATGGCATATTCAATCGGCATGGCAATATTTTTCTTTGCAATGTCTGGTGCTGCACCGGTGCCACCGTAGGCTCCGTCCAGGTGGATAATATGCGTTCCGGCTGCACAACTTCCCACAGCAACCATATCGACATCCGTGGGAGTTGATACCTTGGTAGATACCAGAACTCTCCGATTTATATGTTTGATCCAGTCTATGTGTTTCATATGGTCTTCGATGGAATAAACACTGTGGAACGGAAACGGCGAAAAGAGCGAGGTTCCGACTACTGCCTCGCGCATGCGGGCTACCGCTGGTGTAACCTTATCACCCAGCAAGTGACCCCCAAGACCAGGCTTAGCTCCTTGTGCATACTTGAATTCTACAATCGGCACCCGCTGAATCGTTTCTTCCCTGACCCCGAATAGGCCAGTAGCAACCTGGGTAATCATAGAGTCGTCATAAGGCTTCATGCGCTCCATGTACCCACCTTCGCCGGTGCAGGAGAAGGTATTCCAGGCAACAGCAGCACGTACCTTTGCCAGTTGTGTTACATTGCTCACTGAACCAAAAGACATCCCTCCCCCATACCACGGAACATCGATTCTAATGCGAGGCCGGTCGTCATTGCGGCGATTGAGTTCTATGCCTGTATCAATATCATCTTCGCTCAGCTCTACAGGAGGCTTATCCGGAAACTTAAATCTGAGGCGATCAAATCCCCCTCCGGAATTACCGCACTGATAATCAAAACCATACTCTTCTGATGGAATATCACCAGTTGTCGCCATTTTCCAGGTAGCCAAAATTATATCCGCAGTCCAGCGATAATCTCCAAGTGCTTTCATCATGGGGTTCTCAACCATCCGCAGTGCACCCTGGGGGCATAACATTACACAATAATGATCGGTCTTTTCGCAGCTCGGTCCTATACAGAGATGGCTCTGAGCAGCAGCAAAATATTTGTAACTCGGTTTCAGCACATGAACTTTGTACGGACAAACGTTTACACATTTTCCGCATCGGATACACGCATCATCACTACGACGAATAATATATTTCGCTATTTCATTACGGTATCGCGACGGAGCAGACGTAATCTCACGGTTAACCTTTACCTGCGGCACAAACCTTTTTCGTGTATTCTCAGGGAGAATATTATTAAACTTATTTTCTGGTTCCGAAAAGTTTCCCAAATATTTGCTCCTCAAGTTCTTCAAAAAACATTGCCCGTCCCACATCTCCTCGAAGACGACGGGCTTCACGCATTCCCATTGCGCCCATAACTTCAATAAACTGCAAATGCCAGGCCGAAGCCAAATTGGTCATCCGGCCCACACTGTAATCGAAGGGGATATGCTCAAGTTTCGCCGGACACGAAAGACCAGTTTCACAGGATTCACACAGATGACATTCAAGAGCGATCATAAAGGGCAGGTTGGTGGTCACCAGATCAGCACCGCAGATTATAGCCTTTGCCATATGCTCTGCCAAGGCTATTCCTCCGCCAGCCATGATCGTGACCTCGTCTCTTTTACCGATTTCTATGAGCCTGGTGTGAATCTGACGGATTATATCTTTAATAAAGCGCGGCTTTTCGACTCCAATCTCATTGCCGTTAAGGTCGGCAACCACATGAATCACCTCTATGTCTTCTTCCTGGGCAAGCGCTACCGCCCGCTCTACACCATGCGAATCTAATTTAAGCCTCACTGCCACCACGAGCTCAGGGTGTATGTCCTTAAGCTTCTTTATCCGTGTGTTCACGTCATGATGGTAGGCTATTTCCAGCAGCCTTGTTTTTTTCAGCAATTCCTTGGGCACACCAGGTGAATCGGGACGCAAAAAGAATGCCACGTGAGGAAGATGCCGATCTTCATCAATGTTTTCAAGGGGCCATTGGTCGGCGTCAATAATAGTAATTAAATCAGTGCAGGCTGCGGTCTCCACAAAAATAGGCTCAAGCTTTGGCAAGCGGTAAGAATTTGGTCGCTTATCAATAATCAATGGTAAAGGCAGGGAAAGGAGTGGCGGTTGAAAAGTGACCAGCTTTTTTTCGTCAAAGGATAGGACTGTAGATTTTCTCCCAAGGTCAACTGATGTGCTGATATATTCGCGCCCGTGGATCCCATCTCGCGTGGGACGGACAATTTCAGACATATCTGTCCACATTGAATCAAAACCCGGACCGGAGAATCTACCTTTATACCCTGCCCCTGAAACCGGGACCTTACCGGTCTCCGCCTGTAGCCAGGTTGATAAAATAATATCAGGGGTCCAGTAACTGTTCCCCAGCTGTTCGTATACGGGATTGATAGTGAGGCATAGAAGACCTTTAGTGCACTCTTGCACACAGGAGAAACAGCCCATACAATCAAAAAACAGGTCATCCACGTCCTTGAGGTTTCTGATGTATTCGGTTTCCTGTCGGTGGCGATCATAGACACAGGCTTTTTTTACGCAGTTATGACATCGGGCGCAGTCTTCACGCCAGTCCACAATGCCGTGCTTCCCAATGCGCGGGAGCCGCGGTAAAACCGGAGTGGTGTTTATATGATATTTCTCTGGCATAGTTTCGAACCGGTTATCTTTTATTGGTAATTTTTTGTTCGTGTTATTTTGTTGCAGCCATCAGCTCGGGCACAACATATTCTTTCCCACCGGAAAGAATATGTATTCCCCGAAGGCCTTTCATTCCCTTAATTTTCTTAATTACTTCCGTACAGATGGCAAGCCCTTCTTTTTTTTGAGCTCCCTCATCACCTGCTGCTTTCAATCGTCCGATCACCTCGTCTGGAATAGAGAAATCAGTTAAGGTGTCACGCAAGTTCTCTGCTTCCAGAGCGCTTTCTAATGGTCGAACCCCTGCCAGGATTGCGACTTTTTCCGTGAGACCCTCTCCGCGGATTGCTTCGAGCCACTGCTGAAAGCGCTCGGTATCAAATACTGCCTGGGTCTGTATAAATTGTGCACCCGCTGCCACCTTTTTGACAACCCGAAGAATATTGAGCTCCAGAGGAGCCAAATAAGGATTTGCCCCCGCGCCTACAAGTAGGGAAAATGTTCCCTCAATTGTGGTCCCGTCCATCAAAACACTTTGTTCATTCATTTTCTTTATCGCAATAATGAGTTGAATTGAATCAATGTCAAAGGCATTACCGGCTTCAAATGATGTTGTCAGGGTTTGATGGTACCCGGACAGACAGAGCACGTTTTTGATCCCTAAATAGGCTGCCCCAAGGAGGTCGGACTGGAGAGCAATGCGGTTTCGGTCGCGGGTTATAAGCTGATAGACTGGTTCTATATTCGCCCGACTCAAAGCAATCGATCCTGCCAGGCTTGACATAACCGGACCATGGGGGTTGTCGGCCACATTTACTGCTAACGGTCCATTTTTTAGGGCACCTATTGCTTTTTCAATTACCGCTGGCTCTGCAGTAGCGTCTGGTAGAAGCTCTGCGGTAACAATAAAAGTTCCCTTCTCTATCGCCTGTGCAAATTTACTGTCCTGTGTCATGCTGTCATCTCCCTACCCGGACAAAGCCGGAGGCAAAAAACTTTCGAAATGTTTCATTGAGAATTTGAACGAGTCAAGCTGCTAATCGTGGCGCGAAAATTATCCACTTCACGAATAATCTGCTCTACGTCACCTTCTTCTTGTGGTTTAATAAGCTTTATTCTTCCTCTGCCCAGCCCGATCTCCTCAAGGAGCGAGTCTACTGCCTCCACCCTCCTCGCCGCCCGCAGATTTCCCTCAAGGTAACGACAAGCGTCCTGTTTGCAGGTTATCACCATCACACCATCTGCTCCGGTTTCAAACGCTTTAATCAGATAGAGCAGATCCACCTTCCCTGAGCAAGGCAAACTGATTGCCTTCAACTCTTCTCCTTTTTGTGCAGCACAGTAACGTCGTGCTGTATCGGTATCGAAACTATTAGAGCAAAAAAATAAATATATCTTCAACGGTCGATTATCCATAACACTTATATCCTGTGGTCTTCCCTGACGATGACACGAAGCCCGCCATGAATGCTCGCATTCCAGTTTTTCGGCGGCTTGATTTGTTTGAGCCGGTCAAGCTGACCAATGCCTTTGAGCCGCCGATAGATAAGTTGCCAGGCGCAGGGACGGTCGGGACGAACTTCACAGCGATCTTCCCTGGAACCACCGCAGGGGCCATTAAGCATATGTTTGGCGCACCGGGTAATCGGGCAGATGCCACCGTATTCGTGCAGTACACAGGCACCGCAGGCAACGCATTTCTCGGTCCAAACCGCTCTCTCTTCGAGAATACCAAGGAAGGCGGTGTTCAATCCGGCATAAACGGGCTTTTCAGGATACCGTTCCGCAATGGCCTGAACGCCGGCACCGCACCCGAGAGAAAGTACTGCATCGTTTCTTTCGATTGCCTCGGCAGCCTTCTCAATGAAGACATTGTCGCACTGACGCTCAATAGTAAGCTCTTCAACCTCGAGAGAAGAGCCGGCTAATCGCGAAGCTATTCGTAATGCCGAAGAAATAATACTCACCTCACGCTCACCACCGGCAAGGCAGACGGTAACGCAGGTGCCGCATCCCAGCACTAAAACCTTTTTGTGCCCTTGTAATATCTCTATAATCTCGGGTATGGTTTTTCTCTCTGCAACGATCATGCGAGGGCCTCCGCTTTATAAATGACGTTTTAAAAAAATTCCGTGTAGTACCATAATAAAGTTATTGATACACCGGTCGTTAAATGTAATCAAAACCAGCGCTTACGTCTGAACAAAACCCTTCTTGTCTTTTTGGTCCCCGTTTGTTAACTTTAAAGGATTAGGGCCAAGCGCGCGAACAGTTTCGATCATATTGATAATAATATCCACCAAAGGGCGCCCCATGGCGGCAGAAATATTTACCATTTGTAAGCGCTCCTTTTCAATGCCAATTTCAGCCAAAAGATTCCGAGTCTGGTTGACACGGCGTTTCGCCACAAGATTCCCTTCGATAAAATGGCATCCACCCTCAAGACATCCCGCAACAAGCACACCGTCTGCACCATTTTCAAATGCCCTTAAATAATACTCAATCTCCAGCCTGCCTGTACACGGCGTGCGAATAATGCGGATATTTGGTGGATACTGAAGCCTCATCGATCCAGCCAGGTCCGCGGAAGCATAGGCACAATAATGACAAAAAAATCCCACAATCAATGGTTCAAAAGCTTGTTCATTCATTATGAATTCCCAACTGCCAATAAGTTATCAAGCATCATATAAAACTGATCGGTCTCAAAATGGCTCAGCTGGATTGCGCGAGCCGGGCACTCTGCGGCACAAATACCACACCCCATGCATTTGGCCCCGACAATCTCCGCCTTTTGATCTCTGTTTACCAGAGGCGCCCCATAAGGGCATACCTTCATACAAGTCATGCATGAGATACATTTATCCTGGTTGACATACGAGACCTGCGCCCCTACATCAAGATGCGTCTTTGAAAGCACGGTGGCCGCCCGAGCAGCAGCAGCCCTGGCTTGAGAAATATTTTCGTCAACGAATTTTGGCGAGTGAGCGAGTCCACAAAGAAAAATACCTTCACTGGCAAAATCCACCGGACGTAACTTCAAATGAGCCTCCACGAAGAAGCCATCGGAGTTAAGGGGCACCTTAAACATATCAGCGATTGCCTTATTACTTGCACCCGGTATAACACCAGTGCTGAGCACGACATGATCAGCTTCAATCGCAAGAGACTCTGAAAAGTCAGGACTATCAAGGGTAATAACAAGACCCCGCACATCAGAAATTTCCGGGGGGGAATCTTTGTGGTAGCGGATAAAGATAACCCCGGCTTCCCGCGCTTTCTTGTAGTAAATTTCTCGAAACCCATATGTCCTCACATCCCGGAAAAGGACAAAGACATTTACATCAGGATCCTTTTCCTTGATGCTCAGTGCATTCTTAACCGCCATGGAACAGCAAAGCCTACTGCAATAGGGATGATCAGGATTGCGTGAGCCCACGCACTGGATCATGACTATGTTGCCACCGTTGGTAGAAAAGGTTTGTTCATGAAGCTGCTTTTCCAATTCAACTTGTGTCAGCACCTGTTTTGATTTACCATACAGAAACTCTGAGGTCTTAGCCGGCTTGGCGCCCGTAGCCACGATCACGGCACCGCAAGAAACATCGGTCTTTTCCCCCTTCCGGGAAAGAGTGATAAGGAAATTACCGATATGTCCGGTAACACGAGCAAGCTCCGTTTCCAGGTAAACAGTTATATTGGGATGATTCTCAACTCGCTCGATGAGAGCAGCGGTAAAAGCAGAGATATCATCCTTTTCCAGGGTGCTGTATACGTTGAGAAGGTTTCCCCCCAAATGATCAGTGCGCTCAATAAGGTTGATTTTAAAGCCCTGGTCCGCTAATGAAAGGGCTGCAGTCATTCCACTCATTCCTCCTCCGATAACCAGGCCGCTTTGATTAATTTCAAGAGATTCTCCTCCCAGTGGGGCAAGAGACTGCGCCCGGGCAATGGACATGCGCACCAGGTCTATTGCTTTGTTCGTGGCCTCCTTCGGATTTAATGGGTGAACCCATGAGCACTGGTCCCTAATGTTGGCAAGCTCGAACAAATAGGGATTGAGACCTGTTTCGCGTAGTGTTTCCCGAAACAAAGGTTCGTGTGTTCGGGGGGTGCACGAAGCAACAACAATCCGGTTCAGCCGGTATTCACGAATTTTCTCTTTGATTTCTGACAGGCTTGTGTCCGAACAGGTGAACATGCTATCTTTGGCAAAAACAACTCCCGGCTGTGACTTAACGCTATCCACTACCTGCATAACATCCACAACTGAGGCAATGTTTATTCCGCAGTGACACACGAACACCCCAATCCTCGGCTCCTCGTCTGTAATGTCTCGTTCGTCAGGGTAGCTTTTCTTAGCAACCAGTGTATTGCGGGAGTTCGCCAACAGTTCCATAGCCATGGAGGCTGCACCACTTGCCTGGGTAACGGTTTCCGGAATATCCTTGGGCTCTTGAAACGCTCCGGCGACAAAAACCCCAGGCTTGGATGTTGTCAGCGGAAGAAGGCGGTTCGTCGCGCAAAAGCCGAACTCATTAAGCTCTATACCAAGGAGTGATATGCTTTCCGTGACCGATGTTTTCGGATCAATGCCCGTAGCCAGCACCACAAGATCAAACTCACGTTCTTCAAATTCCCTATTTTCATTAGTAAATCGCACCCGAAGGTTCTTGGTATCCGGGACTTGCACAATTCGTGACGGCATACTACGTACAAAATGAATACTTTCTTCGCTTCGTGCACGTTCATAGTACTGGTCAAAATCTTTTCCGTGTGCCCGTATATCCATATAAAAAATGGTCGCATCCAGACCTTCCGCATGCTCGCGAGCAACCATGGCTTGTTTTATCGTCGCCATACAGCAAACCGATGAACAGTATTCATTGCCACACTTACTCTCACGGGAACCCACGCACTGAATAAAAGCAATGCGTTTAGCTTCTCCACCGCCTGACGGACACACAATATGCCCTTCATAGGGGCCCGCAGCAGAAAGCATGCGTTCAAACTGCACATTGGTAATCACATTATCATAACGACCAAAGCCAAACTCTCCTTTCTTTTCAGCAGAGAACTCCTCAAAACCAGGGGTAAGAATTACCGAGCCCACCTCAAGTTCGATCATCTGTTCTTCCATGACATGATTGATCGCGTTCTTCTCACAGGCATCCACGCACTCCCGGCATTCAGAGCACAAAGCACAGTTGAGGCATCGCTCAGTTTCGGCAAGGGCATCTTCTTCGGAAAAGGCTGCTTCTATCTCAGCAAAGCTGTTGATTCGTTTTTTCACCAGCAGTTCTGGGGCTTGAGCGCGCGGTATTTTTTTCACATCTACTGTTAAAGGAAGAAGTTCCTCAGCAATCGGAGTAACTGTTTCTTCAAAACGGGCAGTTCTATGATCTTCCTTTTTTACATACCGATCTATCGATTCAGCCGCACGCTTGCCGGCTGCAACCGCTTCAATGACCGTCGCTGTTCCGGTGACAATATCCCCACCGGCAAAAATCCCATCTTTTTCAGTGAGCCCGTATTGGTCAACAATGATGTTCCCCCTCTGGTTTACCGGTAAATCCGGCGCAGTGCTGAACAGAGACGAATCAGAACGGCTCCCGATAGCCAAAATAACTGTATCCGCATTAACCTCAAACTCAGAACCTTCCATTGCTATGGGACGACACCTCCCTGATTCATCCGGGTCGCCCAATTTCATGTGAATACACTTTACCGCCCGAACCGCTCCTTTTCCGTTGTCCAAAAATGCAACTGGGCTGGAGAGAAATTGAAATTGCACTCCTTCTTCTTTGGCGTATTTTACTTCTGCTGCCATTGCTGGAAGCTCAGTTTCACTTCTCCGATAAAGGACGGTAACCCTTTCAGCGCCATTTCGAACCGCAGTCCTTGCCGCATCCATAGCTACGTTACCGCCACCAATAACAATTACGTGGCCGGTAAGTTCGGATTTATTATCTTGCGTGGTTGCCTGGCGGAGAAAATCTAGTCCTTGGATGACTCTATTCAGATGTTCGCCTTTTACGTTTAGGGCGCTGCCGTTCTGTAAGCCCATGCCGATAAAGACCGCCTCATTTTCTTCACGGAGTTTATCAATTGTGATGTCTTTGCCGACCTGGCAGTTAAACACAAAGGTAACCCCTTTGCGCCGAATAAGCTCGATTTCATAATCCAGCACCTTTTCTGGTAGCCGATATTCGGGGATCCCCCAGCGTAGCATCCCTCCAGCAGCAGGCTGCGCTTCGTAAACAGTCACGGCATAATCACGATCAGCGAGGTCCTGGGCGGCAGTAAGGCCGGAAGGGCCAGCCCCGACAATGGCAACTTTACGGGCACGCGGGGAGGGTGTCTTCTCCTCGGGAAGTGTAATCTGACCCGACGCTACCATTTCCATTTCCTTGTCCGAGGCAAAGCGTTTCAATTGTCTGATAGCAACCGGTGCATCAACCTGACCCCGGGTGCACACATTTTCGCAGGGATGAGTACAGACGCGTCCGCAGATTGCAGAAAGAGGATTTCTTTCCCTGATCAGGTTTACTGCCTTGACATACTCTTTCTTCTTGATAAGTTGAACATACCCCTGAACATTAATGTTTGCCGGACATGTCGTCTTACAGGGGGCATGCCCTAGCTTAAGGATAGAGGGAAGGTTGGGCACTGCCTGAACATATTGTTTGGCAATCACCTTACGAGTCCCTAAGCCTCGATTGAACCGGTCGGAAATATCAACCGGACAAACTGCGGTGCAGTCTCCGCATGCATTACAGATTTTCTCATCCACATAACGAGGAGATTTTTTAACAGTAACAGTAAATCGGCCGGGTTCTCCCCCAATGCTGTAAAGTTCCGACAGAGTCAGAATTTCTATGTTTAAGTTACGGACACATTCAACCAGCTTAGGTGAAACAATGCACGTAGCGCAATCACCAGTGGGGAAAGTCTTATCCAGTTGAGCCATCATTCCGCCGATCGCAGCTGATCGCTCAATGAGATAGACCTTGAAACCGGAGTTGGCCAGATCAAGCGCTGCCTGCACTCCGGCAATCCCGCCACCTTCCACCAGTACCGCACCAATATTTTTATTGTTGTTAATGTTATTATCGTTGTTATTCATAGTCAGTTCTTTTGTCTTATTCTCATCCTGCCGGTCAAAAAAGCTCCTACACTTACGTTAAGCGCTTCACAATGTTCTCTGGAGATACCATGAGTTTTTCTAACCCAAGTTCGTCTGCAGCAATACCTAGACAAAGCCCAAGTAATTGGGTAATATAGATAATCGGCAGGTTGTGGTCTCTGCCGGTTGTTTTTTTAATGTCACTCTGTCGGAGGTCTAGATTTATCTGACACATGGGACAAGCTACAGCCACGCAATCTGCACCCGTAGCCCGGGCCATCGTCAAAACAGCATCAGAGAGCTTTAACACGACATCGGTCCGGGTGAGAGAAAGGGCTCCCCCACAGCATTCAACCTTGTGAGGCCAATCAAGGCTTTCCCCTCCCATAGCAGTAACCAGACGATCTAGGGAAGTAGGGTTTTCCGGATCATCAAACTGATTTACTTCCGGGGGACGCACAAGCAGACAACCATAGTAGCACGCTACCTTAAGCCCGTTGAGAGAGCACTTGAGAGCTTTTCTGATTCTGTCAATCTCCACATCTTCAAGAAGCACTTCCACGAAATGTCGCACTCGCACCGAGCCGTCATAGTCCTGACCAAGCGCTTCGCTCACATGCTCACGGACTTTGGGGTGATGCAGAACTTCGTAGTTCGCCATTTTCAGCATGCTGTAACAGGCAGCGCAGGTAACAACAATATCAAGTCCCATTTTCTGTGCACGAACCAGATTTGCTGCAGGCAATGAGGCTGCCAGCACCCGGTCAGTCTGGTGAGCAGGGGTGGTGCCGCAACATATCCACCCTTCAATCTCGGCCAAATCAATCCCCAGGAATCGGGCAACTGCTACACATGATGCATGCTGATCCCGGGCAGTAGAATCTGAAGCACATCCGGGGTAATATGCGTATTTCATTTTTGGTTTTCCTTCTCGCGCCTCACTGAATCAAAAACGCGTTTTGCCATTTTCCGGTCAGCCCCCCGGGGAGGCAGAAGCGCAAGTTTCCTCTTCTTGAGCATTAGAGGAAACTTGTCAGCGTCTTTCATGTATGACTTCGTGCCAATCTTATGAGCAGCGATCGTACCAAGGTCATATGTGCGTCCAAATATTTTTACGGTTTTAAGAAAGACCCGATTAAAAAGCAGCATATTGCCTTCCGGCGTGGGTGTTCTCTGTTCCACTGCTAAAGCCCGCAAGGCGTCGATTGCCGAGGGAATATCGATTCCCATGGGGCAGCGGACAAAACAGGTTTCACAGGATACACACATCCACACAAGATCGCTGGTAAGCAGCTCATTTCCTGCGCCCAAGTGTAAACGCCTTAGTATCTCTGAAGGTGGAGACATGGTAAGGTTGGACACGGGACAACCGCTGTCACATTTCTTGCATTGGAAACAGACGCTCAGATTTACATCCGCCATTTTTTCCACCGTGCGGAGGAGTCCTTGAGATGTTTTGTCTTTTTTAATTCTGATTGTCATGATGCATATTTTACCTAATCACTAATGGTCTCCGGCTCTGCCGGACCTTCATCATCCCAGTAAACTTCTATTGTTTCAGAAGCTGAATGAGCACCCGTACTGGGGCCTACTTTGCGATAAACTCGTTCCGGTGATCGGCTCTCCCCATCAACTGTCAATAGCTCATCAACTTTAATTCCAAAGAGACGCTCATTTTCAACAAGGTAAGGAAGAATCAAGTTCCAGTCCTTCCTGGTGAGCGGAAAAAACGCCCCTCCGTTTAATTGCTCCTCCACAAGTATTTTATTAGGATCACGAATAAAAGCAGCACCCCCTGATGATAACGAAAAGAGGTTGCTCCCCGGATAGGGTTCCGCTAAAGGGATAGTCTGTCCCTCTTCATCAAAGGTAATGGCGTTCAGAATAACAAATCCCCCTCCATTATGGGGATCGCCAGCCATAAAGGACTCGCCCAGAAAATCAAGACAGGTTTGATTAATAACGACCCGTGGCCTCCCCACTGAATTAATAAGAGGCCGCCCGGCTGCATTCCCTAACACATAGACCTCTCCGCCCTTGGCGCCATACATGAATGTCTGGCCAACATCACCGTGGACAACCAGTTTTCCGGCTTTTATGATCTGACCAAGCTGGTCCTGGGCATTGCCGTGAACGGTTATCGTCACCCCATCGATGCCCGAGCCCAGATAATCTCCTGAGCTACCGTAAACGTCTATAGTTACATCTTCGGTTTCCGGTCCCAGACCACAGCCGATAAACCGCTGGCCAGAACAACCAAAACAGATAAAATGCCGCCACCCTTTCATATAAGCATCCATAAGAAGCGATGCATCAGACTCATTGCCTTCCGGAGGGAAATGTTTTGAGTTTATTACCAGTGTCTTCTCATCACGTCTCGGCGGCCTCAAGGTCTTACGGGTCTCAAAGTCGATGCGGCGATACAGCTTTGGCTCACCTTCATGATTATCCAAGGCTGGGAGGCTGCTGAAAAACCGATCCAGCTCACTGCGTAAGATGTGGATAAGGTGATTGCGCTTTTTTTCACCCGTCGGGTATTTCCGGTCATTAAGAAGCGTAAGGCCCTGGATTGCAGTAGCCGTGTAGTTTGGGTCTTTTGCCAGACCAGTAATGATTCCACATGCTGTCCATATGTCGTCAAAAGACCAGGAAGGAATTTTGTCGCGAACATAGTCAAAAAGAGTGTCCGGTTTATTGGTTTCAAGGCAGAGCCGCAACTCCTTTTCCATCTCTCTGTCTTTCGTGGACGTAATAATACGTTCCCGAGTAAAATCGCACGATTCGGTTTTCTTCGGCATAGGCACCGGCGTCCCAAATTTGTCCGTACAGGTCATTCTCATCTTCCCGGCAGCATCGGGGGTAACATTAAAGATAAATGCTCCGCCGTCAGTGTGGCTTCCTCCCCGGGCATTCCAGTAACGGTCAGCAACCGGACAAATCCGCTTATCGTACTTGGAGAGGCTGATAAGGGTTGCGTCAATCGCTTGTTTTTCCGAGCAGATCACCCCCACCTGGACTTCACCGTCGGAAAAAGAGAATACCTGGGGTCGCAACATCGCCGTATCGGTTATGCCCAGAAGTTGAAATGTTTTTTTGTCAGGAATAGTGCGGGCAATGATGAAAAACCAGGGACCATCTGGGGAACCATGGATATGGCTCGCCTGTATTGATCGGTAGATCTCCTGTTTATCCTGAGGAAGACGATCAAAGTCGAATTCGGTTGTAGGCGCAATCGCCTCAATTATATATTCAAGAGGATAATGATACGTCCTGCTCAAGAGATCAAATAAAAGCGAGGCCACCTCGGTATCAGTGAGAAACTGCGGATAAATGTGCCGTTGTTTAAGATACTCCTTAACCGAGTGATAATTTGCAAAATCACCGTTGTGAACGAGGGCCATATTGATGCCGGCAAAAGGATGGGCGCCGCCCGGATGCCATACCCGTCCTTTAGTCGGGTAACGCTGGTGTGCGATCCATGCGTGTGCTGACAGGTCCTCAATCTGGTAATATTTTACTATTGCCTCTGCATATCCAACCACCTTGAGAATCATGATGTCACGGCCGTGAGACAAAACAAAAGCCTTTTGGTCCCCCAGGGAAGCATAGTATTCCTGATTTAGTCGGAAGCTGTTTTGGTTTACAAACTCGTCTTCTGCTTCGCGGCGGTCGGTTGTAGTGAGCTGATTTTCGACAATAAATTCGTCAAGCACTCTTCTCTTTACCCGCACAAAGTAACGCCACACATCGGGTGGCTTTACTTCCAGACCTCCCACTGAGTGCCAATCATCAACTGCCTTAAGTGCGCTTGAAGCGGCAACATCAAAATACGGGGTGATAAAACGTTTTTCCAGCTCTGCCCGAATACACGGCAGGAGAAAAGCTACGTGGAGCATGTAATATTCATCAAGTATTTCCCTGCTCACTCCCAGCTGTTCAGGGATAAATCCGACCGCTGCAACGCCTCCGCCTTTTCCGTTACCCCTGTTGTGCATCAGGCGGGAAGGCTCATAAATATGGCGGCCTGGAACCGGTTCGGTACAACAAAAGCCGACAACGCCGCACCCACCTTCTTCCTCGCCTTTTTTCTCGGCCTGGATAAAATTAAGCTCGTTGATGAGTCGCCTTTTTGAATTCAAAAGTTGTTGTATTCTATCACAATTCGTTTTCATTTAAAACAATTTAACTCATGGTGAAGGGTTTATGGTAATTCCAATACCAACAGCAGACGAGTAGGGTCAAACTTTCCGCTGCAAGGAACAGAAAGAAGATTTAGCCCAAAAAAAAGGTGCCCATTTGATCGGACACCTTTGTCCCTTTTTAGTTTTTACCGTACTTCATTGTACTAAACTAATGTTCTTGCAATGTATGGGAAATAGTCTTCATTCTTTTTTGAAAGGTTCTTTACAATAGGACCCATAAAGCAACCCTATTATCCTGGCAGTTTCAGATTTATTGGCTTCATTTTTTTCCATCATTTTTTCTGCCAGAGGTCTTCCCAGGACTTCCTGAATAAAGGCATATACGTCCTTGTCTGTCCTGTTCAAAAAAAAGTCTTCGACTATTTTTACAGCCTCTTCTTGAATGTTCGAACTATCCAAAAATATCCAGCCTCTCGTTATATTCCTAACAGTGACCTTTTACTACTTCACAGATAATTTCTAAAAAGCCCTGAACGCATAGGAGGATGTGAAATAAAACCCATCAATTTTAGTATTCCATGTCGATAATAATTTTGTGTACACCTCTATCATCCCGCTCTTCTGTATCACTTGCAATTCTTGCTAAAGCCTCTCTTAGTTCCTTTGTAAGAGGTAATTCATAGGAATAATCAGTAAATTCGCCATTTTCGTAAATTGTTATTTCAGGCATTTTATCCTCCTTTCTTACCCCTAAAACAAATTTAAGAAACTTTTCACAAGAAGGATGGGGGCAGTGTCTAAGGTTAAATTAACGTAAAATGTTAAATATTCCTTAATTTAATCCTTATACAGGAAAAATAGTTACCCGCCTAAAGTTTAGCATTGATTAATATTTTAATTACACTTAATATATTTGTCAAGATAAAAAATGCGCCAAATAAAACTATTTTTATATACGTTAAGTATTACTTAATATAACGGGTTTTAATACTTACAGATTGAATTATTAAAAACAAATTGTTTTGACATTTTAATATTTTAAGCTAAACTAAATAAATAACAAAAAACTTTGAGAAAGTGTACCTTTTCGTTTCGGTATCTATTTTTTAAAGGCAGGTATTATGAAAAAATTCTATAGCAGTGGAATTCCGTATTTAGATGATCTCATGGGTGGGGTTTTACTTGGGGATAACGTTGTTTGGGTATTGGGACCTGGTACGTATTTCGATTATTTCCTAGAATGTTTTTTGACTGTAAAGGAGGTTATTCCTTTCAAAAATATCTATGTGAGCTTCGATTTTCCTCCTCAAAAGATATACACACGATATAAGGAGTTTTTCGATAAAGAGGATTTTATTCTTGTGGATGCCTTTACATTCGGAAAAGCAAGAGGCGATGAGTTTTTTCAATCCTTTTACAAAAGTGTAAATACTGAATCCAGGTCGTTTCGTGTACTTTGCATAAAAGACCTGTCTGACCCTACAGAATTTACAAAGGTCATGCGTGAATTGCAGAATGAATTTAAAGAAGGCAGCTTGTGTAAATATGCATTTGATAGTCTGACAGGAATGCAGGAACTATGGGGTGAAAAAGAGACCCTCAATCTATTCACATATACGTGTCCCAAACTTTTTGAGCTAAAGGCATTGGCTTACTGGCCATTGGCTAAGGATGCTCATTCCAAGGCTTTCCTGGCAAATATAAGCCATATCACTCAACTGGTAATTAATTTAGATTCTCAGGGGGACAGTACCTGTGCTGCAGGATTTTTAAAGATGGATGGCAGGCCTTCCCAATTGTTGAACGGCGTTCATTACTATAATTTTCAAGACAATAAGATAAATTTTCTGGAACTGTCTGAACAAGCAGATGAACGAAGGTTTAAAACATATGGATTGTCTTATCAGGGGAGAGATTCGGAAAGAATTCCGAGTTTTTTGCGTAATAAAGACCGCATAAATATAGGAAACCGTATCAAGGATTTTCGGCTGAAAAAAAACATTTCTCAAGTAGAGTTAGCCAGAACATTGGATATTACACCAAGTGCGTTATCTCAAATAGAGAACAATCAAAGCCTTCCATCACTTCAACTCTTTGTGGACATTGCCAGATGTCTAGAAAAATCCCTGGATTCTTTCTTTATCGATTCTCCTTCCCAACCTAAAAACCAAAGGCAAAACAGAAGGTAAAGAGGATAGAGCAAATAAAGCCTCACGCTGTCTACTTAAAGAGCGTAAGGCTTTATTACGTTAGGCATTAACTCGATTCCACCAAATTTGTCATTTGGTCATAAAAGTCGAGGATCTGATTTTTCCGTTCTGACTCCATATGGGCCATTGCGCTTCGGGGGTGCTGATTGAGAACTCCGGAAACCATATAAGGAACAAAATATCCCCAATCGATCTTTTCCCGCCATGGAAAAATATGGCTCTCAATTACTTCTATGATTGGACGAACATCAAACTTGGGATTCTTAAGAAAAGAAATCAAAAGCTCCAGTGGACAATTTCCTGCTCCACGGCCTATACCATAAAAACTCCCGTCTAAATAATTAATCCCATTGATAATTGCTGCAATTGTATTGGCAAATGCAAGCTGTTGGTTATTATGAGAGTGAATGCCTATTGTTTTTCCGGGCAGACGTTCCATATATTTAGCAGACAACAGGTCAATATCTTCTGAATAAAAAGCTCCATAGCTGTCTACAAGATAGATAACCGGTACTCTGCTCTTAGCTAGATCTTCCAGCGCTTCATTGAGTTCTCTCAGGTTTACAGTTGAGACTGCCATAAGATTAATTGTAGCCTCATAGCCTTTATCCATGCAATGATGGGCAAGATCTATTGCTCTGTCAATTTGGTGCACATAACAGGCAACCCTCACCATATCAAGTACACTCTCTGATTTTAAGGGGATATCATCATAGTCTATGCGCCCAATATCAGCCATTGCGGACAACTTAATCGTTTTTTCCTTATCACCTATCACCCTTTTCACATCTTCGTCGGAGCAAAAACGCCATGGCCCATACTCCTTTCGGGGAAAGGCTTTTTCAGAACTCAGGTAACCCATTTCCATGTAGTCAATGCCAGCTTCGGTATTCGCCCAGTAAACTGCCTGAACAAAATCGTCCTCAAACTGCCATTTATTCATAAGCCCACCATCCCTAACCGTACAATCGATAACCTTAATTTCCGGCCTAAACATCTTTACTCAATCTCCTGTCTTTTTGGTTTTACGATAAAAGATGGTGTATTCATAAAGAACACACCATCTTTTCGCATTCTATTTATTGACCTTTAATATAGTCGATAATTGATTTTTATACAATGCTCGACAAATTGTTTTACGTTTTGTGAAAGGGTTTCAATGTTTTTTTCTTCCAGAGCTTGCTTGCCGAAAAGCGATGCGCTTACGCCAACAGCTTTTACACCTGCCATAAAATATTTTTCAACATTGGAAAGATTCACACCTCCTACGGCAACCAGTGGAATTTTATCAAAGGGGCCTAATAGATCTTTAATATAATCAGGGCCAAAGGGACCGCATGGAAAGATTTTCACCATATCTGAACCTGCATACCATGCCTGGTATACTTCCGTTGGGGTCAGTGCACCGGCGATTACAGGTATGTTGATTGATAAAGCATATTCAATAACCAAAACATCCGTATTGGGAGTAACAAAAAACATTGCTCCTGCATCAGCAGCTTTTTTTGCTTCATCAATATTACGGACAGTTCCAGCTCCCAACAATTTTCCCGAAGGGACAGATGCGCGCCAGACAGAGATAATTTGAGCGGCATTTTCGGTATTCATTGTAACTTCTATCGCCTGAAGCCCGGCATCAAAGGAGGCTCTCATAATATCCCCGAAAAATGAAGACTCCACATCCCTTAAAATACCTATTACCGGCACATCCAGTTTAATTGTCATATTCTTCCTGCTTTACAATTTATATAACGAGATAATACTCATTTCCTTTACAGAAACTGAGCCCCATATATCTCAAGTTAAAAGAAATTGCAACCTTTTAGATAAACCTACACGGTCAATTGTTTGAGGACAAGGAATGAGCAGGTGCCAAATCTTTTTATAATGTTTGAGATTACTTGCTTTCCCGTTCTCAGTACATCTCATATTTAACCAGCCTGCCGTCAAGCCCACCGGCAT
This sequence comes from Pseudomonadota bacterium, assembly GCA_043825855.1. Lineage (GTDB taxonomy): Bacteria > Desulfobacterota > UBA8473 > UBA8473 > UBA8473 > UBA8473. The sequence goes on along the minus strand of JBDRRJ010000006.1, from coordinate 10,609 downwards.
TGATCGGCTTTTTCCATGATGGTTTCAGCCCTATTTTTTTGATGTATCCCCGTTCTCCGAAATAAATAAAAGCGGTCGAACCTTTGCAATTCTGTTTCAAAAAATCGCCGAGATTTTTATAAAGCACTTCAAGGTCCTCGTCCCCACCCATCCGAATACCATAAGACGGATTGGCAACAATTACCTGCCCTTCAAGGGGGGGCAGTTCTCTGAAGTCCGCCCTTTTGACGATTACATTATTTCCAAAATTGATACCCATAAGGTTAGTCCTCGACGCCCTGACAGCCACTGCGGATATATCACTGCCTGCAATCAGCCCTTTCGGAAGCTCCCGGATTTGTTCGTCGGCCTCTTTCTTAACCTGCTTCCAGACAGCACCGTCAAAATCGGGCAGGAATTCAAAACCGAATTGAGTTCTAAAAATACCGGCAGGGATATTACTATAGCTCATGAGCGCTTCACATAAAAGAGTTCCCGAACCGCAAAAAGGATCATATAAAGGAACGGAACCATCCCATTTGCTCAATCGAATAATCGCAGCGGCAACAGTTTCCTGCATCGGTGCTAAAACGGTCTCCTCTCTGTATCCTCTCCGGTGAAGCGCACCGCCTGAGGTGTCAAGACTTATTACTGCTTTATCGTTCCTGATATGAAGATTCAATAGGATATCCGGGTCTCTTACCGACACATCCGGACGTTTACCGGTTTTTTCATTGAAATAGTCTGCAACCGCATCTTTAAGACGTAGGGAGGCATACTTTGAATGCGAAATCGAACTATTGGAAACATTCCCCGATACAGCAAAGGTATTACCCTCCGCGAAAAAGTCTTTCCACTCGATCTTTTTGGCTTTCTTATACAGCGTATCGGTATCAAGACAAGCGAATGATATCAACGGTGCAAGGCACCGCGAAAGAAGTCTAGTTAAATAATTAATTCGATATAGTGTTGATTTATCCGCCCTGAAATGAATTCCACTGAATTCCTGTCTGATATCTTTAGCACCGAGTTCAGCCAGTTCCTCTCCACCGGCTTCTTTTAGCCCGTCGGCTATCTGAGCAAAATAACGGCAATCCTTCTGATACTGATATGCCGCCACTTGATTCTTTTTTATTCCAATGCATTTGACCCGATCGGCTGGCATCACTTATCACCGCTTTTGTTTCAATAGAAGACGGAAGGAAAGTCAAGATATTGCTTGACCATCCCAAACCTTTTGCAGTATTAATTAGTTATTAATCTGGTTGAACTCTTTTATTGCTGCATCGATGTTATATTGCAAAAGTTTGAGTATAAAATCAACTGAATTATGGGTAAGTCCGTTATTATATATGATAAACACTAATGTTCCGCTCGAGATAAATTTTTACGGTTACTACTATTTGGTAACCCGGTAAGAGGAATCTGCAAAATAGATACGGATTATAAAAGTAGAACCCAGAAGAAAAAAGAAGACAGAGCGCTACAGCGTCTGGGTGAACAATTAATTGCCATTCCGTCAGGCAAGCTCGAAACCATGGGACTACCTGATGAACTTCTGACGGCAATTGATTTAGCACGCAAAATAAAGAGCCGTAGCGCCCGGCGAAGGCAGATTCGGTACATTGGCGTCCTCATGCGGCATATCGACCCGAAACCAATAGAAACTGCCCTCAATCGCATACGGCAAGGAAACTTACTAAAATAAACATACACCTGCCGGAAACAAAATGGGGGTAGAAAGCTGTTTATTATTTCTCTAATAAAATCATGAAGATACTTTATACATCCGATCTCCATGCAGATGAGAAACACTACCAAAGACTTTTGGAATTACAGAAAGATAAGAACATAGACTGTCTTATTATTGGAGGAGACTTAATCCCACATACACATGGTATCCATAACCTTATTGAGAACCATAGGGACTTTATAAAGCAGTTTCTTTATCCCTATATGTCAAAACTGAAAACTACTAAACCAAACCTGGGAATTTATCTAATGATGGGGAATGATGATACAGCAGTTAATATGGACCTTCTTGAAGATATGGAAAGGGAAGGGATAATAAACCTTCTTCATAAAAGGCACCATATTTTAGATGCAGAAATTCACCTTGTTGGATATGGATATGTGCCTATTACACCTTTTTCCTTAAAAGACTGGGATAGGTTTGACACTAATAAAAAGGTAGCTGCCCAAATTCCCAAAAAATCTTTCCTGAGCACCAAACATGGCATGAATCAAATAGACCTGTACAAGGTAATTGGGAAGGAAAAGACCATAGAAGAAGATATGAAATATTTAGCCCAGATAAGCAACCCTAAAAAGACAATATATGTTATGCATTCCCCCCCCTATAATACTGCCTTAGACAGGCTCTTCAACGGAATCCCATGTGGGAGCAAATCAATAAGAAATTTCATCGAGAAGTATCAGCCTTATCTCACCCTTCACGGCCATATCCATGAATCACCCATGATATCAGGGAGATTTATGGAAGAGATAGGAGACACTATTTCTATCAACCCTGGACAACGACAAGGCAGATTACATGCTGTTATTTTTGATACGACAGACGTTAAGGGGACTATTGAATACTTTAACTAGCTTTTAAAAAATGCCTTGCTAACTAAATCTAAATCTGGTTAAATACCAATCTAAACCCTTACCTATTTTTCCATAAAAACCAATTAGAGCGAAGACACTTAATGGTTGGCAATCCATCTTTCTTAGATACCCTAATCCTATTTCTGACAGCACATTCTGAACTTTTCATATACTTTGCTTTGTTTTCTATCCTTGTTTTAGCAGGGGTGGGGCTTCTTCTTCCAGAAGAGATAACTCTGCTTGGTGGTGGATTACTGGCTTATGGTGGGTTCAGCAACCTGACTGTAACCATTATAGCCTGTTTCCTTGGTATTATGATTGGAGATTTTATAATATTCTCTCTGGGAAGAAAATGGGGCAACGATATAATAAAACATCGCTATCTGGCCTGCTTCATATCTGTGAAAAGGCTTAATCGGGCACAAAAGTTCTTTAAAGGACATGGCATGAAAACTGTTTTTATAGCACGATTCGTCCCTGGATTTCGTGCCGTTACCTTTGCTACTGCAGGGACTCTTAAAATGAAGGCTTCCTATTTTATTACCATAAACTCGCTGGCAGCTATGATAAGCGTCCCGCTTCTGGTATCTTTAGGGTATTTATTCGCTGCCGATGTCGACATGATAGTCAAAGTAGTTAAGAGAGTGGATGCCCTAATCCTTATCTCTGTCACTTCAGTAATAGGTTTGGCTGCAGCTTACTTCTGGTTGAAGAAGAGAAAGAAAAGCAGTCAATAATATACCCCACATTATACGACTATTTCAAAACGCTTACCTTTGATAAAAGGTTATCTCCATTTACAATAGGGTTTCCATGCCCCGGGTAAAGATTTTTAACACTTAGTGAAGCCCTCAGATCATTAAAAGATTCCTTTATTCGCCTGTAATTACAACAAAAACGGTTTAACTCCCCTTCCCCATTCATATTCAGAATAGTATCTCCTGAAATAAGAATATTTTTCTTTTCATTCCATAAACAGACACTATCAGTGGTATGTCCGGGGGTTGATATAACCTTCCAATTTGGGGCATTTGGTAAATATTCTCCATCCCCAAGCCAATGATGAACCTCGTACCCTACTGATACCTTATTCCTCAGGAATGGTAAGGGTATCCCTACTTTATCATCAAGTTTAATTTCGAGAAGAGACGGAACATGACGATCCAATTTAAAATAGACAGGGGTAAGATTTCTAAACCATGCTCCAAAAGGAGGAATGCATATCTTTTCTTTTCGACTAAAAAAATCTTTTACTTTCCTACAGAAAGCAATTTCAATACCAGGTAACCTCTCTGAAAGATAGGATATCCCTGCTATATGATCTACATGAAAATGGGTAGAGAACACAACGCTAGAATATGCTGCTTTAGAAGGTAGCTCTTCGACATATCTAACAATATTTTTAACCTCTTCAGAAGATCCTACATCAACGAGGATTAAAACATTTTCCTCTGAAATAAGATAACAATTTGAAAATCCACCCTTTATTAAAGTTACATAATCCACTAGCCAATTCCCCTTGAGAGATTAAGTATCTTTTTCTTTCTGATCATTTCTCTCTTCATTTAGAGGTTCCCCTGAAATAACATAACTGTTGTTCACCCATCTGCCAAAGTCAATAAGTTTGCACCGCTCAGAGCAGAAGGGGCGGAATCGATTCTCCTCCAAAATTGTTTCCTTCCCACACCCAGGGCATTTTACTTTCATATGCCAACTCTCCAAATTTCCCTGAAATTCCACTTCAATTTACTTCTGAAGTACAAATTTCTATTTACACAAAGAATCACACACTAAATCATGCATACAGCATTGTGTTTAACTCATAGATAAAGTTATTTTTATGGTAACATTTGAACCCCTTGATGTCAAGTAACACTGTGTAATTACAGGTAGTTAATTACGATTTATAAAGGTTACTTAAGCCATTTTGGATAGAGGCAGGATTGGCTTAATGAACAAATTCTGATGAAAAAAATATTGAATTAATCAATTTTAAAAGCAGTTCTTTTAATTTTTGATTAATAGAGGCAAAGTGCTATAGCCATCGTACTTTTTATACCTAATGATAGAACAAATTATAGGGCTATTTTTTGTATAAAAAATGCAACTAAATTTAAAAATTACCTTGACTTTTTTATAGGGTGTAAGATATTTTTTAGTACTTTTAATAGAGGGGGTGAATAGTTGCGTAATGTAGCTGTTATTTGGTTTTCTTAACAGTTTTAACACGTTATCAATTTCCAGGAAAATAGAAAGCTAATAATCTGAAAGATTGAGGAGGATAAAATGGCAGGATTTGGTTTTTCTGAAGAGCAGGAGATGTTTAGGGATTCCGTAAGAAAATTCGCACAGAAGGAATTGGCCCCTGGCGCAGATGCAAGAGCTAGAGCACATGACATGCCCCGGGATATTATGAAGAGACTACACGAAGTTGGTCTTCTTGGTATCTGTGTCCCGGAAGAGTACGGTGGATTTGGCGGTGACTGGGTCTCTATGGGCATAGCTGTTGAGGAAATGTCTAAGGTGGACCCGGGGGTAGGGAACTCAATGGTATTACCCGCACTGGGTGCCTTATGCCTACAGCAGGCAGACGAAGAATTAAAAAAAGAATGGATACCAAAACTGGTGACAGGAGAAAAACTTAACTGTTTCGCTGTTACAGAGCCAGGGGCTGGATCAGATGCCGGTGCAATAAGGACAACAGCGGTGCGCGATGGAGACTATTACGTTATCAACGGTGAGAAGGCACCGATCAGTATAGGAATTCATGCTGATGTAGCCATTCTTTTTGCCAAGACCGATCCCAAAGCAGGGGCGTTGGGTGTCACCTGTTTTTGGGTGCCAATGGAGCTCGAAGGGATAAGCAGATCTATCTTTTACCATACAGGTCTGAAGTCTGGTGGTTGTGCCTCTATTGTCTATGACAATGTGCGTGTTCATGAAAAGTACCGGGTTGGAGAGGAAGGCAAAGGCTTTTATATATTTGCATCAAGTGGCGCTGATTACTTAAGGGTATGCCTGGCAATGATGGGTTTGGGTATGGCTCAATCTGCTCTGCAGCTAACAATGGATTATGCAAAGCAACGACATGCTTTTGGTCAACCGATAGCAAAGTTTGAAGGGGTATCTGCCAAGATCGCCGAGCATGCCACACTTGTCGAAGCGGCAAGGCTTCTGTGCTATCGTGCTCTATGGCTTAAAGATCAGGGGTTGAAGCATACAAAAGAGTCTGCAATGTGCAAGTGGTGGGGCCCTGAAGTGGCCTTTAATGCTATCCAAGACTGTATAATTCTGCACGGGCATGTAGGATACAGCGAAGAATTAATTCTTGAACAGCGGTTAAGGGATACTCTGGGCTTGTTCTTTGCCGACGGTACCCCTCAGATAATGAAGATAATTATTGCTCGTGAACTAATGGGAAGGGTAGCTGTACCATATTAAGAATTTGAAAATGTTAATTTCGTCTTTTTTGCCCGGACGACCAGTAATGCACCAAACGGCATTTAAGAGCCATTTGGTGCATTTTCTTTTTCGGAGACCTCTAATATAAAATCGAAATAATTTCTAAAAATCCCCCCGGGATTAAGGACGTTGTTTGGATCGAAAACCCTCTTTACCTTTTTCATCACCTCAACCCAATGATAACCCAGTTAATATCTAGGTACCATAAAGACAAGAAATAATTCAGAGGAAAAATCAAATAAATTTAAAAATAATTGCCTTGATTTTTTAGGAAGTGTAATATATTCTTTTCAATTTAATAGAGAGAAGTTACAGTTGGGTAATGTAGCTGTTATTTAGATTTTTTAACGGTTTTAATAAGTTATCAATTTCCAGGAAAATGGAAAGTTAATAATCTGAAAGATTGAGGAGGATAAAATGGCAGGATTTGGTTTTTCTGAAGAGCAGGAGATGTTTCGGGATTCCATAAAAAAATTCGCACAGAAGGAATTGGCCCCTGGCGCAGATGAAAGAGCCAGAGGACATGAATTGCCCCGGGAATATATGTACAGACTACGCGAGATCGGGCTTCTTGGTATCTGTGTCCCGGAAGAGTATGGTGGATACGGAGGTGACTGGGTCTCTATGGGCATAGCTGTTGAGGAAATGTCCAAGGTGGACCCTGGGGTAGGAAATTCAATGGTATTCCCGGCATTGGGTGCCTTATGCCTACAGCAGGCAGACGAAGAATTAAAAAAAGAATGGATACCTAAACTGGTGACAGGAGAAAAGCTGAACTGTTTCGCTGTTACAGAGCCTGGAGCTGGCTCAGATGCCGGTGCAATAAGGACAACAGCGGTGCGTGATGGAGACTACTATGTTATCAATGGAGAAAAGTCGCCAATCAGTATAGCAACTCATGCCGATGTAGCTATCCTTTTTGCCAAGACCGACCCCAAAGCAGGGGCATTGGGTGTCACCTGTTTTTGGGTGCCAATGGAGCTCGAAGGGATAAGCAGACATACAGTTGCCCATACGGGCCTGAAGTCGGGTGCCTGTGCCTCTATTTTCTATGATAATGTACGCGTTCACAAAAAGTACCGGGTTGGAGAGGAAGGCAAAGGCTTTTATATCTTTGCATCAAGTGGCGCTGATTACTTAAGGGTATGCCTGGCAATGATGGGTTTGGGTATGGCTCAATCTGCTCTGCAGCTAACAATGGATTACGTTAAGCAACGACATGCTTTTGGCCAACCTATTGCAAAGTTTGAAGGGGTCTCTGCCAAGATCGCCGAGCATGCCACACTTATCGAAGCGGCAAGGCTTCTGTGCTATCGTGCTCTCTGGCTTAAAGATCAGGGGCTGAAGCATACAAAAGAGTCTGCAATGTGCAAGTGGTGGTGTCCAGAGGTGGCCTTTAATGCTATACGTGACTGTATAGTTCTTCACGGGCATGTAGGATACAGCGAAGAATTAATTCTGGAACAGCGATTGAGAGACACTTTGGGCTTGTACTTTGCCGATGGTACTCCTCAGATAATGAAGATCATTGTTGCTCGTGAACTGATGGGAAGGGTAGCTGTACCATATTAAGAATATTTAACTACATGTTTTATCTTTTATAACAGAATGTCCATTAATGCACCAAATGGTTTTTAAGCGCCATTTGGTGCATTTTCTTTTATAGCTACCGCTAGACTGACCTTGAATTAATCTCTAAAAATCTTACCGGGATTAAGGATGTTGTTTGGATCGAAAACCGTCTTTATCCTCTTCATTACCTCAACTCCAAGGTCTCCCAGTTCCATCTTGAGATAGGGGGCTTTTGTAATACCGATGCCATGCTCCCCCGATATAGTCCCCCCAAGGTCTAAAGTGGCTTTAAATATATCTTCTACTGCCTCATGTGCCCTAATTAACTCTCCTTCTCTTCTCTTATCTATCATTATATTGACGTGAATATTACCATCACCGGCATGCCCGAAGTTAACAATATTTAAATTTAATCTTTTTGCAATCTCATTGATATTTCTTAGAATCTCCGGAATCTTATTGCGGGGGACAGTAATATCCTCGTTTATTTTTGTCGGACTTATCTTAAGCAATGAAGGGGATATAGCCCTCCTTGCTTTCCACAGATTTTCTTCACTCTCTCCATCCTGAGCAATCTCCACTTTACTTGCTCCATACCTCATGCATATCTCCCGGATTCTTACTGCATCTCTATCTACTGTAGCGGGATCACCATCGACTTCTAAAAGCAGAAGTGCATCAGCCTCTATAGGCAAACCAATATTGAGAAAATCTTCTACGCAAACAATAGCCGAATTATCCATAAATTCAAGAGCGGAAGGAGTTATTTTTGAAGCAATTATACCAGTAACAGTATTAGCTGCATCTTCAAGTTTGGGATAAATTGCTAACATAGTCTTCTTAGATTCAGGTAGTGGAATTAATTTGACTACAATCTTAGTAATAATCCCTAGGGTACCCTCCGAACCAACTATTAGCTTTGTAAGATCATAGCCGACTACCCCCTTTAGTGTCTGAACCCCGGTAGATATGATCTCCCCTGTAGGGAGGACTACCTCCATACCTATAACATAATCTTTTGTTACACCGTACTTTATTGCCCTGGGTCCTCCAGCGCACTCCGCAACATTCCCGCCAAGAGTCGAGAATTTTAAACTTGCTGGGTCTGGAGGATAAAAAAGCCCCAGTTTTTCTACCTCTTTTTGAAAATTTCCAGTCACCACTCCGGGTTCTACAAAGGCTATGAGGTTTTCTACATCAATCTCTATAATCCTGTTAAACCTGGACATTACTAGTATTAACCCTCCCTCTACCGGAAGGGTACCACCAGTAAATCCAGACCCAGCTCCTCTTGGTATAACAGGAAATTTTTCTTCATTGGCAAGCTTAAGAAGATCCGAAATCTCCTGGACTTTACCAGGGAAAACAACCAGGTCAGGAAGGTAACTCTGGTTGGTAGCATCGTAGCTGTAACAAACCCTCTCTTCAGGTTCAGAGTAAACATTCTCTTTACCTACAATTCCTTTTATTTTTTTTATAACCTTCTTTTCTATCATCTTGACTAATCTTCTTTCCCAAGCCTTGGAAAAACGCTCCCCCCATCAGGGATAATATATGTAGAAGGAGTTTTTCCCAGTATTTCAATGGCGATAGAAACCGCTTGATCTATTGACTTCGCTGGAGTCATAAACATCTTCTTCACATCCTCACCGGCCAATTCAGAAATCAATATAATTTTTACTTTCTTTGCTTTAATCAATGTGGAAAAAGCTGTCTGTCCATTAATCTCAAATTTCTCCCTCAGAGCTCTTTCAAAATCTTTAAGATTATTATATTTAAACCAATCAAGGAATGTTGAATTGCCAAAACCATTAGAGCACTCTGCTAAAACAATCATTACCCCATTCTCTTTAAGGATATCTATTGCATAGTCAATGCTTTTATGCGCCTGAATAAAATTAATATCTTTAGGAAAACCACCACAGCTTACTATAACAAGATCAGCCTTCTCATTAAGTTCAGGGCTGAAGTTCTTTAATAGGAAATCACATCCCTGCTGGTGAGCTGACAAGTAATCTCCTGCAACAATTTCTATTATCTTCTTTGTTGGGGACAAAATTGTATTAAAGAGAAAGACATAATCCAACTTATCGCAAGCCTGGATCATAGCGTGGTTAAATGGATTACCCTCAAGTAACGCTGTCTTTACCATTGGGTGTTTACCTCCAACCTCTGGCGGATTGAAAGCCAGAAGATGTAAATCAAGACAGCTATCGAATGAAGCCACACCTGGCATAATACCCTTTCTCCCGCCACCAAAACCAGCCAGGTAATGAAACCCTATAGTCCCAGTCAGAATGACTTTATCAGCCTCTGTTACCAACTTGTTTATTTCAACCCTTGCCCCCATCTCTGTATTTCCTAAAACGGTAAAATTTTCTGTATTAAAGGCATTATGATCATACAATTTAATCCTCTTATAGATCTCATCTCCAACTATTATCCTGTGTTCTTCTGGTAATTGTTGCCGATGAATTCCCAGGGCAAAGACTATATCTATATCTTCGTCTCTCACTCCAATCCTGTTCAACCTGTTAATCAAAACAGGAAGGTAAATCTCGCTTCCCGTATAACGGGTAATATCTGAGACAACAATAGCTATTCTTTCGTCTTTTCTAAATACATCATCAAATGGCGGGCTACAAATGGGGGTGTTTAATACAGATTCTATAAGTCCGAAAGTGTCTTCAGGAAAAGGGATTTCTTCAGGGGTAATAATCCCTAACAAATTATCGGGTGGTATCTCAAAGTAGAGAACCTTCTTGCCATATTTCAGATTTATAACAACTTCTCTCATATAATCTAATTTTGCAGAATAGAAGGATTTTAAGCATTTCCAATAATATTTTTGGGTCTTGACTAGAACAGAGAGTTAAAAAGTGGTATAAGTCTAGTCATGACAATGAAAAACAAGTATGTAAAACGTTCAAGAATTTCTGAGGCGAAATTTAGGGAACTTGTAAAGCTTTTTTCTTTAGATATTCCC
>JBDRRJ010000005.1:0-9830 GCA_043825855.1 Pseudomonadota bacterium | reverse complement strand
GTTCCATGGAATACCCAAATCTACCTTTTACCTACACCTTAAAGAATGTGAATTTCGTTTCAACTATAGAAATCAAAATATATATGTTATACTACTAAATATGTTTAGAAAAAATTCTCTGTTCTAGTCAAGAGCCATATTAAAATAAAAAAGGAGGCCTGACGAAACAGAAAACAAAAAACATGCTTTATTTTGGAACATTCGTTTTTCTAGTCCTTGCTGTGATAGCAGGTACAAACATAAGTGCAAACGATGATAGGATAAATCTTCTTGAGAAAAAAGTAGAGTTGTTGCAAGAAAAGGTGGCAGTTTTAGAAAAAAAACAAATTAGCCAAAAAGATATTGCTGCCTTAGAAAAGCTAACCATAGAATTTGCTGATGAACTGGCACTTTTAAACATGAAAGTATCAAAGCTTGAGGATAAATTCACTGAAACTGCAATTAACTATTACCCGGAGACCGAATTTCTGTATCTTGATCTTTCATTTTAACAATTCCCAGGTCATGATATATAGGAAGAAATATTAAATCAAGGTTAAGAAATAATATACGACTAGCTCCTCAGCATCGGTTAACTTTAAAAGAGAGGACGGCTTGCTGAGTTCTGATTGCTTTTTTAAAGGAGAATGCAATGCCTAATGATAAAATAGAACCTAAAAATAATTTGCCAGATAAGATCCGTTCCTTTTTTGCTCCCCGGGACCAGCAAAAAAAGAAAGACGGATTGCCTCCCAAGGCACATTTCAGTATCTGGTATTTCTTAATCACTATATTCCTCCTTATCTATCTGCAGCAATATTTTCTTTCCAGGAAAGTTGAGACGATCCCTTATAGTCAGTTCAAGCAAGAGCTGGCGCAGAGCAATGTTGACAAATTGACTGTTGGTCCGGAAAATATAGAGGGGACGTTTAAAAGGGTAGACAAAAAGTCCGTTCAGAAGTTTACAACAATCAGGGTACCTGATCCCAATCTTGTCAAAGAGCTTGATGAACGAGGTGTCAATTACTCCGGATATAGAGAGAGCAAATTCCTGAGCATACTATTTTCCTGGATATTACCTATCGCAATCTTCTTCTTTATTTGGCGATACGCTATGCAAAAGATGGGGCCGAACATGGGAGTTATGTCCTTCAGCAAGAGTAAGGCCAGACTTTTTGCAGAGAATGAGACCAAAATCACATTCTCCGATGTTGCTGGGATAGACGAAGCCAAGCAAGAACTCCAGGAAATAGTGGAATTTTTGAAGAATCCGGAGAAATTTCAGAAACTGGGAGCAAGGATTCCTAAAGGGGTGCTTCTCGTAGGCCAGCCTGGAACCGGTAAGACCCTTCTAACCAAGGCTGTGGCAGGAGAGGCAAAAGTGCCGTTTTTCAGTATTAGCGGGTCCGAGTTTGTAGAGATGTTCGTCGGTGTCGGTGCATCACGTGTTCGCGATCTCTTCTCTCAAGCCACAAGACAGTCACCCTGTATTATCTTCATAGATGAGCTGGACGCCCTGGGCAAGGCCAGGGGAATTAGCGCCTTGGGCGGAAACGATGAGCGCGAGCAAACTCTCAATCAACTCCTTGTTGAGATGGATGGTTTTGAATCAAACAAAGGTGTAATTATCATGGCGGCAACAAACCGGCCGGAAATCCTTGACCCTGCCCTGCTTCGTCCAGGACGCTTCGACCGGCAGATACTAGTGGATCTACCGGACATAAACGGCCGGGAAGCTATCCTTAAAATCCATTCCAAAGATGTTATTCTCAGTCCTGATGTTGATCTCCATAAGATTGCCGCCCTAACCCCTGGATTTGTTGGCGCGGACCTGGCAAATATCATGAATGAAGCAGCACTGCTGGCTGCACGGAAAAACAAGGAGATGATAGAAACATCTGACTTGGATGAGGCCATCGACCGCGTAGTGGGCGGTCTTGAGAAAAAGAACCGTGTAATGAATGCACAGGAAAAACAAATTGTCGCCTTTCATGAGTCTGGACATGCAATTGTAGCCGAATCTGTTAAACATGCCGATCCGGTTCACAAAATCTCTATTATATCCAGAGGGATTGCAGCTCTCGGTTATACACAACAGCGACCCACAGAAGACCGATACTTGATGACAGAGCCTGAGCTGCTGGACCGCCTGACCGTCCTATTGGGGGGAAGGGTGGCGGAAGAACTGGTTTTCGGAGAAGTCTCCACTGGTGCACAGAACGACCTGCAACGGGCTACAGATATAGCCAGATCAATGGTTACAGAATATGGCATGAGCGATCTCTTGGGACCAGTGACTTATGAACGCCCCCGTCAATCTATATTTATGCCGGATAATTTCAGGCAGAAGAGGGAATATAGCGAGACAAAAGCTACACAGATCGATGAGGAAATCTCCCGTCTAATACAGGAATCCTATTCAGAGGCTCATAAAATTCTTTCAGAGCGTCGTAGCATCCTGGATGATCTTGCCAATCTTCTTACTGAGAAAGAGATTGTGCAGGGGGAAGAGTTGAGAAAAATGCTTGCTGGATACTCACCGGATAAAGCTGCTTAGCTGATATAGTAAATCATATTAACTAAAAAGCAGGCTGAATGTCTTAAACTAATACAGGTACACTGAAAACTTCAAATGATATCCCATAGACATAATAACCAGGCAAGGATTTGATCCCGATTCACCACTGTTATGTCTGGGATACTGAATTGAGCGCGCGCAAAATGATACACAGACCAAGGCAAACCACATGATTCGCTGAAATATCAGTATGGGGGCCAATAATGCTTGCATCCAATAAGACAAAGATTGTGTGTACGATTGGACCGGCATCCGACTCGACCGAGATTATGCTGCAAATGCTGCATGCCGGTATGAATATTGCCCGTCTCAACTTCGCTCATGGTGATTTTGCCTGGCATAAAAAAGCTATTAACAATCTTCGTAGTGCCGCTAGTATAGCTGGAAAACGCTTGACCATTATGGCCGATCTTCCAGGCCCTAAGATAAGGATTGGTCAATTAGCCGATGAACCGATTACTTTAAATCAGGGGGATGCATTCACTCTGACTACAAACAATATAATTGGCAATCGTCAACGTGTCTTCGTACCATTTCCAAGTTTACCCAAAATTGTCAAACCGGGCAATGTCCTGTTTTTGAACGACGGCATTATTCAACTGAAGGTAGTAAGAATAAATGGCAATGAAATTCACTGCCGTCTGCTAGTCGGGGGCGAGTTACATTCGCACAAGGGCCTGAATATGCCTGGTATCGACCTGGATATCAGCGCGTTTACCGAAAATGATCATAACTGCCTGAGGTTCGCACTGGAGAACGGTATTGATGCAGTTAGCCAATCCTTCGTAGAAACGTCTGCCGATATTGACGCGGTGAGAAAGGCATCAGCCGATATTGGTCATTACCCATTCATCATTGCAAAAATAGAAAGGTCGGGGGCACTGCTGCACATTGATGAGATACTAAAATCAGCGGACGGCATCATGATTGCTCGAGGCGATCTTGGAGTAGAAACCCCCATAGAGAGAATTGCCTTGATTCAGAAACAACTGATATGCAAAGCCAAACCGTTTGGTAAACCGGTAATTACTGCCACGCAAATGCTGGAATCTATGGTTAGCTATGATCGTCCAACCAGGGCTGAAGTCACTGATGTGACCAACGCTATTTTTGACGGTACCGATTGTGTTATGCTTTCAGAAGAATCAGCTATGGGAAGGTTTCCTGTCGAAGCAGTGAAAATGCTTGCCAGGATCGCAGTTGCTACTGAGCAAAGTCGCGCCGATTTCCACGTTCGAGAGCTTCTCCCAGACTATGACCGCAGCAGCGACTATCATTTAGTGGATATTATCTCTCGTAACGTCTATCACACCGCCTTTCAACTTGCTCCGGCAGCAGTTATTGTTCCCACAGTCACAGGATACACAGCGCGGATGATCTCCCGTTTCAAGCTACCCATGTGGATCGTTGCTGTAAACCCTGAAGAAGCAACCTGTAATGGCCTGCAGTTCTCATATGGAGTATCTCCGGTTTGCGCGCCGCTGCATTCTGCTAATTGGAAAACATTCATCCAGCGTTTGATGCAGAGTGAAGGAGTGTCAGATGGACTGGTGGTGCTTACCGAAGGCCCCACCCAGGATAACACCAAGACAAACCCTCGCTTGGAAATCATCGATCTAAGTCAAAGCTCTAATAAAAGGTAACCCATTGTTAATTATACTTTTAATGCGATGTCACATCATAAATATCTTGTTAGGATTACAGAAGCGGAGGATTGATATCAATGAGCAAACAAACACGTGCAAGCCACCCTATATACAACCTTCTACCCATTGAAATCGAGGGATTCGATTCACTGGCGGAGCTCGCCCTGGATATCCGCTGGTCATGGAATCATTCCGCCGATGAAGTTTGGAGGGAGATTGATCCTGTACTGTGGGAGCTCACCCAAAATCCCTGGGTAGTTTTACAAACAGTCTCGCGAGACCAGCTTTCTCGTTCGTTAGCAGATCCAGCTTTCCGCAAGAAAGTTGATGAGCTCTTACAATTAAAACACCAAGAATCAGAATCACCCGCATGGTTTCAACAAAATTATTCTCAGTCACCTCTGAACTCGGTCGCCTATTTCAGTATGGAGTTCATGTTGAGTGAAGCCCTTCCAATCTATTCAGGCGGGCTTGGCAATGTAGCCGGCGATCAGCTTAAAGCAGCCAGCGATCTTGGCATTCCAGTGGTAGGTATTGGACTACTTTACCAGCAAGGCTATTTTCGACAGGTAATCGACAGGGATGGTGATCAACAAGCTCTTTTCCCCTATAATGACCCCGGACAGCTGCCGATCATGCCTTTGCGCAAAGATAACGGCGAGTGGCTGCGACTGGAGATAGCATTGCCCGGTTATTCTGTCTGGTTACGTGCCTGGCAGGTCCAGGTCGGCAGAGTAAAACTCTACTTGCTGGACAGCAATGATGCTGTCAACTTGCCGGTACATCGAGGGATTACAAGCGAACTGTATGGTGGTGGTCCGGAGCTACGCCTCAAACAGGAAATGGTCCTCGGGATTGGTGGATGGCGATTGCTAAATGCGCTAGGCATCAATCCGGTAGTCTGTCATCTGAATGAAGGTCATGCGGCTTTTGCTGTATTGGAACGCGCTCACAGCTTCATGCAAGAGAACGATCAGCCCTTTGAAATCGCTCTGGCAGTTACGAGAGCTGGGAATCTTTTTACCACACACACTGCAGTGGCCGCTGGCTTTGACCGTTACTCTCCATCCCTCATAAGACAATATCTTGGTGGTTATGCTGAGCAAACGCTAGGCATAACCTTTAACGATTTGCTTGCCCTTGGTCGACAAAATCCCAACGACTCGCTGGAAAGTTTCAATATGGCTTATCTTGCGCTCCGCGGGTGTGGAGCAGTCAATGGTGTGAGTCGTTTGCACGGAAAGGTGAGTCGCCATATCTTTATTCCTTTATTTCCACGCTGGCCTGAAGATGAGATTCCGGTTGGACATGTAACCAATGGAGTCCATATGCCAAGCTGGGATTCAGAAGATGCGGATGATATCTGGACGAAAGTATGTGGAAAAAACCGTTGGCTTGGAACCATGAAAACACTGGAGAAGGACATCCGTAGCATCCCCGATACAGAACTCTGGCAACTTCGAACCACCACCACCAGGACACTTATTGAATACGTCCGCGACCGCTTGTCCAGGTATCTGCTCTCTTCCGGTTCATCGCCCGAGGCGGTTGAAGTTGCAAATCATATGTTTAATCCTAACGCATTGACACTCGGATTTGCCCGGCGATTTGCCGCCTATAAGAGACCTAATCTGCTGCTGTACAACCCAGAACGACTGCTTCGCTTGTTGACCAACCCTGAGTGTCCGGTACAGCTCATTATTGCCGGCAAAGCACATCCTAAAGACCTTGCAGGTCAGGCTTTGATCCATGAATGGATTAATTTTATTCGTCAACCAGATGTAAGACCTCATATCGTTTTCCTAAACGACTACGATATGATGTTAACAGAAAAATTGGTACAAGGGGTGGATGTTTGGATCAACACGCCCAGGCGACCATGGGAGGCGTGTGGAACAAGTGGCATGAAGGTACTCGTCAATGGAGGCATCAATCTCTCGGAATTGGACGGCTGGTGGGACGAAGCATATACTCCCGAAGTGGGTTGGGCTTTGGGGGACGGCTGTGATCATAGTGACGATCCCATCTGGGATTCTGTTGAAGCCGAGGCGCTTTACAGCCTGCTTGAGCATAAAGTAATCCCGGAGTTTTATAACCGAGATGAAAGAGGCATTCCCACTGGTTGGATCAAATTAATGCGTGAGAGTATGGCACAGTTAACACCACGTTTCTCAGCTAACCGTACAGTCCGCGAATACACAGAAAAACACTACTTACCAGCTGCATTGCTTTATCGTAACCGTGCTGCCGATAAAGGCATATTAGGTAAGCAGATAGTTAATTGGCACCTGTCACTGAAACAGAATTGGAACTCTCTGAGCTTCGGCGAAGTGAAGGTCAAGACCAGAGGCAAGCAACACATCTTTGAGGTTCAGATTTACCTAAACGACGTAGATCCAAAGGCCATGCGTGTTGAACTATATGCAGACGGTGTAATGGGTGGTACTTCGGTGCGAAAGGAGATGAAGCGCATTCGTCAACTTGTAGGGGCTGATGGTGCTTACTTATACAGCGCATCTGTCTCTGCGAGTCGTCCATCGGCAGACTATACGGCTCGAATTATACCGAACTTTAATAATGTTGCTGTACCTCTGGAAGCCGTTCAAATACTGTGGCAACGTTAATGTAATATATGACAGATTTACAAGAGACCCGGTTGAATTTGACCTAAGCAAATAATCGTGTTTTAACTATTACGATGAGCTTATGAAAATTACAATTTAAAAGAACCAAAATATGTTGGGCAGCGCAAATCGATACTGAAAAAATAAAAACAACAGGTTAATTATTGTTACTTCAAAGGAGAATAGCAATATGAAATTATCCATTATTTTTCTTTCATTATTCACCATTATTTTTTGTACTTCTGCATCTATTAATGCCGAACAACAAAATACAACACTTTTGTTTATTGATGCAACGGTACGAAGCGTTGCTGGGACTGAAATCATAATCGAGGTTAAGCCCCCGATTTTATCAACAACCTCTGAATCCTACATAACTGATATTGCGAAACAGGCTGCCCATAAAAGTCTTTTTATTGAAGGAATCAAAACCGAAATGAATGGTATTCCTGCGATTGTAAAAGAGGTCAGAAACACGATAGTCACTTTAGACTTTGAGAAAGACCCCAAAATTTCCGTAGGAACAACAGTTAAGATGCTTGTTCCTAAAAAGACACTTGCTGTATTAGACTTTGAAGTTATAAGGGGAAAAGAAAAAGATATCGGTCGTGCAACTCTTGAGGGCCTTACATCCGCATTGATAGATTCAGGAAGTTTTTCTATAGTGGAACGATCTAAACTTAAGACTGTCCTGGATGAACAGACATTAAGCCTTACTGGTGCGACTAAAACATCTGAGAAACTTGTTGGACAACTTCTAACCGCAGACCTTATCCTAACCGGTACGCTAGCAGATGTTGGTGGAAACAAATGGGATATTAATTTAAGATTGGTAAATGTTAGAACAGGCCAGGCTTTGGGCGCGATTGTAGCCCGAACTTCACTTTTTAAACCACAGGAATTGCGTGATTCAAACCCTGTAGTTGGTGACTTCGAAAAGGATTCAGAAATTCCTTCCTGGCTTATAGGATACCGAAAAAAAGGAAAATATAATGTTTCATTGGATACATTACAGGGAGCTGAAGGAACCAAACATTCTCTTAAGATGGAATTTGATTTTTCCGCTTTAAAAAAGAAAATAACCTTATTTGCATCAATAGCCAACCAAAAAAAACGGGATATTTCGCTTTTTAATGGCATAGAGTTCTTCATCAAAGCAGATCAATCTCTTACCGGATCATTTGCCTTGTGGACATCAATGCCTGATGATCCAAACAGAATAGATAACTGGACCTCACGATTTGATATCAGTAGAGACTGGAAGCGGGTACGTGTACCTTTTGACAATCTTACAATAGGACGACACTGGATCAAAATGGGTGCAGATCAATTCGGTGCAAAACCCGGGGACCAAATCCTGAGATTGGACCGCGTTGAGTCAATACTTATTGGAGTTAGTTCTGGATTTAATCCACCGGTTACTGGCGAAGTTTGGCTCGACAAGATCCGCTTTTACACTGATTGATTATGAATTCTTTATTACTAAGCTATTTTGGACGTTTATATAGTAAGAAGAAAAACAAGAAATAATTTAAAATTGCTATCCATAAGAACAAGAGGACTTCCTACGATGAGCTTATGAGCATGATCATTGAGAAGAACATAAAAGTATTGAGCAGCTCGGATCAATTCTAATTCCGCTTGACAAAAAATATATTTAGAAGGTATTTAATACAATAAAAAAGAATAACATTTATTTTTTTGAATTCTTAAAGGAGTTAACATTAATGAAACGAACAATTGTAGCATCTATGTTGGTAGCTGTTTTGTCTTTTGGGGCTAATTTCTCCTTTGCTGCTGACCAGGTTGAACAAATTTACGGTAGTGAACTCATGACTCAACAAGAACAAAATGAATATCGATTGAAAATACGTACTACAAAAACTGCCGAGGAGCGGGAGCGAATCCGTAATGAACATAAGGAGCAGATTAAATTGAGAGCCAATGAGCAGGGTCTAACGTTTCACGAAGAGCCACTTTCCAGAGGAGGGGGTATGGGTTACGGCGGTGGCAGTGGTCGCAGTCGATAATATAATTCATATAGCAGTTTTCTATTTCTCAAAAAATAACAAATTATGTCCCACATACGTGACCTAAATATGAAGTAGTGTAGGAATAGACTTGAGCCCCTTGCTATTCTCTTTTATTAGTTTTTATCTCACAAGATACAAAGAAAACATATAACTTTATATTAATAATACTTAAGCGTTCTTAATTCAGCATTTTTGAAAAAGCAAAAAAAAGACTGGATTTATTCTTATAGTTAAAGTATAAAAAACTTAATAGTTAAATCAATTTTTTGATTTATTTTTTACAAAATATAAACTATAGTATAAAACATTATTAGATTTGAACCTATAATTAGAAAATCAAATTGAATATGGATTAAATTCAGCCGCCGTTTTCTCAGCCTCAATGATTAATGGAATCTCTTCTAACAAGCAGAACCTCATCTCTCATCTGAGTTCTTATTAATACCATTCTCTCGCGAATAGCAGAATAAGTAAAAGAATAAGTATGTAACTTAGCTTTTTAATAGTAATTATTGCAGGAAGCATCGGCATATTTTATCTTTATCCTTCTAAACCTATAAAGGCCGAACTCCAAAAACGCAAAGTTTATTGCCATCAATAAAATATTTTGAATTTGGCAACATTTTGTAAGGTTCGGTTATCAACACATAGGAAAGTTTAAAGATATTAGGGAAAAGACGTTGATGCTAAAAGCGTGTAATTAAATTTTTATTTTATTACTTAAAGGGAGGAATAGCTTATGAAAATGAAAAGAAATATTTTATTGGCAGCAATCTTTACTTTTGTTTTTATGCTCTTTATATCAAATGAAGGATATTCAGCACCAAAGGGTATTAAAAGAGGCATTACTGACGATACAATTAAAATAGGTGCTATTATGGACCTTACAGGCATGGCTTCAGCAACTACAAGCACAATTGTGGAAGCCTTCAGAAACTTTGCCAATCATGTAAATGATAATGGAGGAATC
>JBDRRJ010000004.1:0-2734 GCA_043825855.1 Pseudomonadota bacterium | reverse complement strand
TGGTTAACAATGCTTGGTGCCAGTTATCCTATAGACAAATGGACGGTAATAGGTAAATACTGGTATATGCAGACTGCCCAGGATTTCCCTTCATCCGTGATGTACAGAAGCAAAGAGATAGGGCATGAAATTGATTTCGAGTTACATTATGCAGTAAATGCTAATCTCGAACTGGCAGTTGAAGCTGACTACCTGATTGCTGGAAACTATTTTAAGTATACAGACAGAGAACCTGATAATGCATACAAACTTGCTTGGAACGTTAAACTCACATTCTAAGCATTCTAAGATTGAAGGTTAATCTAAGCATTTAATACAAAGAACCCCAGAGGATTTAACCTCTGGGGTTCTTTTTTTCGTATTCAAATTTACGGTTTAGGTTCAAACTTTATATTTGTAATATTTTAGCTCCTTAATATAACCTTGTAAGAAAGGCAAAAAAACTGGATTTTGCCTGATAGTTGAGGTATAAAAAAGTGAATGGTTTAAATAACAATCATAATTTTGTAAACCCTAATCACAAAGAGGTGATTATGGAGGCGTTTCTCTCACTTCCTTAAACAAAAAGGAGCAAAAAGAGGGACGCCTTTTTTATTTAAAACTGGTCGTATTAGGTTAAAGAATACAATGTAGAAAAGGAAAGTAGATATAATTACCATTATAAGAGAATGATTTTTGTCTGTGGAACCTTTGAGAAAAGAAAAGGAGGCAATATGATAGAAAAGAAGAGATCTATAGTGTATCTTCAAGGGCTTTCAACCTTGGTTTTAGTGGTTATTGTTATATTTGGAATTACAGGCAGTGCTTATTCCGCTAAACCCCCTGGGGTAACTGATGACACAATAAAGGTTGGTGTGATATTCGATCAAACAGGACCTGTTGCAATCCTTCTCAGGCCTGTAACCACAGGGATCAGGTATTATTTTCGATACATTAATGAGCAGGGGGGGATACATGGAAGAAAATTGAAGACATTGGTTGAAGATGACCGTGCCACTATACCTATGAGCATATCTGCCTTCAAAAAACTGGTTTACCGGGATGGGATCGTTGCTTTGCTTGGTCCTACTAGTACAGGTGGTGCTATTTCCCTGATGAAGAGCATCGAGAAAGAGAAGATTCCTACCATCCCAGGATCGTCAGCAGACAGAATGGTAAACCCCCTTAACCGGTATATCTTTATAATTAAGGACACCAACGCTGGACAGATGAAGGTAATGATAGATTATATCATGAAAGACTTAGAGGTGAAGAACCCTAGGATTGGATTGGTTTACCCAGATAACGAGTCAGGGAAAGCAGATTTGGATCCCGGTCTGGAGAGACTCAAACTCTACAATGTAGAGCCTGTATCAAAGCAGGTGCTCAGTTTCGGTGCCATTGACGCCACCTCTCAGGTGATGAATCTGAAGAGGGCTAAAGTTGATTATGTCTTACTCTTAGGTTCACCCACCCAGCCGGCAATAGTTCTCCTTAGAGAAATGAAAAAGTTTGGTTTAAATGTCCCGTTGTTCGGTGTTCATGCGACCTGCGATGAAAGTGTATTAGCTATAGGTGATGCAGCTAATAACTTCTATGCGGTCAGTTTTGTGGCCTCATGGTACGATGAGGGGTCTGGTTTGGCGAAGATGAGGGAAATTATCCTTAAATATGAGCCAGGGACAGAGAACCAAATTCGTGGGAAGACCTTTATGCCTGGCTGGCTTGATGGATTGATTTATGTTGAGGCTATGAAGAGGGCAGGCAGGAATCTCGATGGAGATGCTATAGTAGATGCTATAGAAAGTATTAAGAACTACGATACCGGGGGCATCTGTGGACCTCTTACCTTTGGCCCGACAGATCACAAAGGTGGCAGTGCCTGGAAGATGTTTAAGTCCGATCCGTCTGCCGGAAAGTTTATACCACTGACTGGATGGAGGGAGCCCAAATGAAGCATGGAAATAATATGGGTTAATGAGATAGTTCCAAAATGATTATGACAGTTTCTGAATTGCAAATATAATTTATTGACTTAGTTTTTCACAAAATGTAAACTAATATTTATAATATTGTTAGGCATTAACCGATAACTAGAGAATCATAATGAACAAGAATTAAAGCCAGCCGCGGTTTTTTCAGTCTCAAAGATTAGTGGAATCTCTTCGAATAAGTAGAACCTCTTCTGTCATCTGAGTTTTTTTAATACCATGCTCCCGCAAACAGCAGAATAAGTAAAGAAACAGGTATGTGTCTTAACTTTTTTAATAATGGTTTTGCAGGCAGCGTCGGCAGATTTTATCTTTAACTTTGTGAACCGTTCAAGATCGATCCCAAAAGTAGCAGTCTTATTTTTATTATTGAGTGTAACCTATCGCCGTTAAAAAACAAATTGAATTTGGCGACAGTTAACAGAGTTCAGTGAATAGCGCACATGGCAGTTTACAGAATACAGTAAAAAGACGTTGATGCTAAAAGCTTGCAATTAAATTTTTATTTTATTAATTAAAGGGAGGAATAGTTTATGCAAACGAAAAGAAAAATTCTATTGGCAGCAATCTTTACTTTTATTTTTATGCTCTTTATATCAAATGAAGGATATTCAGCATCAAAAGGTATTAAAAGAGGCATTACTGACGATACAATTAAAATAGGTGCTATTATGGACCTTACAGGCATGGCTTCAGCAACTACAAGCACAATTGTGGAAGCCTTCAGAAACTTTGCCAATCATGTAAATGATAATGGAGGAATC
>JBDRRJ010000003.1:0-8703 GCA_043825855.1 Pseudomonadota bacterium | reverse complement strand
AAGCAAAAGGACTATCTTTATTTTTTTACCGATTATTCTTAATTCATCTTCTAGACTATCGATTGATCTTTCTTTCAATTTTTGCAGTGTTGTGATCATGCTATGCTGGTAAAGATCAGCCATTTAGAACCTCCTGTCTTTGTATTGAATCTTTGTTACATATTTTGCATATACATGTTCTCGTATAGTTTTTCTAGGCGTGCAAGGTGGTTGACTTCATCCTGCTGCAACTTTTTAAAGATACGTTCCATGGGTGCCACACCACATTGAGAAGCCATTTTTTCATAAAAATCAACAGCACGCTTCTCGTCATGTATAGCATAAATTAAAGTGTCCTGTAGAGTAGCGTTTTCATTTAAAGTTTTTTCCTCGAGTATAAGAGAGAGGTTCATGCTAGGTCCTTCATTTAACCCAGCATCATGCAGAGCTACCGTTTCCTCAAAAAAAGCCCTCTCCAAAGTATATTTGTGTTCTAACTCTTCTAAAGCCAGTTCTTTTAGTAAGTCTTTAATATGACGTTCCTTTGCAAGTTGGTAAACTTTTTTGTAAAGATCGAAGCTTTTTTGTTCCATCTCAATAGTCTTTTCAAGTGCTGCTTCCCGTTTATAACAAACCTCTTCCCTTTCCATATGTAGCCTCCTAAGTTAAAAATGTTTCAAGGTTTCTTCTTTATACACTGAGAGTATATAGAAGATCGCAATTTTATGTCAAGAACAAAACTGTAGTCCTCTCTAAGATCTATTTCATTAACTTATATTGAAGATGCCAACTTGTTTAAAATATGTATTTCTTTTCCCCTTGACTTCGACTTCTACTGGGTGCTATATATTTAAATCGTTTGGTAAATTTTAGCCTTAAAGATCAAATCTTATAAACGTATAATGAAAAGAAGACATACCAGACAAATTTCGATAGGCAATGTTAAAATCGGTGGTGATGCCCCAATTTCGGTCCAATCCATGACCAATACCGACACTAGGGACTACCAGTCTACCATTACCCAGATCCGTCGGTTGGAATCAATAGGGTGTGAGATAATAAGGGTCGCGGTTCCAGACATGGAAGCAGCGGAAAATCTTGCTAAAATAAAAAAGGGCATAAGTATTCCCCTCGTAGCTGACATACATTTTGATTATAGATTAGCTCTCATGGCCGTCAAAGAAGGTGTAGATGCACTGAGGATCAACCCTGGGAACATTGGCGGAAAAGCTAAGGTTAAATCTGTAGTGGAAGCAGCCAAGGAAAAACAACTGCCAATAAGGATAGGGGTCAATTCTGGCTCTATAGAAAAAAGGCTTCTTACCAAGTATGGTCATCCCACCCCGGAAGCTATGGTGGAAAGCACACTAAGAAACATAGATATGCTTGAATCTTTGAACTTCCAAGATATCAAAGTTTCCTTAAAAGCATCTAGTGTCAAAGATACTGTTGAGGCTTATAAGTTAATATCAAAAAAGGTTGACTACCCTCTACACATAGGCGTTACAGAGGCAGGGACCACCTTTTCTGGAACAGTAAAGTCATCCATAGGCATGGGTATTCTCCTGAATGAAGGGATAGGAGATACTATTCGGGTATCATTAACTGCAGACCCTATAGATGAAGTTCGAACTGGATATGAAATTCTTAAGGCATTAGGACTTAGGCAACGTGGAATAAACCTCATATCATGCCCAACTTGTGGAAGGTGTGAGATCAACCTGATAGAACTGGTTAATGATATAGAATGTAGGTTAGCCCATATCACTGTACCCTTGAATGTAGCTATTATGGGTTGCGTAGTCAATGGGCCTGGTGAAGCTAAAGAAGCAGATATAGGTATTGCCGGGGGTAAAGGGTCAGGCCTTTTATTTAAAGGTGGAAAAGTAGTTAAAAAGGTTAAAGAAGAAGAGATTGCTGATGTGTTTGTAAAAGAGGTAGAAAAAATGGTTAGAAACATTAACGGACAATATTAAAAAATGTACTCAGGAAAAGGGCTATGCGTTATTCAAAGATGTTAATTCCAACTTTAAAAGAAGTCCCCGCAGAGGCTGAGGTGATAAGCCATAAACTGATGCTTCGTGCTGGTATGATTCGTAAACTGGCAGCAGGGATTTACTCCTATCTACCTCTTGCCAAAAGAACATTCAACAAAGTGGAACAGATAATCAGGGAAGAAATGAACAGGGCAGGGGCTCAAGAGGTAACCCTACCCGGAGTTCAGCCTTCTGATATTTGGCTGGAAAGCGGGAGATGGGATATCTATGGGAAGGAACTCCTAAGGTTCAAAGATCGAAATGATCGCGATTTCTGTCTTGGTCCTACCCATGAAGAGGTAGTAACTGATTTAGTCAGGAGGGAGATTAAGTCTTACCGTCAATTACCCCTGATACTCTACCAGATTCAAACCAAGTTTCGTGATGAGATACGCCCGCGTTTTGGATTAATTAGGGGTAGAGAATTTACCATGAAGGATGCCTACAGCTTTGATATAGATGAAGGTGGTGCAGAAGAGAGTTATAAACTAATGTTTCAGGCATATAATCAAATCTTTGAGAGATGCGGGCTCGAATTTAGAGCAGTAGATGCAGACTCTGGTGCAATTGGTGGAAGCTTTTCCCATGAATTTATGGTTATGGCAGACTCAGGAGAAAGCGCTATAGTGAGTTGTTATTCCTGCAGTTACGCTGCAAATGTTGAGAAGGCAGAGGCAAAACAACCAAACTTCAGTCGTCAAGAAAAAGAGCCAGCTCTTTCCCATAAAATACAAAAAGTCCATACACCGGGCAAAAAAACTGTGGAAGAGGTTACGGGTTTCTTAAATATAACCCCTGAAAATCTTGTTAAAACTCTTATATATGAAACCGATAAAGAGACTATTGCTATACTGGTCAGGGGTGACAATGAAGTTAACGAGATTAAGTTAAAAAATCTACTTGACTGCACCTATCTGAACCTTGCCCAAGATGAAACAATTAAAGAATTAACCCATGCCCCTGCAGGGTTCGCCGGGCCTGTCGGTTTGAAGACTAAAATTTTTGCTGATTATGCTGTTTCAGAGATGTCTAATTTTGTAACAGGGGGGAATGAAAAGGATACACATCTGGTCAATGTAAATCTCAGGGATTTTTCTGTTGACACATTTGCTGATCTGAGAATGGTTACAAAGGACGATCTATGTCCCAAGTGTAATGGAAAGCTGAGATTAAGCAGAGGGATTGAGGTGGGGCATGTTTTTAAACTGGGCACTAAATACAGTGAGGCTCTAGGTGCAACCTTTCTTGATGCTAATGGTAAAGAGCAACCGATTGTAATGGGTTGCTACGGTATTGGGGTAGGAAGAACAGTAGCCGCTGCTATTGAACAGAATCATGATGAGAATGGTATCATCTTCCCAACACCAATAGCCCCTTTTCAGGTATCGATCCTTCCTATAAATATCAATCAAAAAGAGGTAAGGGACACATCTGAAGCCATATACCTTGCTATTAGTGAGATGGACTGCGATGTGCTAATTGATGACCGGGAAGAAAGCCCTGGGATAAAGTTTAAAGATGCTGACCTTATAGGCATACCCATCCGTCTGACTATCAGTAACAGAACACTTAAGAACGACATGGTGGAAATGAAGCTCAGAAAGACAGGAGAGGTTATTATGGTTAAAAAAGAAGATGTTGTGGCTGAGGTAGGCAGATATCTCAATCGATAGCAGTTTATACTTTTAATACTTGATTCCAGTTTCTAGTATACTGAAATGGAGGAGTTTTAAACTCTATACTACCTTTTCTAATACATCAGTACCTGTCTTTCTCTACTGTTTTGTTGGGAGGCGTCCCTGGATGATATCTTCCATTCGTATTTGTACGCTTCCCTTTACCCATGAGTGAGTTAATATATAGAATTTTTCTTCTCTTATTGCTTCGAATACACGCTCAGCAACTTTTTCCGGTGACCTGGCCTTTTCTATTCCTTGTCGCATTTTCTTCTCCATACCCATATATTTTGCATGCCTTTCGGCTTCAAGTTCAGGGTCATTTTGTAATTCTTCAGGGCGATTCCTTGAAGCATCCATGATACGAGTATTAACCGCTCCCGGGCAGATAACAGATACTTTAATCTTGGACTGAATTCTTGAGAGTTCATGATGTAGTGTCTCCGATAGAGTAACAACACCATGCTTGCTCACATTATATGCCCCAAAACCTGGAGAAGAAACGAGGCCTGCTGTAGAAGATGTGTTAATAATATGGCACTCTGTATCCTGTTCCAACATGATTGGCACAAAAACCCGAAGTCCGTTAATTACACCATAAAGATTGACCCCAAGTATCCATTCCCAATCAGATAACGTGATTTTCCAAATCGGTGGTCCAGGCATACCTACACCAGCATTATTGAAGAGCATGTGCACTGCTCCGAAGTGATCGAGAGTCCTTTGGGCAACTAGTTCTACATCGCTTTCATTTGAAACATCAGCCGAAATTGTCATTACCGTTCCTCCGGCACCTTCGAGTTCTGATTTTGCTTCAGCTAACCTATTTTCATCTCTGGCGACAAGAACAACTTTCATTCCTTCCTTTACAGAATGTCTGGCAATTGCGTATCCAATACCACTGGCTCCCCCTGTGATTACTGCTACTTTTTCTTTGAAATCTTTCATCTTAAACACCTCCGGTATAAAATTGTGCCAAGGTTGAACACGCCATTACAGTTTATACGGATTGGTCAGCAAAGGTTTTAAATAACCGGTTTTGGAACTGGAAATATCTAGAAATAGTAAGACTGTAAATTATTTTTCCTTTAAAATAGCAATAGTAGCTCCCCAGCCTCCAGCTTCGGGAGGTGCCTGTGAAAAGAAATAAACTTGAGGGTTTTTTTCTAAGAATGAATGGACTATATCTCGCTGAACCCCCACCCCTTTACCATGGATAATACGTACTTTAATAATACCTTTATTAATACATTCCTTTATGTATTCTTCCAATAATGATGGTATATCTCTGGGTGAAAATGTATGAAGGTCTATAGAGTCTTCTACGGGAATTTTAACTGATTCTTTAAAACCAATACTGTCTTCCAAATTAAAATCTTCCTCTTTATATCAAATTATAATAAATTCCCCTGATTATTTAATTAAAGGGCAACGAAACATAAAGCATTCAGTAATCAAAACTAATAACACCTTCAGCTGTTACTACAATTATAGTCTTCTTGATATCGCGTATGACGACAATAAAATCGCGGTATGTTTTGCCATTAATAACTAAACCTGCCAACTCATTGCCATCATGGAGAACCTTACAATTCTGGTACTTTTCAACTACACGTTTAAAGAGTTCTAACCTTTTCCCCGTGACTTTCTCTGTCCGCTCTATCAATATTCTCTTTTGGGTCGGTCCATGCTCCTGTGCCCAAACTACTGATGCTCCCAGGCCCAGTGAAAATAGCACTAGTAGAATTACAATCCCCAATCTATTCATCTTTTGTCCTCTTACTCATACCTATCTATTAAGGAAAAGCTGACCCCATATTTTCTGACATTAGTGTAAAATATCTAAAATTAACTCGTCTCTAGTTTTACCCTGTCTTGAATTTTATAGAACAATTATGTCTTCATTAAAATTAACATTCAACCCTGGGGAAAATCGGTTCAATCTTTGAGAGGGTAACGTTTTCTCCTATTTTTCCCCACCCCTTTATGTCTTCCAATCTCTGAGCGTTCAAATCAACCTTTATGCCTAAAGACGTCCATATCTTCTCGGCAGTAGTTGGCATAAAGGGGAAAATAAGAACAGTTATAACTCTAAGGGCTTCTATAATATTATATAATACGGCCTCCAACCTTCCACTCTGCTCTTCGTTCTTTGCCAGTGCCCAAGGTGAAGTCTCGTCTATATACTTATTTACGGAAGATATAAATCCCCAAATAGCAATTAATGCCTTGCTGAATGCAAGTTGATCCATTTGACTGATTACTTCTTCAATAGTCTTTGTAGCATCATCACTTAATCTCTCATTAGTCTCAAAGTATCTAACGGGTTTATGCAGAACCCCCTTGAAATATTTAATAACCATTGCTGAACTGCGACTCACCAAATTCCCAAGATCATTTGCCAGATCGGAATTCAACCTGTTAACCAGGGCATTCTCACTGAAATTGGCATCCAAGCCGAAGACCATCTCTCGCATAAGAAAATATCGAAAGGCATCTAGTCCGTATTTGTCTTTTAAGCTAAGCGGTTTGACAGTATTTCCTAGACTCTTAGATATCTTGTTTTCATCTATGTTCCAATAACCATGAACATTTAAATGATGATATGGTTCAATACCGGAAGCTTTAAGCATAGTTGGCCAGTAAATACCGTGAGGTTTCAATATGTCCTTTGCGATTAGATGTTGGACCGATGGCCAAAATTTGTGAAAAGAATCATTGTCAGGATAACCCACTGAAGTCAGATAATTGATAAGGGCATCAAACCAGACGTAGGTAACATAATTTTTATCAAATGGTAGGGTTATTCCCCAATCCAACCTTGATTTTGGACGAGAGATACACAGGTCTTCTAAAGGGTCTCTCAAGAAAGCCAATACTTCATTGCTGTATTTTTCAGGGCGAATAAAACCAGGATGTGACTTTATATAATCTATCAACCAATCCTGATACTTACCCATTCTAAAGAAATAGTTCTTTTCTTTTATAAACTCAGGGGCAACCTTATGATCGGGACATTTACCGTCTATAAGTTCCTTTTCATAATAAAAACGCTCACATCCAAAACAATAATATCCCCCATATTCACCAAAGTAAATGTCCCCAGCATCGTATACTTTCTGAAGAATCAACTGCACAACCTTCTTATGGTTTTCATCAGTTGTTCTAATAAAGTAATCATTAGAGACTGAAAGCTCTGGCCAGAGATTTCTGAACAACATGCTTATTCTATCAGCATATTCTTTTGGACTTTCGCCGGCAACTTCGGCAGCCCTGACGACCTTGTCACCATGTTCATCTGTCCCAGTAACAAAAAAAGTTTTCTTTCCGGATAATCTGTTAAAACGGATCAGGACATCCGCAGCAACAGTAGTGTATGCATGACCTAAATGGGGCTCTGCATTTACATAATATATTGGAGTAGTTACATATAATGTTTTATTCATGTCTCAAACTCAACATTTACTTTAAAAACTTTTTTTGCAGGAAGATTAAGGATATTCTTAATAGCTGTTTTTTTCGATATATTAGCTATATTATCCATGATCTTCTCTTTTGACTCACCAATAAAAGTAAACCACACATTATACTCATGTCCTCTTTTGTAGTTATGAGTTATACCACGATATGAATGTAATACTTTAACAAATTCTTCAATTTTTTCAGGAGGAACTTTGGCTGCACACAGTGTACTAGTGAAGCCCAGTTTTTTTGAATCAAAGGAAGCGCCTATCCTTCTGATATAGCCTTTATTGAATAATTGTTTAACTCTCTCTATTATGTTACTTTCAGAGATATTTAATTCCTCTCCAAGTACTTTAAATGGTCTGGAATTGAGTGGAAAATTAGATTGAATCCTATTCAATATTTCTCTGTCTTGACTGTCCATATCAGTTTGTATTTTAATTTTTTGCAATTAAGATTTATTAACCATAAGGGAAGGGCTTCGAATGCTTAACACTATACCATAAAAGAAATTCTTTCAAGCTAAAAAATATTTAACAAACAGAAACTATGATAATAACTTTAAAAGATATCAGTCGTTAATTAATTTATGGGTTACATCGATTAAATTAAAATCGACTTGTATTATTTTTCTGTTGACATTTGTGCTATATTTTATTAATTTAAGTTAAGAAAATGAATTATCTTCATTTACTTAATTCAGTTACGGAAGGATTAATATGGGCATACTCGAAAGAAAAGAAAGAGAAAAAATAAAGAGAAGGCAGGATATTCTGGATGCAGCAAAAAACAGTTTTGCACAAAAAGGTTTCTTGAACACTACAATAGAGCAAATTGCTCAGGAATCTGAATTAAGTACAGGAACAATATATTTATACTTCTCAGGGAAAGAAGAATTATACGTTTCTCTGATAGTCGAAAGTTATGATATGCTTATTGAAAAACTGAATGAAACATTAGAACAAAATGTTGCACCTGATGAAAGATTAGTAAGGATAGCTTTAACCTACCATGAATTTTGCAAAAGATATTCCGACCATTATAAAATCTTAAATTTTATTATAAACGAACACAAGAATTTAAACCTATCACCTGAATTGTTGAATAAGATTAGCGAGAAAACTGATATTGTATTTAAAATAGTTAGAGATATATTTTCGGAGGGGATTAGTATAGGTATATTTAAACAAATAGATATCTGGGATATTACCAGCATTTTTTGGAGCAGCCTAAATGGAATAATACAAACACAAACCAGCTTGGACTATTTCAAAGGAAGAACTACTAAAATTGAATTTTTAATTAAAAAGAACCTTGAACTGATGGTTTCAGCTATTAAGCTTGAAGATGACCATTATTTTAATTTTATTTGAAAGTAAACGAAAGTTTCTCAGTGGGTTTTACACATGGCGACGGTAAGAGAGGTAAACGAGGCTTTTTTAGAGAAGGGGTTAGACATAGAGCTTCCATTTCCGTCTGATTGGTTAGTTAAGAAAGTAGACATATTAGAGAAGAAGGATACTGGAGACAAAATTGCTATTTTATTA
>JBDRRJ010000002.1:0-4920 GCA_043825855.1 Pseudomonadota bacterium | reverse complement strand
CGATGTTTAAGGGTTATCTTCCTCATTTCTTCCACTCCCGGAGTGTCATCATACCACGAACTAACGGATTTAACGCCATAGAAATCTTTTGCTAACGGTCCTGCTATCCTTATAACGTCTTCTGAGGTAAGGGACGATGTCCCATAAACCTTAGCGTCCAATCCATATCTCTTTGCATCCTTAAGGAGGAGAGCTGCACAAGGGATAGTATGGGTTACTATGATATAATCTGCACCTTCTCTCTTCAAGGTCAAAATCTCAGATGTGGCATCCAGAACATTTAGAGGAATAAACAAATCTCTTACTTTAATCCCCCAATATTTTTCCCAAGCCCTAAAAGTTTTCAACACTGGGGTTTTAGAACCTGTATCAATAACTGCATTAACTATTTTAGGGTTCTTAATTTTTGTGGTTTCAAGGATATAATCAAGAATGACCCCTATCTGATTTTCGAGTGTGTCAAGGGGTAGGAAAATGTACCTCTCAAAAGGTCTAACCAAATCTTGATTTGCAGAAAATGGGACTGCAGGGAGCTTCTCCTTTATAAATTGATTCTTCAAGGCCGCGCTCTCTCCGCTTGAACCTGGTCCAAGAAGTAAAAATATATTGTCTCTGTAAATCAGCTTCTTAAATGCTGCCACACCACCCGATATAGTGAAACGGTCATCCTCTACGATGATTTTTAGCTTTCTCCCATTGATTCCACCGTTATCATTTACATGATCGGCATAGTTTCTGAAAGCTTCTACAATTATACTTGTAGTTGCTGAAGCCATGCCTGTAAGGTCCATAATAGCACCTATTTTAATTGTATCATCAGTAATACCTCTTTTAATGCCTTCTGATGCTTGACATACTTTAGATGCTATTGAAATCATATAGACAAAAGTAAAGATTACTGACAATAGAATTATTCTTTTCATTTTCATAAGTCCCCCCTCTCTAATTCTTTATGGGTTTTGGCTAAAACAGGGTGTTCAAATGTAGTATAAGTCTAGCCATGACAATGAAAAATAAGTATGTAAAATACTCAAGAATTTCTTAGTGAAATTTAGAGTCAGAGAACTTGTAAAGATCGAAGCCTAACATTTAAGTACGACCCGAACAAAAGAAACCTCATCTGCCGGTTACCGCGCTAACAGTTTTACTATAGCAAATACTGATGAGACCCTCTAAGGATTTGCCCCTTTGAAAAATATGGTTATGTTAATTTATGCTATCAATCATATACAATTCTAGATCTTTATTTAGGTGTTCTCCATTCAGTCAGTGGTATAAACTTTCCAGCGGATGGATCAGCCTTAAACATCTTCCAGGTACTGCCACCTTTGTGATCTGTCGGGCCAAAGGTCAGAGGTCCACAGATCCCCCCGGTACCATAGTTATTAATACTTTCTATAGCATTTACTATGGCATCTCCATCGAGATTCCTGCCCGCCCTCTTCATAGCCTCAACATAAATCACTCCATCAAGCCAGCCAGGCATAAAGGTCTTCCCGCGATACGGCTTCTCTGTCCCCGTCTCATATTTAAGGACAATTTCCCTCAGCTTTGCCAAACCAGGTCCCTCATCGTACCATGAGGCCACAAAACTGACCGCATAGAAGTTATTAGCTGCATCACCTATATCTAATACATCTTCATTGCAGGTCGCATGAACACCGAACAACGGGACATTTAAACCAAACTTTTTCATTTCTCTAAGGAGAACTATTGCCGGCTGGGTGGGCGAACCTAAAAGTAAGACATAATCAACTTTAGCCTTCTTCAGATTCATTACCTGAGAAGTGGCATCAATGGCACCGAAATTGAGTACCTCCTTTGCTACAGGTTCTATATTATAAAATTTGAGTCTCTCCAGACCGGGATCCAAATCTGCTTTCCCTGACTCGTTATCTGGATAAACCAATCCAATCCTCGGGTTCTTCGCCTTTAAGTCTTTCATTATATAATCTATCATTACCTTCATCTGTCCAGCGTTGGTGTCCTTAATTATAAAGATATACCGGTGAAGGGGGGTTACCATTCTGTCTGCTGACGATCCTGGAATGGTAGGAATCTTCTCTTTAGTGATGCTATTTATAAGGGCAAGAGCACCACCTGTACTGGTGGGGCCAATCAAAGCAACTATCCCATCCCGGTAGACCAGTTTTTTGAAGGCAGATATTGCCATAGGGATGGTGGCTCGGTCATCTTCAACTAACGCTTTCAATTTTCTTCCATGTATCCCCCCCCTGCTCGTTAATGTATTGAAAATAATACCTAATCCCTGCAGTTACAGGCCTGAGCAGATTTGCAACAGGCCCTGTTTGATCGAATATCACACCAACCTTTATTGTGTCATCAGTTACCCCAGGGGGTTTAGCGGAATAAGCACTGCCTGTAATTCCAAATATAACAATAACTACTAAAACCAAGGTTGAAAGCCCTTGAAGATACACTATAGATCTCTTCTTTTCCATAATCCTTTTCTCCTCTTCTATTCTTAAAGGTCCTATAGGGAATAGTTTCGAGTTAGACAAGTTACTCATCAGACATATTTACTCCAAAGCACTGCTTTGGATGAGTTCAATAAACTCCTCATTGTCATACTTAAGTATTGTTTATAAACATATTCTGTGAATTCACCTAAACTTGGCTAAGGCATCTTTCCTAGTGGGGTTCCAGCTAGAAGAACTGATGAGATTAATGTAGGATGCAGGAGAAGTATCTGCTGGAGTTGTTGAGAGCTCTATAGATTTATATGAGGATCCGCAATTGGGGCATCGTAATTACTTTTGGACATTAGATCACAATGTAATTGGGAAATATGACTAACTTGGACAAACCGCTATCTTCTTGGGTTGTCTTCCATTTAGTTTATCATATAAGAAATGGTGGTGGGGCAGAAACTGAATCCCAGCTTACTTTTGAGACAGATCCGTATCAGTGCAGGATACAAACCTCCTTGCCACCTAAAGACCTTTTAAATGATTAAGCTTAAGTTAAATGCTAATATAAAGCAGACTTATTTGTCAATACAATTTTTGCATAATTAAAGTACGGTAATTTAATGAAATTTACTAACAGTGAAGTATCCAGGAGGCTTGGTGTTATTATATTTAAAAGTGATTTAATAGCTAATAGATGAAAATGGCAAAAGGAACAAAAAAAGGGCCTTGCTATGTTGGCTAAATCCTTAATTTTACTGTTACGCTCAGCAGGATTCGAACATGAGACCAACGGATTCGTAGTCTCTTAAAGATACCGAACAAGAGATAATAGGATAAAACAAGAGCAAAGAAATTAAGGACTTAAGTATTCTCCTGTTATCTCTTCTTTTTAGTTGTTTTGGCTTGTTTGGTAGCAAAATGGCAGCAAAAAAAACTGGATTTTACCTGATAGTTGGGGTATATTTAAATAAATGGTTAATTAAAGGTGATAATTTCATAAACCTTAAT
Source organism: Pseudomonadota bacterium (assembly GCA_043825855.1). GTDB lineage: Bacteria > Desulfobacterota > UBA8473 > UBA8473 > UBA8473 > UBA8473. Next base: position 1,480 of record JBDRRJ010000002.1, on the reverse strand, counting down.
CGCAATGTGGTGATTATGAAGGCGTTTTCCTCATTTCATTAAACGAAATGGAGCAAAGAGAGGGATGCCTTTTCTGTCTGTGCAAATTCTGTTGTAATCTACCCTAACCCTTAAACTGGACTCATAACAAGAAGCTTTCTTAAGAACTGAATAAAATACTTCAAGAATAGCGTTCATTATATATAGCTTCTGCTTTATTTTAGTCGAGTTCCAACTTATTGAGGATTTGCCGTCTGGTGTTAAAGATTTTAGATTGAGGTCGGTTACATGAGTGATTTGAGAATCATTCTGACTACTACTGGGGAGGAATTAATAAGTGTCTTCTAGAAAGCTTTGGAATGAAAATGCAGAGACAATGTCGAGAGACGAAATGGAAGCTATAAGGTTTGAAAATCTGAAAAAACAGTTGAAACACTGCTACAGTAATTCAAAGTTTTACAAAGATAAATTTGATGCCGTTGGGCTCCAACCAGAGGGATTAAAGACGTGGGAAGAGTTTAGGAAAATACCAATCCTGATGACAAAGGAGGAAGAAAGAGTGGAGCAGGCAGAAACCATAGAAAACGAGGGACATCCCTATGGAAAACACTTATGTGTCTCCCCGGAGAAGATAATTGTTGCAAAAACTACAAGTGGAACAACTGGTATCCCTACTTTTAGTGCCTCATATACCAGGAGCGATATTGACAGGTATAACGAAGCTAGTGCCAGATCACTATGGCTCAGAGGCTTAAGGCCAGGTGACCGAATTCTCTTTTGCCTCCCTTTAACAGGTGCATTAGGCTGCAGCGGGGGGCTCCTTGTTAACACGTTTGCTCACATAGGTGTTCTTTCTATAGATATGGGTATGGAATCGCCTCTGGAAAGGATATTCCAATTCGCAATATTGACCAAAGCCAATGCATTAGCTGCAACCCCATCTTTTGCAGAAACACTAATAGGAAAATGTAAAGAGATTGCCGGGAAAGAAATAAAAGACCTTGGGTTCAAAAAGCTTCTTTTCTCAGGAGAGCCGGGAAGAGCGATGCCAGCAATAAGAAACAGGATCGAGAGTGCCTTTGGTGGTAAATGGCATGAGTCGGTTCTCGTCAACGGCGAAGGTTTTTCCAGTTCCTGTAATTCCGATGAGTTTACAGATTTACATGAGGTTGCCCCGGAATTAAGTATCTGCTGCGAAGACCTGGTAGATCCTGTAACAAAAGAACCTGTCGAATTACAGGATGGTACTATAGGTGAACAAGTTGTTACTTCCGTTGGTCGGGAAGGGATACCCTATGTTAAGTACGCCTCTGGAGATGTAGTTCAGGTATTTATTAGTAAGTGTGATTGCGGTTATCCTGGACCTGGCTACAGGAAGAAGATATTGGGTAGAGCTGAAGATATACTTCGAGTTGGCAATGTTATAACTTTTCCAATGGAGATAAAAAACACAATTAATTCTTTTGTGCCAAGATTAACAGGTGCAATGAGGATTGTATTG
>JBDRRJ010000001.1:0-243316 GCA_043825855.1 Pseudomonadota bacterium | reverse complement strand
AGAGGGAATATCTAAAGAAAAAAGCTTTACAAGTTCCCTAAATTTCGCCTCAGAAATTCTTGAACGTTTTACATACTTGTTTTTCATTGTCATGACTAGACTTATACCACTTTTTAACTCTCTGTTCTAGTCAAGACCCTTGTTAATAAAGGGTAGATATATGGGTTTTCTATTTTAACGACAGGAGTTTGCTAAGCTTTTTAGCAATATCCTTCTCTCTCATCAAACTCTCACCAATTAAAAAGGCGTGTGCTCCGCTCTTCTTTAATCTTGAAATATCTCCGGTGGTATTTATGCCGCTTTCACTTACCACAATCTTGCCCTGTGGGATTTCTTTTATTAAACGCTCTGTTGTGGATATGTCGGTTTTGAAGGTTTTCAGATTCCGGTTATTTATTCCTATAATTTCAGCCTCTGTCTGAAGAACCCTCTTCAATTCTTCAAGGTTATGGACTTCAAGGAGAACCTGCATTCCCAGCTCTTTCCCGGTTTTTAAAAGCCCCTTCAGGTTACTGTCGTCCAGTATTGCTGCAATCAATAAGAAGGCATCTGCACCATAAATACGTGCCTGATAGACCTGATGCTCGTCAAAGATAAAGTCCTTACACAGAAGGGGGATATTAACCACTTCCCGTATTTTCCTGAGGTAATCAAGACTTCCTAGAAAGAAGTTCTCTTCGGTAAGCACGGATATGGCCACCGCCCCATTAGCCTCGTATATCTTTGCAATCTCTAAAGGAGCAAAATCCTCCCTGATTATCCCTTTGGAAGGTGACGCCTTCTTTACCTCGGCAATAATCTTTATCGGAGTTTGCGGGGAGGTAAGAGCAAACTTGAAATCTCTTACAGGGGGTGAGTTATTTATCCGGCTTTTGAGCTCATCGATGGAATACTTCTTCTTTGCCTCAACGAGTTCTTTCTTTTTATTATCAATAATCTTATCTAAAACATTACCGTTCACTGTTCACCATTCGTTATTCACTAATTCGACCTTTATTCTAATTTATAGGGAGTTTTGAATAAGTTCCCTTTTAGCGAATACATAGATTTTTTGGGGAACCCATCTTGATGAAGCGGAAGATATGCATTTTCAAGTGTTTGAACCCGAAGGGCGAGTTACTGAAAATGCCTAAAGTGAATCATAGATGGGTCAAAAAATGTATGCCGAAGCGAAAAGGGGTACTTTTTCGAAGCTCCCTGCCTAATTGCTCATTCTTACAAGCCCATCCAGCTTTTTCATGGCAGAACCGCTGTCTATGGACTCTTCTGCAACCATGATACCTTCGGCAAAGGTTTCTGCTTTTCCACCGGCTACGATAGCGGCGGCTGTGTTGAGGAGAACTATATCCCTTTTAGGACCTTTTTCACCTTTGAGAACCCCCAGAGTGATGCCGGCGTTTTCTTCAGGGTTTCCCCCAAGCAGGTCTTCGGACCTGCATGGTTTCATATTGAAATCCTCAGGTTTTATCCAGTAGGTATCTACCTTTCCGTTCTTTAACTCAGAGACTTTTGTTTTGGTAGTCAGGCTGATCTCGTCCAGTCCATCCTCACCATGAACTACAAAGGCATGCTTGCTTCCAAGATTGCACAGAACGGCAGCTATTTTTTCTGTCAGCTCTTTAGAGTATATACCTATCAACTGTACAGAAGCCTCTGCAGGGTTGGTCAATGGTCCCAATATGTTGAAGACGGTTCTTATACCAATCTCTCGGCGGGGTCCTATTGCATATTTCATTGCTCCGTGAAGCAGCGGGGCAAAAAGGAAACCTATACCGTTTTCATTTAGGCATCTTTCCACTGTGTTTGTATCTGCTTCAATATTTACTCCCAGAGCTTTCAGGACATCTGCGCTTCCACAGTTGCTTGATACAGATCTGTTTCCGTGTTTTGCTACTGTTATGCCAGCCCCAGCTGCCACAAAGGCCGAAGTAGTGGATATATTAAAGGTATTGGCTCCATCGCCTCCGGTCCCGCATGTATCTATAACAATAGGGGAGTTTGTCTTTATCTTTATAGCCTTTTCACGCATAACCCTTGCTGCACCGGTAATCTCCTCAACAGTCTCTCCCTTCATCCGAAGGGCAGTAATGAATGAGGCTATCTGGGCAGGGGTTGCCTCTCCACCCATTATCTGATTCATCACTTCTACCATCTCTGTTTCTGACAAGTTGATCCCCTCTATTACCTTTTCTATTGCCTTTGAAATCATGATATCTGTCTCCTCTTGATCTATAAATCTATACTTTTCAGAAAATTCTTCAAAAGGTCCTTTCCCACCCTGGTCAGGATAGACTCCGGGTGAAACTGAATTCCTTCTATAGGGTATTCTTTATGCCTTACCCCCATTATCTCGCCATTTTCGCTTTCTGCACTGACCTTCAGGCAGTCAGGAAGAGTGCCTCTATCGATAACCAGTGAATGGTATCTCGTGGCACTGAATGGATTTGGTAGGTCCTTAAAGATGCCCTTATTATTATGGTGTATGAGGGAGGTTTTGCCATGCATTATCTTCTTAGCCCCGATGATTCTTCCTCCGAATGCCTCCCCAATCGACTGATGCCCCAAACAGACGCCAAGGATTGGTATCTTGCCGGCAAAGTGTCTGATAGCATCTAATGAGATACCGGCATCTCCTGGTCTGCCGGGTCCAGGCGAAATCGTCAGCCCCCGGGGTTTCAGTTCATCAATATCTTCTATACTTATCTTATCGTTTCTATATACTTTGACTTCCTCACCCAGTTCCCCGAAGTACTGGACAAGATTATAAGTAAAAGAATCGTAATTATCAATCATCAAAAGCATATTTTACCCCAATCCGTCTTTAGCCATTTGAAGGGCTTTCATCATAGCTTTAGCCTTATTTACCGTTTCAGACCACTCTTTCGCCGGTTCTGAATCGGCAACAATACCGGCACCTACCTGAATATATATAGTTCCATTTTTTATTACTATTGTTCTGATTGTAATACAAAGATCCATATTGGATGAAAAACTGAAGTACCCTACAGAACCGGCATAAGGGCCTCTCTTGACAGGTTCTAAGTCCTCTATTATCTCCATTGCCCTAACCTTGGGGGCTCCGGAGACCGTTCCTGCAGGGAAGCATGCCTTGAGAACATCGAAGCTGTCCTTACCGTCATCAAGAACTCCCTGTATATTGGAAACCATGTGTATTACATGGGAATATTTTTCTATTATCATAAGTTCGTTAACATTTACGGTACCTGTTTTTGCTACTCTGCCCACATCATTTCGTCCAAGGTCCACAAGCATTATATGCTCTGCAACCTCTTTCGGGTCTTTAAGCAAATCCTTTTCCAGTTCCTGGTCCTCTTCAGGGCTTATACCCCTTGGGCGGGTTCCTGCTATAGGTCTGAGTGCGATACGGTCATCTTCGACCCTGACCATAACCTCCGGGGACGATCCTACTATCTTTAAATCATCGAATTTCAGGTAGAACATATACGGTGAGGGATTTATGACCCTTAAACTCCGGTAAATGTCCATGGGGTCTATATAAGCCTCTGTTTGGAACCGCTGTGAAAGTACTACCTGTATAATATCTCCAGCTACGATATGCTCTTTTGCCTTTATAACTTTATTTTCAAACTCCTCTTTCGAAAGATTTGACGTTATATTGAGAGCCGGTTTATAAGGAGCCGTCACTGATTTTCTACGCATGGGTTCTTTTAATCTTGAGACTATGGAATCTATCTTTCCTGTGGCTTCTTTATAGGCTTTCTCCAGGTCCTGACCGTTGGCCAGGTTAACATTGGATACGACCTTTATGATCTGTTTCAGGCTGTCAAATATCAAAATGGTGTCTGTAATCACGAAGAAGCTATCGTATATGTTAAGATCATCAGTTGTATTGTCGGGTAATTTTTCAAAAAACCTTACCATATCATAACTCAGATAACCCACTGCTCCCCCGAAAAACCTTGGGAGCCCATCCATCTTTACAGGTTTGTATTCCTGCATTAGATCCCTTAATTTATCGAGGGGGTATTCCACATCTTTCCATTCTTCCGTTTTGTCGCCCCTGATAATTTCTACAGTGTTCCCTTTGCTTCTGAATATTATAGAGGGATTGAAGCCCAGGAAACTGTATCTGGCCCATTTTTCTCCACCCTCTACACTTTCCAGCAGGAATGAATACTTGCCCCTGCTTATCTTCTGAAATGCAGAGACCGGTGTATCCATATCTGCCAGAATATCTCTGTATACGGGTATGAGGTTACCTTCTTTCGCTTTTTGGGAAAACTCTTCAAAAGATGGGTAATACATCTGTAGTTTTGTTCCTTTCAGGCAGGGGGGACAGTCATTAATGGGCTGCCCCCCCTGTTCTTATTAATTTATACTATTAAATATTCGGCAGATTCTTTAATGCTTCTTTTATCTTCTCCTCAGGGTACTCAAAATCTTCGAGCTGTCCTGAAAGATAGGCGTCGTATGCTGCCAGGTCAAAGTGTCCATGACCACTGAAAGCAATAACAATACACTTCTCTTCCCCTGTTTCTTTACATCTCATTGCTTCATCAATAGCGCCCTTTATTGCGTGGGCTGTTTCGGGAGCAGGAATAATCCCTTCGGTTTGGGCAAATTGCATCGCTGCTGCAAAGACAGGATTTTGATGATAAGCTCTTGCTTCAATTACCTTCTGATTTACCAAAAGTGAGAGAAGAGGAGCATCTCCGTGATACCTCAATCCTCCGGCATGTATGCCTGGTGGAACAAAGGTATGTCCCAGGGTATACATCATTAATAGTGGTGTCATTTGGGCAGTGTCACCAAAATCGTAGCGGAAAGGTCCCTTGGTCAATGTGGGACATGAGGTAGGTTCCACCGCTATTATTCTTAAATCTTTACCATCGAGTTTATCTTTGACAAAGGGGAAACAGAATCCTGCGAAGTTACTTCCCCCACCGACACAACCGACCAGAACGTCCGGGTAGTCACCTGCTATTTTCATCTGTTCTTTTACCTCTAAACCGACAATGGTTTGATGTAATAAAACATGATTTAAAACGCTCCCCAGAGAATATTTGGTGTCATCATGGGTAGCTGCATCCTCTATCGCTTCTGAAATTGCTATCCCCAAACTCCCTAATGTATCGGGGTCTTTCTCTAAAATAGTCCTTCCTGCATTTGTTAAGTTGGTTGGAGACGGATAAACCGTCCCCCCCCATGCGTGCATCAAAGACCTGCGGTAGGGTTTTTGCTCATAGCTCACCTTTACCATGTATACTGTACATTCCAGGTCAAAGAGTTTGCAGGCAAAGGAAAGAGCGCTTCCCCATTGCCCTGCTCCTGTCTCTGTAGAAAGCCTTCTTACGCCTTCTTTTTTGTTGTAATACGCTTGGGCAACAGCGGTATTTGGCTTGTGACTTCCCGGAGGGCTAACGCTCTCATTCTTATAATATATTCTAGCAGGAGTCCCTAATGCCTTTTCCAGCCTCTTCGCTCTATGCAAAGGGGTTGGTCTCCACAGCCGTAAAATATCAAGAACTTCATCCGGAATCTCTATCCAGCGCTCCTGACTTACTTCTTGTTCTATCAATCCCATGGGAAATATTGGTGCCAGATCTTCAGGGCCTATTGGTTGTCCTGTCCCTGGATTTAATGGGGGCAGAAGCGGTTTAGGCAGATCTGCCTGTACGTTATACCATTTCTGAGGCATTTCTTTCTCACTCAATAATATTTTGTTTTCGTCCATCATTTCCTCCTCTTACCTAAAGAATTTGCTGGAAGAATACACTCCCAGTTATCCATAAAACACTTTAATAAAAGCTCTACAACACCCCCTTCCTTAGTTTTATTTATAAAGGTTTTGAATATATCTCTTCAAAGATCAAGAAAACAAAAAAGCCATGAGCAAAAGGAAGAGCCCATGGCTTTTGAAACAAAAAAGCCGTGGACTATAGGATTTGTCCACGGCACTTATTACTGCATTTTTACTGTTAGTATTAATAACAGAAGGATGGAGGCAGACAAATCCCTGGTATGTAGTTGTTCCACCACCACCAATTGTTATTGTAATCATAGGAGATTTCTTTGCCGTTCATGCTCTTAAAACCCTTTTAATAAAGTGTGTAACTCATTAACATATGAGATTCCGATTGTCAAGCATTTTCTGTTCTATGGTTTTGATGAAGTTGTAAAAAGCCAAACATAAGATAGAACGGGAATCTGCCGGGGCAGGCCAGATACAGAGTCTGCAATTTTTTTCTTGACAAATAAATCGCTAGTATATAAAAAGTCAGGAAAGGAGTTAGTTATGTTGTTTTATTTTACAAATTTTATATTTAAGGCACTTTGCTGGCGATTTTATTTTAGCTTTATAAAGTCTGCCCTGCATCCTTGATCTAAATTTGTAAGATAAAACAGAACATATTTCAAGGCCATGGGCAGACTTAGAACAAAGCCCATGGTTTTTATTTTATAAACTTTATTTAAGTCTATATTAAGCCATGGGAAAAACCCGTGGCTTTTTTATTTAATTTTAAAAGTTATTCGGGAGGTAGGAGATGATAATCGTAATGAAAGCAAAAGCAACAAAAGAGGATTTGGAGGAAGTTGTGGGGAAGATAGAAAAATTGGGGTATAAACCGCATGTTATCCATGGGGTGGAAAGGAATGTTATTGGAGCCGTCGGTGATGAAAGAGGAAAGGCTAAACTGCAATCTCTGGAAGTTCTTCCCGGGGTTGAAAAGGTCGTTCCCATCCTCAAACCTTACAAACTGGCAAGCCGTGATTTAAAACCGGAGGGAACCATCGTCAGCATCGATGGCAAAGTAGAAATCGGCGGTAAAAAGATAACAGTTATAGCAGGACCCTGTGCTGTTGAAAGCGAAGCCCAGATAATAGAGACAGCTCGTGCTGTAAAAGAAGCTGGTGCAGATATTTTACGTGGTGGTGCTTTTAAGCCCCGGACTTCTCCTTACAGTTTTCAGGGACTGGAAAAGAAAGGGTTGATTCTACTTGCTAAAGCCAGAGAGGAAGTTGGGCTCCCGATTGTAACGGAGATAATGAATCCTAAAGACGTGGATCTGGTTGCAGAATATACGGATATCATGCAGGTTGGGGCTCGAAATGTTCAGAACTTTGCTCTTTTGAAAAAAATCGGGAGATACGCCAACCCGATATTACTGAAACGTGGTATGTCTACAACGATAGAAGAATTCTTAATGTCAGCAGAATACATACTCTCAGAAGGAAATCAGAACGTTATTTTATGTGAGAGGGGTATTAGGACATTTGAAACCGCTACAAGAAATACCCTGGATTTAACTTGTATCCCGGTTTTAAAAGAAAGGACTCATTTGCCTGTTATTATCGACCCAAGTCATGCTACCGGTTTTTGGGCGTATGTGGCTCCAATGTCTTATGCAGCAATTGCAGCAGGGGCCGATGGCCTGATGATAGAGGTACATCCCAATCCGTCAGAAGCTGAAAGCGATGGTATTCAGTCCCTGAAACCCCAAAAATTTGCTGACCTTATGAAAAACTTGAAAGCTTATATTGCAGCAGCAGGAAGGATATGACAATCCCTTGACTTTTATGGTTTTATGATTTACCCTTCTAATGAATGGAAATTGTATCTATTGCACGTTATGATAAGCTGATGGAGATGGAGTATGGATAAAAAAGCCCAGGAGGTTTTGTTCAGCAAAATTCAAAATGATCCCTATGCAAGATTTTTGGATATTGAGCTAGTAGAGATAAAAAAAGGTTATTCAAAATTAAGGATGCAGTTAAAAGACTGTATGCAAAATTTTGCAGGTATTGCTCATGGTGGTGCCATCTTCAGCTTAGCAGATCACGCTTTTGCAGCTGCAGCAAATTCACATGGTACATTGGCTGTTGCCTTAAATATGAGTATTACTTATATTTCTGCTCCTTTGGAGGGTTCACTTCTAACAGCAGAGGCTAAAGAGATAAGCCAGACACCAAGAACAGCCTTATACAGAATAGATGTTTTGACTGAGGACGAGAAGCTTATTGCCTCATGTCAGGGTATTGTCTATAGGAAAAAGAAACCTATCCCAGGCATTGAATGAACGAAAAGAAATAAAGGAGAGCTTTAAAGAACTTCCCCTTTTTGCTCCAGAGAAATTTTCATCTTTCAGGAGGGACTAAAAGAGGTGAGATGGGCGATACTGTCGGATATTCATGGAAATTTAGAGGCATTTAGAGCTGTTTTGGATTGTCTCTCTAATGAGAGTATTGACCGGATTGCCTTTTTGGGAGACGTTGTTGGTTATGGTGCAAACCCCAATGAATGTATTGAAATCCTCAAAGGTATTACCAGTGTAATAGTAGCAGGAAATCACGATTACGGAGCCATTGGATTAGCAGATACCTTCAATTTTAACCCTGTCGCCAGGGCTGCCGTTGAATGGACGGTAAACGAGTTATCAGCCATCAATCGCAACTACCTTTCAGAACTTCACTTGATTTCCATCATAGATGACATTACATTTGTTCACTCAACACCATACAGCCCGCAAAATTGGGGTTACCTTTTTTATCGTGATGAATTAGATATTAATTTCGATTCGCTTCAGACCCGAATCTGTTTTATAGGACATTCTCATATCCCTGCTGTGTTTGTAAGAGACGAGAAAAGAAAGACTTCCATATCGGAAAACTTAAAAGTTAGAATGAAAGAGGGGGAAAGTTATATTATTAATGTGGGAAGCGTAGGACAACCCAGAGATGGTATCCCTGATGCCGCATTTGGTATCTATGATACAAAAGAATGTGTATTTACACTTAAAAGAATTTCTTACGATATCGGGATTGCCCAAAAAAAGATTATAAAAGCCGGATTACCAGAACGTTTGGCTTTCAGGTTGATTATAGGCAGATAAAAAAAAGGACTTTTTCAATTGCGAATAGGGGTTCATGTTTCTATCTCAGGAAAGATATTTAACTCTATTGATAGAGCAAAAGCTCTGGGATGTTCTGCCATGCAGATATTTTCCCATAACCCCAGGGGCTGGAAGGTACCCCCGCTTTATGATGATGACGTTAAAATATTCAGGGAAAAATTAAAAAAAAGCGGAATAAATCCGCTGGTAGTCCATACATCGTATCTCATTAATCTAGCTTCGCCCGATGATGGTCTCTATGAAAGGTCCATTGAATCATTTAAGTTTGATTTAGAGAGAGCGGATAGGCTGGGTGCTACCTTTCTGGTAACCCACCTTGGAAGTTCCAGGGACAAAGACCTGCAATATGGGATAAAGAGAGTATGTGACGCATTAAATTTGGTGCTGAAAAATGATGGAAATAGAGATGTAAAGATTCTGCTTGAGAATACTGCTGGTTCTGGTTCAACAATAGGTTATAATCTACATCAGATAAAAGAAATCATCGATGCCGTTAATGATGGGGATTCGCTTGGACTGTGTTTCGATACCTGTCATGGTTTTGCTTCAGGTTATGATTTTAGAGATGTCAGGTCATTAGACACCTTAGTAGAAGAGATTGGTAGCGTTTTAGGATTGGACAGGCTTGAATTGATCCACCTGAATGATTCAAAGGAAGATATAGGTACTGGGATAGACCGACACGAACACATAGGAGAAGGTAAAATAGGCATTAAGGGGTTTAAGCTTTTAATAAATCACCCTTTATTGCGAAATATTCCTATGATTCTGGAAACCCCCAAGAAATCAGACAAGGACGATATAAGGAACTTATCGGTAGTAAAGAAGTTAAGGAAGAGAGGGCTTTGAAGAACTACCCCCTTTCGCTTAAGCATACATTTTTTGACCCATCTAAGCTTGCTACATTGAAAATTAACAAACTCGCCCTTCAGACTCAAACATGTTAATTTTCCATATTACGCTCGCTAAGAAGGGTTTCCCAAAAAATCTATGAATTCGCTCTCAGAGAACTTCTTCAAAGCTATTGGCAGGTTGTGCAAAGTCTCAAAAAAGTAGGAGAAAGGCAGATGGAGTTAGGACAGTTAAAGCGCCTGTTAGAGGGAGTTAAAAAAGGGAATGTCGGGATTGACGAAGCATTGGAGTCATTGAAAACATTACCCTTTGAAGATATCGGTCATGCAACCATCGATCACCACCGCCATTTGAGACTTGGGTTTCCGGAGGTCATATTTGGTGAAGGGAAGACTGCTGGGGATATTATAGCTATTGCCCAAAAGATGGCTGAAAAGGGAGAAAATATTTTAATAACAAGGGTAGAGAAGAAGAAAGCCGATAATATAAAAAAGGCATTTCCAAAGGCTACATACCATTCAAAACCAAGAGTAGTTACAATAAAAAATCACTCGATAAAAGAGGAAGGGAAGGGTACTATTCTGGTTATAAGTGCCGGAACCTCAGATATCCCTGTTGCTGATGAGGCTGTGATTGTTGCCGAGATGATGGGTAACAAGGTGGAACGGCTTTATGATGTAGGAGTTGCTGGAATACATCGGTTGGTAAGTCAGCAGCAAAAACTTATCCAAGCCAGTGTCCTGGTAGTTGTAGCAGGGATGGAAGGAGCGCTACCAAGTGTAGTTGGTGGACTTGTCTCGAAACCAGTCATTGCGGTTCCTACCAGCATTGGCTATGGGGCGAATTTTGGCGGAGTAACTGCTTTACTTGCGATGCTGAATTCATGTGCCCCTGGTGTTGCAGTTGTCAATATAGATAATGGTTTTGGGGCGGGGTATATTGCAAGTTTGATCAATAAATAGGTCATTTTTTTTAACGAAAAATTCTCTTTTCCTCATTCTAGAGCAGGTTTTTTGACCCATCTATGACTTGCTTCAGGCATTTTCAGTAACATGTCCTTCGGGCTCAACTACCTGAAAATGCTGATCTTACGCTTTGTCAAGATAGGTACCCCAAAAATCCTGCTAATGCTTGTTCCAAAGAGATTTTTTCATGTAAATTAAACAGGATTTTAACTTATGAAAATAGCCTATCTTGATTGCTTTTCCGGAATAAGCGGTGATATGATTCTAGGTGCTATGGTGGATTTGGGACTGTCCAAAACCAAATTGGAAGATGAACTGGGCAAGCTGTCTTTAAGTGGGTATGAGATAACCTGTTCAAATGAAGCCAGAATGCAGATTAACGGTACCAGGGTAAAGGTGATATTAAAAGAGAAGGAATATCATCACCGAAGTTTTTCCGATATAAAACGTCTTATTACAGAAAGTACTCTGGATAAAGAAACCAAAGAGCTAAGTATAGGAGTATTTCAGCGTTTAGCGGAAGCAGAAGCTAAAATCCACAAAAAGGATATTGACGATATACATTTCCATGAAGTAGGTGCCGTTGATTCTATCGTTGATGTTGTTGGAGCAGCAGTTGGCATAAAACATTTTGGGATTGAGGGGGTCTATGCCTCAAGGATTCCTTTAGGTTCAGGATTTGTAACCTGTCAACATGGGACTTTACCCCTTCCTGCACCGGCAACCATTGAATTACTGAAGGGTATACCGGTTTATGAATCAGGTATCAAGGGAGAGCTTGTTACGCCTACCGGGGCAGCCATAATTACCACGTTAACGGATAACTTTGGCAGGATGCCGTCAATGATAATAAGAAATATCGGCTACGGAGTTGGAGATAAGGAATTTCAGGAGGTTCCCAATTTACTTAGGATTATTCTGGGAGAAGAAGAAAGGGAAAAAGAAACTGACAGGGTGACTGTAATTGAAACCAACATTGATGACATGAACCCGGAAGTATATGATTTTTTGATGGAAAGACTATTTGAGGAAGGTGCCCTTGATGTCTCTCTATCGCCCATACAGATGAAGAAGAACAGACCTTCAGTACTGTTGAGGGTAATTTGCCACGAAGGTAATAAAACCAGGGTGATCAACACTATTCTCAATGAATCAACGTCTTTTGGTGTCCGTTATTATGAAGTGGATAGGGTGAAGGTGCCTCGCAGACTGGAAGAGGTTGAAACAAAGTTCGGAAAAATTAATGTAAAGATTTATCAGGATAATGATGCTATAATTAATGTATCACCTGAATATGAAGACTGTAAGAAGATAGCAAAGGAAAAGAAAGTACCTTTGAAGAGGGTCTACAGTGAGGCTGTAAAAGAGGCTCTCTCTTCTTTTAAAGATTATAAATATTGAAATACAGGGAGATTAAAAATGCCAATATATGAATATAAATGTGACCTATGTGGAGAAGAGTTTGAGGAGCTTGTATTATGTTCTTCTCCGGAGGTTAATTGTCCAAAATGCAAAAAACCAAAAGTTACGAAGTTGATGTCTAGCTGCAGCTTCAAAAGCGGAGGAAATTTTTCAAGTTCAGCCGGGGATAGTGGTTGCGGAACATGTTCTTCAAACAACTGCAGTTCATGCCATTAACTCATCCTGAAAAATGGCTTAACAGAGCGGACAGGAAATGAAAGTTTTGAAAAAGCACTCCTTCATTCTTCAACATACATTTTCAGGAGACTTCTTAAAAGCTTTTGGTATGTTGTATAAAGGTTTCTAAAGAGATGAAAAGGTTTTAAATGAGATACTACCCGATAAATATAGACATAACCGGTAAGAGATGTGTTGTGCTGGGTGGTGGAGAAGTTGCCGAAAGAAAGGTTGAATCACTTTTAAAATGCGGGGGTGATATTACTGTAATAAGTCCTGGTTTGACTCCCCGATTAAAAGAACTCCTATCAAGTAACAAAATCAAACATTTATACAGAGAGTACCAGAGGGGAGATTTTGAAGACGCATTTCTGGTTTTTGTTGCAACTGATAATTCCGGGGTAAATGCTGAGGCCAGCCAGGAGGCTCTGGAAAGGGGCATTCTGGTTAATACTGTAGATACACCAAAGAGATGTAACTTTATAGTCCCTTCTGTAGTAGATCGGGATGATTTGGTTATTACTATCTCTACCTCCGGGAAAAGTCCTGCCTTTGCTAAAAAAATAAGAGAAGAGATGGAATCCAATTACGGGGAAGAGTATAGTATATTTCTGACCATAATGGGTGCTGTGAGGGAGAGGCTGTTAAAGGCAAATAATGATTCAGAAAAAAATAAAAAAGTATTTTACAGACTGGTAAACTCAAATGTACTTGATTTTATTAAGGAAGGGAAAAAGAATAGAGTAGACAGTATCTTGTTGGACATATTGGGTGAGGGTTATTCGTTGGATGAATTGGGGATTGATTTCTAAGTGTCATAATGTTAGAGCTTTGAATAAGTATCCCTTTTCGCTTCAGCATACATTTTTTGACCCATCTAAGCTTGCTTCATTGAAAATTAAAAAACTCCCCGTCTCTGACGGGTTAGACATTTGAATTTTCTACATTCCGCTCGCTAAGAAGGGTTCCCCAAAAAATCTATGGATTTGCTCTCAGGAAACTTCCTCAAAGCTATTGATAGGCTATGCAAAAGTTATAAGGGGTTCAAAGATGAACACACTGTTTTTCAAGGTTGTATTAGTCTTTTATTTAATAGGAACATTTAGTTATCTGTTTTACCTGTTTAAACAAAGACCCATTATTTCCAAGATTGCTAATATTGTCCTTACAAGTGGTTTTGTTTTTCATACCGTAAGTATAATCCTGAGGTATCTTGAAGCTGGTTACACACCAATAACCAACCTTTATGAAGCTCCATCATTCCTGGCATGGTCAATAGTTGGTGTTTATCTGTTTGTTCAATTTAAATACAAGATCACTTCTCTCGGTTCTTTTGTTTCACCTGTTGCTTCTATTTTAGTCCTTGTTTCTTCAGCCTTTTCCAAAGAGATTACCCCTCTTTCACCTATATTGAAGAGTTTCTGGCTGCCTATTCATGTAATTCTGGCATTTCTTGGTGATGCTATTTTTGCCCTGGCCTTCTGTGCAGGAGTTATGTATCTGATACAGGAACATCAAATAAAGTCAAAAAAGATCGGCTCTTTTTACTATAAGCTGCCTTCTTTAAAGCTACTGGACGATATAAATCATTATTCTTTGACTGTAGGGTTCCTCTTACTTACTATGGCGATGGTTACCGGTTCAATATGGGCAAGGCACGCATGGGGATCTTTCTGGAGCTGGGATGCTAAACAAATCTGGTCTTTGCTGACATGGATCTTTTACGCTGCCTTACTGCATGGAAGAATAAATGTAGGCTGGAGAGGCAGGGTAGCTGCCATTTTTGCAATACTTGGTTTTCTTGCAGTGATGTTTTCCTTCCTTGGTGTAAATACCCTGCTTTCAGGGTTACATACGTATAAGAGGTAATTTTTTTACAAATGTATATAATCGTTGTAGGTTTAAACCATAAAACAGCCCCTGTTGAATTGAGAGAGAAGCTGCACTTCCCATCGGAAAACATTGAAGATCCTTTAAAAAGGGTAACAAACCTTCCACAGGTTAGTGAAGCGATGATACTCTCTACCTGTAACAGGGTAGAGATCGTAGCAGTTACCAAAGATATTCAAGAAGGAACAGAGGGAATAAGGAATTTTCTGTCTTCTTATCACTGTATACCAATGAACCAGTTAGATTCCTGCCTATACTCTTATAACTCTTACGATGCAATTAAGCATGTCTTTGCGGTTGCTTCCGGTTTAGATTCCATGGTTGTTGGAGAACCTCAGATATTAGGCCAGTTGAAAGACGCCTATAGTTTGGCTAACAAGCATAAAACCTCTGATGTAATCCTACACAGGTTTCTTCACAGGGCCTTTTCAGTTGCCAAAAAAGTAAGGACAGAGACCAAAATTGCTACATCTGCGGTTTCTATAAGCTACGCTGCTGTTGAATTGGCCAAGAAGATTTTTGATACCTTAAATGATAAGATCGTTATGCTTATCGGTGCAGGAGAGATGTCTGAACTGGCAGCCAGACATTTGTTGAACCAGGGTGTAAAGGAGCTTATAATTGCCAACAGAACGTACAGTAGGGCAGAGAAGTTAGCAGAAGAGCTGGGTGGCAGACCTGCTGCTTTTGAAAATATAACAATGTTTCTGAACCAGGTAGATATTGTAATAACTTCAACCGGCTCTGCCCATTATATTATTAAGTCTGATGATATAATGAAAGTACTTAAGATACGAAAGTACAAACCTATGTTCTTTATTGATATTGCTGTCCCCCGTGATATTGATCCCAAAATAAACGATATTAACAATGTATATCTTTATGATATAGATGACCTGGAAGGTGTAGTTAATACCAATATAAAGATGCGCGAGGAAGAGGGAAAAAAGGCTGAAAAAATAATAGAAAAGGAGATAGAGCAGTTCAATAAGTGGTTGGGGACGTTGAACGCTGTACCTACAGTTATTTCTCTCAGAGAAAGATTTGAGGAAATCAGAAAGAAAGAGGTGGAAAAGACTATTTCCAGTTTGAATGGAAGCTCAGAGATAGATCCAAAGGTCTTGGATGCACTGACAACTTCAATTGTTAATAAGATTCTTCACTATCCTGTAACTAAATTAAAGACACTGGATAATACCCGTGAAGGGAATTACTTTGTTGATGCTGTGAGGAAACTGTTCGACCTGGAAGATGAATAGAATATGGGATATATATTGCCTTGACAAAAAAAGGAAAAAGTGTTTAACTGATTATTATAAATATCTTTGCTTTATGACTGATATTTAAAAAAATTTGCCCTTGGGGTGTGGATTTAGCCTTAAGTATTTGCTCCATAAGTACCACTGAGAGTCTCAAAACATCGGGACAACCCTTTGAACCTGATCTGGGTAATACCAGCGTAGGGAAGCGGCAATTTAAAGGGCGTTCGTCTTAATAATTACATTCAACGATGTTTAAAAGTGAGCCGTATCCACAGGGGTACGGTTTTTTGTTTTTTTGAAGTTATAAGTATCATTTTTCGTTTGTGCATAAAATCCCAAGCAGAAAAGAGAGCTATAATTTTGAAGAGAATATTGACTATAGCGGGTTCTGATTCCGGAGGAGGGGCGGGTATTCAGGCAGATCTTAGGACTATCGCCCTTATGGGTGGTTTTGGAATGAGTGTAATTACTGCCCTGACTGCTCAAAACACATTAGGTGTGCAGGGTGTTTATCCTGTCCCACCTGAATTTGTAGAGAAACAGATAGACTCCGTTATTTCAGATATAGGGGTGGATGCAGCTAAAACCGGTATGCTTTCTAACCCTCAGATAATTAAGGTTGTTGCCGGGAAAATCAGAGAGTACAGGATAGAAAAACTCATTGTAGACCCGGTTATGATTGCCAAAGGGGGAGCACCTTTGCTGTCTGAAGATACTCTTGATGCTCTTATTGAAGACCTTATACCTTTGGCTTTCCTGATTACCCCGAACCTTCCTGAGGCGTCGGCTATATGTGGAAAGCCAATTGAGAACCTGGACGAAATGAGGGAAGCTGCTAAAGATATCTATCAGAAGGGAGCAAAGAATGTCCTTGTCAAGGGGGGTCACTTGCCGGGAAGGTCAGTAGATGTCCTCTTTGATGGAGAGAGTTTCTATGAGTATGATTCTGCGAGGATAGATACTAAGAATACCCATGGGACAGGATGTGTATATTCAGCAGCTTTGACTTTTGAGATAGCGATGGGAAATAATATTTGTGAAGCAGTAAAGAACGCTAAAAGATTTGTGACCAGCGCTATTAGATACTCTGTTCCTTTAGGCGGAGGACACGGCCCTGTCAATACTTATGCTGTCTTCTCAAAAGAGATTGAACGTTACCATGTGATCTCCCAGATTAAAGAGGCAATTGAATTATTGAAAGAAGAGAAGGTAGGGCACATTATCCCGGAAGTTCAATCAAATCTCGGTATGGCTATTCCTCATGCAGAAGGGGTTGAAGACGTGGCTGCTTTACCAGGTCGTATTATTCGTTTCGGAAATACTGTCAAAACCGTATCAGACCCTGAATTTGGGGCATCACAGCATATTGCTAAAATCATTTTATCTGTGATGAAATACCGAAGTGACATGAAATCTGCCATGAATATAAGATATACAGAGGGGAATATTAAAAAATGCAGTAATCTGGGATTAAAGGTCAGGTATTTTGACAGGAGAAAAGAGCCGGACCATCTTAAAGGAGTGGAGGGCTCTTCTCTTGAATGGGTAGTGGAGAATTCTCTTAAAGAGGAAGAAGGGATCCCTGATGTTATATATGATACGGGAGACGATGGTAAAGAACCAATGATAAGAATACTGGGGAAAGATGCCATTCAAGTTGTTAGTAAGGTTTTGAAAATAGCAAAGTAATCAGCTTTCCATATAGGGGGAAAAAGTGACTAAATTATCAGATGCCAGGAATGGGATACTCACTGATGAAATCAAGAGATGTGCTCTTGATGAAGGTGTTGAAGAAGAATTTATACGAAGGGGTATTTCAGAGGGCAGTACTATTATTACCCGCAATATTAACCATAAATCCATAAAACCTCTTGCCATCGGTAAAGGTTTAAGAACCAAAATTAATGCCAATATAGGAACATCTAAAGACCATGCCGATATGGGTGAAGAGCTTGAAAAGATGAGGGTGGCAATAAAAGCAGGGGCTGATGCCATTATGGATTTGAGTACATGGGGAGAAATAGATGAGATAAGAAGAGAGATTATTAGAGAGTCCTCTGTCCCTATTGGAACCGTCCCTATTTATCAGGCGGCCGTTGAAACTGTACAGAAGAGAAAAGAAGCTATAGTGTACATGACTGCAGATGATATCTTTAACGTAATAGAGAAACAGGCTGAAGACGGGATTGATTTTATTACGGTACACTGTGGTGTGACACGAGAATCTGTGGGTAGGCTGAAAAGGGAAGGCAGACTGATGGATATAGTCAGCCGAGGCGGGGCGTTCCTGGTAGAGTGGATGGCGTTCAACAAAAAAGAGAACCCCCTCTTTGTGTATTTTGATCGCCTGCTGGATATCGCAAAAGCATACGATGTTACTCTTAGTCTGGGAGATGGCATTCGACCTGGTTGTCTGGCTGATGCTACAGACAGAGGACAGGTTCAGGAATTGATTCTTTTGGGAGAACTTACAGAGAGGGCATGGGAGGCTGATGTCCAGGTTATGATCGAAGGACCAGGGCATGTACCGATGAATCAGATTGAAGCCAATGTTCTTTTGGAAAAAAGGTTATGTCATGGTGCACCTTTCTATGTTTTGGGACCTTTGGTTACTGACTTAGCCCCTGGATATGATCATATAACCTCTGCTATTGGAGGAGCAATCGCTGCATCGGCAGGTGCGGATTTTCTTTGCTATGTTACCCCTTCTGAACATCTGGGGTTACCGTCTATCGATGATGTAAAAGAGGGGGTAATTGCTTCAAGAATTGCTGCTCATGCTGCGGACATAGCAAAAGGGGTAAAAGGTGCTATGGAAGCGGACAACAGGATGGCTATGAGTAGAAAGAAACTGGACTGGGAAAACCAGATCAACCTGGCTCTGGATCCCGAAAAAGCAAAGAGCATAAGGAACAGCAGGAAACCAGGTGACAATGATGTCTGCACCATGTGTGGCGAGTTTTGTGCCATAAAGACTGCGAGCAGGGGTTTAGAGTAAGTTTTTTTAGATTTGCAAAGAGATAGATAGAGGGTAAATATCTTTAAAATTGGGATATTGTGGAGAAGACAAAGTCAAAAAAACACACTAACAGAAAGGATTCAAAAGGCTCTATTGGTTATATAAAAGATAAAAGAGATATTTTAAAGATTGTTCCAAAGTTAAGGAAAGTTAAAACCCCTAAAAATTAAATAATATTCGCTAAATACATTATATTCTATCTTCTTTATTATCCATCTTTTTTAATCAAAATCAGCGAATATCTCCCCAATATTTAATCCCCCTATATTTGACCGCTGTTTCTTATATTTTTCCTTTAAGGAACCAACGGCATCATCAAGGTCCGGGCTTTTAATCCCATTTTTTATAGCCGAATAAGCCTCTATGAATGCTGCAAGATCATCAGCAACTTTTATCAACTCTCCATCCCTTGGGTTAAACTCATCTTTGTTATATTGGTCATTTATGTCATCACTGGTCACCTTTTTTATTTTGTTGTTGAGAATTACCGTACTGGTAAATTCATCTTCGGTAAACATTTTAATTTCAGTATGCCATTCTGATGGAATCATACTGTAAACTTCTTTCATTTGTTCCATCTCGTATTGTTTTATCAGGCGGCTTAAACCTTTAACAGATCTCTTTACCGGAGAGATTATGTCACGGGTAAGAACTTCAGGCAGGTCATGAAATAATCCGGTGAAGTAGTTGTTTATGCATCTTCTCTTACAACCATTTATTTCAATGGTAAAGAGATAGGACAGTATAGCAACTACCAACATATGTCCCAAAACAGAGGTCTTTGGAGTCCTGTTTACATGTCCCCATCTTATTTGAAATCTCAGTTGTCCGCAAAGGTCTACGAAGTTTCTGAGTTCTTTGTACATTACCAATTGTACCATCCCCTTCAGGCCGTAATTCTTTTCTTGCTGCACCTGCAGATCTTTCTTTATATCATCTATCTCATAGCCTCCGGGGTTTGAATGCTCTATGATATTGAATTCCCATTTAGTAGCATAAAAGTGGGCAGCATGTAGGATATCCCTATTGATGTTGTTAGTTCGGTCGGGTAAAAAGTAATCCTTAAATTTTTTGCAAAATTCTGCACCCAGTGGAGAAATAATGGAGTCTAGTTCCTTATATACCCACTGGTTTAGTTCTCTATAGCCTTTTTCGTCCTGTTTGATCTTGTGAAATATCTGTGGTTTTATGTCTGTTACAACTAGGCGTTGCAAAAACTCGAAAAGCCCTCCTTCGATAATCTCTATCCAGTCAAACTTATCATTGCTCTCTTCAAATTTACCAAGTATATAGGCGATTGTCATCTTATGAGCCTGTTTATCCAGTTCTGTCAGTTCTACTGGACGTATCTTATCATTCCACCTTTGCATATTTGCTGCATCCAGAAACCTTAAAAGTAATGCTTTTCTCATAATCAGACCTTTATGCTTATAAGTTGTATTGATGTGAGAATTGACTCCTTAAAAATCTAACATAATTAAGCAGGAAAAAGCAAGAAATTAAAATGTATGTATAAAGAAATACCTTGACAATACAAGGGGTTTAATCAATAATTGTGCTCATAAAACCCACGTTTTACAATTCCAATCCTAACAAACATAAGGATACAAATGTCAACTAAGAATACGTACACAGGTGCTGATAACCTGGACAAAACCATTGCCGAACTTCGGCGTGACCGGGAACGAAGGGAAAAGACCTACCGTGAGCAAGCGCTCAAGATTTACCCTTGGATCTGTGCACGATGTGGACGAGAGTTCACAGGTAAGAGACTTCGTGAACTTACAGTTCATCATAAGGATAGCAACCACGATAACAATCCCGCTGACGGCAGCAATTGGGAGCTGCTGTGTCTCTACTGTCACGACAATGAACACTCCAGGCTTGTGGATGAGGGTTTGTATAACGAGCCAACCCCGGGCAGTGAACAAAAACCAACCTCTACCTATAAACCTTTCGATAGTCTTGAGGGATTGCTTAAGGACAAAAAATAATACCGAATTTAAACCTAAAAATACTTTGCGACTAAGTTGCCTTGTATAGTCTTGCCTTTTATTTGGTTAACCGGTTAAGTTCTAAAGAGATGTCCCATTTATCAAAAGTGGCAGCCTAAAATTTGGAACAATGTAACTTTTTCTGACAGGAGGATGTATGATAGTTTTTATTCATGGCGGTCAGCATGACAAAACGTGTTGGGATCCAACTATTGAGGCTATAAAAAAATTAGCCCCTTCACGCGAAACATTAGCCATAAATTTGCCGGGACGGGGTGACATCCCAGGTGATCTGAAGACTCTGAATATAGCAAAATGTGTTGAAAGTGCAACTGAACAAATTATGGCAACGAACCCTGAAAGTGTAGCACTTGTTGGTCACTCTATGGCAGGAGTAACAATGCCCGGAGTAGCAGCTAATTTGGGTGTTCCATTGTTGACAAGAATGATTTTTGTTGCTTGTGCAACACCGGAACAAGGTAAATGCATTTTGGATATCCTCCAGTTTCCGATGAATATCATTATTAAATTCTCAGTAAAATTACGAGGGGCTTCTTCTCCTCCTTTACCTACATTTCTGGCACTACAACTTTTTGGAAATGGTATGAACAGGCGACAAAAAGAGAAAACTAAAAAAGCTTGGTGTGCAGAAACGACTAACCTGCTCATAGAGCCTGTGGACAGGTCGAATATGCCTGAGGTTCCTATGACCTGGGTATTGCCTTTGCGCGACCGTGCTTTAAGACCTTCGATGCAGCGAAAATTTATGGAAAACCTTGGGGGTATAGATGATGTCGAAGAGCTGGACACTTGCCATGATGCTATGATTAGTGAGCCTGAAAAACTGGCACAAATAATTGTTGATCGATGCTGATCTTCATAATAGTACCAGCCATAGAATCAAAATTAAAAATAGACATGATTGAAATATAAAACAATAAGTTTAGGTTCAACCACCATGACGGACGTTGATTCATATACAAGAGACTTCGCTGGTCTTGAGGTCTTGAGTAATTGCTTAAAGATAAAAATAAAGCTTGATTTTAATCAAAATACCTGTTACTATCAGGGTCAAGCATTAAAGCTTGTATTTTATTTTGCAAGCTGGTTCGTTCTGAAGGGAAGATCCATTTGTCAAAAGTGGCGCCTAAAGTTTAGAACGATGTTAAATTTTAGTGAAAGGAGGATGTCACTATGGCTAATGGAACTGTAAAGTGGTTTGACGACAGAAAAGGTTATGGCTTTATCGAGCAAGAAGATGGAACAGACGTGTTTATTCATCATTCAGGGATTAATGCAACCGGGTTCAAATCTCTCTCTGAAGGCGACCGTGTTACCTTTGATGTAGAACAAGGTAAAAAAGGTAAAACCGCGGTGAATGTTACTAAAGTGTAACTTACTATTCTGACCAAAGAAGGGCATTCTATCGAAGTATGATAGAGTGCCCTTTTTATTTTGGTAAAAACAAAAAAATTCAATACTGTGTATCTACAAGAATTAAGTTGACAACAGTCCAATAACTGCTAGAATCAAAAACGGAAGTGACTAGGCTACTGGTGGGCCTCCTGGACTTCAAATCCAGTGGCGGGTATAGAACTGCCCGCGGTGGGTTCGATTCCCATTCACTTCCGCCATAAGTAAATAATCGGCTTTCGATCCGACAGAATATACGTAAGATGAAGAAGCTAGGGAAAGACTTGGAATAAAAGAACCCAAAATATAAGGGTATTCATAATGGAATTCTATGGAACCCCTGGTTTGGTTCTCAATTAAGGGACCAGGCTTTGAAGGGAGGCGGAAATGTTTGGCATTGGCATGCCAGAGTTAATTCTTATCTTGATTATTATCATGATTATCTTTGGGGCAGGTAAATTGCCTGAGATTGGAAGCGGCCTCGGAAAAGCTATAAGAAACTTCAAAAAGGCAACTTCTGGTCAAGATGAAATAGATGTTACCCCCAACAATAAGGAGATAAATAAAGAAACCGAGGATAAATAAAAACAACTATAAAAAATCCTTTCCTCTGTTTCTTCCTCTTGCTTTATCATCACCTGAGGATTATCTCTCTAATCTGTTCTTTTATTATACCTTTAAAAATTGTTTAGTTATCAGAATTGTTTTTTTCCATGTCTACATATCATAGATATTTTTTAAGGAAGAATCAATAATATGAAGATATTAAGTACCAGAGATGCTGATTTTTTAACTAACATGGAACAGGTCTTGAAAAGGGGAGAACCCTTTAGTGCAACTCTGGAGGAAATAGTTAAGACTATTCTTAAAGATGTGCAGGATAAAGGCGACAAAGCACTTATTGATTATGCAGAGAAGTATGATAAATCGAGATTAACACCTTCTACACTTAAGGTTTGTGAAGGAGATATAGAGGAAGCCTATAACAATGCTAAGAAAAGCGACATTGAAGTACTCGAATTTGCTGCTGACAGGATTGAAAGGTTTCACAAAAAACAGATTCAAAACTCGTGGATCACAACTGAGGAAGACGGAATAATTCTGGGGCAGGTGATTAACCCCATAGAAAAGGTCGGTATTTATATACCTGGTGGGAAAGCTTCTTACCCTTCATCGGTCTTAATGAATGCCATTCCGGCAAGGGTAGCGGGTGTACAACAAATAATTATGGTTACTCCTGCCTCAAACGGTAAGATAAGTGACTTTGTTTTAATCGCTGCAAAAATTGCTAATGTAAACAGCATCTTCAAGGTTGGAGGTGCTCAGGCAATTGCAGCCTTAGCCTATGGAACCGAAACCATTCCAAAGGTTGACAAAATAGTAGGACCTGGAAATGCTTATGTAGCGTGTGCTAAAAGGTTGGTCTTCGGTAAGGTTGATATTGATATGATTGCAGGACCAAGTGAAGTACTGATTATATCTGACGGAAGCGGGTCGCCAGCATCCATTGCCTCTGATCTACTGTCCCAGGCAGAACATGATGAGATGTCAGCCTCTATTCTTATTACAGAATCTTATGATTCTGCAAAGAAGGTGGAAGCCGAACTCTATAAACAACTGGATGGCCTTGAAAGAAAGGCAATTGCTAAAACATCAATTGAAAATAATGGTGTCATAATTGTAACTAAAGACATCAATGAATCTATTGAACTTACCAACAGGATAGCCCCTGAGCATCTGGAATTGGCTATAGAAAGGCCTTTTGAGGTTTTAAGCCGGATAAGTAATGCAGGAGCAATCTTTCTTGGCCATACCTCTCCGGAAGCAGTGGGAGATTATTTAGCAGGTCCTAATCACATACTCCCTACCGGCGGAACAGCCCGTTTCAGCTCCCCCCTTGGCGTAGATGATTTTATAAAGAAGTCCAACATAGTCTCCTTTTCACGTGAAGCTCTAAAAAGAGTCGGTCAGCATGTCGTCCATATTGCCCGGATGGAAGGGCTTGATGCACATGCCCGATCAGTAGAGAAGAGGATAAAAGAGGACGAAACCTGAAGGGATAGCCAAAGCGGTCAGCAACTCTATTTACTCTCGTCAGATAAGATGAATACCAGGGAATTAACCCAATCTCATATCCTTAAAAGTGTCTATAATATATCCAGGGAGTTGGACATCTCCATATTCCTTGTGGGTGGGGCTATAAGAAATTTACTTTTATCACCCGGGGTTGAAAAGGATTTTGACTTTGCTGTGGGGGGTGATGTACAAAGTGCCGCCAGGGGTTTTGCTGAAAAAGTAAATGGAAGCTTTTTCTCTCTGGACATTCAGAGGGGTTATTATCGTGTAACCGTTAAGGAGGATGAACGGTCTATAGATATAGATTTTTCCAGGTTTCGAGGGGCTGATATTGAAAAGGATCTGATAGAAAGAGATTTTACCATAAATTCTATGGCTATTAATATCCAAGACCTCTTTGAGAAAGATGAAATCAAGATTATAGACCCTCTGAATGGATTGGATGATATAGAAGAAGGTGTAATCAGAGCTTGTTCTTCCAGGGTGTTCGATGATGATGTTCTTCGTCTGCTGCGGGCAGTAAGGATTTCTGCAGTAACCGGTTTTAAAATAGAGGATGAAACAGAAAAACTAATAAGACAAAATAAGGAGCTTTTAGTCAATTCTTCATGGGAAAGGATCAGGGATGAGCTGTTTCTAATGTTAGATGCGTCTCATGCATCCCGTTCTATCCAAAAGCTGAACAGTTTAGGGCTGCTTAATATCATATTACCGGAGACAGATTCCTGGAAAATTACAGATCAGGGCGATCACCATGACTACAATCTTTGCGACCATGCCTTAAAAGCTGTAGAATTTACTGAAGAGATTTTGGTAAACTTATCCGAGTACTCCCCCGATCATATTCCCTTTCTGAAGTTACACTTTGGTGAAGAACTAGAGAAGAACATTTACAGAAGCAATCTCATAAAATTCATTGCCTTTCTGCACGATTCAGGAAAGGTAGAGACTAAAAGCTATGACTGTGAGAAGGTTAGGTTCTTGGGGCATGATAGGGTTGGCGAAGGGATCAACAAAACCATTGCCAGGAGACTTAAACTTGGTCATAAGGCAAGAAGGATTATATCAAATGTAACCAAAAACCATATGCGGATACTAAATTTATCCAAGTCGACTAAAATCAGTCAGCGTGCTAAATCCCGTTTTTTTCGGGACATGGGTAAAGACGGAATAGATTGCCTTATCTTATCTCTTGCTGACGGGTTGGCAACTAAAACAGATATTGATAAAGAGCAGACAGCTTCTCTTTTGATTATAATACAAGACTTCTTAAGATACTATTTCGAGGAGTGGCTCAAAGCACCTGAAAAGCTGCTACTGAATGGAAAAGAGATAATGGAGTTTATGGGTATCCCCGAGGGTAGAGAAGTGGGAAGAATGCTGTCTGTGATTAGAGACGCAGAGATAGAAGGTCTTATATCAACTAGAGAAGGGGCAAAGGACTTGCTCAAATCATTAAATTAATTCTAATAAACCCTATGGACTTTTTATGAAGCCATCAAACTCAACCAGGAAATTTTATTTATGAAAAGCTCTTTTTTAAAAATAAGAAGATCCTTCTTTATTATCTTCATCTCTTTCTGTGTTATGTTTTTAAGTCAGGTTCTTTCTCCTTATACTTCTATTGCTGGTATGATAAGGGTATTGATAATAGACGATAAACACAAGAGTATCCCTGAAAAAGACGAAAAGTTAATAAAAGTCGGCAACAAGACAGAGAGTAATTACCTTGCAAACGGAGTTTATTATGCAGGCAAAATTGAAGTTTGGAAGGGGAAGAACGGGCGTTACTTTATAAATGAATTGCCACTTGAGGATTATGTTAAAGATGTTGTTATAGCTGAGGTTGGGAGGAGCTGGGATATAGAGGCAATTAAGGCACAGGCTGTTATCACCAGGACATATGCTCTATATCATAAAAAGGCAAAACAAAACTCCTGTTATCATCTTACATCATCTGTGTTGCACCAGACATATAAAGGGAATTCTCCTGATCCGAAAATAACCTATGCTGTAGAAGAAACCTCTGGTGAGATACTAACATATGATGGTGAACCAATAGAGGCTCTATATCATTCAACATGCGGTGGTAAGACAGAGCTTCCTGAGGAAGTATTTGGGAAGAGCTATTCCTATCTTAAATCAGTGGAATCTAATTGTGAATCTTCTCCATATTGGGAATGGAAAAGGGAGATTCCGCTGGTTGAGATTGAAAAAGGATTGAATATATCGGGTATAAAAGAGATAGAAGTAAAATCCTATACATCAACCGGCAGGGTGAAGGAATTAGAGATAAAAACCGAATCAGACCAAATCATTATTGGATCTAATGAATTTAGAAAACTGCTTGGCTGGCAGAGAATTCCGAGTACCAATTTCAGTATAATAAAAAATAGCGATTCAATAGTTTTTGAAGGTAAGGGGCATGGTCATGGTATCGGTCTGTGTCAGTGGAGTGCCCTTGAAATGGCAAAAGAAGGCAAAAGTTACAGAGAGATTCTTTCATTCTTTTATCCCGGAACAGAAATACAGTTATATAAAGAGAATTAATCCTGACTTCACCTACGCCAATACTCGAATTTAAACTGATTGACAAAATGAAAATAAAATTGTAATTTAATGACGATGGCTTCGTAAAAAGTCCATCTATGGCGTACTCACAAATGCGCCTCACTTCTTAGGATTTGCGTGTCTTACATCTGGAACTTATTACTTTGCCATCCCAACTTTGACTTTTTACGAGTCTATCAAAAGCATGCCATCTTTTTTTGAAAGGGTTATCCTTTTTGTTGCAACCGGAGCCTATAGCGGTTATTCACCTATTGCCCCCGGAACTGTTGGAACGCTGGTTGGTGTCGGGATATACTTGATAATCTGTAATACCAGCCCTCTAGTCTACTCCACTATAGCCTTGTTTCTTTTCTTTCCGGCTGTACTGGTTTCGGGGAAGGCAGAGAAGATACTAAATGAACAAGACAGCAAACACATAGTCATTGATGAGATATTTGGATTCATAGTGACAATGGCCTTTGTGCCAAGTGGTCTACTGTATATTGTTCTCGGGTTCATTTTTTTCAGAGTATTGGATATACTTAAGATATTTCCTATCAATTTCTTCGAAAAGAAGGTTAAAGGTGGATATGGAATCGTGTTAGACGATCTGCTTGCCGGAATTTATGCTAACATCCTTTTGCAGGTTGTTGGGTTTTTTGGCTTTTAATGCTTTTAATAAGGTGTGGCGTTTTGAAAAAGTACCCCTTTTCGCTTCAGCACACATTTTTTGACCCATCTAAGCTAAGCTCTATTGAAAATTCACAGACTCGCCCTTCGGGCTCAAACATGTGAATTTTCTACATTACGCTTGCTAAGTTGGGTTCCCCAAAAAATCTATGAATTCGCTCTCAGGGATACTTTTTCTAAATATTAAATGGTTTCTCAATAACCTCGGAAGGATAATGTTGTGAATGCGGAAATTATACCTGTTGGTAACGAGCTTATTTCAGGCAGTGTTGTAGATACAAATTCCTCTTTTCTTGCTGAGAGGTTACTCTCCATTGGTATAGAGGTTACCAGAATAACTTCAGTAGGTGATAATGAATTGGATATTACCGATTCTTTGAAGGGTGCTCTTAAGAGGTCGGAAGTAGTTTTTGTTACGGGTGGCTTGGGACCTACACCAGATGATATTACTTCTGAGGTTTTAGCTAAAGCCCTCAAAAGAAAACTGGTCTTCAATGAAAGTGCCCTCGATTGGGTAAAGGGGCTCTTTAAAAAAATAGGGAGAGAGATGCCTCCCAACAATGAAAAACAAGCGCTAATACCTGAGGGAGCGGAGTTAATAATAAATACTATAGGGACTGCATTTGGTTTCTTCATCCGTGAAAAAGACAAGCTGATCTTTGTCATGCCAGGTGTCCCCAGAGAATTGGTAAAGATGACAGACGAGAGTATCCTCCCCATTCTTCTAAAAGAAAAAGGAGAAGGCTTTCATTTTAAAACAATAACTCTGAAGGTCTTTGGTCTGGGCGAGTCCAGGATAGCTGAATTAATAAAAGACATTGTTGATAAATACGAGAATGTAAAGATAGCTTTCCTGCCGAATTATCCTGAAGAAAATATAAAAATTACGGCAAAGGGCCTTGATTATAAGGAAACAAGTGCGATAGCCTCTAAAGTGGGAGAAGAGATAACAGACCTTTTGGGGGATTATATCTTTGGCAGAGACAACCAAACACTTGAAAGTGTGGTAGGAGATTTTTTAAGAGAAAACGGGGATACTATTTCTGTAGCTGAGTCATGCACAGGAGGATTAATCAGCCATCGGCTGACAAATATCCCGGGCAGCTCAGACTATATGAAGAGAGGGATTGTAGCTTATAGCAACCAGGCGAAGACCGATCTTCTCAACATCCCTGCTTCCCTGATAGACGAGTTTGGAGCGGTCAGTACCGAGGTTGCTGAAAAGATGGCTCAGAGGGCAAGAGAACTTGGCAATACTACATTGGGCCTAGCAGTAACCGGTATTGCCGGACCAGGAGGAGGAACCCCTGATAAACCTGTCGGTTTTGTATTTATCTCTCTTGCCAACACAAAGGAAACGATAGTGGAGAATTATAATTTCCGGGGAGACCGATCCAGAATCAGGCTTGCAACAGCTCAAGCAGCCCTGGATTTGCTGAGAAGGTATTACCTGAAATAAAAATGATGGCTTCGTAAAAAGTCCATCTGCGGCGTTGCACTGCATCTTTCGTCGTTGCAGCGTACCCCTAAGTACGCCTCACTCCTCACAATTTGCGCGCCTTGCATCTTGAGCTTTTTACTTTGTTATCCCAATTTTGAGTTCGTCAAAAATGGCACGAATACGCAGCTTTTTGGCCATTGAGCTTCCAAAAGAGATAATCAGTGGACTTTCAGAGATTCAGAACGGCTTAAAGTCATCTTTATCCCAGGTGAAATGGGTAAGACCTGAGAGCATTCATCTGACCTTAAAGTTTTTTGGAAATATTGAAGAGAAGATTGTAGGTGAAATCTCTCAGGTATTAGAAAAGGTGACTGCAAAGACCAGTTCCTTTGTCATAGACGTAAAGGACATAGGTGTCTTTCCTGATATTTCACGCCCAAGGGTAATATGGGTCGGAGCAGAATCCATCGGAAATGTTCTGAATATCCTGCAAAAAGAGACAGAGGACAGCCTGAAGAAGATAGGCTTTAAGCCTGAGGAAAGAAAGTTTAGCGCCCATTTAACCATTGGAAGGGTTAAGTCTTTGAAAGAAAAGAGACAATTAATAGAACAGATTGTAAAGCTTAAGGGGTATGAGGTAGGTTCTTTCAGAGTGGAAAATCTGTTTTTATTCAAAAGTGACTTGCGTCCTACAGGAGCCATTTATACAAAATTAGAGACCTTCAGTTTAGGAGCACTCACAAATTATAAACCAATTTGTTCAAACTGAAAAATCTAAAGGGAGGCTTTCATGGGAACTGATTTAAACAAAGAAAAAGTCATTGATTTGGCTCTGAGTCAAATTGAGAAGCAATTCGGCAAGGGTTCCATTATGAGGTTGGGAATGGATGCAGTAATACCGGACATACCAACCATTTCAACAGGTTCATTGGGTTTGGACATAGCTTTAGGAATAGGAGGTATCCCAAGAGGAAGAGTTGTCGAGATTTTTGGGCCTGAGTCATCAGGAAAAACAACCCTTGCCTTGCATATCATTTCCGAAGCACAAAAAGAGGGCGGTATTGCGGCATTCATAGATGCAGAACACGCTCTGGATGTGAGTTATGCCAGAAAATTGGGGGTAAAGACAGAGGACCTGTTGATATCCCAACCCGATACCGGAGAACAGGCCCTGGAAATCTCAGAGATGCTGGTCAGGAGTGGAGCAATAGATGTTGTTGTAATAGATTCTGTAGCAGCTTTAACACCAAGGGCAGAGATTGAAGGGGAGATGGGAGACTCTCATATGGGACTTCAGGCAAGGTTAATGTCCCAAGCCCTTAGGAAGTTAACAGCGACCATTAGTAAATCCAGGACTATTGTAATATTTATTAACC
Source organism: Pseudomonadota bacterium (assembly GCA_043825855.1). GTDB lineage: Bacteria > Desulfobacterota > UBA8473 > UBA8473 > UBA8473 > UBA8473. The sequence goes on along the minus strand of JBDRRJ010000001.1, from coordinate 213,256 downwards.
AGATCAGGATGAAGATTGGTGTTATGTTTGGGAACCCTGAGACTACTACAGGCGGCAACGCTTTAAAGTTCTACTCCTCTGTTAGGCTTGATATTCGTCGTATTGCATCTATAAAAGAAGGACAGGACATAGTAGGAAGCAGAACCAGGGTAAGGATTGTAAAAAACAAGGTTGCTCCACCTTTTAAAGAGGTTGAATTTGACATAATGTATGGGGAAGGGATATCCAAGTATGGTGACCTTCTGGATGTAGCCACTTCATATAATTTAATAGAAAAAAGCGGGGCATGGTATTCGTATGGAGAAGAACGTATAGGGCAGGGAAGAGAAAATTCCAAATCATTCTTAAAAGAGCATCCTGAGATTGCCGAAGAGATAAAGGGAAAAGTCCTGGATCGGGTTGGTTTGAAAACAAAACAGGAAAAGACAGAGAGTAATGATAAGTAAGGCTGTAATATAGCACTATAGGATTAATTGTTAGTCAACAATTCTGTTGACACCCCACTATAATGAACTGGGATTTCAATATTATGCTTGTTTCTGTAATACTTGCGCATCCCAATGTTCAAAGCTTCAATCATGCAATTGCGCAAACTGCCGTTAAGAAGCTACAGCAGCTTGGACATCAGGTTGTTTTCCATGATTTGTATGATGAAGCATTCCCCCCTGTTCTGCCCAATAGTGAGATCCCGGAAGATGCACACCTTTCTAAAGAAGTTGAGTTACATTGCCGTGAAATATACAATACCGACGGGATTATTATCATCCATCCCAATTGGTGGGGACAGCCCCCGGCTATCCTGAAAGGATGGATAGACAGGGTTATTCGCCCTGGCGTTGCTTATCGTTTTGTAGAAGGGGATCAAGGAGAAGGTGTCCCTGTTGGCTTGCTTAAAGCAAGGGTTGCCCTTGTATTCAATACGTCCAATACGCCGGCAGAACGTGAAGCAAAGGTATTTGGCGATCCACTTGAAACGCTTTGGAAAAAATGCATTTTTGGTCTTTGTGGTATTCAGACCGTGTATCGTAGAATTTTCGGGATCATTGTTACCAGCACATTAGAACAACGTCTGGAGTGGTTGAGTGAAGTTCGAGATATAGTAGGGCGGTATCTGCCGGGTGATTGAGATATCTAAAAACCTTCAGGAATACATAAAAGGAGTATACAGACATGCAGGCACGTGGCCCACTCATGATTGAACACCGACTGATAGAACGCATGCTCGTACTTGTCAAAGATGCCCTTAAGAAGATTCAATCAACTGGCAAAATCGACCCTCATTTCGTAGATGCAACAGTTGATTTCATCCGTATCTACGCCGACCGGACGCATCACGGTAAAGAAGAAGACATCCTGTTTCGCGAGTTAGATAAACGTGCGCTATCTGTCGAGGACAAAAAAACCATGTATGAACTGATCGAAGAGCATGTATTTGGGCGACAGACGACAAAAGCCCTTGTTGATGCCAACACTCGCTACCGGAATGGTGACCAGACTGCCTTGACAGAAGTTACAGAAAGACTTCAAACACTTGTCGAGTTCTATCCTAAACATATAGAGAAAGAAGATAAAGTATTTTTCCCTGCAGCCAGAGCTTACTTAACGGATACAGAAGACCAGGCGATGCTTGCGGAGTTCTGGGAATTTGACCGTAACATGATTCATGAGAAGTATAAGCTTTTAGTCGAAGAACTGAAGAAGTCGAGAGGAGTTTCAAACCATGAGCTAAAGGGGAATGCGAAAAGACGGATGATGTGCCCTGTCGTTGAACCTGTTAAATAAACACCAACTAAAGATTATTTGAATAAAGTATTAATAAAAACAAAGGACTATAAAGTCTTAAACTTTTAATTAATGGCTTTTCCAAAAAGTTTGTTAGATCTTCTCGACAGGAAGAAAATGAATCACTGTCATAACCATCGACCAGGTAATTACAATCGCGTCTTTGCTATAAGTGTTGTCCTTAATCTTGGTTTTGTAATTGTTGAAGCAAGTTATGGTATCATGGCCGAATCCATGGCCCTCTTAGCGGATGCCTGTCACAACTTAAGTGACGTGCTAAGCCTGATGCTGGCCTGGGTAGCTAGTGCATTGGCATCAAGAGCCGCAACTGAGAAACGAACATATGGATTTCGCAAAGCAACAATAATGGCTTCTTTGGCAAGTGCTATATTGCTGCTCGTTGCGATTGGCGGTATTATAGTAGAAGCCATCGATAGATTTTTCTACCCGAAACCGGTTGAGGGCATGACCATAATCGCGGTTGCCGTTGCCGGTGTTGTTATTAATACGATCACAGCTTTGTTTTTTGTGTCTGGGCGAAAATATGATCTTAATATTAAAGGGGCATTTCTGCATATGGCTGCTGATGCTGGTGTTTCATTCGGCGTTGTGGTGGCCGGTATAATCATCGTCGTAACAGGCTGGTTGTTAACTGATCCTCTTATCAGTCTTCTTATTGTTGCTGTTATCCTCATCAGTACATGGTCTTTATTACGCGATTCGATGAATCTTGCTATGGATTCTGTGCCTGAAAGTATTGATATGGATGGAATAAAAAGATACTTAGCTTGTCTTGCAAATGTTTGCCAGATACATGATTTGCATGTTTGGCCTTTGAGTACCACAGAAGTGGCACTGTCTGTTCATTTAGTTATGGTTTCTGATTCAGCCGTACCGAATAGTTTTTTGATTGAGATACAACAACATTTACATGATTGTTTCAGCATAGAACACGCTACCATACAAGTTGAAAAACAAGATGATAATCTATGTATTCTGAACAGAGAAAAATGCATATAAAATTATCAGGATTGGTGAACTTACATAATAGGTGAAACCAATTATCCAATAAAACCTTCTTGTGATGAAGGCTGTCAAGCTAAGTATATAGTCAGTACAATCAATTTAATGTTTAAATCTTTTTCAATTTATGATATTATAAATAAGTCAATTTTTTGCCTAGGAAAACTAGGAACCGATACTTGGTTTTATAATGAGACCAAGTTAATAGGACAGCAGCTTTTTGATTATCGTCGAGTTTTCCACAGTTTCAGGATGTGTGTTTTTCTGATAGTTTTCGTGGAAGGCTACAATTAAAGTTAAACAAGAACCACCTAAAAGAGATCCTCAAACTGACAAGCCCCCGCGGTATAACCACAAGTCGTCGAGATAAATTGGGGTAAATGGCGGCACAGTTCATTTCATAATATTGATTATTGATGCTATAAAAAAAGCCTGATATAGAAAATTTTATCTGAACTTGACTGCCTGGGATATTAGGGAAGAGTGCAATAGCAAGTACAACTAATCTTCATATATAAGGGGGCGACTATGGAGCATTGGGACATAAATTTCCAGCATGTAACGGTAAAGATGACTGATGGTTCCATTTTTACAGGAAAGGTGAACATTCGGAACTATAAAAGGCTCTCCAATTTCTTCAAAGGAGCGGAGGACCGGTTTATAGTACTAATTCCAGATGAGGATCAGCAACCTCAGACATTTATGGTGAATAAACAGTACATCCTCTGGGTTGAAGCCGTTTCATAACAGTATAATAACAATTACAACTAATCTTCATATATAAGGGGGCAACTATGGATCGTTGGGACATAAATTTTCAACAAGTAACGGTAAAGATGAGCGATGGCTCCATGTTTACGGGGAATGTGAACATCCGGAACTATAAAAGGCTCTCCGACTTCTTCAAGGGTGCGGAGGACCGGTTTATAGTGATCTGTCCAGAGGTGGAGGATAAACATAGGGCATTTATGGTGAACAAGGAGTACATTATCTGGGTTGAATCTAGTGACGCTGAATGCAAAATTGACGACAGTATTTCTCAAGTATGAGCCAGATTCTTCCCGCTTGAGCCATGCAAATGGTTTTGCCGTGGAACTGTCTGTCAGCCTCGAACTTGTTACCTGATTGATGATTCATTTTGAATTCCAAAAGGCGTTCATATTTTACTTTATAAACATGATTTATAAACGCATAGGTAAAGACAGCAAAGTTGGAGACCTACGCCGAACTTAAAGAATTGATGGACAATCCGCATTTTCAAAAGCAAAGACAGAAAAGCCTGTGCAGTCTCACCGATAATATGATTGACACGCCTATCATCGATCTCATCAACGAGTTTAACGAATTGCCTTATTGTTTCACTCTGCAAAGCTGCTACGGACATTTTGTCTATAAAGATCAAAAAGACCCTTATAACCTTGAATCCTTGCCTTTAAAAGGTAGAATTGCAAAAGTAGAATACAGGATTGCCTACATTGCCTTCTGCATTGAGAATAGTTTATTGGGTATATGGCTATTTGAGGCTTTAAAAGAAATCCCTTCTATCGATCCGGAAAACGTTCAATTCTGTTGTTCAGAATGGTTCTGGAAAAAACAGGTTAATTCTTATGCGCTGCAAGTAGAACCTGATAGGTTTAAGCATAAGGATAAAGCAATACTCGATTACAAGGAAGCATTGCATGTAGAGAAGATACGAAATAAATTTTTTATTCGGCTACATGAATTGCTTAAAAATACAAAGGAAAGATAAAATCGGCTAACACCTACATATTTTAAGGGACTTTATAATTTAATACGCAAAAAGATGAGCTAACAAATTGCTTGGAAAATCGACGCAAAAATGTTTGTGCATTTCTCTCGTTTTAGGTTTAGCAGAGACAAATAAATACAATGAATAGCAAATATGTTCATGGATATGATCGAAGAGAAAATATACGGTTACAAGATCAAGCATTCACCCTCGTTGAATTATTGCATTCAGACACCTTATATCCGGCAGGATGCAGAGTCCTTGAAGCCGGATGCGGTGTAAGGTGCACAAACTATAACTTTAGCCCGTCATAGCCCTCATGCACATATCATTTCAGTTGACATATCTGAGAGTTCGCTTGCAGAAGCCAGGAAAAAAATTGAAGAAGCAGGATTCAAAAATGTAAGCTTTCAGCAGGGCGACATCTTTAACCTACCTTTTAAGCCTGAATCATTCGATCATATTTTTGTCTGTTTTGTTCTCGAGCATTTGGCAAGGCCAGTTGAGGCACTGGATTGCCTGAAAAATATTCTAAAAGTTGGTGGCACAATCACTGCTATCGAAGGGGACCATGGATCGACATATTTTTATCCCCACAATGATGCTGCGTGTATAGCGATTCAGTGCCAGGTTGAGTTGCAAAAAAGGGCAGGTGGTAATGCAAATATAGGAAGAGCGCTATATCCCCTTTTAAGTCAAGCAGGTTTCAGTTCTATCAATGTATCTCCAAGAATGGTTTATGCTGATTCGAGTAAACCCTGGCTTGTGGAGGGCTTTACAAAGAACACTTTTACAGCAATGATTGAAGGCGTACGAGAAACCTCCGTTGAAGCCGGTTTAATTGATGAAAAAACCTTTGATGACGGGATTAAAGGGTTGTACAGAACAACAGAAAAAGATGGGGTTTTTTGCTATACGTTTTTCAAAGCAGTTGCAATAAAACAATAAGTTGCCAAACCAGTGGGTAAAGAAGGACTAATAAATCCATTATACTCAATTGCACCTGGTGATGGTCATGTGATTTGCCAGGGGTAATTTAAAGACCATGAGAAGAAAAGAAAAAGAGATCATTGAAAAATCTGATATTGAGGCTGTTATTCACAAATCAAACATTTGTCGTATAGCTAAAGAGGAGGTACACAATGGATCAAGCAATTAGAATCATGCCTTGCCTAGATATGCAGAACGGACGAGTCGTTAAGGGCGTCCATTTCGTAGACATTCGAGACGCTGGTGATCCTGTCGAATGCTCACGAGCTTATTGTGAAAATGGTGCAGACGAACTGGCTTTGCTGGATATAACAGCCACAGTAGAGGGTAGAGCCACCATGCTCGACGTAGTTAAACGCGTCGCAGAAGTTACTACAGTACCATTTACCGTTGGCGGCGGAATAACTGATGTAAAATCAGCTGAGCAGGTGCTAAGCGCTGGTGCAAACAAGGTATCAACCAGCAGCGCCGCCTTTCGGAGACCTGAACTGGTCAAAGAAATGGTCAAAGCAGTGGGTGCCGAGAGGGTAATAGTGGCCATCGACGTGGATCAGAACGAGGCAATGCCCTCAGGATACGAAGTCTATATTGATGGAGGACGGACAGCCACTGGCGCAGATGCGATCGAATGGGCAAAACGTGTTGACGGATACGGTGTTCCAGTTATTCTGCCTACCAGCAAAGCGGGTGATGGTGTACAGACCGGTTATGATCTCCCTGTTATAAGGGCGATTAAGGAAGCGGTCTCGGCCGATGTGGTAGCCTCCGGTGGCGCAGGAAAATTGGAGCATTTTTATCAGGCAGTCGAAGCAGGTGCCACAATTTTACTTGCTGCTTCGGTGTTCCATTTTGGGATTATTGGTATTGGTGAGTTGAAAGACTACCTACGGGGTCGGGGGGTTACTGTCCGCTGAAGTTTCCAGGGCAAAAGGGTTGTGATTCCCCAACAATCGACTCGAGGAGGCTAATAAATGGGTCAGCGGCTGTTTAATTGGGTACTTCGGAAGATGGGGCTAACAAATAGCTGGAAAATCAACATGAAAAAGCTTATGCATTTCTTACACCTAAATTACATCGTTTGAACTCAAATTTAAAGGAGGGAAAATGATATCTTATTGTGGTTTAAATTGTACTAAATGCGAAGCATATATTGCTACCCAGGAGAATGATGATGTGAAAAAATCGGTTGTCGCTCGAAAATGGTCTGATCAGTACAATACTGATATTAAGCCCGAACATATTAATTGCGATGGATGTAAGTCAGACGGGGTAAAATTCTATTATTGTGAATATACGTGCGAGATTCGCAAATGTTGCATTTCAAATAGCGTAGATAATTGTGCTGTTTGCCAAGATTATCTTTGCGATACGCTGTCAAATTTCATCAAATTAGCGCCAGAAGTTGGAGAAGCTCTCGAAAAACTTCGAAGTTAATAAAAATAGAAGTACGAACCTGCCGCTTCACCCGATCCCCAGGGCCAGGCGCCCATGTTCAGGATAAGTTTCTGTTAGATAGCTTAATGGATATAATATATTAGCCAGTGTAGTTAAAAATAGGCGGGCTTTTTAGTTCTAAGGAGCTTAACGCTTGGAAAATTAGTCGTAACTAATTTGCAAAATTAAAATTTCAGAAGAAAGGAAGGGAAGGCTATGTCTTTATTAATTGGTGATAATATGGTTGTAAGCATGCATTATAAGCTGACTGATGATGAAGGAAAGGTGCTGGATAGCTCAGAAGGCTCTACTCCACTTTGCTATTTACACGGTGCTGGTAATATAGTACCGGGATTGGAAAAGATGCTGGTAGATAAAGGAGAGGGAGATTCTTTGCAAGTTAGGGTTGAGCCTTCCGAAGGCTATGGAGAGTTTATCCCGGAACTTATAGAGGTTGTTGATATAGCTACTTTTCAGGGTATAGAACCCCTTGAAGCTGGCATGGGGTTTGAGATACAGGAACAGGACGGCTCCAAGAAGACTATCGTGATCAAGCAAGTTGACGGTGATGTTATTACGGTTGATGCTAATCACCCACTGGCGGGTGTTGTACTGAATTTTGATGTTGATATTGTTGGTGTGAGGGAAGCGACGGAAGCAGAAATCGCCCATAGTCATCCTTTCTTAGATTATTTGCATTAGAATGAACTATTGCTTATGTTTTATAAAATTGCAATACGATACTGCATTGTATCGAAATAACAGTGGGTATAATATATATTGGTCGTAAAAACATAATTTTTAACTATATAGGCACGTGCAGCAAAGTTACTCAATAATTTCAGAGGATTATGCTGCCAGTCACCTTTAAAACATTGTGATAAACGCTAGATATAAATAAAAAATGCAAATATGGTTTGTATTTGTACTTCCCTCTATTTTTCGCAGGGTGCTGAAACCTACAGCCCATCTATGATATTCATGACATCGAATGAAATCACGATGTTTCTATTAAGAAAAAATTAGTTTAATTCTATGTTTTATGATATATGCAAACAGGGCTTTAGCTTCTTATCCTTATTTTGAGTATATATCTGATGAAGGTTAGAACTCCATATCTACTGCTAAGAAACAGCGAAATGACTTAGAAGAAGGACACTTTTTATAGTGATTTATTATATTATTGCCTCAGAAACATTCCAAAATGGTTGAGATTTCTGCAATATATCAAAAGTTTAAACTAAGCGGTGTTTGGACAAAGGTGGGTTATAAACTGTGTATGCTGATAAGACGAGCAGTTAGGTAATACAAATGGGTTCATCGTTCTTATTTCTACTAGCTGCCGATACAATCCTTCTACTGCATGTATTATTCGTAGTTTTCGTTTTAGTTGGCCTTGCCCTAATTTTTGTGGGGAATGCTCTTGCTTGGTCTTGGGTTCGGAATCCTTGGTTTCGTATCTTACATCTTGCAGCTATCGGTGTGGTGGTTATTCAATCGTGGTTTGGGGTTATATGCCCGTTTACTTCATGGGAGATGGCACTTCGCTCACGGGCTGGGGATTTTGTGTATTCGGGTACTTTCATATCGCACTGGTTAGAAGCTATTTTGTATTATCAAGCACCCGCATGGGTTTTTGTTGTTTGTTATACAGCACTTGGGGCTGTGGTCATAACCAGCTGGTTTTATGTTCGTCCACGCTCGTTTACTAAGCGTTCTAGTAATTGTGAAACTTAACAACTTGTTGAACCGGCTGTGCTATTTTATATTTGCTCTGAATAACCGAGGTATTAAATTGGAATTGTAATCATATGAATGATGAATTTTGTTATCTGCTTCGAGTTCGGTATTCTGAATGCGATATGCAAAAAGTAGTATTCAATGGAAAGTATGTAGATTATATTGATACTGCTGTTACTGAATTCATGCGTGTCATTTGGGGCAATTACAGTGATATGTTATCCAAAGGAGTCGATAGCCAAGTTGTAAAACTATCTATTAATTGGAAAGACTCAGCTTATTTTGATGATGTAATTGCAATAACAGTTAAATCTATACAAATAGGATCTTCATCATTCACCTTACAGGTTGATTTTTATAATCATAAAACTGCTGTTAATATAGCTTCAGCAGATATTACTTACGTGATGGTAAGTGCAGGCAACCACAAGAAAATGGAAATCGCGGAAGATATGCGAAAAAAGCTTAAAGAAGGCGCTCATGGAATAATAATTGATCATGCAGGGGTAGAAAGCACTTAATCTCATTACAAACAAAGTAATGGGATGATCTTTTGCTTGGGAGCATATATATGGCATCAATACTTGTAATCTACAATCCGGTTGCTGGGCGCGGCCGCCGTGTTAGAAAGGAATGGCCGGCAGTCGAGGCAGCGTTGCTCAAATCGGGGATCGATTTTGATGCGGTTCCTACGAGCGCTCCACTCGAGGCTGTTACACTTGCCAGAGAGGGAGCAGGCAAGTACAAAGCTGTTGTAGGTGTAGGCGGGGATGGTACAATTCATGAAATAGTCAATGGTCTTCTTCAAGCGTCCGGAGAACGCGAAACGATTCCCCTGGGTGTGGTCCCGCTTGGCAATGGTGATGACTTCGCCAAGATGCTCCCGCCAGAAGCTCCTGTTGGAGGGAAACCTTTCGAATGGCAAGTGGCGATAAGCAAGGTTGTTGAAGGAAAGACCAGGCTGTTCGACGCCGTCCGAATGCTAGGTGATAACGGAATGTCTGAGGCGGAAGGGACTCCACATTATTTTGCGAATGCTATGGACGTAGGTTTCGGTGCACACACAGTATTAAACTTCGCTACGATCCCCAAGGTTCTGAAGGGCATGCCGTCTTACATGGCTGCTGTACTCAAGACCTTGATTAACTATACAAGTCTCCGCTTGCGCATTCAGCTCGACGACCAACCTCCTTTCGAACAGGCTACGACAATTACTGCAATCACAAATGGCCGCTGCTTTGGAGGTAGCTTCTGGGTTTGCCCTGACGCTGAGGCGGACGACGGGGTATTGGATGTGATGGTAGGGGAAGCAGTTGGCCGGTTTACTATCCTTAGATTAATCCCCAAGTTCCTTAATGGCACCCATATGAATGAGCCTGAAATAAAGATGTATTGTGCCCAACGAGTTACGCTTGAGTCTGAATCGCCGCTTGTGGTTGAAGCTGACGGCGAGATTCCCTACACCGAAACCCATCGCCTCGAAATTGACATCTTGCCGAAGAAACTCTGTGTGTTTGTGTGATAAAATATTAAATGAATTTTCTCTTATCTTGGACTAACTCGGGTGCCATCTTCAATCGAGTTATCAGGATTTGAAATCACTTCATCACCTTCAGTTAAGCCGGAAATAATCTCAGCTGCAAGCCCGGTCCGTTGACCAACCTTTACCTCGCGCCTGAGTGCTTTATTATTTTTCACTACAAATACAGCCCATCCATCCTGTTTGCGAAAGAGAGCGCTTGCCGGCACCTGTAATACATTCTTTCCCTCCCAGATAATAAAACTTGCCTCTAAACGGTATCCGTCACCCAAACTATATTCATCTTTTTCAGATGGTGTAATATCAACAATAACAAACACTCGTTGTTCTTCTACGCCTAAACTCGAAATCTTCGTAAACCCGGAAGGTTCGACAACTCTAACTTTTCCTGAAAGAATTGAACTTCCACCCCAACGCTCAAAATAGACAGGTGTACCTGGTTTGATCTTAACTGCATCTGCTGAAAGGACTTCAACTTTGACCTCCAGTTTCTTGGAGTCTCCAATATCGACTAATGGTTCTCCGGGCTGGACAACTCCTTCGCTCTCGCGATATATCCTGAGAACGCTTCCATTAATAGGGGATGAGATCGTTACAAGTTCACCTTGAGTCTTATTTTTTTCTGCAGCTGAGTATCTAAGTGAAGTAAGAGCCCTGTCAAGTTCAAACTTTGCAACTTTTACTGCTGCCTTGGCTGAGAGAAAGTACGCTTCCGCGCGTTTTACTCCGGATTCTGCTTGTTCCAGAGCGTCTTTAGCAGCATAACCTTCTTCGTAGAGTTTCTTAATGCGTTCAAAATTTTTACGCGTATAATCTGAATCTGCTTCTGCTGCTCTGGCCCTCTCCTCTTCGGCTTTAAGGGCAGCTTTAGCTGATGAAACAGTCGCTTCTGCTGCTGCATAGCTCCTAGGATCAAGAGGAATCGATTTCAGGGGTTCAAGCTCAACCAGAGTTTGCCCTTTTTGTACATGGTCGCCTATATCGAACTTGATACGTCTCATAAATCCTGCTACAGGTGCAGAAAGAACGAACCGATCCTTCACTCTTGTCTTTCCTTCTTCTTCTACAGTTACCCTGAGCAGACCACGGGAGACTTTGGCTAAGTCAACAGGCACAGGTTTTGGCATAAACCCGTAAACGATTGCCAATATAACCCCTAATGTAATTGTAATAACGATAATCCATCTGCGTAATAGCATCTTATATTACTCCTTTGTTTTTAACGCTTCTACTAAATCCAGATGATCTAAACGGTGGCGTACGATTAACCCTGATAAGCATGCGGACACAACGACAACAGTAGCCGCAAGCGAGTATGTAGTAGGTTCAACCAGCACAGGAACCCTGAAAAGGTCAGACTCTATTGCCTTTGCTAGATAGGCACTCATGCCTTTTCCAATAATGAATCCGATTGGTATTGCAACAAGAGTAAGCAAACCGAGCTCTCCGAGAAAGATGAAGGAAATCTCTGTTCGTGTGTATCCCAGCACTCTGAGACTTGCGAGTTCACGGCCTCTCTCAGAAAGAGCAATCCTTGCACTGTTGTAAACAACTCCGAAGGCAATCGTCGCAGCAAGCAGGCTGGCAACAAATGTGAAGAAGAGAAGCGCCTCGGCCTGTGTCTCATAGAAATTCCTTATTTCATCCTCCCTCACAAAAGTTCCCCCAACACGGGGCATTTTAACTAATGTTCTGTATATATCGGGCTGATTTATGGAATCAACGGTCAGATATGCGCCTGATATGGTTTGATCTTCTCTCATCAAATGGTTAAGAGCAGAAAGATCCATATAACCCATTAGCCCGATATATTGTTTGCGTAGACCGACTACCGGCACCTGACGCTGAGGTTTTGATCCTTCAAGTACTTCTACGGTCAGCATATCGCCCGGTTTTACACCAAGAATATTTCCTAAATAGTCAGTTAAAACAATACCTTCAGGAGGGAGATCAATCCGCTTTAAATGAGTATCCAACAATATATGTAGCCGATTATCCGGTTCTATCCCTCGGATGGAAGTCCGGTAACTCCTTTGATGGAATTTGAGTTTTGCTGGCACTGACCGGAAGACTTCAACATCTTCAACACCTTCAAGCCCTTTTAATTCATGGAGGGCTTTCCTCGAAGTTGGCTCAATAAATGTTACAGTTATGTCTTCCTTCTGCGATTGCTTGAATTGAACATTTATCATGAAGTCAATTGCTCCCTGAAAGAAGGTAGCTGCAATTATGCTTGCACAAGAAAGAGCAATTCCGATTATTGTGAGAAGAGACCTTATTGGTCTGCGCTCAATATTGCGAATTATGATTCGGGTAGGTTGAGAAAGCATATTCCACAGGTGTATGTGCTCAAAGATCGATCTCCTGTACTTTGCAGGTGGTTCAGGCCGCATTGCCTCTGCTGGGGGGAGATTAGCAGCCTTTCGGACAGAATAAAGAGTTCCTGCAAGAGCTGAGGCAATGCTGATCAATATTGCATTAGTAACCACAGAGGGTTTTAACTCGTACATGAGATAAGGAAAGCGGTAAAACTCCATATATACCCTTCCGAGGCCTTGGCTGAACCAAACTCCTAATGCAACTCCTCCTGTAACACCCACCATTACGATCAGAGATACCATAGCCATATAGTGGATACCTACATCGAGATTACTGTAACCGAATGCTTTCAGGACAGCTATTTGGTCACTCTGTGTACTAACCGTTCTGCTTATAACTACATGGAGCAGGAAGGCAGCTACTCCCATAAACAGGATAGGAAATAATTTTGAGGATGTTTCAAGTTGTTTGAATTCCTCTGTTAGGAAACGATGGGAAACTTGATCATTCCGTGTGTATGAACCGAGACCTCCGTACCAGTTCAGGAGATTGTCAAGATATACAAGGGTATCATTCTTATTTGCATCGGGAGAGAGCTTTAATACTACGTCATTAAATGCCCCCTTCATATTGTAAGCTGTTCCGAGAGCAGGGCGTCCCATCCAGAGGATGGCATAACGTTTGAAGTCTACAGTGATTCCCCCCGGCCTTATCTGAAGTATATATTCAGGGGACAAAGCAGTACCGACAATAGTGAGCATTTTCCACTTACCGTTTATAACTGCTCCGAATCTGTCGCCAAGGGAGAAACGGTGTGCATCGGCAAATGGTTCGCTGACTACAACTTCGTTATCCTTCCATGGATCAACCATCCTTCCTTTCTTAATGTAAATCCTGTTCAGAAGAGGTTTTCCGTTTTCTGGAACCGAGACCAGTTTGGCAGATACCGGTTCATTAAAACCTTCGATGTTAAGTTTAACATCAGCAACAACACGTGTCTCTATCTGTTCCACTCCAGGTATGGAAGCGATGCGGGATTTAAGGCTTTCTGGCGCCCGTTTTAATGAAGCGAAGACATCGGCAAAGCTATAGTCTTGATAGAACTTATCTTGCGTAAGTTTCAGAGAATTCATGGTACTTCTTAACATAACGAAGGTTGCAACCCCGCTAACGATGACAAGGGCAATGGCAATTACTTGCCCTTTCATTCGCCAAAGATCTCGCCAAAGTTTACGGTTGAGCGCTCTCATTGGTTCACCAGTGAATTTCCCTAGGATGTTTCTTCACGGTATTTTTAGTGATTTTTGAGATGAGGCCATCGCTGATAAAGATTACACGATCCGCCATGTCAGCGATATCTGCATTATGTGTGATAACGGCAGTGGTAGTCCCTAGTTCACGGTTAATCCGCTCAAGAGATTCAAGTACTAATACACCTGTTGAGGAATCAAGAGCTCCAGTTGGTTCATCACAGAGTAAGACCTTAGGATTTTTGGATACTGCCCTGGCGATTGCAACACGTTGTTGCTCCCCTCCTGATAGTTGAGCAGGGAAATGATGCAGTCTTTCACTAAGCCCCACGATTGCAAGTGCATCATCAGGTTTCATAGGATTTTTAGATATCTCGGTAACTACAGCCACATTTTCAGTGGCTGTGAGGCTAGGTATAAGGTTATAGAATTGGAAGACAAAACCAATGTGAAAACGCCGGTATTCAGTTAGTTCTTTTTCGGTTGCTTTAGTAAGGTTCTTTCCACAATAGACTACCTGACCATCGGTAGCTGTGTCAAGTCCTCCTAAGATATTCAGGAGGGTTGATTTGCCGCTACCGGATGGCCCTAAAAGCACCACAAGCTCGCCTTTGTAGAGATTCAGGTCTATACCACGCAGAGCATGTACCTCTACCTCTCCCATTCTATAAATCTTTCTTAAACCTGTTACATTAAAGACTGTTTTCTCATCTATTGCAGACAGTTCGTTATGTTTTTCGATTATGGAATGATTCATTTTGTTACCATGACGGTATTGTGAATATTAATCGCTAACTTTGAATTTAGTCGATATCTTACACTTACAGCATAAGCATTATCGCTATTTTTCAAACACTATTTCCAGAGTTTCATCAACAGACTTGACCCCTACCAGTTTTATATCATTTTTCCCCTGGAAGGTCTTCTTATTGCTATAAGGCAATATACATCGTGTAAACCCCAGCTTGGCAGATTCTTTGATCCTTATATCTCCCTGACTTATCCCTCTAATCTCTCCGCCCAAACCAACCTCACCGAATACAACGGTTTTAGGGTCAACCGGCCTGTCCATATAACTGGATGCAACTGCGACTACAATTCCCAGGTCAACAGCCGGTTCATCTATCCTTACTCCTCCGGCAACATTCAGAAAGACATCCTGATTTATCAGGCTCATTCCCACCTTTTTTTCCAAGACAGCCACTAATAGAGAAACCCGGTTATGATCCACGCCAATGGTTGTCCTGCGGGGAACAGCAAACCCGGTCTGGCTGACCAGCGCCTGAAGCTCAACGAGAATTGGCCTGGAACCTTCTATACTAGACACCACTACTGAGCCGGAAACATTTATGGGCCTCTCCGACAGGAAAAGCTCAGATGGGTTCAGGACTTCCTCAAGACCCGAGTCCTTCATCTCAAAAACCCCAATCTCATTGGTAGAACCATATCGGTTCTTTACCGCTCGCAAAATCCTATAAGGATGTCCCCGATCTCCTTCAAAGTACAGGACAGTATCTACCATGTGTTCCAGGACTCTCGGCCCTGCTATGGCTCCTTCCTTGGTTACATGTCCTATAAGGAATGTAGATACCCCTGTCTTCTTTGCCATATACATGAGCCTTGCTGCTGTCTCTCTAACCTGAGAGATACTGCCAGGAGCAGATTGTAAAAGTGACGTATAGATTGTCTGAATAGAATCGATCACCAGGATATGGGGTTTAAGTTCCTTTATCACTTCAATGATCTTCTCAAGGGATGTCTCTGAAACAATGTACAGATTTTTTGAAGATACTCCAAGCCTGTTTCCTCTCATCTTGGTCTGTTTGGCTGACTCTTCCCCGGAAACATAAAGGACTTTCCTTTCGGATATGCTAAGATTGTTCAGAACCTGGAGCAGTAGGGTTGACTTCCCGATCCCCGGATCGCCGCCGACCAGAACAACAGACCCCCACATTACACCCCCGCCCAAAACACGATCAAATTCTCCGATGTTTGTAGTTAGCCTGTCCTCTTCCTCTATGCTTATCTCAGTTATGGGTTTAGGTATTTCAGGGTTTTCCACCCACAAGGGGTCCATCCGGGAAGGAGCCTCTTCGCTGATTTTCTCTTCTACGAGAGTGTTCCATTCGCCGCAATCCGGGCACTTACCCAGCCACTTGGGTACCTGGTAGCCGCAGGCTTGACATGAATAGTGCGTTTTGAGCTTTGTCATTCTAGTAAAAAACCTTTCCAGTGATTCTTTGTCCTGAAAAAATAATTCCAGGGAACATCAACACAAAGAATCTCTAAAAATATTCCGCTTATACTTTGTTTCTAAATTTTGACCCTGTAAATTAGGATAAAAGCCCTTCAATCTTTTCCCTGTTCTGGACGAATCCTTTAATTACTTCTCCGTCGATAATAATTGTCGGAGTAATCATCGTTCCGTACTTTTCAACGAGCTCTTTGCTTGCTTCCGGGTCATTGAGGGTATCTTTATTTACGTAATTTATGCCCTTTTGCGAAAGAAACTTCTTCGCTGCTATACACTCGGGTCATGTGGGGTTAGTATAAATCACAACATCTTTAGGCATAGTTTACCTCCAATTAAATAGTTACCTTGAAAGATGAAAAATTCCCTTTTAGTTTATACATAGGATTGAACCGGCATTTAGTGTTATTCTTGGGCATACAGAAGAAAGTATCCGTGATGCCACTAAAATGAAAAAAGTTATAACTGCCCACTTATTATTCAATCTGAAGGCTTAAACCTTAACCTCTTTAGAGGTAAATGCCTCATCTACTATAAGGTTCTCGAATCGGAGGGTACTGTAACTTGTCAGAATCTTTGCAGGTTCATAGTCAAGGGGTTCTAGCCCTCTATAATAGGTTTTCTTTTCAACCTGGTCGTTTACTATCTTGTGGTCCTCTATAACAACGAAACCACTTTTTATCAGACAGGCACAGTCTTTGAAGCGGGTTTCCAGTTCAGGTGGTTTTGTGTCTTCGTTAATATCATAGATAGCTATATCTGCTTCTGCTCCTGCTCCCAAATGTCCTTTATTTTTTAGTCCAAGGATAGTTGCAGGGTTATCTCTGGTAATCCTTGCGATATCCAATAGAGAGTATTCAAAATCCGGAAGCTCTTCATCGAACAGGTTAGCCCTGTTCTTTGCTTTCATCAACCATGAAAATATCTTTGGATAGGCTTCAAATGAGGCATTGGTAGGGCTGTCTGTTGAAAATGATATATTACTTGAGGGTTGGCTAAGGGCAAGCTTAAAGGCAAAAAATGGGGCTTCGCTCTCAGAGACTTTTCCTTTCGAGAAGACGATCTCGTCTGAAAGTCCCATATCTACCCTACCGAAAGCCTCGCCAACTGTCTCTTTAGTATTTAATATCTTTAAGTTTTGCTCGAAATCAAATAATCCTAAATCTGCTGTTGAACCTGCATCAAGGTAACTCAAGACCTTATTGTAGTCTTCTTCATTGCCTATGGCTGATCCAACATGTGAGAAATGAAAGCCTACCGGATTGACAATCTCTTTAGTAAAAAGTTCGGGATTGGTGTGCATGATTATCCTGGGAATATTTTCCCTATTTAAACTCGAAAGGAAAAGCAGGACCCTTTTTACCGATACATTTCTCAGGATATACGCTCTCTGATTATATCTTACAAAAGGTTCATATATCTTTAACCCGATAGCCTTGGTCCCGGCAATAATTACAGGTATAGTTTTTTCAGCCTCTTTAAAATTACTTATGGTCTTAATTTTGGTTTCAATATCCCTGAGGTTCAGTACCAAAAAAGCGGAGGTGTCTAATATCGGTATTGAAGACAGTTCATGATGAACGTATCTGGCTGTAACCTGAGTCATAAAAGGCTCATTTACGTGAGTATAGCCCATCTTAGCATATATATAGCCAATCTCCCTGGGAGAATAAAAACGTTTCGCTCCTCTCAGCAGGTTTAAACCATAGGTAGCTACATGGCTGTGGATATCGATACCCCCTGCCATAATAGTTTTCCCGGAGGCATTAATGGTCTTGTCGGCGCCGGAGAACTTGTCTACTATTATACCGTCTTCAATAAATATGTCTCTCTCTTCTCCGTCCAGGTTGTTTCTTGGGTCGTATAGTCTTCCGCCTTCTATCTTTATCTTCATGAGAATTCCTTATACGAGCATGAGAACTTTGGAAAATTGTTTATATTTTAGTAAAGTGCCTCTAAGAACAAATTCATAAGTTTTTTGGGGAACCCACTTAAGCGAGCGCAATTTAGAAAATTAACATGTTTGACCCGCCTTGGGCGGAGAGTTGTTAATTTTCAATGGAACGAGCTTTGATGGGTCAAAAAACTTATGCTGAAGTGAAAAGGGGTACTTTACTATAACTTATTAACTTATTACTAAAAAACTGTTTTTAAATTTAAACGCTTGTATATATCCCCTAGTATCTTTTCGTCTGATGGATATTCACTCTCAAGAACCTTTTTCAATTTTAGAGGCAGGCCATCCATCCTGTAAGCAATCCCTTCCGCTTCTAAACCCGTAACGGCTGTTGGGAAAACCACCTGGCACTTGTTGGTTGTTCTTGTCCAGAAAGGATCAATAAGAACCATGGGTATATCTTTCAATAAATCGGACTTTTCAGCGGGAAGCGACCAGAAAAGGTCATCTCCAACTATTAATGCAGCATCTATCTCATGAAGGTTTTCCAACAAGGAGTATTTACTGTTGTTTGCATTTTTATCATCGGAAAAATCTGCTGGAAATGGACTTTTCATCTCTCTTAGAAGAAGCTGTATTACTCCGCTCGTATTGAAGTCGTCATATAGGGGAATGGCTACGAATCTGGTTTTAGTGTTTATCTCATTGACCAGTGCCATCAGATTGTTGATGTTTTTAACAGCATTTCCCTTAACTGACAATCCCAGACCAAAGAATATCGCACCATAGGATACCTTTGTCATCCTGCCTGTCATGTTTGTTATAGTATCCAGATCTACGTCATAATTTTCAACGTTTTCACCTTTCAGCAATTTCATCATGACTTCCATTACCAGAGAATCGCCGCCTCTTTTTACTTGAAGAAATTGGTAGGGTAGTGGTCTTACCATCTCATTTTCGGCAACATCCACTGTAAAGATCCTCCTGTCCAGAAGTGCTTTTTCTTTAGTTCTTCCCTTTGGATATACCGAATATCGGGCTAAGTGCCTCGGGGTAGAATGTATAGGGTTACACCCCCAATATATTATAAGATCGGCTCTGTTTCTTATCTCCTCCAGAGGTGCTGTATAAAAGTTTGAATTACCCATGGCAGCATAGTATGAACTCAAGAGTGCTGCCTCCCTTGGTTCAAACAGTCCCTTTAAGTTTCTTGCGATATTTAGAGCAATTTTTTGTGCTTTATAACCTGAGTTTGTCAAACCATAGATCAAGGGTTTTTTTGAACCCTTTAATATATCTACTGCTTTGGAAATAGCTGTCTCATAGTCAGTTTCAACCAGGGTTTTCTCCCTGATCATCGGTTTTTCGACCCGTCCCCTTTTTACGTTTTGGGTAAACTTCTTGGTGAAAAGAAACTTGCTTATACCCCATTCACATATGTTTCTTACGGTCGTTACCCGGTTATCCTCAACGACTAGGTCTATGTCATCACACAGACAGCCACATGAAGGGCATACTACAGATTCATACAGTATTTCTTCCGACAAATTTTACCTCCGCCTGTTTAGCCTATACTGAATAATTCCCTTTTCTACTTTCAAGTACTAACTCATAACCCCTGTGTAAAAATCAAGCAATGGTAATAGCTTTTGTAGGGCATAATTCCGCACAAGCCCTGCATATATGGAAAGTGGTGTTTAGCCGTCTGCAAGATTGGGGGTCAACCAGATTGACTTTACCGTCGTCTATTCTTAATACCACATCATCGGAAAACCCCGGTCCCCTACCTGACTCTACCTCTTTGCTCTTTTCCACATTTACTTCACATACGTTAACGCAGATACCGCATCCGTTGCATTTTTCTGGATCTATTATAAGCCCTGTAATTGTTACATCAACCTCGGGACCCAGAAGTTTGTTCAGCATGGTAAGGGACTCTGAGTACTCCGGTTCTAACAGAAAAGGGCAGTCCTCCGGTTTGGAATCTCTGGAATGAAGGCGACGGGCAAACCCCATACATGAAAAACCGCATTTCCTGCAATCGGTTCTCGGGAGATACTGATATAATTGATGCACGAGTAATTTTGCCATAGAATCACCTTTAACCTGAATTTTACTTTGTTGTCTCTGAAAACAGTGTTCTACCTTTGCTGCGGTCCCGGTTGCCTGAGCAACTGTTTCAGGGAAGTCTCTGGACCCAATGAGAACAGACATTATTTCATTTTAAAGCACTGCATCGAATATAACGATTTGCTTATTTACCAAGGTATTGAAGTCTGACAGCTGCTGTGCATGAATTATGCTATTTCCGATTCAGCCTTTAACCGTTTCCATAATGCTTCAACATCCAATTTCTTTACCCAGTGTTCCAGATAATCTATGTCCAATTTCCCATACTGAACTTCGTATACTCTCAGGGCATCGACAAATTGCTTTTCACTTCCACCTGAAAGTTTTGCCCATTTTAGTTTTATTAAAATTGTATCCTCCGGGGTTGAAACTTGCATTTCTATCCCCATAAACTTTTCACTATACTTACGCGAAAAACGTGATTGATCAAAAGGCTCATCGGTTAATATCCAAAAATCAACCTTATCCCCTTCTCTCACATCAATTAGATTAAACATGCTCTGCATGTTAATTGCGTCAAGGATACTATCTTCATCCAGATAAAAGTCCGGTGGCGGGAAAGCTTCGATCAATTTTTTTGCACCTGACTTCTGAATGGCAATTAGCATGTCTATATCATGGGTAGACCGAGGTTCACCTTGTAAGCTTGAAACAACAGAACCTGTTATCATATATTGGATTCTGTTTTCTTTAAGTACTTGAATAACCTTTTTTAGTAATTCCTGTTGTGACATTTATCGAGACGCTCCAAAAGCATTTTTTTGAATTCTTCGTTTTGAAGATTCGGGAATCTCTGATGTAACCCATGGATGAAAAGCTGCTTAGAAAATTCAGACAACTCGAATGCCTTGAGCAACCTCTTTTCAGGCGACATTTGACGAAGTACCTGAATATATTTCTTGTGATTAGGGCGTTCTTTAATGTTCATAAGTTCCTCACAACATTTTTGCTGTCTGGTTTATCTCTGAAAAGAGTGTACTAACCTTTGCTGCTGCTCCACTTGCCTGAGCAACTGTTTGAGGTATGTCCCTGGGCCCCTGACAGGTACCAGCTAAAAATACACCCTTGTTGGATGTCTCCAGAGGTCTTGAAGTGGAATCCAGCTCTTTGAAAAAACCATAGGAGTCAATCTCCAGGTCGAGCATCTCAGCGAGCCGTGCATTTTGTTCTAAAGGTTCTAATGCTACTGCAAGGACTACCATATCAAATTCAACTTCATTGATCTTTCCGGTCTTCGTATCTTCATAAACAATAATTGGGTTTTGGGTTTCCGCGTTTTCTCTTATCTCACCGGGGAGGCCCCTGATAAATTTCATCCCTTCCTTTTCCGAACGTACATAGAGCTCTTCAAATCCCTTTCCAAAGGCACGAATGTCGTTGTAGAAGACCCATACTTCTGCATCCGGAGTATGTTCCATAACCAGTCTGCCTTCTTTAATACTCGCCATACAGCAGTAAAAGGAACAGTACTCATGGAAGTTCAAATCTCTGGAACCAACACACTGTATGAAGGCAACCTTTTTTATATGCTTGCCATCAGGTCTTATAAGTTCCCCACTGGTGGGACCGGATGCACAGATTATACGCTCAAACTCGATATTGGTAACTATATTCTTTAGCCTGCCATATCCGTACTGCTTTTTCCTGGTAGCATCGAAGGTCTGTGTGCCCGTAGATAGTATGATAGCCCCCACTTTTAAGTTCATCATCTTTGGTTTTTCATCGAGGTCTATTGCGTCCAGTTCGCAGACCTTCTTACAAAGTCCGCACTCAATGCACTTTTCTTTATCTATTGTGTATCTCAAAGGTACAGACTGGGCAAACATCACATAAATGCATTTCCTGGATTTAAGATTCAGGTCCCATTCGTTGGGCAATATAACAGGACAGACTTCAACACAGGCACTGCATCCATTACACTTTTCCATATCCACATATCTTGGTTGTACTTCAACCGCCACATTAAAATCCCCTGCCTTACCTGTTATACTCTTTATCTCGGCATTTGTTATCAACTCAATACTGGCATGTTTGCCGGCATCCACGAGCTTAGGCCCAAGGATACATATTGAACAGTCCATAGTGGGAAATGTCTTGTCAAGTTGTGCCATGATACCTCCAATAGACAGGGTTTTCTCCACTACATAAACCTTATAACCCTCTTCAGCAATATCCAGGGCTGCCTGAACCCCTCCTACGCCCCCTCCTATTACAAGGACATCCCTGCTCTTTACCTCTTCTTTGACTGTCTTCTCTTTATCCTTTTTCAGCCTTTTTTTAATCGAAGCTATGAGGTCTTTTTCATTCTTTACCTTTCCTATGTCTATATACTCTATGCCGGGCGTCTTTGATAAGGATGCCTTTTCAAATACACGACGATGAATATCATCCGAACAGGCTATAATTAATAATCTATCGAGATTATCCTTATTTATACAATCATTTAAAAACCTCAATCCTCTTTCTGAACAGAGATACTTGTAAGGATAAACAACCGTATTGGATAAATCGAGGCTTTTTGAGACTTTTCCTATGTCAATTGTTGAGTCAACAGATGGACAGGTACACAGGAAGATACCGGTTTTATTCATTTTTCACCCCGAACATTCTCGTTAAGATTTGGGAAGTCCTTTAACTGCTCTGCCATCTCTTTAACAATCCTTTGAAACACAACTCCCTCTGCAGCAGATACCCATTCCAGCCTGAGCCTTTTTGGATCTATCCCTTTCTTGGGTAAAGCCTTCATTAAAGAATTTACACGTTCTTCACACCTGTAATTACCGGACACATAATGACAATCCCCCGGCGGATGACATCCTGACACGAGTACCATGCCGGCACCCTTCTCAAAGGCATACAGTATAATATCCTTACTTAGCCTGCCCGAACACATGGTACGGATTATCCTGACATTGGATGGATACTGCAACCGGGAAACACCGGCAAAGTCTGCGCCGGCATAAGAACACCAATTGCAGCAGAACGCGATTATCTTTTCCCCTGGATTTTCTTCCAGCGCAGCACCTATCTGGGCATGAATCTGTTCGGTTGTAAAGCTGAATGCCTCTATTGCACTTGTAGGACAAGCCCCGGCACACACACCGCACCCTTTGCATGCAGCCTCAACTACTTTTGCCTTCTTTTCTTCTCCAACCTTCTCTTCTATGATGGCCTGGAATGGACATTGCTTTATGCATATACCACATCCATTGCATACATCCGGATCTACCTTCGATATAATTCCGTCGAGCTTCAATCTATCCTTGGAGAAGAGGCCACATACCTTTGCTGCTGTCCCACTAGCCTGGGCTATGGATTCAGCAATATCTTTAGGGCCCAGACAGGCACCAGCCAGATAGACTCCATCAATAACAGTATCTATAGGCTTTAGCTTCGGATGCGCCTCCATAAAAAAGCCATCTGGGCTTGTGGGAACCTTTACTATCTCTTTTATTAAATTACCATCTATACAGGGTTCAAGCCCTACTGCAAGTATCACCATTTCCATGTCACGGGAAATCGTACGGTTCAGAGTTTCGCTGTGTACATTTATCAGGAGGTTATTATCCTCTGTTTCCGACACTTCCTGAATATCACCTCTTACAAAGAGTACCCCGGCTTCCTTTACTTCTCTGTATAGATGTTCAAGCTCTTTTCTGGGTAGCCTTATGTCTCTGTAATAGACAGTTATATCAATCTCAGGATATAGGTTCTTCAGTATCTTTGCCTGTTTTACAGTTGACATGCAGCAGATTTTTGAACAGTACTGGTTTCCTTCCTCATCCCGGGAACCCACACATTGTATAAAGGCTATTTTTGTTGGCTTTTTTCCATCAGAAGGTCTAATAAGTTTACCCTCTGTTGGCCCTTCTGGATCAAGCATCCTCTCCAGTTGAAGAGAAGTTATTACATTCTTGAATTGGCTGTAACTGTACTTTGTTTTATCCTGGGGATTGAAAGATTCAAAACCCGTTGCTACTACTATGCTGCCAATGTCGAGCTCCAACTCCTCTTCTTTCACTTCCAGATCAATAGCATTTACGGGGCAGCTCTCAACGCAGAGTCCACATCTTGTACATTGCTCCATATCTATTACGTAACGGGAAGGGGTAGCCTGTTCAAATGGAAGATAGATAGCCTTTCTGGAACTCATTCCTGCATTGAATTCATCTTTAACCTCTACAGGACATACAGAACTGCATTCACCGCACAGGTTACAGTTTTCATTCACATATCGGGGGTGTTTTATGATTTTAACCTTGAAGTTGCCTATATATCCATCTACAGACTTAACCTCGGCATTTGTGAACACATCTATATTGGGGTGTATTATTGCCTCTGTCATCATTGGGGTAAGTAAGCATCCCGGAGACTGGTGGTCTGAGGAAACCCCTGACAGTTGGGCTACCTTGCCACCCAGGGTAGGGGACTTTTCAACAAGATATACATGATGACCTGCATTGGCTATATCGATAGCTGCCTGAAGCCCGGCAACGCCTCCACCTATTACCAGAGAGGTCTTTGTGGTAGAGACTTCTCTGTCGGTCAAAGGCTTGAGAAGGCCTGCCTTTGCTACCCCCATTTTAACCAGGTCCATAGCCTTTTTCGTTGCCGCATCCGGCTCACGCATATGGACCCAGGAACAGTGTTCCCTGATATTTACCATCTCCATAAGATAGGGATTCAGGCCGGCTTCTGACACTGTTCTCCTGAAGGTAGGTTCGTGTAGTTTAGGAGAACATGAGGCTACCACAACTCGGTTGAGGTTGTGTTCTTTTATGTCGTTTATGATTTGGGCTTGACCGGTTTCGGCACAGCAGTAGGAATTCTCCCTGGCGACAACCACGTTATCCAGGGAAGATGCAAAATCAGCAACAGCGGATGTATCAACCACCGCTGATATGTTTTTACCGCAATGGCAGACATATACCCCTATCCGTGTCTCTTCACCCATAAAATCACCTAATCATCTAAGTCTATCAGTTCGTCCTGAAAAACAAAAAATTTCCTTTGGAGCAAACATGAGCAGGATTTTTGGGGAACCCATCTTGAAGAAGCGTTAGATAAGCATTTTCAGGGTGTTTGACCCGCCAGAGGCGGGGAGTTCCTGAAAATGCCTGAAGTGAGTTATAGATGGGTCAAAAAACCTACACCAGTGAGCGGAAGAGGGAATTTTTGTATTGCTACGGGGCTGCTCCTGAATCTCGTAACCCGTAGCTCACAATTCAATTCATTAACTTCTCTACCGCATTTGACCAGACATCTGTAAACTCACCATCCTCCGCTTTAATGTCTGTCCTTTTCAGATTGATTGCGTCTTTATCACATATATTCACACATGCCCCACAGAATGAGCAGTATCTGTCATTGACGACTACATTCTCCCCTTCTCTGCTGATTGCTTCCGTTGGACAAATATCTATGCACTTGCTACATTCTTCAGGACACAGCTTACTGTCAATACTTATCTCTCCGGAAAACAGAGGAGTTAAGGTTATTGAGCCATACTCACAATTTTCCTGGCAGTGAGGACAGCCGAGGCACATGGCTTCATTGGGCTCTACCGCTTCATCCGTTGCTTTAATAAGTTCCCGCGGGCAATTATTAACACATGAAAAACAGAACTTGGGGCACTCCTCATGAGTATTGTCTATTACTTCATCGTTTCTGCGACACCACCTGTGTTCCCCTTCCGGGTTATTCGAGCAGTGGCTGGGACAGCGGCTGGTATCTATCTCTATTCTCTTTGGGAATGGGAGCACCCCCTGATTGTCCAGAAGGATACTTTTTGGAATATTATTTTGGACCAGGGTAATCGCTGATACAGGGCAGAAGTGAGAGCAAACCTCACATAGAACACATTTCTGCTCATCAATATCAATCCTGACCTCTTTTTCGTCTCGTATCAATGAAATTGCTTCTTTAGGGCAAACCGTTTTACATACATCGCATTTAATACAAGTCAATTTATTCAGGGTCAGGGACACCTCATCCACATAAAGCTTTAGCTTGATCTCTATCTTTTCGTTCGTTTCAGTCTTAGTATTCGAAGCAATCATAATATCTCCAGAATTAATAGCTTGCTAAAAATGCAGAAAACCAGCACTCTCTAAAATAATTTAAAGAGAGGGATGTTGTCAATAACATTTATGGAGTTTCCTCTTTGTTGAGAGCTAATAATATAAAATAATATAAGACGCAATCGCTGAAAATTCAAGGTTTGGATGGCTGAAAAAGGAGGAGATAACGATTGAATTAACCGTACGCATAAAGCGATTAAAGCGAGCTATTAGCGCATGGGTTAAAAGACTTGTTATGCTCTAATAGTAAATTAATTTAACGAATCATCCTTCCAGTATTTCGTGCCTTTAATTGTTGCCTGAAGGGCTAAACCGGTCTCTGTTAACTGATATATTGTCATATTATCGACAGTAATCTCACCACCAACAGCCCCACCTTTGTCACTTGCTTTAGCTGCTGCATCAGCTTGAGCTCCAAAAGCCCAGCCATGCTCTATAAAACGGTTCATGGTGTTGACGTTATGGAAGACAAA
This sequence comes from Pseudomonadota bacterium, assembly GCA_043825855.1. Taxonomy (GTDB): domain Bacteria; phylum Desulfobacterota; class UBA8473; order UBA8473; family UBA8473; genus UBA8473. The sequence continues at coordinate 186,597 of JBDRRJ010000001.1, read as the reverse complement.
TACTGCACGGGAATCTTTAACTCCAAGCCCCAAGCCAACGCCAACTTCACCCATTCTCATAAAGGTGTGTTTGCCAGTCATATTATTTGTGACCACACCATATCCGCCGCCGAAACTTGCAAAAATAATATTTACATTAGCGTTGCTGAATACAGCATAACCCGGGGCACTCGAAATTTGGATTTTAATGTCCGGTTTTATTTTATAGAGGTCTGACAGAACTTCATTTTTCATGGCAAGAACCGACTGGCGCTTTTCAGCTTGGGTTTTATTGCCAAGAGTAGCACATCCTACAATAATTAATAATAGTATTATACAGGTTACTGTCAACTTCCGATCCATGTTTGCTCCCTTTTTTATTATAAATTTTTGGTTGCGGTTAATTCCTTCCTTTATTTTCAAAATGTACAAAATCAATCAAGAATACTGCGCCTAAAAATAGAGCCTTTTGTTCATTAGGCCAATCATTGGGAAATGTTATACCAAAAACATCGGCATCGGTAAATCCTTCTTTCAATAAACCACTCCATTTCTTGGTGATCTTTCCATGTTCTAAAGAATCATCCTTTATATGAAAAGTCCAGGGGTGAAAAATAGGACCGAACATTTGGAAAATCTTCGTGCCGTTTGGATCAAATAGAGAATATATACGGCGAAGAAAGGCAAATTCTCTTTTGATTGTGCCAAGAAGCTTTCCAGTAGCATCGTAGACATTTAACTCATGGAAGTAAAACCGAAATGGTCTTACAACACGGATCACCAGCTGTTTATCAAACCGACAAACATTTATTTCGAATGGTCGCAAAGCTCTAAGAAACCAACGCGACAGTAAAGACCCACCCTCTTCAACGGCCATATACAGTTCACTTCCGGTTGAATCCAATACCATGTACTTATTTTTTGTCTCAAATCCGGTGAATATTTCACCCCATTCTTTTTTTTGGCTTATTACCAGACCGTTCACAGCATCAAGAAGTTCCATTAAACTCCTCCGTTATTTCATAAAGATAATAAAGATATTCAATCATAGCGATTAACATTGGCTGTAAGAACCTTTTTTAGTTAATATTACTATTGTCTTGGACTGCATCGTGTTTCTTTTGTCTTTGAAACCGTGAAATCAGAAAGGCTGAGAATGACTTTCGTTTCGATTGCTGCTCCCAAACCATGAGATTCCCACTCGGCACGCTCCGGGCAATCTTCGTAAGTTGCTTCTCCTGTCTCCAACCAAAAGATAATCGAATCGTCTCTTATTTCGGTTGGGCTCGCCCATGTACCTTCGTAAACTTTCTTCCGTTTCTTTAAGTTCCAGATTGTAAGACCGCTCGGTCCGGGACCGGTTGTGCTGTCAAGAAGAAGAAAATCGCCCGTCAACCCGGCGTAATATTCAACCCATTCATTTTTAATCTCGAAATCGTTATTTTCAATGACATAACTGCATGACAGCTTTTCATCTGCCCTTGATTTGTATTTAACCAGTATATCAGTGCCACCCTTTTCCTTAAGGTCTTTTGCAACCACAAGATACTTTGCTGATTCGTAACATGTAATCGGGTTTACCTCTTCGGAAACAATTTTCTTGTCAATAATGCCGTTACTTTGAATTGGTTTCTTTTCCTCTGCCGTTAAGTTTACGGAGCAGGTGCCGATAAAAAATGTAAAGACAAAACAAAGGTAGATTATTTTTAAGTTCATCTCTATTCTCCTGTTTAAACGGCTTGTCGACGACCATTTAGTCAACCTTGTGGAGATGAACATCTTGTTGTGGGAAAGGAATATGTATTCCTTCGGCATCGAATTGTTTTTTGATGTTCTCCTGGATTGCAAAGAAAACACCCCAGTAATCGGATGTCTTGACCCAAGGCCGTACTCCGAAGTTTACGCTGCTTTCAGCTAACTCAAGCACAACAATCATCGGAGCGGGATCCTTGAGGATGCGGTCGTCCTTGACAAGAATATCTTCCAGCACTTTACGCACCTTGTCAAGATCATCCCTGTAACTCACACCCGCTACGATATCTACACGCCGGATTTCTTTGGCAGTATAGTTTATAATATTGTCGCTCGTCATCTTGGCGTTCGGCACGATGATTTTTTTGTTATCGACCGATTTCAGTTCCGTTGTAAATATCCCAATAGCCTCAACAGTACCTACAACACCACCACCCTCAATGTAATCGTCTACCTTAAAAGGCTTGAAGATGATCATCAGAATCCCTGCGGCGAAATTGGCCAGGGAGCCCTGAAGTGCCAAGCCGATTGCCAGTCCGGCGGCACCAACTATCGCTACGAACGATGCCGTTTGCACTCCAAGCTGACCGAGAGCGGCGATAATTACAAACGCCATAATGCCAACGTAACAAAGACTGGCTACAAAAGAGACTAGTGTATTGTCTAGCTGACCTTTCTGCATTATTCGCTGGATTAACGCACGAATGCCTTTAGCGGCAAACTGCCCGATGATCAATATTAATATTGCAGCGATCAACTTCAGCCCATACAGAGCTATCCAATCCTGCATCTTGACTAATATCTGTTCCATCTAATTACCCCTTTCATTTTAATGAATTATGTCAAGAATGTAGACGGTTGTGGTCATGAAGTTTTTTGTTAAGAGCCTTAATTTATCACTCAAAGTCTTCAACTTTTCCTGACAATAACATTCTTTGCTTCTTGTTTAACAGAACGTAGAGATCATATGCTGACATCGCTATAGTGAAAAAGTAAGCCTTACCAATGAAATTACCTTAACAAAATTAGGCTTATAAAAAAACGGCTGGCGATTTCGGACGGATGAACTGTATTTTTGGTTATCCTTTATTAATGCCTTTTGAAATAAGACTTCTGGTCTTCCTCAATTCGACACACTTATGCTATTTCCCGCAGAGTAAAACAAGGTTGGCTTTTACTGACAATTTGCTGAAGTTCTGCACAAGGTGTTCCCATCAAAACTCAAACAACCTGGTTTACCTATTTGATTATATCGGATTGTTGCACTTCTTCCGTTTGAATAAGTGACATAAATATTACCGCTCTGGGTTGTCCCATTGATTGTCCAGCGTCCAGAGCCACCGCCTTGATTCGCGGTGCCCCAGGACATTTCTTTGGATGATCCAGAATAACTTGATTCAGTGTATTCTCTGTACGATCCGTCCGGACAAAGGCCTATTTTGCGCTCTGTTGAACCGGAATAACCCCACCAGACACCGGCAATCTGACGCTGAAGACTTGCATCGTTTGGTCCTGCAGGTGTGCTTCCGCCTCCTTTTGATTCCTGAGATCCTTTTGATAATGATGCGGCTATTTGAGATAGGAACTTTTGGTTAGCCTCAAATTTCTTTTTGTTTTCACTCCAGGATTTAAGTTTTCGTGTCTTGGAATTGAAAACTAAATCGTAAGGAACGTTTCCTTTCCAGTTCTGATGAAGCCAGAATGTAGCGACTAATGAGCCGTTTTTTATCTCTGACGTCTTCGGCTCACCAAGCAAATTTACAACCTCCTGATAGGTCATGCCTTGTCGAAGCTGGTTGGTCTTTTTGACAGAATCAAATCCGCCGCTCACACATCCGGCTATCAGACCGCAGATAAGAAATATTATTAGATATGATTTCATAATAGTCCCCACATTTTTTATTATAAATTTTTGGTTGCTGTTAAGTGGCATAACAACAATTATACCGCTGTTTTTTTGTAAAAATTCTAAATCTCTGAAAGTATTTTGTCAATCTGAATCCGTCAAAATCTTATAATTCATTGAATCATTATTTGGAGAAAACACGATAGAGGACTGCATCAGGGGTTTCTATCATGAGGTGATAATGGTTGTCAATCCCACAGCAGTTATGAAACAGCCAGTTATAGTTGCCTGACAACGGAATCAAATTAAAATACTATTTTTTATAAATCAACAATTCTGTTTGCCGGTTGAGGAATTTCCTTCTCCGCGTAGAAGTGCTTGGGTCTTTCTCAGGGATTCCTGAACATGAGCAATATGTATGCGCAGGTTGTAGAGCTCTCCCGAGTAGGAGAGAGGAACAGATAAATTTGTGACCTCTTTTTCGATCTTTGCAAGTTCCATGATTAAGGACTTAATTTCATCCAGTGATGTACTCTGCCTTCCTCGAAAGTCTACCTCATCGAGGCTACTGTACCACCGATAAATTCGGGAACGCACCCTCCAGCGAAAGCTCGGAGGTAAAAATCGGATTAAAGGAATAAGCAGGGTAATCAGTGGGAGGAACATCACCTTGATCCTATCGATGAATACAGCTGCCCAAAAAGGAAGGTATTTTTTCAAAAAGGTAGGCCCGTATCGGAAAAAACGCTGGGCATCTTTGTTTAGAGGAAAATCAATGTATTTATTGGATGGAAATTCGTTAATGTCCTGAAACAGACCTGGCGGGCTATGAATTTCCACCGCAGCTCCAAGTAAAAGGGCTACCAAAGCAGGATGGAAATCCTTGCGAACCACTAGGTTAGCAGCCGGTGCGATAAGGAGGGTATCCCGGTCGGGGATATTCTTCTCGAAATCCATTACGCCCTCCGGAAGCTTGAGAACGGACAGAAAACGATTAGCCCGCTGATAAGCTTCTCCCCTTTCGAAGCTGAGAATGCGAAGATCTTTCTGGAGGAGCAGATTCTGGATTATAGAAGACTGTGGAGATACGACCAAAAAAACGGCATCTACCTTTCTTCCAACCAGGGCTTCTACAGCCTTTTCTCCCCCGATAGAGAGTAAAGTGGCTGTTTTATCGTTAACTCCGTTTGCCGCCAGAAGTTTTATCGCGATTACCTTCGTTCCGCTGGACTCGGGCCCGACGGCGATCTTTTTCCCTCGCAGATCAGAAAGTCTTTTGATTTTCATATCCTGGTGGTGAAAAACCCAAAGGGGCTCGAAATAGAGGCTGGCTAAAGATTGAAGTTCCGTTTGGGTCTTGGGATCTCCGATACCGCCCTGTACAAAGGCAATATCGACTCCCCCCTCTTTTGCTTCCAGAAGCTTCAGATTTTCAACTGAGCCGGCTGTAGTCCGGATTTCTAGGGTGACTCCGTCCCTTGCCAGAATCTCCCGGTAGCGCTGGGCGAAAGCATAGTAAGCGCCGGACTTACCACCCGTACCGATACTGATTTTTCGGGGAGGTGCTGGTTTCACAAACTGATAGGCCAGGATAAAACCCAGAAGCGTGATTAGAATTGCAGGCCCGAATATGCCCAGGCGATCCTTAAGACCTCGTCCTTTCCCCTTTCCGCGGCTGCTCCCTTTTACCATAACCTCTCCCAACCTCTTCGCCTCTTGAAATGAGGGCATGCTATAAATCAAGACCACATCCTATGTCCGCTATATCAAAGGATCAGACAGAGAAAGGGCTTGATAAACACGCTGTGTATAATCAGAATATTTTTTATAACATTATATCTCTCGCGTTAACCTATTCAGTGCTGTCCTTTATGGTTGAAAATTTAAAAGGGACATACAGTGGGCAGAAGCCAATAATACCGGTGATCAATAAAATAAGTGCCAAAATGCCCAAAATAATCGCGGCGACTCCTGAAATATTTCCAGTGAAATATAAGATTACCAATACAATCGCAATGAGTATCCGTATAACCCGATCAAGTGTTCCCATATTTTTCTTTGTCATTTTCTTTCTCCTTTCGTTTTTTAATGCAGGTTATATGGCAACAAACATCGAGAGTAGGTTCTTGGAAAATCACTTTTGCTGCCAAAAAATACTTGTCAATACTTTATCTCAAAATCTCCTGGCATGTTATGCTTGCCTGGCTGTTGAACCACTTTAGTACACTATTTTTATAAAAGAAAAACTGACTCTAAACCCCTTGCAGCCAATTGTTATTTTTAACTTATTTGTTGCCCTGGATAGAGAAAATTATAATCATTTAGCGCCAAACACCTTCCTCAATAACTCGGTAGTCTGTTTCAAAGGATTTTTTCGAATATCAGCTTCCTCTTTTGCAAGATAATAGAATATTCCTTCCATCCCTTTTTGAACAACATGGTCTGTTAAATTTGCTTTTACATTTGGAACAAATGGCAAAGTTTTATATTTTCCCATTACGTTGTCAAAAGCTTGAATTGCTCCAACTTGTGACAGGCTATTTTCAACTATTGGGCGCATTTCCTTGCCCAACATCGGAGACATTTTACCCTGAAAATATTTTGTTGCGGAATCTTCGGGGCCTTCGTAAATACTCTTGATGTCTTCAAAGGTCATTTCGTTTATTGACTGCAAGAAAAGTGCTTTAGCCTTTGGGGTTGCAGCTTCTGCTGCACGGTTGAGTTTTAGTTCTAGGTCATCAACTATTTGAGACATCCCGGCTCTTGATAACACAGTCTTTACTGTATTTAATTCCTTTGGCAAAGGAATGTGAATAACTGAATCAGCATTAAAACCATCAATAACTCCCAGCTTTCCAACTACATTACTGGACCCGATACGAAGCGCTTCCTTAAATGCCGTCCCAATTTCACCAATGCTAGGTTCATTTGATGTTTTATTTTCTTCGAGTTTTTTTAGAACATTAATACCTTTCTCCCACCAGTTGCCTTCTGCATTTGCCTGGGTTACTGACAGTATAAAAACGATCATAACCAGACCAATTATCATTTTGTAATTTTTCATTTGTGCCTCATTTCTAAAAAAACTATTTTAGTTGAGGGTAGAACACTAAGCATCACCAGAGACTGCTGGCCTTCCGGTGCATGCCTTTATTGGGCAATGCCGGTTAGTTTTTTTTCACCCCCAATGAAGCGATAGATCACAGCCCCCAGCATACCACCAATTATAGGAGCCACCCAGAAAAGCCAAAGCTGTGCAACCGCCCAACCGCCTACAAAGACTGCAACACCTGTACTTCGTGCAGGATTCACTGAGGTGTTTGTAACCGGTATACTGATCAGGTGAATGAGAGTAAGGCACAAACCAATTGCAATTGGTGCAAGACCCTGTGGTGCGCGCTTATCAGTGGCACCAAGGATGACGAGGATGAACATCATAGTCATGACTATTTCGCTTATCAGGGCTGATAACAAACTATACCCGCCGGGTGAATGGCTACCGTAGCCGTTTGAAGCAAAACCTGCGGATAGATCAAAACCGGCTTTACCACTGGCAATGAGATACAAGACAGCACCAGCGGCGATTCCACCCAATACTTGTGCAACAATGTATGGTAGCAGGTCTTTTGCCGGAAAACGACCCCCTGCCCAAAGACCGATTGAAACTGCTGGATTAATGTGACAGCCGGATATGTGTCCAATGGCGAAAGCCATCGTCAGCAAGGTTAAGCCAAATGCCAGTGAAACACCAAGCAGACCAATGCCAACATTTGGGAATGCGGCAGCTAAAACTGCACTGCCACATCCTCCAAGAACCAGCCAAAAGGTTCCAATAAATTCTGCGCCATACCTTTTCATACTTTTCTCCTTTTGTTTGTTGATTGTTTCATAACACTCAACAAAAATGAAACGACAGTTTATAAGTTTGTAAAAATTCTAAATCTATATATATTTATGAATCTGAATTTTGCAAAATCTTATAATTCATCGAAATCATTATTTAAGAAAAGCACAAGAGAGGTTTGCATCAGGAATTTATATTTTGAGGTGATAGTGTTTGTTCATCAGAGATTAGGCATTACAAGTCCGGTTATGCTTGTCTAGCCTTTTAATTACTTTAGTATACTTTTTTTTAGAAATCAAGACATAACTCTAAGTCATCTTTCACACATAACCGCCGAATCAGAATCGCTTGAATTGCGCAAGCGTTTTACCGGCGATTCTCTATCGACTTGTCAGGTCTAAAACGGGGACTGTTACTCTTTATTTAACGGCATATCAATTAGGTTCTTTACTCCCAACTTTTTCCCATGCCTCTGCAATAGATGGGTTTTTATTAAAAAATTGACTGCGAATTTTTTCGTCAACACGATTTAGAGGACAGGCAAAATTCATACATTTTGAACACATGAAGTTTATCAAGGTCATAAAAAAGCCGATAGTTGTCATCAGATAGAGGATCAATAGACCTAACTGCTTACTGGTAGTTAAAAAAAGCAGAGGATAACCCCAAACAATAGCAAAGCCGATAAAAAAAGTTATTTTTTCGGGAAGTGTCATTGGACCGGGGCTGTATTTCCATAATTTTGGAGCTCCATAATTAGCCCAGCATTTTAATGTTTTTCCAGACTCGGCATAATGTGGGCAGTGGGAACACATAACGCTAATTTCGATAAATACAAAAAAGGCGACAACAAAGATTATCCAGGGTATTAGTAACCAACCGGCTACATGATAAATTCCAGCACCTCCCAGTAGAAAAGGAGGAAGTGAGATAAAGAGGAAATGGATCAAATCTTTTAGCCCGAAATGACACTGAAGTTTGTCGTCGATGGCGCAATCATCGCAGGAATCTGATTTACATGTTACTAATGGCTTTTTGGGATTCAGGAAGATCATTATAAAAGCTCCTTTATTTTAGGGATATTAAGAAATGAATAGAATAATTCCTTTTCTTACCTTTTCCCTTGTTTTCATTTGTTTTAGCCAAAAAAAGGTTACATTTACATTAAAAGAAAAAGAGTATAATCGGCCGCGATAGAGTTTTGGTTGAACGTTTGTTATCTGCTCTTGTAAGCTATTGGAGTAGCGATTCACCACGAAATATTAGATAGAATAGACCACAGATTCCAAATACAGCGTAAAGGCCTACGAACAACCAAATTTCTAGACCCGGGACATAAGCATACCCTGGTGTACCTGGTAAAAACATTAGTAAAAAGAAAGTTGTTGCAGACCAGTATGCTGAGACAGCAAGGGCTGCACTTGTAGCAATCAGTGACCAACGTTTCTTAAGCAACAAACCAATTAAAGATGCAATTAATAAAGGTACATAAACGACTGTATCCCCAGCTCCAAAGGCTCGATTGACCTGTACTCCAAATTTACTGACTTGTTCCTGACTTTCTTGTAGACCTAGCCGGACTGTAAGATCGTAATTGAAAACAGACATTGACTGACCGATAAGCATAATGAGTATGGATATAGAAAGAAAAATTATCAATATCCAGAATGCGATAGGTCGGCTTCTCTTTGTCATAAGGTCTCCTTCGACAATATATTTTGTAAACAAATATAAATCCCTAAACCCATTTATACCACTATCTTAAATACCGTAACAACCATCTGAATTAATGATACCAACAGGGTTAATAGAAGAATGAGCTTTGAAATTGGTCTGTCGAATTCCTTTCGCCCTTGTTCTAAGAAGTATGTATGAATTACAAAGGCAAAGACCCCCCCCAAACACAGTAGTAAGGATAAAATGAAACCCCAGAAAGAATTCTTTACAATAAGAACCAATCCTAACAGTACGATGAAGAGCAATGGAAAGTGTAACAGTAGAAAACCGGTAATCTCTCCGGGCAATTTAAATAGCTCCCATTCTCTCCAATACGCAGAGTCTATTTCATGATTGATTAGTAAGACAGAATTTATCAAATAGAGCCATAAGAGCAGGTCAGACATTACCTCCCTCGTATGAATGTTTGATACCTCATGAAGGAAATATTTCAGTGAGTTAATGATTGTTGTTTATCACGAATCACAATCAATAGACACCCCGCAACTCCAGCAATTAATAGCCCAAAATCTTCTCGAATATCTAAAGATAAAGCCGCACCAAAACCAACAACAGACCATACCAGGGGGATGATGAGAAGATACTTGGGGACCGCTTTATTTGTCCACAGTAATAATCCAAATGTAAAGATGGTGGTTGGACAGGGAAGACCAAATGTAGGAGATTGGGGATATTGGTGACCCAACACATGTCCCAGAATCGGGTAAATAATCAGCGCATAGATGAGAAAGAGACTTCCAGTAATCCCGTACATGTCCGTCTGGTATCTAAAAGAAAGCTTTGTATTCAAAACGCCTGTGATAAAGAATAGACCTCCCTGGATGATAAAGAGTATCCCAAACCCATAGGCTGCCTTATTAATCGTGGTAAAATAGTGTAAATGATATACAATGCCTATCCACAGCCAAAAGAATGATAGGATCAGACTGATCAGTTTATCAAAATGTTTTTGCTTATATATCGCGGCGAGTATTGCAAGAAGCGCCAATATATTGAGTACGATTTGTATCGGCCAAACCTCAAGATTGTATGTCTTAAAAATTTGCAAAAACTGTTCGGCTATAAAAGGTAACTTCATGGTAAATCTTATTTCTATAGTATAATGATAAATTTATAACAGCTATTATATAAAATTATATCTTTCCTGCTATTTTGGAGATCTCTTCATTTTTGAAAGCATGCCATCAGAATGTCCTAAATTAAAATCATGTGATCCATCTACAAACCCAGGTGGACCAGTATATCCTTTTTTAAATCCTTTCTCATATTCTTTTATGTTCTTAATCTCTCCACGTTTTATCCTGTAAGAACGCCAAGTTTCTAAGTTAGATAAACTATCGCCTCTTTCTGCATCTATTTCTTCTGCTGTTAAATCAAAATGATTTTTCGAAAATGTAGCAACACTTCCCCAATAGGCTTTATCAGCCAGACCCTTTTCTCCTGTATGTTTCAGAAAGAATACCCCCGTATCGCCTTTCCTTAATGAAGGATCAAAATCTTTTAGTCCTCCGGAGGAAACAAGGATAAAAGTATATGTTTTATCTGTACCGGGACCTTTTAAATATGAATCAACCTGTATAGTTACATAATCTTGATTCCCTTTTTTAATCAGTTCTATTACTTGCGCCATCACGATTAAATCTGCTTTTGAATATAATTCAGAGAGAGTAATTTTGCTTATACTTGAAGCAAAGCATTCATTACTAAAGAGAAGAATTATCATTGCAAACAGAGTTATTATTTTTTTCATTTTATTTATCCTTCACATAACAATGACTAACCTGCTGTTTGTATTTTGTAAAAAGACTAAAGCTCTAAATATATTGCCAGCAATAACAATTTTATTATCCACGACTTAACAAGGTTGTAGAAAAGTGTCATTTCAGGATGGACAAAGCTCACAGTCTTTTAATCTTATTAAGTACATCCTTTGGGATATCCATGGCTCTAATATTATCAGGGTTGGAAAGATCCATGCAGATCCGTTTTTCAAAACCTTCCACCATCAGCGTGTCATCTGATGCAAGCGTGATCCTGTGATTCAGGTGAATGGTCTTATCTGTCAGCTCTTCAATGCAGGTAGTAATCCGGATGGTCTCATGATAACGACCCGGTCTGAAATAACGGCACCCTGTCTCCACCAGTCCGAATCCGATCTGCCTTTTTTTCGACAGATCGTTCAGATTCACATTCAGGGACGCAAAAAAAAGGTGTCCGCACCCGTCGATCCATTCATAATAGCGGGGGTAAAAGACAATTCCCAGAGAATCCAGATCCCCCCACATGATTTTCCTTTCCACAGTATTTTTATATTTCATTTGAGTTCTCCATTAGTTTACTTAGTTGTCCCTATATTCCTCATATCTCCTTGTTAACCCATCACCCTTTTAATGAGCGATTTGACCGGACCTTCGTATCGCTGCACGATCATTACTGGTGTCCGGGAATAACGGGCTACTTTTTCGGGAATTTCACCGAACAGAGCATTTGAGAAGACCCCTTCCTTGGATGCTCCCAAGATAATCAAGTCGTAATCCTCCGCTGCCTGGATCAGTGTTGTCGCCACTCTTTTGCCCTCCAGGAGGAGTGCATCGGCCTTGCCTTCAAGGTGAGTGAGATGGAGGGTCTTTTGGATCCATTGACGGGCTTTTTCTTTATCATCTTCGTCAGCATTGGGTTCCACCACATAGCAGCAGGTCACTTCGCCCCCTTCCGCATCGTGAATTATTCCTACATATTCAGCAGCAAGGGTTGCATGGGGACCGCCGGCCGTTGTCATTAATATGCGCCGGACAGGTAGATCTCCCATCAATTTTACAGTGATAAGATCACAGGGTGCATGCCTCACCACTTTATCGGTGACTTCACCCATAATTCGGTCGCGCGTGGTGGTGTGTCCTTTCCAGCCCATCAGAACAAGCGTTGCCTTTTCCGCTTCGGCCGTATGAAGAATGCCATCCCACACCTGATGCGCAATTCGCATAGATGAGCGGGTTTCGATCCCCTGTCCATTGCCGTACTCGACCGCTTTTTTCAGAAGCGGCGTTTTGTGATGGATAAATCGTATACCTTCGTGAAGCGGAAGGTTGATCGGAAGATCGACAACGCCAAGCACAATGATTTCACTCTTGTTGGCCCTGGCAATGGGAATTGCCAGATTCATCAAGGGGATCACGTGATCAGGGTTGTGCAGTGGGATCAGTATCCGATACGAATAGGTGCTTTTACTTTTAGACTGCTGAACTTCGAGTACCTGGGGCATATCCGCAGTCGTAATTTTTTCAAAGTACATAAAATAGATAAAGAGACCCACAATAAGCGAAGCAATGGTGATATACCACGCCCGGGGATCAAAATTGAACTGATAAACAGCCAGAAAAATGTTAAGGACGATGGCCGCAATCGGAGTTGCCGGGTATAACGGCACCCGAAATCCGCCTTTCAATTCAGGGAACTTGCGACGCATTGCAATCAGCGAAAGATTAACCAGGGTGAATGTCAGCAAAAACATGACACTGGCCGCCGATCCAATGACCTGAATCGGGAAAAGCAATGCCATGGCGAGTACAATCACTCCGGTAACTGCAATGGCAATATGCGGTGTGCGACGCTTCGAATGGATCTTGCTGAGGGAAACCGGCAGCATTTTGTCACGACTCATGGAAAAGGCCACCCGCGATGAGGCCAAAATGGTTGCGTTCAAAGCGGATACCGTTGAAAGCAAACCCCCGAAGATAATCAGCACCACACCCATTGATGGCATGAAGTTCTGAGCTGCCCTGGCAATCGCTGTTTCCTGATATTGACCCAGAAACTGCCAGGATTTGCCCGACCCGGGTTGAATGGCTCCTATGGATACCAGCAAGACCATCAGATAAATGAAGACGGTGACGGAAAGGGAAATTAATGTGGCCCGGGGAATGTTTTTTTCAGGTGTTTTGATCTCCTCAGCGACAGTTGCGATCAGGTCATAGCCTTCAAAGGCGATAAATGTCAAACCCATGGCAATGACCACACCTCCGACACCATTAGGCAGAAAGGGTGTGAAATTTGCCGCCGCTTCGCTGGGGATTTGAAAAATCCGTTTCAGCCCATACGCGATAAATATGCCCAAAATAATTATCTTTGCCATGGTGATTATATTTTCGACCTTGCCGGTTACTGCCGTACCCCGCATATTGACTAAGATGAAAATGATGCTCACTAAAGCAGTCATCGTCAATGTCGGGGCTTTGTGACCTACGAGGTTGAAAATCTGATTAGCGATCGGGGGGAAATATCTTTGAATAAATTCCCAGAAATAGCTGCCGAAGCCAAGGGCATAAAGCGCACACGCAATGATGTAGCAAAACCACAGCATCCAGCCCGAGGCGAATCCGGCCGGACCGGGGAATGCTTTGGTGATAAAGGCATAACCTCCTCCTGATTTAGGATAGACCGAGGCAAGTTCTGCATATGCGAGTGCTGTCAGAAGGGTTACCAGGCCGTTGAGGCCAAAGGCCAGCAGGGCACCGGGACCCGCTTCGCCGGCTGCTATTCCTGTAAGCACAAAAATACCGGCGCCGATCATGGCTCCGATTCCAATCATGGTGGCATCAAAAAGACCCAGGTCACGGGCAAATGTAACTTTAGTTTCTTGAGGGGTGTGTTTTGGCGATGCAGCCATATCTATCTATCTCCTTTTAAGAATTCGTTTGCGTTCCTGGGGTTCGTAGCAGTGATGAAATTATAAACAACCTCGCTCGTTCATACGGATGTGTCCATGGGCAATATCGGGATCCATTTGAAGGACCAGCTTGCCTCTTGAAAAGGCTCGTACGTTGCCGTCAGTTGCTGAAACAACTATTGCTGTCGCCGTCGTACGCTTTGTGACTGCCGCTGCCGCAGCATGTCGTGCTCCGAGACCGGAGACCAGTTTAATTTCGGTGGGAGGGGAGGTTAAAAAAACACCTGCCGTCTGGATAAAACCGTCGCCACGGAGAACAAAGGCGCCGTCGAGTTTTGCCAGTTCAACAATGGCATCGTGGATGTCGGGGTTTGTCAGCATTCGGTTGGCCCTGTTGTGCCCCTTATAAGGATTGGGAATAAGTTGCCTGCTGCCCTCAAGAACATTGAGCGAGTCGCCAAGCATAAATATGGCTCCAATGCGATTTCCGCGCCGCGCCGCGTGTCCGATCATACTGGCAACCGTGACAGCGGCCTCCAGAACTTTGGGCTGAATCCCATCAGTGAGTTTGAGAAGATCGGTGATGGCAAGTTTTTCAATACCTTCTTCAATTTCGGACAGGATAATAAGGTTTCCCCCTTCTTGGTAAACATCACGACCGATGGCACAGACGACGAGATCTCCAATCGAAACGCTGGCCGACTTAAGCACGACATTAATCGCGTGGCGTATTTGAGTATACTTGTCGGCAGTGCGAAGCGGCAGACATATTACCTCCATGCCTGCTTTTGTCAGGGTATCGTTTATTTTGCTATTGGTCGTTGTGACAATTACCTGGAACTCACCTGACAGACGGTAAAGATGTCGGGCCAACAACCCGGTTTCAGTGATGCAGATGATAGCGTCGACTTTTGTTACGTTTGCTACATCAATAACCATCCGTGCCAGGTCTTCATCCGAATTAGGGAATCTTTTGGAATTATTGTCTCTTGTCATCGTCATCGACCCTTTCTCTGATACAGACATAAAGATTGGCTAGAATTATCCAATTCAGGATTATCAAAAGAGAGAAAGTAAATGGCATATTCCGGATCAGATCAGAACAGTATTGCTTGCTGCCTGGAGGCGGCAAGAGAACAATGAAGCGTTCGAGACGAGCATGGAGGTCCGAGGCATCGGCGTCTTTGTCACCGGTCAATTTGGAGGTCAGGGAACAGTATACCTAATTATTACCACTTTGTATTATTTTGTGAGTTATTTCAGGTATGACAACTCTTGCTATTCTTGCCATACTGGGATGTTAACCTGTATTTTCCTCAATTGTCAATAATTAAGTACCCTGTGCCTGGGATTTTTCAATTAGACTTTTAGTAAAAATGTCCAACCGCCGATAACTTGCCATCTACGTCCTGCTGAAACTAATGTTAGAATTGATTTTTCAATTACACTTTAAATAAAGTACATACAGTTTCAGTAAATTTTATGGCCGAAGCCTTACCCCTTTTGTTGCCAGGTTACGATATATTCGGTCAGATTGTCAGGTTTTTCAATACCCGGTTCAATAAGTGTCCACTCCCCGATTAAGCCCATCTCCTGAACAGCGAGATCGAAGTGACACATGGCAATGCCCATATCTATTCGTTGTAAGTCGGCCATTTTTAAAAAAGTTTTGTTTCTGTTGCCATAGCCTTTAGTACGACGCAAATAAAAATGCCACTTCATGCCATCTCTAATTATGCGCCAGGGTTGCTTATTTGATGCAGATGGACACAAATGCACCATTTCTAACGGTTTAGCAAAAGCACCGGATGTGTCTGCCGACAAAGCCGTGCGGAAGCTTCCGTCAAAAAAAAGGGAAGCCCACGGAAGCCTGCTGTCCGATCCTGCGCTACGACGAATGAAAGATTCGAACCAACGGCGTTTGTCTGCAACATATCCCACGGATACCACAGCCGGTATTATTTCAGTCTCTTTAAGGGAAATCTTTCGGGAAAAATTACTCTTGTTGAAAGTACCACCCAGCCAACAGGTTCCAAGACCGATATCTGTTGCGAAAAGAACAGCACGTTCTAACAGGTAGCCATAGTCCTCCAAATTGTACTCGCTCTGCCCCACTGCGCCAATGATAAATCCGGTGGCTCCCTTGATAAAACCGTATGTTCCCAACCCTTTCAATGCTTTCAAGTCCTGTTCTGTAGAGCATACCAGCTCAAACCGCACCCTTGTTCCCAGGGGGCCTGTCGATGATGTAAACAGCAGCTTCGATATCTTATCTCTCTGCTCAAGCTCAATTGGTATCGAAACATAACTACGGCATGAAAAACGCTGCCTTATAATCTCCTCTATTGGTTGCTTGTATGCTACCATTGAATAATCTATTCAGCTCCTGAATAATTCTAACAATGAGCTTGGCCTCTGGAACGATTGATTGGGGGCTATATTCATTCCTTCCCCTCCACCATTTCTTGGATCCGCTCAATAAAACGGTCGCTGTCCCTATTATTTTAAAGTGTCATTTCTTAAATGAATAAATGCCATAGCCAAAATAATTCGAATATTCTTTGAAGGTATTATCAATTAGCCTCATTCTTCGACGAACTTCGGCATTAGTGAAATACTTTTGAAAGACCCTGATTGTATTCAGGAGTCCTTCGTCTTTCAGCATTGTAGCGAAGCCGCTATTCTTAAAGGTATATTCTTGAACATTCACATTTGAAATACCTGCCTCTTCGAAAGTCCTCTTCCATCCGTCGTAAGTCTCAGCCTTTTTCATGCAATATGAACAAAGAACTTTTGAAACATGTTCAAGAAACTCTTCTGTGGGTTCGTTTCTCCAGCTTAGCTCTAGCCAGCCTGCAGTACCGCCCTTTCTAATTACTCGATTAGCTTCCTTAATGGTTTTTACTTTATCATCAACTAAGACAAGCATTGCTTGGGAAACAGCAACATCAAATGAATTATCTTCAAATGGAAGCTGCATTGCATCGCAGACCATAAAGCTGACATTATTTGAAAGACCTTTCCGTCTTGCTAGGTATTTTGCCTCTTCAATCAATTCGTCTGAAATGTCAATTGCTGTTACTTTGCAGTCATAGTTTTCAGCTATATACGTTGCAGACGTGCCTTTTCCACAGGCAATGTCAATTACCTTAGAATCTTTGCTTATATCCAATGTATCCAGCAACTGCTTCGTTGCATTGTAGCCACCCGGGTGGATTATTGTCAGCCCAACAAACCTGGCCATAAAATCAAAAATATCACATTTGGAAATCGAATTGCAGTCCCCTACGCATTCAGCCATATCTTTTCCTCCTAAATTGTAGACTTCCCCTTGTTTTTCTGAAGGTCTTATACGCTTATCCGTTACCCTATGGCTTCTTACCGTGTCAACGCTCCCATATGATGTCCTTTGCTACGTCGACAACCATCCGGGCAAGGGTTTCATCCGAACCGGGGAATCTATTGGAATTATTGTCTCTTTTCATTATAAGCGACCCTTTCTCTAATTTAGACATAAAGGTTGGATCGAATAATTATCCGGTTCAACAACAAATTATTTCAGACAATGTTTTAGGGGGCAACATTTTATTGTTTTTCCATTGGCAAACCCCGGCAAAAGAAATCACAGATGGGTCTATTGCCACTTTCAGTATCTCTCTAATGAATGATCTTGTGAATTCTCTATGTCTTGATTGCTAATAAATACTGGAAGTGAACCTATGTTTCCTTGGCCGCCCTCCCACGCTTAATACTTTGCCTTTTCCAGTTGAATGATCTGCTCGCTTCGTGTTTCAATTTCGTTATCGAAAGTGTAGCGCCCCCGTTTCGATTTGGCCTTGAAAATACCCGTTACCTGAATAATATCGCCGTTACCGATTTTAGCATGGCCCGGACCGAAAACATTGATGACCATTTTGTCGTTTTTCATATCGAAGAAACTGATCAGATTCCAGGGCTGACCTTTGCTACTCATTTTCTTGCGCACAATGAAGGCCCGGCCTTTCACGGTTACCATTTTCTGATCATAAAGGGAGGGATTTGCCAGGAGATCCGCTACCATTAATACCTTTCCCACCAGTTTTGCCTCCTTTGGAGAAGCAAATACGTATAGGGACTTGCTCATCCACTGAAACGGTCCCCACTGGCCATTAATATTGAAACCGGGCCAGAACCACCAGTTGCCAGCGGCGTCCAGAGTTAGGGAAGCTTTCACCGTTATGGTCTTCCCAGGGCGAAGTATCAATCCCTTATTCCCGTGACCGAAATCCCGGTTTCCCTTATCGCCCAGATCGCCTTGACGAGATGCCACGAAGATGCCGAACTCGTTGCTGAACTTCAGCGGTGACCCAGAAAGGTTTTTCAGAGTCATTTCGACATGTGCCTTAGACCCGACAAGCGGTGGCGATGCTGTTTTTATCTTAAAGGAAACAAGCTGTAAACCGTTCGGCAAGGTGTTGGCGTGGGATGCAGTCAGAAGAAAGCCATTCAACATCAAAAATGATACCATTCCTACCAGAAACTTGACTGTTAAAACCTTTTTTTTTATCAAAACACCCCCCTTTCTTCAATTATATTCTTTAGGATTCTGATGGGTAGAACAATTATTGAACTGTAAGTTATAGTTTGTAGAAATTCTAAACCTTTTTTATGAATCTGAACCCGTCAAACTTTTATAAATCCATCGAAATCATTACTTATGGAAAATATGGACAACTAGATGAGGATATTCAGAGATCTTAAGACGTTTCTTTCGAGACCGGGAACCGTTGTACAATCCAATAATCAGGCAATTTTGGGAAAGTAGAAAAAAGCCCCCACGATTACTCCCTCAACTGGTGAAGGGTTAGAAACTAATGACCATCAGTTGTTAAGTGCTTTTTTTATATACCTCAATTATTAGGCAGAATCAAGTTTAAATATTCCAATTAATTGATTATTTGCTTTAAGGAAAAGGGTAGGGGGTAAAACAGGGAATCACCTTTGCTGCAGAAACTTACTTTTCAAGACTCAACCCTGAGACCTTCTCAATCAGGGTTAGCCGGCTTTTTCGAATCTAACATTGTTCTTCCCGCTCAATTTTACCGTATACATCAGTTCATCAACCTGGCGGAGAGCCTCATCCACACCGGGAGGGGGTACATGAAAGGTAATCGCACCAATGCTAAAGGTTACACCCCATTGGCGCTGCTCCATAGTTTCGAGCAGGGCTATCTGCGCTTTAGTAATGGCCACTTTAGCAGAGTCTTCATCCGTTTCAATTAAAAGCGCCACGAATTCATCACCACCCATTCTAGCTACTATATCTGTCTGACGAAGATGCGTTCGTAAAGTTTCAGCTACGACCCTCAACAAGACATCACCAACACTATGCCCAAATTGATCATTGATTTGTTTGAAATTATCGAGATCAATATATGCGATGGTGATTGGATGGTTGTATCTTTTTGCCCTTAATAATTCAAAAGATGTCAGTTCATAAAAATGACGGGAGTTCGTTATGCCGGTTAGATAATCCGTTCGTGATAGACTTCTCTCTTTATTGATTACCTGCTTGAGGTCGGTCAATAAAAGGGAAACTATTGTAAAGAAACCCAATCTTACAATAGTATTCCAGAGAGCAATAAATGGATGGGAGGTGGTTTCTCCCGCAAGTTTATTTGATATAAACCATGCAAGAGCGCTCAATAATGACACAGCCAGTGCACTATTGCGATTGACAAACCAGGCAAGAATAGACACCGGCAGCAGATAAAAAAGAGAAAAGGAGAACTCAAAGCCACTCAGATAATCAAGATACCCCAGCAGAAAAACTAATATGACAGAACAGAAAAGCAGAACCCGTTTATCAAGGTTTCCAATGTAATAAATTATTTTTTGCATAATTTTCTCATCGAGTTTTGGCCCTTTTATAAAAGTAGCCAGCTGAAAATGATTAATCTACTGTTTATATTTTGAAAAATTCTAAATTGATTATGGATGTCCCCGGAATTTCCTCTTACCTGATTTTTGGGATAACTTTCTCTACCACTTTCCGTGAAAACTTATACTGAACCGGTTTATTCCTTCAAATTATGCTTAATACCACTATCTTTTTATCAAGTAAACAAATAATTTCCGCACCTTGCATCTTGAGCTTTTTACTTTGCCATCCCAGTTTTGACCTTTGCAAGTCCGTCAAGCATGGTGTCGTTTTAATTACTTCTTGAAAAAAAGAATGATACATGAGATATAGACTGGCAGTTTAAAAAATAGAAATAAG
The DNA here is from genome assembly GCA_043825855.1 of Pseudomonadota bacterium. Taxonomy (GTDB): domain Bacteria; phylum Desulfobacterota; class UBA8473; order UBA8473; family UBA8473; genus UBA8473. The sequence goes on along the minus strand of JBDRRJ010000001.1, from coordinate 166,514 downwards.
GGTTTATCTCCCAAAGAATTGGTCGATGGATAGATGCTTTTTATTAGGAAATATTCTTTAAAATGAGTCTTCTAACAGTTGTAAAAGCCTCACTTTCATTTAGCGGTAGGCAGATTTTTAATGAAATAGGGTTGCAGGTAGAACCGAGAGACCGTATAGGCCTGGTAGGTCCAAACGGGGCAGGGAAAACCACCTTGCTAAGGCTTATCATGGGGGAGGTTTCTCTTGACAGCGGTGAGGTCTTAGTAAAAAAAGGCATCCGGCTGGGTTACCTGCCCCAGGATGTCCAGGAGACCTTATCAGGGCCTCTTTTGCAATCTGTTGTTGATTCCGTACCCGGCCGGGTAGATATGGAAAATGAGCTTAAGAAGGCAGAAGCCTCTCTTAAAGAAGCATCTCGTAAACGTGACCAGATAAGTATTGCCGAAAAACTGGGCGAAATTCATCAGGAGATCAACCGGCTGGATCAGGAGCATCCGCGTCATGCGGCGGAAAAAATACTGTTGGGACTTGGATTTGCGATATCCGATTTTGACAGACCTGTTTCCTCTTTAAGTGGTGGATGGAAAATGAGAGCAGCCCTGGCCAGTCTTTTATACCAGAAACCCGATTTACTTCTTTTGGATGAGCCTACTAATCATCTTGATGTTCCGTCCGTGCACTGGCTTGAACAGTTTTTAAAGGACTTCGATGGCGCTATGATCCTTGTTTCCCATGACAGGGAGTTCCTGAACCGGCAGATCAATCGAATCGTCAGCTTCAGTCAGGAAGGGATGAAGTCTTACAGCGGCGATTACGATTTCTACCTGAATGCCCGTGAGGAGGAACGGAAACTCCTGGAGGCAAATGCCAGAAAACAGGATCAAAGAGTTAAAGAGGCGGAGAAATTTATTGAAAGATTTCGAGCCAAAGCCAGCAAGGCCAGACAGGCACAGAGCAAGATTAAATTGCTCAACAAAATGGAGATTGTCAAAACTCACCGCAGAGAAAGGGAACTCCATTTTTCTTTTCCTGAAGTTCCTCAGAGTGGGAGGGTTGCCTTAACCATCAAGGATATGTCAAAAGGGTTTGGTGAGGTGCCTTTGTATAAAGACATTAATTTGTCGGTGTTAAGGGGAGAAAGGACAGCCATTATAGGGCCGAACGGATGCGGCAAGACTACATTGCTCAGAATGGTTGCCGGTGAAATAGAACCAGATGAAGGGCAGATATCATTGGGATATTCGGTCAGTATGAGCTATTTTGCACAGCATCACTCAGATATGCTTGACGATCAAAAGACAGTTATCGAAGAAGTTTACCAGGTCGCTCCGGATGAGAGTATAGGTTTTGTAAGAGGGGTCTGCGGGGCATTCCTTTTCTCAGGGGATGACGTGGAAAAGAATATAGGTGTCCTGTCCGGAGGTGAAAGAGCCCGTGTTTCACTTGCAAAACTTCTTGTCAAGCCCGGAAACCTTATGGTTATGGATGAACCGACAAACCACCTGGATATTACATCTTCGGAGGCATTGATAGATGCACTTTCTGAATACAACGGAACCCTGTTGTTTGTGTCTCATAACCAGTCATTTGTCAACAGACTGGCAACAAAGATATGGGATATAAGAGGGGGCGAGATTATAGAGTACCCGGGAAACCTAGACGAATATTATTACCATATTGAAAAGGCAGAAGAAGCAGCGAATGGTTATGCTCAGGGAGCCTTAGACGAAGGAAAAGGAGCTAATAAAGCATCAGTCAAGAAGGGGCAGGGTCGGAAAAATGATAAAAGAGAAAAAGCAGAGAAACGCCAACTGATATATGATACAATTAAACCGATCCTGGCTGAAGTGGCTCGTTTCGAGGAACGGATTGCCGAACTCGAAGTAAGGCAGGAAGAGCTGGAGAAATTGCTTGCAGAACCGGACGTATTTAATGATAAAAATAACGGTGTATCGCTTCTTAAAGAATATAAGGAAGTCAGAGAAGAACAGGACGAGTTGCTTCTGAAATGGGAGCAGACTCAGGACAAACTGGAAGAGAGAAGAAAAGAATTCGGGATGGGTGACAGTTGATAGGGAACAGTCCTGATTGGTCATCCCTGAAAGATGAAAGATTCCCTTTTCTGCTCTCTAAAGCAGGAATTTTGGGATACCTAAAAATCCTGCTTATGTTCGTTACAAAGGGAATCTTTCAGGGCGAACTAATTATATGCCAGACTGTCTGGCGGGAAGAGATGTTTTATGAAAAGAGATAATTTAAGGAATATAGCCATTATTGCCCATGTTGATCATGGCAAAACTACCCTTGTGGATGGCATGCTTCATCAGGCCGGTATATTTCGTAGCCATGAAAAGGTGCAGGAGAGGGTCATGGACAATATTGACCTGGAGCGGGAAAAGGGAATTACCATAATGGCTAAGAATACCGCTATTATATACAACGGTGTAAAGATAAATATTATTGATACCCCGGGGCATGCCGATTTCGGAGGCGAAGTGGAAAGAACAATGAAGATGGCGGATGGTGTTCTCCTACTGGTTGATGCCTCAGAAGGTCCGCTGCCTCAGACAAGGTTTGTTCTTAAAAAGGCTCTGGAGATGAAACTGCCGGCTATCCTGGTTATTAACAAAATTGACAGGTCTGATGCAAGGATAGAGGAGGTTTTGAATGAGGTCTATGACCTCTTCATTGACCTCGATGCTGCGGAAGATCAACTGGATTTTCCGATTGTCTACACTAATGCCAAAAAGGGTATTGCAAAACTTGACCTTGGTGATGAATCAGTTGATTTAAGACCGCTCTTTGAGCTTATCCTTACGACCATCCCTGCACCTGAGGGCGACAACAATGCTGTGCTTCAGTATCTGGTTACGAACATAGACTACAGCGACTATCTGGGCAGACTTGCCGTCGGAAAGGTATTTTCAGGGACTATAAGGATTGGGGATAACGTGGCTGTAATAAATGTTGATGGAAAAGCGGTTAAACGAAATATAACCTCAATGTACACCTTTCATGGGCTTGAACGTAAAGAGGCAAAGGAATTGTCTGTTGGTGATATCGTTGTATTGGCAGGGATTGAAGGGATTAATATTGGGGATACAATTACGGATATTGAAAATCCAAAGCCCCTTCCACGAATAAAGGTTGACGAGCCGACCATTTCGATGGTCTTTTCAGTGAATACCTCTCCCTTTGCCGGGAAGGAGGGAAAATACGTTACCTCCAGAAACCTCAGGGAAAGGCTAGAGAAGGAATTGCTCTACAATGTTTCCATTAAGGTGGATTTAACAAACACGGATTCCTTTAAGGTGATGGGACGGGGAGAACTCCAGCTTGCAATCCTTATAGAGATGATGAGGCGTGAGGGGTATGAGCTTTCAGTAGCAATGCCTGAAATAATAACAAAGGAGATAAATGGCGTTTTGCATGAACCCATGGAACTGCTCGTTATTGATTTGCCGGAAGAATTTGTTGGTGTGGTAGCTCAGCAGGTTGGGATGAGAAAGGGAAAGATGCAGAAGATGCATAACAACGGACACGGTAGGGTGAGGCTTGAGTTCAGAATACCCTCAAGAGGTCTTATAGGTTTCAGGTCACAGTTTCTAACTGATACTAGGGGTACCGGGCTTCTCAACCACCTCTTCGACGGGTACGAGCCATGGCATGGTCACATGTCAAAGAGACAGACCGGAGTTCTTGTCTCTGACAGAAATGGCAAGTCAACCACATATTCTCTTGTTCACCTTCAGCCAAGAGGAACCATTTTTATTAAAGAGAACACCCCGGTTTATGAAGGGATGATTATAGGCGAAAACTCGAGGGATAATGATTTAAACGTGAATGTTACTAAGGGAAAAGCACTTACAAACATACGAGCAGCAGGTTCTGATGAAGCACTGCAGTTAGTCCCTCCAAGACTGCTGACTTTGGAACAATCCATTGAGTTCATCAAAGAAGATGAATTAGTTGAAGTAACGCCTCAGTCCATCAGGTTGAGAAAAGGAATCCTCGATGCGAATAAGAGACCGAAGTGGAAGTCTTGAAAAATTCTCTTATACGGTAAACTTATTTGTTTTATTGATTATCTTCCTTTGCTTGCCAGTAAAGTTTCGATAAATGAATCGAGGTTGTCCTTGGTAGAAACATCATCATATTCTCTTATATCTATGCCGTCTAAATCGAAGATGGTCATGGGCACGCCGAATTCTTTTTGTATAGTATCTTTTACCGGTCTCATATGTCCGGGCAAGAGCCCACAGGTCCTCTTTACAAGCCCTAAAACTCCGTCTATCTTGAAATCACTGATAGTTTTTTTTATAAAATCCATCATATTTCCGGATGGTGGATTGAATAAGTCACTAAGGGTCTTGTAGGCGAGACTCTCAAGGGGTTTTTCCGGATCCATATTAGTATTAGATATTCCTCCGCCTCCTATAAACTCTAACATACTCTTCACAACAACTGCGCCGTATTTTTCAACATAGTTGAAAAGTCCCATATTATAGACAGGGGGTACCCCGAAACACATAAGTCTCAACTTTTCTTCTTCAACAACACCCTCTTTTCTTTTTACCTTCTCCTGCAACTCTGCAAGCAGATTTTCATATAACTCAACCCCGAGTTCAGTGCCAGGCAATTGCATTAGTGGATAGGCAGCAGTAAGGCCATCGATTGTACCAATAGGAGAGGGCACAGCCTTTCTGCATTCTTCTATATCGTCCCATAGCTCAATGAGTCTCATGGAAAGGCGAACAGACTCCTTAAGCCTGGCAATATCCATCTTGTATCCATGCCCCTCCAAAAAAGTCAACATACCCTGTAGCTGATTCTTATAGTATTCAACGGCATAGTCAGGGATATCCTTCCCCCAGGTGTTTATAGGGGTATCAAGAAAATAATATGGACAATTGTAATGATCAACGACTTGAAGGAAAGACTTGGACCCGGATACGCAGGCAAGATTACTGGCTATTATAAGATCAGGCGGGACAAAAAGTTTCTCAACATACGGGTCCATCTCTTCTACAAAAATACAACCTAAGTAACACCTGTGACCGGCACATACATCTCTCGATATCCCTGCTTGTTCGGCCGCCTGTATGTACTTTCCCGACAGCTGTTTTGCCGTCATAACACATATTAAGTGCTCTATGAAAAGTACCGGTGCATCCAGGGCATGGAAGATCTCTCTGGGGGTAAATCCAAGAGACCAGATTATCGGTTTCCCTTCTTTCTTGGCTTCCTTTATGTTTTCATAATATGTTTTAATAGCCTTGCTTACTGCTAATGTTGCGTTTAAATTCTTTTTGCCAGGGACTGTTGCTTTAGTTGTCATATATTAACTCCTATGTAATGAGACATTTGCGCAACCTGCCGAGAGCTTTGAATGAGTCCCCTGACAGCGAGTCCATAGATTTTTTGAGGAACCTTTCTTAGCGAGCGTAATGTCTCAGACAAATCAGCTAAAGATCGCTGTAATTCAATTGAAACAGTATATAGCTGTGGAACTAATCGGGTCAGTGGTTTTTATCAAAAGAAGTTCTAAAAAGTAAAGAAAAGTTAATAATCTCTTCCGCGAGTCAGAGATAAAAAGCTTTATATTATGATGGTATATTTGGTATTTTAAGATATGTCTCTTATTTCTTTGGTAAGTAGTTATTCATAGACCACCTGAGGTAAACTCCTCCCCAGGTAAATCCAGCACCAAAAGCAGCGATTATAACCCTGTCTCCTTTTTTTAAACGTCCTTCATCTACAGCATCGGCTAGACATAAAGGTATGGTTCCAGATGTTGTGTTAGCATACTTGTCTATATTGATTACCACTTTACTTGAGTCAATATTCATTCGTTTTGCACATGCCTCAATAATTCGCATATTAGCTTGGTGGGGGATAAAAAGGTCTAAATCACCATTTTGAATATTATTTCGTTCCATCATTGCTATTGCCACATCAGCCATATTCTTCACAGCATATTTAAAGACTGCTTTTCCATCCTGATACACAAAATGTTCGTTATTCTTAACTGTTTTAAGAGTCGGAGGGTTTTTGCTGCCCCCACCCTTTACATGAAGATAAGGTGCTCCTGCCCCGTCAATGTGTTTCTCAAAATCGATGATCCCAAGATCAGGATCCTCTGATGGTTCAAGGAGAACAGCGCCGGCACCATCCCCAAAAAGTACATAGGTGCTTCTGTCCTCTGGAGTCAGGTAAATTGTATTTACATCGCTCCCTATTACCAGAACCTTCTTGTAACGGCCAGACTCTATGAACTGGGCGCCTGTTGTCAAACCAAAGAGGAAGCCGGAACATCCAGCACCCAGATCGAAACCCCAGGCGTTGTCTGCATTTAGTATCCTCTGGACCAGGCATGCTGTTGCTGGAAAGAGCATATCGGGTGTGACTGTGCCTACAATGATAACATCAATCTCCGAAGGGAGCACTCCCGCTTTCTCCAAACAATCTTTGGCAGCCCTGCTGGACATATAGGAGTTGCCCAAACCTGGTTCCAGGAAATGCCTTGTCCTGATACCAGTCCTCTGAGTTATCCATTCGTCCGACGTATCTATAATCTCTTCCAAGTCCTTATTTGTTACTACTCGTTCAGGAAGAAATTTCCCTACACTTGTTATAGTTGCTCTAATAAAACTCATATATCACGCCCATGTTTGTTATTAATCTGTGACTCACTTTTTTATATAAAACCCAATAGGCAAAAGGTTACCAAAGTTAAAAATTTATACCAAATAAAAAAGCATCTTGCAATAGAAAAATATGAAAGTTTAAATGGTTTTGTCAGATGATACTTGCCTAAAAGCACAGATTCAAGTAATATTAGTAATAACAGGTTAAACATATTGAATTCTTAATCAATAACAGACCCAGAAGATATCCAGGCTTTAAAAAATCAATCGAAGCTGCTTCCTCTTTTGTAGCTCTTTAAGGTTAAATGTAGCAATCATTTCTGCGGTAATCACATACAGATTTTTAGATTTGGAATTAATCCATAATATCAGCTGTTAATTAAATAAGGAAGAACAAAGGACTCTTAGTCTGTAAATGATGAGGAGTTGAAATACTATGGATATTGTTTCTGTCCCTTATCAACTTTTATATTTTGGTTTAATTCTGCTTTCTGCCCTCCTTGTAGGTAAATTGTTTGTACACCTTGGAATAGGGGAAATTACAGGACAGATATTAGGTGGTCTTCTGGTTAACCCTTATTTTCTTATGCATTTGGGACTTGCCTCAACAGAATATCACAAGGCTTTCAGCAGTTTCAAATTTTTGTTGTTTGCAGTTTTTTCTCTCATTGTCTTTGCATTGGGAGAAGAGATGCATATTGAACGTATTAAAAAGGGAGGAAGAGAGATTCTGATTATCTCTCTTGTCCAGATATTAACTACCTTTGCATTAATTTTCATCCTGTTTTTTCTTGTTGGCATTTCGTTAATTTATTCCCTAATTATTGGAACGGTTGGTGTTGCTACTGCTCCGGCTGCACTTTTCATACTAATAAAGAAGATGGGCGTTGAGGGTGATCTGCGTTACAAGGTAGCCAATATTGTGGTATTTAGCAATGTTATTCAAATTATAATGTTTTCAATTTTTATGCAAATTGCTTTAGACATTGAAGCAGGGGACGTTCTAATGCCTGCTAAGGTCTTGAGCCTGATGTTTAAAAAGATAGGTTTAGCTGTCATAATAGGAACAACCATCTTTGGTATTTTAAAAATCATTGTAAGAGAAAAAAAGCTTGAGACGACACCTGTACTCAATAGTGAAAAGACGGGGTTGGGATTCTTGCGGTTTATCTTTGATGAAACGCCCACCCCTTCCCTGGAAATATTCCTTGTGATTTTTGGATTAATATCTGCAGGTTCGGCAATTGCATGGATTTTCGACTTGCCCTTTTTAATTACAAGCTTGACGGCTGGTATGCTTGTGGCAAATTTTCATACACGGCGCGTATTTGACTCTTTGTCTGTCAGTAATGTTACCCCCATTCTAAATCTTGTTTTTTTTGCTTTAGTTGGTGCAAGCTTAAGGTTAGATACCTATAACTTTAATATATTGTTTTATGTATCTCTGTATGTTGTGGGCAGAGGGATAGGTAAATTTTTTGGCACCAAAATTGGTTGCAGGGTTACAAAACAGGATCTAAAGATTACTGAATGCTTACCTATGCTTATGCTTCCTCAAGCCGGATTAGCTGCGGTTCAGGTAGCATTTATTGGTATGACTTTATCCAAAGGGGAATTTATTTTTCAAACAGTCATTCCAGCGATGGTAATCTTTGAGGTTGGGGGGATTTTAATATCAGAACATGCACTAAAACGATGGAAGTCATGGGTTATTGGTGAAGAAAAAATACTTAAAGAAGGTGGTATTCTGGCTAAAGGAAGGACATTATTAAGTTCTGTTTTGAAAGAAAAAAATATAAAGATTCCCTTAACAGGCATGAATAAGATTGAAGTGATAAATGAGATGCTTGAATCGTTAGTAAACAATGAGGAAATTGACAAGAAGACAAAGAATTATTTGTTTGATGAACTTGTTCAAAGAGAGAAAATTCAGTCAACAGGGATTGGCGATGGTATAGCTATACCACATATAAGAACAGAGCTGGTAGATAAGCTTATCTGTGCTTTTGGTGTAAAGAAGGATGAAGGTATTGATTTTAAATCAATAGATGGAAAACCGGTGAATATTGTATTCCTTTTTTTGTCACCTGAGGAAGAAACAGGCGAACATCTTAAACTACTTTCGGAGGTATCTTTTTTCTTGAGAAAAGAAAGTAATAAAGAATTGCTTAAAAATATAACCAATAGCAAAAAGGCGCACGCTTTTTTCCAAAATATAAAAATATGAGAAAAAGTTGTAGGGTGAGGAAGAATTCGTTTTAAGTAAAAATTTTTTTGAAAGGATATTATAAGATGAAGAGTTACAGGAAAGAATTATGGCTTGAGGTGCCTACCAGACGAGCCTTTATCAATATTACTCCAAAGGTTGAAGAGTGCCTGAAGGAGAGCGGTGTAAGAGAAGGGTTAGTACTAGTAAATGCCATGCACATAACTGCTTCAGTCTTTATTAACGATGATGAATCGGGTCTCCACCGTGATTACGATGTATGGTTGGAAAAGCTTGCTCCCCATGAGCCAGTCTCTCAGTATCGGCATAATGTAGGCGAGGACAATGCAGATGCTCACATGAAGCGTCAGATAATGGGACGTGAAGTTGTAGTTGCTATTACAGAAGGGAGGCTGGATTTTGGCACGTGGGAGCAGATATTCTATGGAGAATTTGATGGCAGGCGCAGAAAGAGGATTCTGATAAAAATAATCGGTGAATAAAATTTGTTGAATTAACTGCAGTTTTTTATTAAGATGTCAGTAAGTTGCTTCGTTTTACAAGAAGAAAGTAAATATTTTATTGTTTTCATCTCTTTGTTTAAGTCATTATTTTTTATGAAACCTCTTATGCAAAAAATAAGTAGTTTTTTTAGCGGTGTATTAGGTTTCTTTAAAAAGATATTTATCACTATCAGGAGAGAACACCTGTTTAAGGTGATCGGTATAACCTTTTTGGTTTTATCTCTCTGTTCTGCCGGCATCTATTATTTTGAACACAAAGCGATATATGCTTCTATCAGAACAATCGGAGATGCGTTTTGGTGGGCAATAGTTACAATTACAACAGTAGGATATGGAGACAAAGTACCTCATACGTTGCCCGGAAAATTCGTTGGTATGATACTGATGTTTTCAGGGATTGGATTGCTTTCCATCGTAACCGCCACTATAGCTTCTTTTTTTGTACAGGAGAAGATCAAGGAGGGAAGAGGGTTGGAAACAATTAAGGACAAGGACCATATCGTCATCTGTGGCTGGAATTCAAACGCTGAAAAGGCAATTAAAGTTTTTGCACTTGATGAGCATACAAAGAAGAACGCTATCGTAATCGTAAATGAACTCTCTATGGACAAGATAGATTCCCTTAGATCCAGGTATGAAAAATATAATTTTAAGTTTATTAGAGGTGACTTTATTCATGAAGATGTGTTGAAACGGGCCAACATAAAAAATGCTAAGTATGCCATAGTCTTTGCTGATACGTCAGGAGATCACTCTTTACAGAAAGCTGATGAACGGACAGCTCTGGGGACACTTGCCATAAAAACGATAGCTCCAAATGTCAGAACCTGTGCGGAGTTGTTAAGTATAGAGAACAAACAGCATCTAAAAAGGGCAAATGTAGATGAAATCATCGTGAGAGATGAACATGTAGGAGAGTTATTGGCCAGTGCTACAGTACATACTGGGTTATATAAAGTGATTTCCAGCCTTTTGTCATACGATAATGGAAATAAACTGGAGAAATTTGAAATACCAAACAGGTTTATTGGAAAGAGATACGGGGAGTTGGGGCAGTTTTTAAGAGAGAAACATAGATCCATTCTTATTGGTATATTAACTGAAAAGCAAGGTTTGCAGTTGGAGGATATTCTGTCTGATGATGTCTCTGCTATTGACATGTTTATAAAGAAAAAATTTGAAGAGGCTGATAAAGACTATTTCCCTGAGAAAGAGGAACTCGGGGTTAATATAAACCCTGAAGACGATTACATTATCACAAAAAACGACTTTGCTATTGTTATTGGCAGCAAAAAGTAAAAAAAGGGAAACTTTCAGTGTTCAATATATAGTCATCAGTAAGATATGCTGAGGTAAGAAGTAAGAGAGGCAAAGAATAAAAGGACAGGGTATTTACTTTTTACCTGAAGCCTAGAGGAGAAGCTTATGGACGAAATTGCATTTTTTAAAGAGATGTCCATATTTACTGATTTGAATACTGAAGAGATTAAGAAGATTACAGGGATAATGAAGAGGATTAATGTTCCTAAGGGAAAAGTAATTATACAGGAGGGGGATACCGGCGATAGTATGTACATCATCATGAATGGGTCAGTTGAGGTGTCCAAGACATTGAGCATTAAAATCGACGGGCAAGGGTTTGAAGAAAAAGAAAAGATATTGGAACGATTGAGTGCTAGTGACTATTTGGTATTCGGTGAAGTGGGACTGTTGGAAAGGAACATACGAACTGCCTCTGTTGTTGCGATTTCTGATTGTACACTTTGCGAAATAAAGAATGAAGATTTCCAAAAACTGATAGACGAAGATCCAAGAATGGGTATTAAACTTGTGAAGAATATTGCCAGGTTGGTTTGTGCCAGACTGAGAAAGGCGGATGAAGATACTATTAAATTAACTACAGCTCTGAGTATAGCTTTAAGTAGGTGATGAATTTATACTGTCAGTTTTTCCCTTGACAAATCGTTAAAAATTATTTAAATTTATCCGCTTACATTGAGTTGTAAATTTAAATTTTGTATCGAGAAGAGTGTTCTATGTTTGAGAGTTTAAGCGAAAAGTTAAATGTAGTATTTAAAAAACTCAGGGGGCATGGTAAACTTACTGAGCAGAATGTAAAGGATATACTGAGGGAAATTCGTCTTGTTCTTCTAGAGGCAGATGTTAATTTCAGGGTTGTAAAAGACTTTATAGAAGCTATTAGGATCAAGGCCTTGGGGCAGGAAGTTATGACTAGTTTTACTCCTGCTCAACAGGTTATAAAGATTGTTAACGATGAGCTTACCCGGCTTTTAGGTGGTGAAAGCTTTAAACTTAATCTTTCAGGAAAGCCTCCGGTAGCCATTATGTTTGTTGGGTTGCAGGGGTCTGGTAAGACAACAACAGTTGGTAAGGTAGCCAGATTTTTGAAAGAGCAGAAGCGTAGCACTTATCTTGTTCCGGCTGATATTTACCGTCCGGCAGCAATAGACCAGTTGCAGAAACTGGGGCAGGACTTAAAGATTGATGTTTATAATCCCAAACGTAATGAGGACCCTTTAGCTATCTGTACAAATGCCCTAAAATCTGCGAGTATTAATGGGCATGATACTGTTCTGATTGATACTGCCGGAAGGTTACACATAGATGATAAATTGATGCAAGAACTTCAGAGAATTAAGGAACGTGTTTTACCCAAAGAGATTCTCTTGGTAGCTGATGCCATGACAGGCCAGGATGCAGTTAATGTGGCCAGTAAATTTAACGAAATGCTTGGCATCGATGGAGTTATACTAACCAAGATGGACGGTGATGCAAGGGGTGGGGCAGCTTTATCTATAAAGGCAGTTACCGACAAACCTATCAAGTTTGTAGGTACGGGTGAGAGACTGGATGCATTAGAGGTCTTTTTCCCGGACAGGATGGCATCTCGTATTTTAGGTATGGGAGATGTTCTATCCTTTATTGAGAAAGCACAAGCAACTTTTGATGAGAAAAGGGCAAAGGAATTAGAGAAGAGGATAAGAAAGAACGAATTTACTCTGGAAGACTTTAAAGACCAGATTCAACAAATAAAAAAGATGGGTTCATTGAATAATATCCTTGGGATGCTTCCCGGAGCCAATAAGATTAAGGGTATTCAAGGATTAGAACCTGATGAGAGGGAATTGGTAAAGATAGAAGCTATAATAAATTCGATGACTAAAAAGGAAAGATTAAATCATGCCATATTGAATGGAAGTCGGCGCAAGAGAATTGCTAAAGGAAGTGGAACCAGTGTGCAGGATGTAAACAAATTGATCAAAAATTTTGTTCAGACACGTAATATGATAAAAAAACTTAACACAGGTGGAATGAAGGGTTTAAAACGAGGGATGTTACCCTTTTAAATGTTATAACAGCTTATTTTTTAGGAGGTGAAAATATGCCTGTAAAAATTAGACTTGCAAGAATGGGTGCTAAGAAATGGCCTTTTTATCGGATTGTAATTGCTGACTCCACTTCACCTAGAGACAGCAACTATATTGAAGTTGTTGGCACTTACAATCCTCATCCAGATCCTGCTGAAATTAAACTTAAAGAAGAAAAGATAAAGGAATGGATACAAAAAGGTGCACAACCAACACAGACGGTCAAGAGTATTCTAAAGAAAAGGGGTATACTTACTGGTTGATTGAAGTATCTATTTACTCAATGGTTAAGCTACTGGCAAGAAGGATCTCTTTAATAATTTATAAAGTGGAGGTTACTAAAGATGAAAGATTTGATTGCGTACATTGCTAAATCGTTGGTGGACAACCCTGATGAAGTAGTAGTTTCAGAAGTTCAAGGAGAAAGAACGTCGGTTATAGAATTAAGGGTGGCAAAAGAGGATTTGGGTAAAGTAATTGGGAAGCAAGGAAGGACTGCCAGAGCAATGAGAACTATCTTATCTGCTGCTTCAACAAAAATTAGGAAGAGATCAGTATTGGAGATTATTGAGTGACTCATCTTTTATCATGAAAAATGGGCTGTTAGTAATAGGGAAGATTGTTAATACTCATGGGATTCAAGGTAAGTTAAAGATAAGTTCGTATGCCGAATCACCGGAGGTTTTCATCTCGCATGAGTTTTTTTATATAAAAGATAAAAACGGTGACTTTAAAGAGTACAAAATTACTAATGTTGAGCCCCATAAAAACAGTGTCCTGCTTAAATTTAATGGCATATCCTCTATTAGTGATGCTGAAAAGCTGGTAGGAAGCTCTATCTTTATTGAGAAAAACAAACTGGATACCCTTCCTGAGGGGGAGTATTATTGGTTTGAAATCATTGGGATAGAGGTGTTTACTGACGAAGGTACCTTTCTGGGAAAAGTGGAAAGAATCCTTCAAACAGGGAGCAATGACGTCTATATCGTTCGCAATGAGGAGAAAGAATACCTGATTCCGGCAATTGCCGATGTAGTAACGAATATAGATGTTATAAAAAAGGTAATGATTATCCATCCATTGGAAGGGCTCTTTGAAGATGATGAGGTTTGATGTTCTTACCTTATTCCCAAATATGTTTTCTTCACCGCTAAATGAAAGCTTATTAAAGCGGGCACAAGAAGAAAAATTGATTGAAATCAAGGTGCACGATATCCGTGATTTTACATCAGACAAACACCATACTGCTGATGACTATCCTTATGGTGGTGGACGGGGAATGGTGATGAAGCCCGAGCCCATTATTATGGCTATTGAAAAAGTGAGGCCTAGTAATGGAGAATCAAGGGCTATACTATTAACCCCTCAGGGAAAAAGGTTTGATCAAAAATGTGCTGTAAGATTGTCAAAGCTCTCATACTTGATTATTGTTTGTGGTAAATATGAGGGGGTGGACGAGAGAGTAAGAGAGTATGTTGACGAGGAGATCTCAATTGGTGATTATATCCTTTCTGGTGGAGAGCTGGCGGCTATGGTATTGATTGATACCATTTCAAGATTAATTCCTGGCGTTCTTGGGAATCCAAATTCAGCAGAGGATGAGTCTTTTTTCAACCGGTTGTTAGAATATCCCCAATATACTCGTCCCAGGAAGTACAAAGGATTAGATGTCCCAGAGGTACTCCTTTCTGGCAACCATCAGGAAATTAACAAGTGGCGACATGCTCAGTCTCTTAGAAGGACACTTGAAAAGAGACCGGATCTATTAGAAGATGCCGAACTTTCTGGGGAAGATTTAAGGTTACTATTGGAGATAAAACAAGAATTGACGACTTCCTAAAAAGTCCATCTGCGGTGTTACGCTGTATCCTCAGTCATTGCAGCGTACAATTAAGTAAGCTTCATTCCCTCGGATTTGCGTGCCGTGCATTTGAAGCTTTTTACTATGTCGTCTGTTTTTGGCTTTTTTACGATTTCAACAAGAATTAGGCTCAGGTTAGAGGTGGTAAATATAACAAAAAGGCCAAATCTGTATTTAGCCTTGTTGCACTATCCTGTTTACGATAAAAACAAAAGGGTTGTTTCTACGGCATTGACCAATCTTGATATTCATGATATTGCAAGATCTGCTGTTACTTTTGGGATAGTTAAATACTATTTGGTAACTCCTTTCAAAAAACAACGAATACTGGCAAGAAGAATTCTTTCTCATTGGCTTACAGGCTATGGCGCTGATTATAATCCGAAGAGAAAGGAAGCCCTGGAGTTGGTTGAAATAGCAGATTCGTTGGAGGATGTCTGCGAAGATATCTATAATCATCAGGGAGTTAGACCAAAAACAGTAGTTACTGATGCCAAGCCTCTAGAAAGAAGTATAGATTATTTAGATCTAAAAAACCTGATTGAGAAAGATTCTCAGCCGTATCTTTTATTATTGGGAACCGGGTGGGGGATAATTGAAGATGTTATTAGAGATTCAGACTATGTTTTAGCCCCTATTCGAGGCAATACTGATTACTATCATTTGTCGGTCAGATCAGCAGCGGCTATAATTCTAGATAGACTTTTAGGAATGAGATAGAGGAAAAATATTATTGGAGAGTGAGTAATTATGAATGGTACTATAGATATTATTGAAAGAGAGCATGTTAAACTTAATATGCCTGACTTCCAACCCGGAGACACTGTTAAAGTCCATACTAAGATTGTAGAAGGAGACAAACAAAGAATACAGGTATTTGAAGGGGTTGTGATCGCCAGAAAAGGAGGAGGGAGCAGGGCAAGTTTTACTGTGAGAAAGGTCTCTTACGGTGTTGGGGTAGAAAGAATTTTTCCTCTCAATTCACCTTTAATTGCCAAGATAGAGGTTGTTCGTAAAGGACGAGTTAGAAGGGCTAAGCTTTATTATCTTAGAAAGCTGAGAGGTAAGGCTGCTCGTATAAAGGAACGGAGATTTACATAATGATATCCATCTCTCATGCTATCCCAGAGAGAGAAATCTATGAAAAAGGATATCAATTCATAGCCGGAGTCGATGAAGCGGGAAGAGGTCCTCTGGCAGGGCCTGTAGTTGCTGCTGCTGTTATCCTTCCAGAGAACCATAATATCCAAGGTATTGCAGATTCTAAAAAACTGTCCTCTCATAGAAGAGAGGTATTGTTCAGTGAAATCTATAAACAGGCTGAAGCTGTAGGTGTTGGTATCGTAGATCAAAGAGAAATTGAAAGAATCAACATCCTCCAAGCCAGTCTTAAAGCAATGCAATCAGCCGTAGCTGCCTTAAATTCCCCGGTTGATTATATACTTGTCGATGGTATACATTCTATACCCACTCAAATCCATCAATCAACCATCATAAAAGGTGATGCTCTCAGCCCTTCTATTGCCGCTGCTTCCATAATTGCCAAGGTTACCAGAGATAAAATAATGGTTGAATACCATAGCATATATCCCCAGTACAATTTTGCCAGAAATAAAGGATACGGAACAGTAGAGCATATGGATGCAATTAAAAGATCTGGGTGCTGTGAAATCCACAGAAGAACCTTTAAGGGCGTAAAAGAGTATTTAATTTCATCTTGAAAAATGGAATTTATTTATAACAAACTTGTTTAGGAGACAATGACTAAAGAGAGAATCTCCCTTGGTAAAAGAGGTGAGGAAATCGCTGTTTCATATTTGAAGGGGCTAAAATATAAGATTATTGAGAGAAACTATAAGTGTAAGTTTGGAGAGGTAGATATAATAGCAAAAGACAAAAAGACCGTCACCTTTATTGAGGTTAAGACGAGATCATCGTTGGAGTATGGCCATCCCTCCCAAGGAGTAGATAAAAGAAAACAGTACCAAATCTCTAAGGTGGCACTGGATTATATAAATAAAAAAAATATTCAAAATTTGGATACAAGGTTCGATGTAGTGACGGTTCAAATCTCTGAAGAGGGGGAAAAAGTAGAGTTGATAAAGGACGCCTTTGAGCTTAGCCCCTGTTATTCGTAAGTTGTTAATCGAGAGTCGTAAGTTTAAACTTATCAAAAATGTATCATAGATTATTTCAGAGCCTTAATTAAACCAGAAATCATTTTTCCAATACGATCCATCTTTAGTTCAAGATTTTCAAAGTCCATTCGTCTGATATAACTATTATCCAATGCCGGTGTAGCTCAGTGGTAGAGCAACTGATTCGTAATCAGTAGGTCGAGGGTTCAACTCCCCCCACCGGCTCCAGTAAAATCAAGGAGTTGTATAATTTTACCTAAGCCATTTTTAATGTTTGTTTAATCTGCCCCACAATAGCCCCACATTTTATTTCTGTATAGATCATTATGTAACGATCTGCGTGTGCATTCATTTGGAAGCTGTGCTTGATGATGTCTTGACTAAGAGAAAAAAGGCTTACGAAAATTCTTTGGAAGATTGCCCCCCCTATGAGACCCCAAGGGGGTACTTAGCTGGGATATATTTAGATGCATGTTCTACTCAGGTAATTTTTTTGCTATCTAAGGATTGCGTACCTCAGGCGCTAAACTCAGGGGCTGCGTTCGTCTAAAATGTCTTCAGAGTTCGGCAGAGAAAAACCTCAGCATTCATGTGATCGTCTAAGTGCAGTCATTGCTATGCTTGCAGGTGAAGGATTTATCTATCATACAATGTAACCTACCGACCAGGTCAATAGCATCCCACACTACATGATGTGATGCAGAGCGCCGAGAATATCCAATCATGCTTGTCGCGGCATGATACGATTCTATAGAAAAACCGACTACCTGCTAGGTGTTTATTAATTAGAAACAACGTCCCTAAGTAGCCCAGTGAGGAGATAGCCACATCTATATGTAACTTCTCAATTTAAATAGTTTTTTATCCTGCGTGGCGATGATGTGATAGAACCGGTCCTGAGGGACGTAGATATAAGGGACGTCTTCATCCCGTCGGTAAAGGAAATGAGACAGGATCATCCGATTTACCGCCCGGTGGCCGACGATCATAATGTGGTCAGCTTGCTGGTTAATAAAAAAAGCCTTTTTGATACCCACCAGTATCCGTGGTTTCATCGTTTCATAACTTTCCCCGCCCGGATAGACATAGTAATACTTGTTTGCCTCTCGCATATGGAAGACTTCGGGCATTGATTCCTCTATATCTTTGTATGTCATCCCCTCACAAACGCCGCCGTTGATTTCATCAAATTCCTTAAGGGGGAAGATATTACAATCCGTTTGCTTTTCAGCAATGAATCGGGCCGTCTGAATCGTCCGCTGCGTGCTGCTCGTAAAGATGTGGGATATCTTTCGCCGGCTGAAAAACCGTCCCAGGGCCTTGGCTTGGGACACGCCCTCCGCTGTTAGGGGGGGATCGCCGCCAATGCGATCGACCACGTTATATTCTGTCTCGGTATGGCGAATCAGGAAAAGATTTTTCACCACATCAGTGACCAGAAAGTCCCGGACCAGCAGATACAGCGGAATCGAATCGATGTGCCTCTCCTCTATGATCCTGTGCTTCAGGGAGTCCATCCGAATGTAATTTCTTTCGCTCGTCAATGGTGCATAGATCATGCGATAGTAGTCGATACGCTTCATGAACTCCATCTCAGCCGTCAGGCGGTCAAGGTGGGAAAATTCAGGCAGTTTGGTTTTCTCCAGAATGCCCAAGCTCAGGATATCCTCATCATCGTTGATACATTCAATGAAGAGGATCGGGTGGTCATCGAGATGCTCCTCGATCATGTCCCTTCTTTCCCGGCTTACGTTGGTAGCGTCAAGGATGGCAACCTGGCCCCTGCCATGGAGATAAGCCTTGGCCCGATCTAGGTTTATGCGGGCAAAGCTTTTTCTTAGAGCTGCCGCTTCCGTATTATCCGGGTGATAGAAATCAGAAAGGGACGTTTCTTGCAGGTGTTGGTGTTTTCTCCGCAGGTTGCCGTTGTTGAATATCCTTGTGGGAATGCGGCTCTTCCTAAAGGCATCCTTGAGGCATATGGCCAGCGTTGATTTACCTCTCGCCGGCAGACCCACCATGACGATATACAGTTTTTCATTGTGCATTTGATAAATACATTCTTTCTTAATGAACCATCGTTCCAGATACCTGGCGATTAGGCTGCCCACCCCACCTTCTCGGCGTTTTGTGATAAGAAAGTGTTTTGTTGCAAGAATAGTATTGGGGAAGGCTGTTTTGTTAACAATGCCTTATTCTGTTTAGTAAAGAAACATTGGCTTTCCTAAAATATACGCTACTTTCGGGCGATACTGCTCCATATCATAAAGTTCTTCAACGTCTACGCGTTTGAAACCTTTAACAAGTGTATCAACAGGAACGGTTGTATATTTTCCTTCAAGCAACGAAACCATCTTTCCAAATTCGTATTTAATGATGAGGTCAGTAGCCAAATTGGCATAACTTATTGCTACCATGCGGTCAAGCGCGTCTGGTTCACCGCTGCGCATAAGATACGCAAGCTGCTGATAAATAACCTGCATTCCTGTCAAGTTCTGCAGAGCCTCACTCGTGATAGCTCCAATACCGCCAAGTTTTTTGTGACCATAGGCGTCCTCTTGGCCATACTCGACAATCTTTCCGGCAATCATTTGCGCCCCTTCGGAAATCGTCATAATCGCATAGTTGCTGGGATTGTTGCGCTTGTCCTCCATGAGAAGACTTGCCAATTTCTCTGGATCGAAATGCACTTCAGAAATAATTGCGCGGTCAACGTTTGCAAGATACGCAGATATAAGAGACGTTTCGCCGGAGTTGCGCCCAAAGAGTTCAACAATGGCAATACGCTCATGTGAACCTGTCGACGTTCGCAGAGCGGTAATAAAATTAACGCTGCGCGTTACTGCTGTTGAAAAGCCAATGCAGTAATCTGTTCCATAGACATCGTTGTCCATTGTTTTAGGAATAGCAACAATAGGAATGCCTTCCTGATGCAGCCGCACGGCATAACTTTGCGTATCATCACCGCCGATGGTTACAAGCGCATCAATGCCAAGATGCTCGATGACTTTGATCACATGCGGGGTGAAATCTGCCGGTGGGTCATTTTCAATCGGTGGGTGATTCGGGTCTTGAAGAAATTTTGGCACTTCACTCCAGCGAACCCGGCCTGGATTTGTGCGTGAGGTGTGAATAAATGTGCCACCAGTTCTATCAATCGTCCGCGTGTTGGCTTTGTTTAAGGGTATTAAACATAGGCGATTATCCGCCGCATCAATATTGTAGTTAAGCAGTCCTGCCCAGCCGCGACGGATTCCAAGGACTTCGTGTCCGGCATCAGCCGCACGGTATACGAGTGCCTTAATACAAGGATTTAAACCGGGGACATCTCCCCCACCAGTCAGAACGCCAATTCTCATTTTTTGTTATAACCCCATTCAAATTGTTTATTTTCTTTATAATCAGAAGACGCAGCAAGCTCTCTTCCTTCTAACGTCTTCTTCTCTATCTGTGCAGTACAGTGGTGTATCAATCAGCACCCTGCTTCTCGAGAATCTTCTTCACACGGTCGAGGGAGCGGCGTATATATGTTTCATCAAATTTTCCTACAGGAGATGATGTCTCGAAGATTCTTTTCGGGATGCGCAGTTCGTCCAGCGAAAACCCTTCTTTTGTTTTAAACCGGTACTTTTCGAGATAAATTTCTTTACCGATCCTGTTAATGTCTTCAATTTTCAAATCGAATCCGAGCAAAGGAAGAAGTTTCGATACAATGTCAGGTGTATAAATTCCCCTCGCGAAAAAACAGACGACCAGGCTTGATAATATCTGTCGCCATCTTTCCTCCTCTAATAGCATATCGGCCAGTTCCTCGGGACTGGTTTGTTTCTGGGCAAGCACTTTCTGGTCAATGCTGTAGCCTGCATTGTCCAGATGGCTGTGTCGCAAGCCGATTAAATTTCCTACATGAGTAGCGGGGCCCGTATGGTATCCTGCCATTTCATTCTTTCCAAAGGCCAGGGCGGAATCTCTATTTCCATATAATGCGGCAGCGCATTCAACACCCTTTGCCAAGGCCATGTAAAACTCATTGGGTTGCTCAGTAATCAATCTGTTCGCATCGATGTATGGCGCCGGATCCCCCCAGGAGAATTTAATTCCCATCGTTTCTTTTTCAGAGATGAGTCCCTGTTCCTGTGCTTCCGTTGCCCATGCCAGAATGACACCAGTGCTTATGGCATCCATCCCCCATGTTTCGACACTATCCATCAACTTCAAGATGCCCTCGGGATCGGAAATACCAAGCATGGAGCCTAATGAATATATAGGTTCATAGTCGTAGGATATCATGGACGTCTTATAGTAATACGGTTCATCCTCATATGGTTCTCTGAGTGCAGCGATATGGATGCATCCCACAGGACAATGAGAACAGGCCAACCGCTTGCCTAAATATCCCGCTGCAAAAGCCTCACCGGAAATCACATCCGCTTTTTCAAAGGTTGCCTCTTTTAGATTTCTCGTGGGGAAACCGCCGAATTTATTCAGTGCTATGATATTCTCGGCGGTTCCCAGATCGTGATATTTCTTCATGACCGGGGATTCTACCGCTGTCTGATAGATTTCCTCATACATTTTTCGGTAAAGCTTTGCATCGGTAACAGGCACCGATGATTTTCCGGATATGGCAATCGCCTTGAGTTTTTTACTTCCGAAGACGGCGCCCAATCCCAATCTGCCAAAATGACGATACGACTCCGTCGTTACACAGGCATATGAAACAAGGTTTTCCCCCGCCTTGCCGATTCGCATGATTGTGCGCAAGCCTCCTCCCGTCTCATTCTCTCTGATGATACGCCCGGTTTCAGAACTGCCCATTCCCCAAAGTGAAGAGGCATCACGAAAGTACACCTTATCCCCATGAATGGATAAATAGATGGGGATATCACTGGCACCTTTAAAGACAATGGCCCCGTATCCGGCCATACGGATTGCAACCGCACTTCTACCTCCAGAGTGGCTCTCTCCCAAGTTGCCGGTATGGGGGGATTTAAACATGGCGACTGTTTTGGAGGCCAGAGGGAACAATGACGTAAGTGGACCAACCGCGAATATAATCGGGTTTTCCGGGCAGATGGGATCACAACCTGTTGGACATTCTTCATGAAGAAGCTGTATAGCCACGCCGGTGCCTCCGATATACCTGTCAAAAAGTTCAGGCCTCTTTTTTGTCACGAAAGTTCTGTTTGATAAGTCGATATAAAGGACATTGGCAAGGGGATCATCTTTTAACATGGTCTACCCCCCCTTCCTTTTTCTTCAATCCCAAGACCTTGTGGGGACAGAATTTGACGCAGTAACCGCAGTGGAAACAGATCATGGGTTTATTTGTGGTATCATCCCATAAAATGGCTCCAGTGAGGCAGGCATCTTGGCAGTGCCCACATCCTATGCATTTCTTCATGTCAAGGCGAACGCCCCCTTCTTTTCCCGGTTTAAGGGCGTTAGTAGGACAGACTTTAGCACAGGGCGGATTATCACAGGCCCTGCAGACAATGACGTTAAAACCCCGCCTCATACCTCCAATGGATTTCACGGCAATACAGGCCTTGGTTAATCCGGCCTCGTCATGCCTTCGTGCGCATGCGAACATACAACATTGACAGCCTACACATCTTTCCGTTTCCAATACCGCAAGTCTCATTGACTTGTTCCTTTCGCTCTCATATCAATCTGAGTTGAGTAGGCCGGTTTCTCCCGACAATAGTTTAAGGTATGTTGTCTCTGTTAAACGATTGATTTCCCGGCAGCGCCGAAGAATGTCAATTATGTATCCAGTAACCTAGGCACCGCACATAACACGTCATCAATATCATAAAGATCGAATAAATGATATCACTAATAACCGTTTGAAGTCTTGCATTTTCTTCAAATCGGATTATTTGTGGACTTCATCGGTAAAGGTATATTTCGCAATCCTTGATTATTGGAGGAAGTTTTTTCGACGTTTTCATATCAACCTTTCACAAGCCTTACAAACACATTTTCCAGTATATCACCTTCATTGACTATGATGGAAATCTTGTCTTTTACAAGAAGCTTGCCGCGGTTGATGATCCCGGCGGTATCGCATATTTTTTCAACTTCCAACAGAAGGTGTAAATTCAGGAAGATCGTCATCCATTGATTTGGGCGGTTCTATTTATTTGGTATTTCAAGTCTCGTACCACATCCTTTGCATTCTATTATATCGTTTCGTTTTGATTTGTCAACCTTAACTACCTCTCCGCATTTCCAACAGTGAAAGCGGAACACGCTTTTACCGTTAGCTTCATCCTTAGTGTCTTCGTTCTCTTCAGTAAATAAAGATGCCTGCCTTATATGCTTATCTTTAGAGGGTGTTAGGTAGCGATCTTCATGAATAAGTAAGCCCTTGGGTTTACTTATTCTTTGGAAAGGTGCAGTTATCAATCCCCATAACCCTTTTAAAATATAGGAGAGAAAGATCAAAACCATAATGACTATGAAAATTATCCACCAGCCTTACCCCAAATTTTGTGGCCATTATTCTATTGACACACAAGACCATTCTTCATATACTAACTACCGTAAAAAAAGTTCTTATCAATCATATATCCCCATCCTGAAAAAGGAAGGTCTTATCAATCCAATAAATTTAAAAAGCAAGACCATTCCCGGGATTCTGTCACATTTGTGGGAGAGTCTCCGTGGAAACGATTTGGCACAAAAGTACGCTTGTTTCGAGCCGCCGCTTCGAGCGGAGTTATTCAGCTCCTATCAGATGGGGCAGCATGGAAAGACTCTCGCAGGTTCACACACGTTAAACCCCGGACACGTTCCGGATCGGCTTCTGACACGGCTGGTTGAAAATGAAGAGCTCCTGATTGGAGTCCAGAATTTGCTGATGGAGGCGGTTAAGGCAAACCGCCGGATCACGCCTGCCGGGGAATGGCTGCTCGATAACTTTTACCTGATTGAAGAGCAGATTCGCACAGCCAGGAGGCATTTTCCAAAAGGGTACAGCAGGGAACTCCCCCACCTGATGAATGGTCCTTCGGCAGATCTGCCACGCGTATATGACATTGCGCTGGAGATGATCTCTCATGGCGATGGGCGGGTCGATCCGGAAATTCTAGGCAGATTTGTAGCAGCCTACCAGACAGTCACTCCCCTGAAGTTAGGCGAATTGTGGGCAATACCCATTATGCTGCGTCTGTCCCTGATCGAGAATCTCCGGCGCGTTGCCACCCGGATCGCTACCAATAGAATAGACCGCAGTCGGGCCGATTACTGGGCAGACCAGATGACGGAGAGCGCCGCGAAGGACCCGAAGAGCCTGATTCTGGTGATCGCAGACATGGCGCGATCAAACCCACCGATGGTGAGTTCTTTTATAGCAGAAATTACGCGCCGCCTGCAGGGACAGGGACCTGCTCTGTCATTGCCGCTTGCCTGGCTTGAGCAGCGGCTGTCCGAGTGCGGCCAAACGATCAAGCAGCTGGTGCAGGCGGAGAACCAACAGCAGGCTGCCGATCAGGTATCCATTAGCAACAGCATCGGCAGCCTTCGTTTGCTGAGCGCGATGAACTGGCAAGAGTTCGTCGAGACGATTAGTGTTGTCGACCAAGTGCTGCGCGAGGACCCCGGCGGCGTTTATGGTGCAATGGATTTTTCTACCCGTGACCGTTACCGCCATGTCGTGGAAAAGATGTCGAAACACAGCCGGTTTTCCGAGAGCGAGGTGGCACGCACGGCAATCGGGATGGCGCATAAGGGTGCAAGCCGGGAAGACAGCAATGATAGCGTGGCGCATGTCGGCTTTTTCCTGATCGGCAAGGGATTACCCCAACTCGAACAAGCGCTGGAAGTAAACCGATCCCTATCTGAGCATCTTCAGAGATGGAGCCGCCGGTTTCCTTTGCCCCTCTATCTTGGTGCAATCACGCTGATTACAGCGATCTTCGCCGGGGGGTTGCTGGCGAAGGCGCATGTCGGAGCCTTGCCAGGATGGGCAATTGTTCTGATCGTGCTCTTCTCAGTTCTGGGCGCAAGTCAACTGGCTATTGCGCTGGTAAACTTGCTGGCAACGCTGTTGGCGACACCCCATCCACTGCCGCGCATGGACTTTTCCAAAGGGATACCGCCGGAATTCAGCACACTGGCTGTGGTTCCGACGATGCTCACCAGCACGCAGAATATAGAGGATCTGATCGAGGCTCTTGAAGTGCGGTTCCTAGCAAATCAGGACGCTAATCTGCACTTCGGCCTGTTGACCGATTTTCGAGACTCACCGGAGGAAATGCTTCCCGAGGACGAATCGCTGTTGCGTCTTGCCCGGCAAGGGATCGAAGAGCTGAATGCCAAATACAGTCATTCCCGAGATGATACCTTCTTCCTTTTCCATCGCCAGCGTCGATGGAATCCTCATGAGCGTATATGGATGGGTTATGAGCGCAAACGGGGGAAACTTGCGGCATTGAATGCCCTCCTGCGCGGCGGGGAAAATGCAGGGGATAGTTTTTCCCTCGTCATTGGCGACACGAAAGTCTTATCGAGCGTGAAGTATGTGATTACCCTGGACACGGATACGCAACTGCCGCGCGACGCGGCGTGGCAGTTTGTGGGAACCATGGCACACCCGCTGAATCGTGCGCGGTACGACGAAGACAAGCAGCGTGTCTGTGAGGGTTACGGCATCCTTCAGCCGAGAGTCGCTGTAAGCCTGACCGGCATGAATCGTTCGCGGTATGCGACAATGTGCGGAAGCGAGCCCGGTATCGATCCCTATACGCGTGCTGTTTCCGATGTTTACCAAGACCTGTTTGGCGAAGGATCGTTCATTGGCAAGGGCATTTACGAGGTTGATGCTTTCGAGCAAACGCTCAAAGGACGTTTCCCCGAAAACCGGATTCTCAGCCATGATCTTCTGGAAGGGTGTTATGCGCGGGCGGGGTTATTGAGCGATGTTATGCTCTATGAAGAATATCCATCAAGCTACAATACGGACGTGATCCGCAGGCATCGCTGGATTCGCGGTGATTGGCAGCTCCTGCGATGGTTGCTGTCGTATGTTTCCGGTCCTGATGCGCATCTTCAAAAGAATCCGCTCTCATGCCTGTCCCATTGGAAGATATTCGACAACCTGCGGCGCAGTCTCGTGCCGGTGGTGTTGACCCTCCTGTTACTGCTGGGCTGGATGGTCTTGCAAACTGCCTTGTTCTGGACCCTGTCGGTGATCGGAATTATCCTGATCCCTTCCCTAATTACCTCTTTTTTGCAAACGCTTCGGAAGCCGGTCGATGTACTTATGAGTCAGCACCTCAATACCAACCTGCACTCCGCCGGCCGGCACTTAGCTCAAGCTGCATTTACACTCATTTGCCTTCCCTACGAGGCATTTTTTAGTCTCGATGCGATTGTGCGTACGGTCTGGCGGATACTGGTTACCCACAAGCGGCTCCTCGAATGGAATCCTTCGGGCGACTCGGAGCGTAATTGCCGTACGGACCTGGCCGGCGCCTTTAAGACCATGTGGTTCGCCCCGGTTCTTGCCGGCGCCGCGGTTATCGATCTGACACTCTCGAGACCATCCTCATTAGCTGTGGCCGGACCCATACTGGGCCTCTGGTTTTTCTCTCCCGTTATAGCATGGTGGATCAGCAGGCCGCTTGTTAGCCGTGAGGCACGGCTGACGGTTGACCAGACCATCTTTCTCCGGAAACTTGCCCGTAAGACCTGGGCGTTTTTTGAAACCTTTGTCGGCCCGGAAGATCATTGGCTACCCCCTGACAATTTTCAGGAACATCCCGCTACCGTAATCGCGCATCGCACGTCGCCTACCAACATGGGACTGTCCCTTCTCGCAAATTTGTCCGCCTATGACTTCGGCTACATCTCGGCGGGACAACTCATCGAGCGCACTGCAAATGCACTCCATACGATGGAAGCATTAGAACGTTACCGGGGCCACTTCTACAACTGGTACGACACACAATCCCTGCAACCGCTGCAACCTGCCTACATCTCGACCGTGGACAGCGGAAACCTTGCTGGCCATCTGCTGACGCTGCGGCAGGGACTGCTCGCACTTCCCGACGACCGGATTCTGGGATCGCGAGTGTTTGAGGGAATCAGCGACACCATCCGTGTCCTTGTGGACATGGATGGCAAAACCGCTTCGGACCAACTCGTGCAACTGCAAAAATTGCTGAAGTCAGCAACCGATTCCCCACCCACCACGCTTGCAGCGGCTCGGCTGTGCCTTGATCGGTTGGCAACGTCCGCAGCGGAAGTGGTCACCTGCGTCAATGTTCTCGATACGGACCCCGAGAGTCAGGAGCAGTGGTGGGCCCATGCCCTTGCCGGACAATGCCGGAACGCCCTCGATGAGCTGACGTTTCTCACGGTCGGGACATCGTCGCCGGCGTCGCCGGACATGCTCCGCGAGATGCCGGATAGCGATGAAATCCCGACGCTGCGCCAATTGGCAAATCTTAATATAACGGAGTCAAGCAGGCGCGCCGGAGCACGGATTAGAGATATCGAAGGGCTGGCACGGCAAATCGACGCTCTCGCCCATATGGAATACGACTTCCTGTTCGACAAAGCACGCAATCTCCTGGCTATCGGGTACAAAGTCGGTGAGCGCCGGCGGGATCCGAGTTACTACGATCTGTTAGCTTCGGAAGCACGGTTTTGTACTTTTATAGCAATTGCGCAGGGACAGCTGCCGCAAGCGAGCTGGTTTGCCCTTGGACGACTGCTGACCACTGCCGGTGGAGAGCAGATCCTCCTTTCCTGGAGCGGTTCGATGTTCGAATACCTCATGCCGCTTTTGGTGATGCCGACGTACGAACACACACTGCTCGACCATACCTGCAAAACTGCAGTAGCCCGGCAAATCGAGTATGGGAGGAAACTCGGTGTGCCCTGGGGTAGTTCGGAGTCAGGCTACAACGCAATCGACGTTCATCTCAACTACCAGTATCGCGCCTTTGGCGTACCAGGCCTGGGTCTCAAACGCGGGCTTGCCGAGGATATTGTCATTGCGCCCTATGCCTCGGCGCTGGCGCTGACGGTAGCGCCCGAAGAGGCATGCCATAATCTTGAACGCCTTGCGTCTGCAAACGTTATGGGACAGTACGGCTTCTATGAGGCAATTGACTATACTCCAATACGTCTGCCGCGAGGACAATCAAGCGCCCTGGTCCGCTCCTTCATGGCACATCATCAGGGCATGAGTTTACTCTCTCTGGCCTATGTTCTTTTAGACCGACCGATGCAAAAACGATTTGAGTCTGAACCCATATTTCAGGCGACCATGCTGTTGCTCCAGGAGCGAATCCCCAAGGCGACGGCGTCCTATGTACACACCGCCGAACCCTCCGACCGCCGTGTAGAATCCATGGGCACGGAGGGGTCGGTTCGCGTATTCAGCAGTCCGAACACGCCGAAACCGGAAGTGCACTTGTTGTCAAACGGTAGATACCATGTGATGATCACGAACGCAGGCAGCGGGTACAGCCGCTGGAAGGACATGGCCGTCACCCGCTGGAGCGAAGACAGCACCTGCGATAATTGGGGCACGTTCTGTTACATCCGCGACGTGACGAGCGGGGATTTCTGGTCAACGGCCTATCAGCCGGCGCTCAAACAAGCGGATACTTATGAAACAATCTTTTCGGAGGCTAAAGCGGAGTTCCGTTGCCGCGACCACGACTTAGACACGCATACAGAAATTGCCGTTTCGCCCGAGGATGACATCGAGCTGCGCCGTATAACCATTATCAACCGTTCCGGGAAGCGCAGAGCCATTGATGTCACGAGTTACGCTGAGGTCGTCCTCGCCTCGGCGGCCGCGGATGCACTGCATCCGGCGTTCAGCAATCTCTTTGTTCAGACCGAGATCCTCCACCAGCAGCGGGCGATACTTTGCACGCGCAGGCCCCGTTCCCAGGGCGAGCACGTTCCCTGGATGTTTCATTTGATGGCCGTGCACGGCGTGGACATTGGAGAAATCTCTTATGAGACCGACCGCCTGCAGTTCATCGGCCGCGGAAACACGGTTGTCGATCCTCAAGCAATGCGTGATGCAGCGGCGCTCTCCGGCAGTGAAGGCTCCGTGCTGGATCCGATCGTTTCGATCCGTTATCGAATCACGCTCGATGCGGAAGAAACGGCAACTGTCAATATTGTCTCCGGCATCGGTGAGACTCGTGACGCAGCTTTAAGTCTGGTTGGGAAATACCAGGACAGGCGTCTCGCTGATCGGGTCTTCGACTTGGTGTGGACACACAGCGATAGCTTTTTGCGGCAGATCAATGCGACGGAAGCCGACGCTCAGCTCTATGGAAGTCTCGCTGGCTCGATGATCTATGCTAATGCTTCGTTTCGCGCCGACACGAGTGTCATCATCAAAAATCAACGCGGGCAGTCCGGTCTATGGGGCTATGCCATTTCCGGCGATTTGCCAATCCTGCTCCTGCGGATTGAAGATCCGGCCAATATTGACCTGGTGCGTCAACTCATACAAGCCCATACTTATTGGCGCTTAAAAGGACTGGCGGTGGATCTGGTGATCTGGAACGAAGATTATGCCGGTTACCGGCAGCTTCTCCACGACCAGATTATGGGGCTTATTGCCGAAGGCTTCGGATCCCACATGACAGATCAACCGGGCGGTATTTTCGTCAGACCTGCGGACCAGATATCGAACGAGGAGCGCATCCTGCTCCAAACGGTCGCTCGCGCCATCGTCACCGACAGCCGAGGGATGCTGGCGGACCAGATCAACCACAGAAATGTCGGGGAAATTACAGTGCCGCTCTTTACTCCGACCCGGACTGATCGTGCCACTTCCGCGGCAGTTGCCGCCATGCCTCGCCACGATCTGCTGTTCTTTAACGGACTCGGCGGATTCACACCTGATGGCCGCGAGTACATCATTACCACCACGCAGGATCAGGTTACGCCGATGCCATGGGTGAATGTCCTGGCGAATCCGCGCTTTGGAACCGTCATCTCGGAGAGCGGCTCCGCGTACACCTGGGCCGAGAATGCCCACGAGTTTCGCCTCACTCCCTGGTATAACGATTCCGTGAGCGATAGGAGCGGGGAAGCGTTCTACCTGCGCGATGAAGAACGCGGCCACTTCTGGTCTCCCATGCCACTGCCCAGCCGTGGGGCGAAGCCTTACGCTACCAGGCATGGATTCGGATACAGCGTCTTCGAACACACAGAGCGCGGCATCCGCTCCGAGGTGTGGGTTTACGTGGCCACGGACGCATCCATCAAGTTTACGGTATTGAAGGTAAGAAACGAGTCGAGCAGATCACGCCGGCTCTCTGCCACCGGATATGCGGAGTGGGTTCTGGGAGATCTTCGGCCCAAAACGACCATGCATGTGATCACCGAAATTGATCCAGTGAGCGGTGCGCTTTTCGCACGGAACCCATACAATACGGAGTTCCCCGATCGAACTGCTTTTTTCGACGTGGACGAAGCGACCCGGACGGTAAGCGGCGACCGGATGGAATTCCTGGGGCGTAACGGCACGCTCGCAAATCCGGCCGCGATGAACCGATTGCGGCTTTCCGGCAGGGTAGGGGCCGCCATGGACCCATGCGCCGCGATTCAGGTTTCCTTTGATATAGCCGCCGGGCAGGAACGTGAAATTATCTTCAGGCTCGGCGTAGGGCGGGACGCCAATGACGCCGGCAACCTGGTGCATCGCTTCCGGGGATCTGCCGCGGCGCGCGGCGCGCTGGAAGAGGTCTGGCGATACTGGCAGCACACACTCGGCGCCATAAAAGTGGAAACACCCGACCAGTCCCTCAACCTGTTGACCAACGGCTGGCTCTTGTATCAGACGTTGGCATGCCGTCTGTGGGCGCGCAGCGGCTACTACCAATCCGGGGGCGCCTTCGGTTTTCGCGATCAGTTGCAGGACGTCATGGCACTCATCCATACCGAGCCGCGCCTCGTGCGCGAGCACATCCTTCTTGCCGCAGGCCGTCAATTCTTCGAGGGTGATGTACAGCACTGGTGGCATCCTCCTCAAGGCAGAGGCGTACGCACACACTGCTCCGACGATTACCTCTGGCTGCCGTTGGCGGTGTGCCGCTATGTACGGAGCACCGGGGATTACGGTGTATTGGATGAGAACATCCTGTTTCTTCAGGGCCGCCCGATAAGCGCGAATGAGGATTCCTATTACGATATGCCTAGCCAATTCCGAAAGAAGGCCGGTTTGTACGAACATTGCGCAAAAGCCATCCTAAGAGGTCTCAACTATGGCGAGCATGGATTGCCGCTTATGGGCTCCGGCGACTGGAACGACGGTATGAACATGGTGGGCGCAGATGGGAAAGGCGAAAGCGTCTGGCTGGGATTTTTCCTGTATGATGTGCTTATGCAATTCACTGAGGTTGCCCGCAGGCGCGGCGATCTGCCCTTCGCAGAAAGGTGCGAGGCAGAGGCGGCTCAGATGCGCCGGAACATCGAGCAGCATGGCTGGGATGGAGAATGGTACCTTCGCGCTTACTTCGACGACGGTTCGCTGCTTGGGTCGATGAGTAACCCCGAATGCCGGATTGATTCAATTGCGCAAAGCTGGTCTGTTCTCTCCGGCGCAGGTGATGCCAAACGCGTGCGTATGGCCATGGAGGCGGCGGATCAGCGCCTTATCCACCGGGACCAGGCACTGATTCAACTTTTGGATCCACCCTTTGACAAGTCTGATTTGAATCCCGGCTACATCAAGGGATACATTCCCGGCGTACGGGAGAATGGTGGGCAATATACTCATGGGGCGATCTGGATGGCTATGGCCTTCGCTCAATTGGGCGACAGTCGGCGCGCCTGGGAATTGATGGCCATGATCAACCCGATCAACCATGCGAGGTCTCCTGAGTCGATTGCGACATACAAGGTAGAACCCTACGTTGTTGCAGCTGACGTCTATGCACTTTCACAGCACACCGGCCACGGTGGATGGACGTGGTATACCGGTTCAGCCGGCTGGATGTACCGGCTGATTGTGGAATCACTTCTGGGGCTCCAACTTACGGTCGATAGACTGAGTTTCGCGCCGCTCCTCCCTGCGGATTGGGAGGGCTTCACGGTTCACTACCGTTATAGGGAAACGGTCTACCACATCGCCGTTCTTCGGGAACAGATTGGCGATGGTGCAACGAGTGCGACCGTCGACGGTGTCCCGCAGCAGGATACAACGATTACCCTTATCGATGACCATCAGGAACACTCGGTCGTGATAAGAATATGAAGTAAAATCAAATCCCGCAAGGAGCTTCGCTTGAGCGAGATGCTCGGCTCCTCGGCGGTGGCTTTATATTACATAAACAAAAACAACCCGCAGAATTTGGATGCTAGGTTCGATGTAGTGACGGTTCAAATCTCTGAAGAGGGGGAAAAGGTAGAGTTAATAAAGAATGCCTTTGAAGTTAGCCCTTATTATGCTTAAATCGTTATCTTGAGTTGTAAGTTTGTCCTGCCGAATATCTAAGAACAAAATTAAAAGATAACCCAAAATCATTCAAATAAACAGTTGAAATATTTAAATTATTATCCAATGACGATATAGTTCAGGGGTAGGGCAACTGATTCGTAATAAGTCGCCCTACCCAATAAGTTAAGTGTAATTATCCTCCGATATCTCCTGGGGAGACCTGGTCCCAGACCGTTTTCAATTTATTCTTCATGTAATTAAATTTTCCATCCAGTGCATCTTTGTCTGGTGCCCATTCTGTGGGGCATGCTCTATTTAGTTTATCAATCCTGTCATTCAGCTCTTCGATAATGATATGTAGCTCATTAATTTCGTGAACAACTTTCTCCTTATCCCCTGAAGATAGCTTATCCAATTTTCTGGTTACGTCATACATTTTTGCCTTCCATCCGTTAAGCTCGGCAGCCATATTGCTGCAATAATCTCTTACATCCATGATACCCTCCTTTTGGTTTAATTTTAGATTTTTCGAGTCACATACTCCCTTGATGAAAGCACACCCATCGAACCCTTTTAAGTCTTTTGCCGACTTAATTAAACCTTATTGTCCTTTGTATCATTTTAAAGATAAGACTAATTATCGCTGTTGAAGAGGAGGTAACCTACTTATTTATGGGAATAGAACTGGTAAGAAATCGCTTGTGGTGATTTACAACTTTGAGTATACAGAAAAAACGAATTAAGTGTCAAGGGAATTTTATCATAAGATATTGTAGACTTTTAGGGATGTTCTAATAATGCAATGTTCCTCCTTTTAATTATTAGCTTGACTTAAAGCAATCCCTTGTAGTATAAGGATTTAAAGGATTCAGCCGGTGTAGCTCAGGGGTAGAGCAACTGATTCGTAATCAGTAGGTCGAGGGTTCGACTCCCCCCACCGGCTCCAGTAAAATCAACAACTTACGCAGTTACGATTTTCCTTTTCCACCACTTGCTACCATGCCAAGCCGAAACAGCACAAAAAAAGAGATAACACGCAAGAGCTAAGTCTTTAATTTCTTTGCTATTGTTTAATCCTGTTATCGTAGGGAACAGCTTGGTCTTAATCCAATTGTTCTATAATTGGGAAGAAGGGCCCTTTAATGGCTCTCGATATATCACACTTATTGAAATAATCCCTGGAACTCTTTTATCATAGCAACCTTGGCCTTTGACGATACGTCGTCTTCAAATATGAATTCCAACAAGAATATCATTTTATAATCAACTGCTGATGTCTCATATTTCTGGAAAGAGGTAACTTTAATATCCTTCAGTTTTGCATAATGATCTCTAGCAGACATCCCCGTTTTTATCAGGATAAGATCGATTGCCTCCTTGGCGTCATCAGGACCCTCGAGCACGATTTGAATGCCTTCCAATTTTTTCAAAATTTCGATAATTTTTTCACTTTGTACTTTAATTTTCATTTTACTACCCTAGTTTGGGAGCTTGAGGAAATTTAATAAACGTGTCTAATTGCACTTAGGAGGTCCAGCATAACCGACTTTCAAGCCGTCAAAATAGAAACAACCTCTTCCGCATGCCCTATAATTATATGTCTTTTTGTTCCCCTGCGGAGAAACCATAGTAAGTGTTCCCTGCTGTTGGTTACCTTGTATAGCCCATCTCCCTCTATGACCACCAGAACCAACGGCACCCCAGGCCTCTGAAGTCCCTGTTCCACCGGAATAGCCGGATTCAGTATTTATGTAAAAAGTTCCATCCGGGCACAGCATGATCTTCCTCTCCGTACCACCACTTGAGCCCATACCAGCGCTGGTATAGCTGTAATAATAGCCGGCAATCCATTTCATTAACTGAGGGTCATTAGGGCCCGGATCACCGCTGCCCACTCCTTTACTATCCTCTTCGAATGCCTTGGCCAGTTTTGCCAGAGCACACTGATTCTTTTCATATTCTGCTTCGTTAACAGACCAAGAAATTAGAGTTTTTTTCTTTTGATTGAACTTCATATCATAAGGTACCCAACCTTTGAAATTTTGATGTAGCGACCACCTGACTATCCATTTACCATTGACTACCTGGGAGGACTTTGGCTCGCCCAGAAGACTGACTACCTCCCGGTAGGTCATACCTGGCTTCAGTTGGTTGGTTATCTGAGCCTTATTAAGACCCAGAAACGTTCCACTGGCACAGCCAGTTAAAACAACGGTAGCTAAAACCAAAGTGAGGGAAAGTCTTCTTTGAAAATACATTTGTCACCCCCCCCCAATTGTTTTAATGGTTGATATAAATTAAGATATCATGATTAAGTATCAATGATAAGCTTGGATATTAAGATAGTGATAGTTTTTTACTGAGTTTCAGAAAGACGCTGATTATCAAATCTGATCATATAGCTTGTCTATAGCGAAATATAGCCGCTTAAGGCTGATGTCAATACAGCTTCTTATTTAACGTTGTAAATTTTACTATCTTTTAAATCATAAATCAATAGGATATGAAGACATATTAATATTAAAAAGCGTTGGCAAGAAGGGGCCAGCGTTGCCTTACAAATATTATGTCGAGAAGTCGACGACGCACCAAACAGGGATATTGTTTAAATGAGGCTTCGTATCAGGACACAACCCGATTACGCCCGCCTTTTTTTGCTTTATACAATGCCTTATCTGCTGCTTTGACAACTTCTGTTGGCTTGGCCTTTTTATCAATCCTCTCAGCAACACCTATACTCACAGTTACTGAAATCTTTTGAACAGATCCCGAAGTCTTTTTTCTTATTTCTGGTTTTTTCTTAGGCCGCGCACTGCCCCTGATATTAAATCCATAAGACGCTATAATTTTTCTCAATCTTTCCAGATGCTGTAAGACGTTGTCTTTCGATTTACCTGGGAAAACAATGGTAAATTCCTCCCCTCCATAGCGGAATGTTTTACCTCCACCTGTTACTTTACCTAATTTTGTGGCGACCATACGTAATACTTGGTCCCCCGCATCATGTCCATATCGGTCATTAAATTTTTTAAAATGGTCAATATCGATCATTGCAACTGTATATTTTCCCCCTAATTTTAAAAGAGCTTCGTTTAATGCTCTGCGGGCAGGCAATTTTGTCAACTCATCACGATAAGCCATGCTGTATGTAGCTTCAATAGCCGATATGACAAGGATAAGCCCTGCAGTGGAAAAGTAGATAGTAGATATTATTCCAGACTTTGGGGATGCTAATGCCATAAAAGCAGAAACAGTAGCCCAGAAAAAGCCCTGTTTCATAACGTCCCAATCTCTCATAAAATAGAAAGCCATCAAAACAAGGGCAATAAAAAATGTTAGTATTGCCGGCTGTGGCAAAGGAAGTTTTAAAAAGGGAAGAGGATAAATTACAAAATCAAGATACCTTGTGAAAACAGTTTGTTGATAAAGATCGCCAAGGACGATGAGAGGCAGTTGCACTAAGATCAAGATCAGATAAAAAACTCCTCTAGTGGTTATAAGACTGCGCTCCTTCAGTAACGAAAAGGTAAGAAGATTAAGGGGCAATAATACGGCTATGGACTTAAAAGCAATTAGCGCAAAGGATGCTGTATGAAAAGGGTTGGTAGCTGGAAGGTGAATCAATAATCGATCTACAAGAAAAAGTACAAAGACTCCATAAATAAGCCTGCTTCGATTAAAACGCCAGCCAAGTAAAACCGCTACGGCAAAAACAAAATAGGGGTAAATACGGGCAATTGCAGGCAACCATACCAGAAGGATATTGCTGCGAATACAAAAAATTACTGCCAGCAAAAGAAGCCCGTCCGGCATGAAAAAAGAAAAAAATCTTCTCACTAACGCTCCGTTTAGTAACTGGTTAAAAACTTTTAGTTAGTTAGATACTAGTCAACTGGTAAGCCCGATTGTTTATATTTATGAGGTCTTGGTGCAAACTGTTCATTACCCCCTAATATAAAAACATTGGCTTGCCGCCAACGTGACGGATTTTGGGCTTGTACTCCTTTACATCATAGAATTCTCTAATATCGACCCTTTTTTGGCCTTTCATTATGGTGCTTATGGGTATATCTGTGTATATCCCGTTGTTGAGTGCAACGAGACGGCCAAATACTCCTTTCAGAAAAAGGTCTATAGCCATATTGGCAAAATTAACAGCTACCATTAAATCTAGAGAGTCGGGAACACCGCTTCTCATTAAATATGAGAGCCTTTGATTGAGCACATCTTCTCCGGTAAGTTCCTTTAGTACAGCTCCGGTTTCTT
This sequence comes from Pseudomonadota bacterium, assembly GCA_043825855.1. Classification (GTDB taxonomy): domain Bacteria; phylum Desulfobacterota; class UBA8473; order UBA8473; family UBA8473; genus UBA8473. Next base: position 130,074 of record JBDRRJ010000001.1, on the reverse strand, counting down.
CTCCGATTCCTCCCAATCTCCTGTGTCCATAGGCGTCTGATTCTCCTGAAACAATCATGTCGCCCCCAACCATCTTTGAACCTTCTGAAATAGTAATCATAGCATAATTTTTAGGGTTAGCCTTTTTATCTTTCATGATTAGCTTTGCAAGCTTTTTAGGGTCAAATGGAACCTCAGAGATAATGGCACGCTCAACACCCGCCAGATAGGCAGATATCAAGGAGGTTTCGCCTGAATATCTTCCAAACAGCTCAATAACAGCAATCCTTTCATGAGAACCGGTAGAGGTTCTGAGTGCATGTATAAAAGTAACGCTTCTTGTAACTGCCGTAGAGAAACCTATACAATAGTCTGTCCCAAAAACGTCATTGTCCATTGTTTTGGGAATGGCAATTACAGGGAAGCCTTCCCGGTGTAATCTATCTGCAAAACTTAGAGTATCATCGCCTCCTATTGGAATAATAGCATCAATTTTTAAATGCTCCAGGTTTTTTAAAACGTGTGATGTAAAATCCCTTCTTCCTTTTTTGAATTCTTTCTTCAAAAAGGGAGGGATATCGTTTTCTCTGACAGCACTGGGATTAGTTCGAGATGAATGTAAATATGTACCTCCAGAACGGTCGATGGTCCTGACTTCTGGTGGTTTCAAAACTTGTAAACACTTGTGATTTGTATCAGGATCATCAGGGTTATACTCTAAGATGCCTGCCCAGCCTCTTCTAATCCCGATTACCCTGATTCCTTCCATATTTGATCTGTAAACTATTGTCTTAATACACGGATTCAGGCCGGGAACATCTCCACCGCCTGTAAGTATTGCTATTGTATGTTCTCTCTTGCTGTTGCTTTTCATATATGACTTCTCCGTTGACGAAAATTTTGGCAAAGCGTTATATTGGGTTAACCATCAAAGGTTTTTCCAAGATAGCTGTTTAGGCTTGACCATCTCAACCTTCCAGTATATTATAATGCAATTAGTTCATATTGAAAATCAAAAAATATAAGCTACCTAGTTCTTGACCTTTGAGAGAACCCGAAAAGTTTCAGATCAAAAGGGAATACTCATACTGAAATACTCTATGAAAAGGTAAAATAAGACGGACAAACTCAGAGAAAAAGCCATCTTAGTTGGTATTAAATCTCAGGCAGAAGAGAAAAAAAGATATGAAGACTCTCTGTCTGAACTGGTTAAGCTTACTGAAACTGCTGGTGGGCTGACAATAGACAGGGTTATACAGGAGGTCAAGCAAATAAACCCTGCCTATCTTATCGGCAAGGGTAAGGTAGAAGAGATAAAAAATCTTATATCTCAAAGGGACGCTGATCTGGTTATTTTTAATGATGATTTGACACCTGCGCAACAACAAAACTTAGAAGAAGAATTTGGTGTTAAGGTCATAGATAGGACAGGCTTAATACTAGATATATTTGCTCAAAGAGCAAAATCAAAAGAAGGGAAGCTGCAGGTTGAGCTGGCACAACTTAACTATTTATTACCCCGTCTTGTGGGTTGGGGAGGGGTTCTTTCCCGACTGGGTGGTGGAATAGGAACAAGGGGGCCAGGAGAAACCAAATTAGAGGTTGATCGGAGAACAATCAGGGATAGGATTGTAAAGGCTAAAAAGGACATTGAAAAGGTAAGAAAGGGTAGAGCATTACATCGAAAAAGGAGAAATCATATCTCTTGCGCTACCGTTTCTTTTATTGGATATACCAATGCAGGAAAATCAACCCTATTGAATCATCTCTCCAATGCCGGGGTACTGGCTGTAGACAAATTATTCGCAACCCTGGATCCCACTATAAGAAAGATAAGGTTGCCAGATAACAGAGAGGTTTTGATATCTGACACAGTGGGTTTTATTAATAAGCTTCCTCATCAGCTTATTGCTGCATTCAAGGCCACACTCGAAGAGATAAATGAGTCAGATATCCTTCTCCATGTAATCGATATCAGCCATCCTCGAGTTGATGAACAAATAACCTCGGTCAATAGTGTTTTAAGTGAAATAGGGGCATCGCAAAAACCCATTATTCATGCTTTGAACAAGATTGACAAGCTTGATAATATTAATAGCACTGTTAAATACTGGCAACGGGTACTTGATAACTCTGTAGCTGTGTCTGCTTTAACGGGACAGGGTATCAACGATCTATTATGCAAAATTGGAGAATCGATACCAAACCGGTTAAAGAAAGTAAGGTTTAAATTTCCCGTTGATGCAGGGGACCTTATCTCTAAGATACACAGGAATGGCAGGGTAATCAGAGAAGAGTACACTGGGGAGGAAGTTATTATTGAGGCTGAAGTGGACAACAAATTAGCCAATTCTCTGGAGTCTTTTAGTTTCTGATTTGGCTCTGTTTTTTAAGTAAGAAGTTTTAAACAGAAGGTTTTAGGCAAACTCCAGCTTCTCTGTGCTTTATTGACAATAAGCAAAAGAATAAATAGGATAATTAGCAAAAGTTTTACATAAAAGGTGATTGTCTTTGAAATATTTTTTGTCTGTTTTAGGGTTGGTATTAATAATTGAGGGGTTGCCATATTTTGCTTTTCCCGACAAGTTTAAGAAGATAATAAGTAAACTTCCGGAGGTGCCGGATAATGTGCTGAGGTTGTTCGGTTTTATTGCAATGTGCTTAGGCCTTCTCTTTATCTATATTTCAAGATCAGGTAAGTAATAGAAGAGAATGACGTATTTATATAGTTGGTAATTACAAGATATTTATTAATTGGTGTTTTGATGAGACTTGAAGAATTCGATTTTATGCTTCCAGAAGGGTTAATTTCTCAATATCCAATAGAGAAGAGGGATGGTTCTCGTCTTCTGGTTGTAAATAGACAGGATGGCAGTATAGAATCCAGAGCATTCAGTGAAATTTTTCATTTTATGGAAGCAGGGGACGTATTGGTGTTAAATGATACTAAGGTAATACCTGCGAGACTTTTTGGAAAAAAGGAAACCGGAGGAAAAGTTGAAGCTTTGATCTCCAGGCAATTGGAACCAACAGAACCTGAGAGCAATGGAAAGTTAAATGTATGGGAATGCCTAATCAAATCTTCAAAAGCACCAAAAGAGGGTTCAAGGATATTCTTCGACGGGGGTTTAGAAGGGAAGCTGATTAAAAATGCCTCCAATGGAAAGTGTATTGTTCAGTTTCACTATGATGGAGATTTTCAGGAAATTCTGGATAGAGTTGGGTGGATGCCGCTTCCCCCATACATCAAAAGGGATAGAAAACCAGAAGAGAGACAAAAAGATTTAGAAAGGTACCAGACAGTTTTTGCCAGGAACAGGGGTGCTATTGCAGCCCCAACAGCAGGGCTTCATTTTACCGAAAGTCTAATTTTAAAAATTCAGGGAAAAGGCGTGAACGTAGCCTATGTAACCGTTCATATCGGTCTGGGCACTTTTATGCCTGTAAGAGTTCAAGAAGTTGAAGATCATCTATTAGAAGCTGAGTATTTTGAAATTAAGCAAGATACAGCAGATTTAATAAATAAGGCAGTAGCTGATGGTAAAAGAATTATAGCAGTAGGGACAAGTGTTACTCGTGCCCTTGAGTCCACAGTTGTTGAAAACAGGACAATAAAACCAGCAACAAAAAAGACTTCTCTGTACATATATCCTGGTTATAAGTTTAAGATAATAGATGTTCTAATTACAAATTTTCATTTACCTAAATCTACCCCATTATTACTGGTGTCTGCTTTTGCAGGAGAAGCAATTATTGCAGATAGTTACCGAATAGCTATTAAAGAAAAATTCCGCTTTCTTAGTTATGGGGATGGGATGATGATACTTTAGTTAAGACGGAAAATGGGCTATAAATTTAACCTTTTAAAAAAGGATTCAAGTTCTCACGCCAGATTGGGTAAGATAAGAACCAAGCATGGAGAATTAACAACTCCTGCTTTTATGCCGGTAGGTACCCAGGGAACAATAAAGTCTCTGTCTCCGGAGGATTTGAAAGCGGTTGGAGCAGAGATTATTTGCAGCAACACCTATCACTTATATCTGCGCCCCGGGCATGAAATCATTAAAAAATTAGGTGGATTGCATAGATTTATGGGCTGGGATTCTCCTATTCTTACTGATAGCGGAGGATTTCAGGTTTTCAGTCTTTCAGCTCTTAGAAAGATTACTGAGGATGGGGTGCATTTTCAGTCACACATTGACGGCACCAGACACTTTATATCTCCTGAAAAATCTATAGAGATCCAGGAGGCCCTTGGATCTGATATAATAATGTGTTTCGATGAATGTATACCTTACCCTTCATCATATGATTATACCTTGAATTCAGTTAATATGACTGGGAAATGGGCTGAAAGGTGCAAGATTGCAAAGAGGTCCGGAGAGTCAGCCCTTTTCGGTATTATCCAGGGTGGTATGTTTGGAGACCTCAGAGAAAAGAGCGTAGAATCTATTTTAAATATTGGCTTTGATGGTTACGCTATAGGTGGTTTGAGTGTCGGTGAAACAAGGCCCATGATGTATGAAATAATAATAAAAACCTTACCCTTCCTGCCAGAGGATAGCCCCAGGTATCTTATGGGTGTTGGTACTCCCGAAGACTTAGTTGAAAGTATAAGACTTGGGGTTGATATGTTTGATTGTGTAATACCAACACGCAATGCCAGAAATGGTATGCTTTTTACTTCCAAAGGAAAAATATTGATAAAGAATGCTCAGTATATTGATGACGATTCTCCCCTGGATGACGATTGTCAGTGCTATACCTGCAGAAATTTTTCAAGAGGGTATCTTAGACATCTTTTGGTTGCAAACGAAATACTATCCCCAAGACTTAATACTATCCACAACCTAACCTATTATTTTACTCTAATAAATGAAATTAGGGATGCTATAGAAAAGGGCAGGTATGCTGAATTCAGCAATCAATTCTATGAGTTGAGAAGTCAACAGGCATAAGTTAGTCTGTTAGAAGCGAAGGATAAAATAATTTTAATAATTTATTATAGGTTCTAAGACATAACATTTGACTATAGCCGAGAATTAGGTTATAAGAGTTCAATTATAAATTGAGAAGAATTGATTTATAAGTTAAAAAATTGAGTTAAGTAAAAAACTTGTAAATAATAATTAGGGAGGTGATTTTTTTGTTAAGTATTGCATATGCTATGGGTAATCCGGCAGCCGAGGGGGCAAAGGGGTTTGGGGGAATAGGTGCCTTTATTCCGTTGGTTTTGATGTTTGTGATTTTTTACTTTTTGTTGATAAGACCCCAACAGAAAAGAGCAAAAGAACACAGGGAAGTTCTGCAAAATCTAAAAAGGGGTGACACAGTTATAACCGCAGGTGGTATTCATGGAAAGATCTCAGGGTTGACTGATACAATGGTTACCCTGGAAATAGCGGATAAGGTTAAAATAAAGGTTTCTAGAAACCAGATTGCGGGATTGAGTAAGACATCTGATTAGTCAATAACAGGATGTAAAGGAATGGTTAATATTAACTCCAATTACATTGAGAAAGTATACTCTCTGTATTCTCCGGTTTATGACTTGATATTCGGCAAGGTTATGGAACAAGGGAGAAGGAAGGCTATCAGCCTGTTGAACATAGGTAAAGAACATAAGATTTTAGAGATTGGAGTTGGAACAGGGTTGACATTAGGACTGTACCCTCCAGATTGCAGGATAGTTGGAATTGATATATCTGAAAAGATGCTTGCAAAGGCCGTAACGAGGGCTTCCAGGGTTAGGAATTACAACAACATTACCTTTAAGATTATGGATGCACTTAATCTTGAATTTGAGGATGACACCTTTGATGCAGTTGTTGCTTCCTATGTACTTACAACAGTAAGTGACCCATTTAGAATGTGCGAGGAGATGAAAAGGGTATGTAAAGATGGGGGACAGATAATTGTTGTAAATCATTCAAGAAGCGAAAATGGGTTTTTGAGCAAACTCGAAGATATAATTTCTCCTCTATGCTGGAAAGTAGGATTTGCTACCGATTTGAATGTGTTGGAACCATTAAAATCAAGCGGTATAAATGTTGAACAGGTTATCCCTGTAAAACCTTTTAAGTTATATAAAGTAATTCGAGGAACTAAGTCGGTAAACTGAATAATTAGTCAGCAATTAGACCGTAAAGACAGTTGGAGAATGTGTATGACCGGTAATTTAAGATGGAAGGCGTTGCTTATTGCAGCAATTACTATAGTTGCTTTGGTTTATTTATCTGCTTCAATTTCTGATCAATTGCCTGGATGGTGGCTAAAGAAAAAGATAAAGTTAGGATTAGATCTTCAAGGCGGTACCCACCTGTTGTTAGAAGTAGAAACTTCTAAAGCAGTGGAAAATGCAGTTGAAAGAGCTTCAGGGGATTTAAAGGATAGCCTTTTAAAAAAAGGGATCAGATATAGTAAGTTGGAAAGGATCGATGGTAATAAGATACTGGTTGAATTTCAAAACCCGGAATATATGGACAAATTTAAAGGAGTTCTTGATTCTGAATTCTTTAATTTAAAGGAGCTTTCTACAAAAAATTATAATGAAAAGTTATCAATAATATTGGGGTTCTCTGATAAGGAGATCGAACATATAGAAAAACTTGCTATTGATCAGAGTCTGGAGACCATAAGAAACAGGATTGACCAATTCGGTGTCAGCGAGCCTATTATCCAAAGGCAGGGTGAAAAAAATATTCTTGTTCAGCTGCCCGGTATTAAAGATATAAACAGGGCTAAAAATCTTATCGGGAAGACAGCTCTTTTGGAATTCAAGATAGTTGATGAAGATTATAGTGTTGAAGATGCATTAAGAGGTAAAATACCTTCAGGAGATGAGGTTCTTTACCAAAGGGTTGTAAACAGAGAAACCGGGAGGGCTGTAAAAAGACCTTATCTGTTAAAAGAGAAGACCTTAATGACCGGTGATGTTATAACAAATGCAAAAGTACGGATCGACTCCCAGTTTCAGACACCGTATGTGACTATGGAGTTTGATAACAGAGGGAGACGATTGTTTGACAGGATTACTGCTGCAAATGTACATAAAAGGCTTGCCATTGTCCTGGATAAAAATGTCTATTCTGCGCCGGTTATTCAGGAGAGGATATCAGGCGGCAGCGCTCAAATTACGGGATCGTTTACCGCTGATGAGGCTCATGATCTTGCGATTGTTCTTCGGGCAGGCTCTCTACCCGCTCCTGTAAAGTATATCGAAGAAAGGACCGTAGGTCCATCTCTTGGCAGAGATTCTATACATAGTGGTATTGTATCAATAATTATTGGTGGGTTAATAGTTATCTTTTTTATGATATTCTACTATAGACTCTCCGGTTTAGTTGCGAATATTGCTTTAGTTCTAAATATAATATTGATTATGGCAGCAATGGCAGCCTTTCAGGCAACCCTCACTCTGCCTGGAATCGCAGGGATTGTTTTGACTATAGGTATGGCTGTGGATGCCAACATCCTGATTCTTGAGCGAATAAGGGAAGAGCTTTTACTCAGTAAAACGCCTCGATCAGCCATTGATGCTGGCTACGGGAAGGCATTTCGAACAATACTTGATTCAAATCTTACCACATTGATTACTGCTGCTCTATTATTTCAATTTGGAACAGGGCCTGTTAAAGGGTTTGCAGTTACCCTAACCATTGGAATTGTGGCAAGTTTCTTTACTGCAATCTTTGTAACCAGGTTTATATACGATCTGGTACTAACGAAGAGGAGAGTGGGAGCACTAAGCATATGATAAGGATTGTTAAGCCTGGGATAAACATAGATTTTGTCGGGAGAAGACGGATAGCCTTTGTGTTTTCTACCGTTTTGATTTTAGTAAGTATCCTATCGATGATACTTAAAGGTGGTTTGAATTTTGGTATAGACTTTGCTGGTGGGACATTAATCCAGGTGAAATTCAAAGAAGCAACCAGCTCAAGTGAGATAAGAAAAGGATTAAGTGAAATCGGATTGGGGGAAAGCGTTATTCAGCAATACAGTGAAAGAGAAGGCGATGAATATATAATCAGGTTTAAAAATAGACCTGACGATGAGGGATTGTCATCTAAAGTTCAGGAAACGCTTCAAAAGAGATACGGAAAGGGTGGATTAGAGATAAGAAGAGTTGAGATGGTTGGCCCTCAGGTGGAGAAGGAACTGCGTACTAAAGCGTTTATGGCTGTTATTTATGCAATGATCGGTATTCTGGCATATATTACATGGAGGTTTGAATTTAGGTTTGCCTTGGGAGGAGTTCTTGCACTATTCCATGATACGATAATTACTATAGGGGCTTTTTCTATAACAAATAAAGAGTTTAACTTACCGGTTTTAGCTGCCGTTCTGACAGTTGTGGGCTATTCTATAAACGACACGATAGTTGTATACGACAGGATCAGAGAGAACCTTAGAAAAATGGCTGGGAAAAAACTGGAAGTAGTTATAAACTCCAGTATTAATGAAACACTTAGCCGGACTATCCTTACTGCTTGTACCGTTCTTTTTGTTGTTCTTGCGTTGTTCATCCTTGGTGGCAGTGTCATACATGATTTTGCCTTTGCCTTGATAGTAGGGGTAATTGTTGGTACCTATTCATCTATTTTTGTAGCAAGCCCCATAGTGATTTTATGGGAGAAAATTTCTCCAAGCAAAAAAGGTAAAAAAGGTAAAAGACGTTAGCCTTTCTTTTAATACAGTGTTGCTTCCGATGGCCGATTAATCCCGTTTCTTAATTTTATTTCTAACAGACCGCCTCCTACCCAAATAATTCATTCAGGGGAAAGAAGTATTAACAAAGGATTTTGATGGACAGAATAACAGTAAATCTCGATAACAGAAGTTACCCCATATGCTTTGGTTATAACAACCTTGCCGAAATAGGTAGGGTTGTAAAGGAATTTGGTTTTAGTGAGAGAATCGCCGTCGTTACAAACCCTGAAGTGTCAAAGCTTTTTCTAAATATAATAGAGAAGAGTTTGCAGGATGCGGGATTCAATGTCTTTCCAATTGAGATCCCGGATGGAGAAGAAACCAAATCACTGGAGTGGACAAGCATACTTTATGACAAACTTATCTCACTCAAAATGGATCGAAAATCTGCACTGGTTGCTTTAGGCGGAGGTGTTATTGGCGATGTTACCGGTTTTGTTGCGGCTACATTCCTTCGCGGTATCCCTTATATCCAAGTCCCTACAACGCTGCTTGCTCAAGTAGATAGTAGTGTGGGAGGAAAGACGGGGGTAAATCATTCGAAGGGTAAAAATCTTATCGGTGCCTTTTATCAGCCGAGCCTTGTTTTTATAGATGTAAATACCCTTAAGACCCTCCCTGAATCAGAGTTTGTTTCTGGTTTAGCAGAGGTAATAAAGTATGGAATTATACGGGACCTTGATCTTTTTGAGGACTTGGAAAACAATCTGGAGAGGATTCTCGGGCTTGATCAAGAGTACGTCTTAAAGGTTGTAAAGAGGTGCTGCTCTATTAAGGCAAAGATTGTCGAGGAGGATGAGAAGGAGAGTGGAGTTCGGTCAATTTTAAATTTTGGGCATACGTTAGGGCATGCGATAGAGGTGTTGACGAATTATAAGGGTTATAAACACGGTGAAGCGGTAGCTATCGGTATGGTAGTTGCAATCCATATATCAGTTGAATCGGGTGTCTGTAATAAAGATGCTTTTTATAGGGTTAAGGGTTTGATCCAAAAAGCCGGTCTTCCAACCGAATTACCTGAATTCTCCAGGGATGAATATATTAGTGTTATAAAACTTGATAAAAAGATGGGAAACAATAAGGTTAAGTTTGTTATGTTGGAGCATATCGGACGTGTTAAATTTACTGATTTAGCAGCAGAAGATATTTCAAGGTATCTATAATTAAAATGGACGATTTTCTATCCTCTATAAAAGACTATACAAAGGATGGTATGACAGATAAAGTTATTCAGATATGTCTGGATAGGCTCAGGGAAAACCCGGGAGATTGGAATGCCAGGTTAAGTTTGGGCAGATTATACTTCGAAAAAGGAATGTTGGAAGAAGCTCAGAAGGAGCTGGAAAAGGTTGCCAATGTTATTTCTAATAATGTAATTATTTATAAGATTTTAGGAGAGATTTACGAAAAAGAAGGTAATATAGAAGAAGCTGAAAGGTTTTATCGTATTTTCTCTGCATATGGTGCAAATCATTCAGAGATTAATGGGATATTGAATTCTTCGGAAACACTTGACCAAATAAGAGAAGAAAAGGTACCAGAAAAGACCATATCAAAGGAGCTTGGGGGACAACCTGAAAACAATATAAGAATTTCTACAAATACAATTGCGGAGATTTACATAAAACAGGGGCACTTTAAGAAGGCGTTAGAGACTTACCGGGATATACTGACTAAAGATCCGGAAAATACTGTGATTCAGAATAAAATAAAGGCCTTAATGGAAAAGGTCGGGGAATCTTCCTTAAACGAGGCGGATATTTCTCTTATCTCTTCTAAAACAGAAAGGATTATAACTACCCTTAATAAATGGCTAGGTAATCTTGAAGTATTAAAGGGAGAAACAGGGAGATAGATATGAAAAAAATTCTTGTATTGCACGGTCCCAATCTAAACCTATTGGGAAAAAGAGAACCGCAAATATATGGCAGGCTAAGTTTAGAAGAAATCAACAAGGAAATAAGTAAAGTAGCAAAGAAAGAGAAAGTGGCCGTGGAAACATTTCAGTCTAATTCTGAGGGGAAACTTATTACCAGAATACAGGAGGCAATGGGGAATTTTCATGCCATAGTTATAAACCCTGGTGGCTATACCCATACAAGTGTAGCTATCAGAGATGCTATTTCTGCGGTTGGTATACCAACTGTAGAGGTTCATCTTTCTAACATATATCAGAGGGAGGAATTCCGTAAAAAATCAATGTTGTCAGATGTAGTTGTGGGGCAAATTTCTGGTCTTGGGTTAGACAGTTATCTTCTGGGGTTGAAAGCAGCAATTAATATTGTGAAGCAGGGAGAGGGATTTTGAGGAAGCCTGCTGTTAAGAAGCTTAAAGAAAGGCTTGAAAATTACAACTTAGATGCTATTCTTGTTTCAAATCTGGACAATGTTAGGTATTTAAGCGACTTTACCGGAAGTGAGGGGACTATATTAGTCTCTCGGAATGGAAACTACTTTTTAACAGGTACAAGGTACACAACCCAGGCATCAGAACAGACTAATGGTTTTATAATCAGGGAATATGACAACAGAGAATTGGAGATAGAGGAACTTGCCTTAAAACTCAATATTAAGAGCCTTGGTTTTGAACCTCAATATGTTACTTTTGAATTTTACAACAAGCTGTTGGAGAAACTGCAGGATACCAAATTGATCCCCATTGCTGAGGGATTAGATGACATAAGAGATAAAAAAGAAGATTATGAACTTAAACTCATAAAAGAAGCTATAAGAATTGCATCAGAGAGCTATCTTGAGATTTTAGGAAGGATCAAAATTGGTGTTGAAGAGAGAGAGATTGCTTTGGAAACAGAACATCTCATGAGAAAAAAGGGAGCTGAAAAAGTATCTTTTGACACGATAGTTGCTTCCGGCAAGAGATCAGCCTTGCCCCATGGTATAGCTACAAGCAAAAAGATAAAGAAGGGGGAATTTGTTGTAATAGACTTTGGAGCCAGATACCAAGGTTATTACTCTGACGAAACTCAGACTTTAGTTGTTGGTAAACCAACAACTAAACAGAAGAAGATTTATCAAATAGTAAAAGAGGCTCAGGAAAGAGCTTTTGAAGCTATTAAACCCGGAGTAAGTGGTAAAAAAGTTGATTCTACAGCAAGGGATTATATTAACAAGGCCGGTTTTGGAAAGTATTTCGGGCATGGAACAGGGCATGGAGTAGGTTTGGCGGTTCATGAAATGCCCCACATTTCCCCTTTAGGCAGAGGTATTATAGAGGAAGGAATGGTATTTACTATAGAACCTGGCATTTATATACCAAAATGGGGCGGTGTTAGAATTGAAGATATGGTGAGGGTTACTTCCAATGGATATGAAAGGTTAACATTTTTACCTAAAGAGTTGCAGGTAGTTTGAAAATAAGGCGTTAAATAGATAATCCGTTGCACAAATCCCTTTCCACTTGTCTAAAAGTATTTTGATTGCTATCCAAAGGAATTTTCGTTTGTATAACTAACAGTAGAATTTTGATAACCAATATTGACTTGCTTAAACTATATTAACTAGAGAGGAATTATGTTTTCAACATCAGATTTTCGTAAAGGCTTAAAGATCGAATTGGATGGGAAACCTCACGAAATAGTGGATTTTTTGCATGTAAAACCTGGGAAAGGTGGTGCCTTTGTTAGGACAAAGTTAAAGAACCTGATTGGCGGTAATGTTATAGACAAGACATTCAGATCTGGTGAGAAGGTTAACAAACCGGATCTTCAAGAGAAAAAAGTACAGTATTTATATAGTGCCGAAGATAATTTTTACTTTATGGATCAGGAGACATTTGAGCAGGTTTACCTTACATCAGAGCAACTAGGGGATGGCAAAGATTTCTTACAGGAGAATATCGTTATTGATATTCTTTTTTTTAATAATCAACCTATTGGTCTTGAGCTACCGATCTTTGTAGAACTGGCTGTTTCAGAAACCAACCCTGGATTTAAGGGTGACACAGCATCCGGGGGTAGTAAGCCTGCTACGCTTGAAACCGGGGCTGTTATCCAGGTGCCATTGTTTATAGAAGAAGGTGATGTGCTAAAAATTGATACCCGAACAAGGAGTTATATTGAGAGGGTTAATAAAAGACAGTAATTAATTAGCCAAAATATTTTTATTAATAAGACCTCTAAAGGACTTCTAACCTAAAGAGCCTGTCAATATATAACCTCTTCCAAGAAACTTGTTCCATTTTCTAGAGGATTTAAACAAAATGCTGAAGCTATAGTCTGTCCTACATCAGCGAAGGTACGCCTAATACCTAGATTATTTCCTTTAGAGCAGGATGGATTTAATACCAGCAGGGGGGTATATTCTCTGGAATGATCTGTCCCGGGGGTTGTTGGGTCGCATCCATGATCAGCAGTGATAATCAGCAAATCACCGTCGGTTAGCAAGCTTAAAATCTCAGGAAGGCTGTTATCGAATTCTTTCAGTCCGTTTGCATATCCTTTAACATCTTTTCTATGACCCCATATCATGTCAAAGTCAATCAGGTTTGTAAAGATCAGCCCTTTATCTGTATGTTTTATCGCTTCAATGGTCTTGATTATTCCATCAAGGTTGTTTTCAGTAGGGATCGTCGTGCTTAATCCTCTACCTGCAAATATATCACTGATTTTGCCTACTCCTATGACCGGCAATCCAGCCTCTTTTAATACATCTAAAATTGTGTTCCCCGGAGGAGGGATCGAATAATCTTTTCTTGCTCTTGTTCTTTTGAAACTCCCTGGTTCACCAATAAAGGGACGGGCTATCACCCTTAATACTTTATAAGGATTTAGTATTTCTCTGGTTATCTTACAAATCTCATAAAGGTTACTCAGAGGAATTACATCCTCATGGGCAGCAATCTGAAATACGCTATCCGCTGAAGTATATATTATAGGTTTTCCTGTTTTTAAGTGTTCATCTCCCAGATCTTTTATGATCTCAGTGCCTGAAGCAGGAAAATTTCCAATGACATCTAATCCTGTTGCATCCTTGAACTTTTCTATAATCTCCCCTGGGAACCCATTTGGAAACACAGGGAAAGGGGTATCAAGGATCACGCCGGCTAGTTCCCAGTGGCCTGTAGTTGAGTCCTTCCCCTTCGATATCTCAGAAATCTTTCCATAAGATGCTGTAGGAACTATGTTGTTTGCCAATCCCTCTATATTCTCAATTAACCCCAATCCCATAGACTCTAAATTGGGGAGGTCCAATCCTCCCATTTCCTCAGCAATATTTTTAAGAGTATTGCTTCCTACATCACCGTAATCCAGAGCATCAGGCAACTCACCTATACCGACACTATCCAATATTATTAGAACTATGCGCTTGATACAATTCTTTGACACTGGATAAAAAAAACCTCCTTAATAATTGAAAGATACCAGCAATAAGGCCAAATTACAAGGGGAAAGGGGAGAAAAAACAATTTACAAGATTTGATTTATATTATACGATAAAATATTTAAAGTTTCAGTTTTCCATTATCAGTAATTGATCGTATATTTACATTTACATGGGGATTTGCAGTTGAGAATCTTAAGCAAATATATCGGTAAAGAATTTTTAAAGATATTTCTTCTAAGTATGAGCGCTTTCGTCATAATTTATCTCATAGTTGATGTTCTTGAGAATATACATGACTTTATTAGGCAGGGAGTCCCTTTTTCTTCTACTATTGAATTCTTCGCATTTAAAATACCTCTTATAATAGTTCAGGTAGCCCCTGTCGCTACTCTGCTTTCATCCGTAATAACATTGGGGATACTGGCTAAAAACAGCGAACTTATAGCCATTATGACAAGCGGGATAAACATATTTAAAATTATTGATCCTATTATTGGTATATCCATATTGGTTAGTATTATATTGATGGTAGGCAACGAATCTATTTTACCCTATACAAATCATAGAATTAATTATATTGAAAGTACAGAGTTAAATAATAAGGACCCGCGAGGTTCTTTTAAACAAAACAGAATTCTATACAGAAGCAACAATTCCATTTATAATATCAATGTATTTGATCCTAAAAAGAACACCCTCAAAGGTATAACTATCTATTATTTTGACAAAGATTTCAATTTGGTTAAGCGTTTAGATGCAGATAAAGCTAGATGGATCAATAATAAATGGTATTTCCATGACATTTCTTCCAGAGACTTTGAAAATGGATTAGAAGTCGGAATGAAAAGGTGGCGGGAAAAAATAATTCATATCCCAGAGAGTCCTGATGACTTTAAAGTTGTAGAGAAGACTACTGATGAGATGAGTTACGCAGAACTTAAAGAGTATGTTAAAAAGGTTGAAGCCGAAGGCTATGATGCTACAAAATATTCGGTGGATATGCATGCAAAACTGGCATTCCCTTTTGCATGCATTATAATGCCGCTTTTCGGAATACCCTTTGCGCTAAAAACAGGAAGGGAGAGAGGAATTATCAGGGGAATTGGAATCAGTATAATAATAAGCTTTGGTTATTGGGTTATTCTGTCAGTTACTCTTTCTTTGGGACATAATGGAACCCTGCCAGCCATAGTATCTGCGTGGGTAGCAAATTTTATCTTTTTGATGGTTGGGATCTATATGCTTTTAAATGTAAGGTAATCTAAAATCATTCAGCTGCCGGTTTTCAGATATAAAAAATATCAGGAACCTTCAATGCCAATTAACTTGTTCTTTTTAATCAATGATTTCTGATAGTTGGTCTCTGACCCTTGAATCTCCTTAATCTAATCCCTCTAACTCTTTCTTGGCTAACTTAGCCTCGTTAGAGTCTGGATGATCCTTGATGACCTTTTGGAATAAGAGTTTTGCGCTGTTATTATCTCCCAATTTATAAAAAGCCAAACCCTGTTTTAATAGGGCAGTGGGAGCCTTGTTACCCTTAGGGTATTTTCTTAAAACCTCTTCAAATTCTAATATAGACTGTTTGTATTTTTTTTCTATAAAGAAGGATTCTGCAATCCAGTATTGAGCATTATCTGAATACTCAGTATCAGGAAATACTTTTAGATACTTTCGGAATTCCACCCTTGCAGTATCTATATCCCCTTTCTTAAAGTAATCGTAAGCCTTCTCATACAATTCCTTACTGTCTGGTTTCTGGACCTCAGTTGTCTCTTTTCCTTCACTCTGACTGGAAGTATCCTCCTTAGGGGGAGTTTCTTCAGCCGAAGGTTTGTCGTTAGAACCAAAAAAACTCTCCAGAAAAAGGAGACGCTTTTCGAATGCAGATAATTTTGCTTCAATGGTCAAAAGCTTAGATTCATAAGCCTTATCTCCTTTGTTTTGCTCATCTAAGAGATAGCCGTATTCTTCAAGCTTTCCGCCCAAAGATCGAAGCTCAATCTGTAAGTTATCTATCCTTGCGCCTGTTTCAGCCTGGTTTTTTCTAACAGGGTTTATTGATTCCTTAATATTGGCTTCTATCTCTACAATTCTTTGCTCAATTCCCTGTATCTTTTCCTCATTATTCTTTAAAAGATCAGAAGACTGTTTGGTAAACTTTTCTATGTCCTTTTTTAAAGCAGTGATCTGTGAATTTAAGTTATGTAAATCATATTGAAGTCTAACAACATCCTTATTAGAAGCGCACCCATTCAAGAAGAAAATAAGGGATACCGAAACAAAAAGAAATGTCGGTCTCCTTAGTGGATATAACAAGGATTGAAAGATATACCTAATCACTAGATCTACCTCATAGATGGACTATACCCGTCTGCAGGAATTTATCCTTGCAGAGGGCATTATTCAAGTTTACTAAAGTTAATGAACTTTTTGTTAAACCAGTAGAAATTATTCAGATACTATTACAAAGTGAGACCTTCTGTTTTTTGCCCAGGCTTCTTCATTTTGTCCAACTGCAATAGGTTTTTCCTCCCCATAACTGATAGTGGATATCCTTGAAGCCTCAATCCCTGAAGTAACCAAGTACTGCATGGCGCTGTTTGCTCTTCTCTCTCCCAAAGCCATGTTATACTCATTTGACCCTCGTTCATCACAGTGCCCTTCGATCTGGGTTTTAATATTGGGATGACCTTGAAGATAAGCAACCTTATTACCTAATATCCCTGTTGCTTCATTGGTGAGATCGGATTTGTCATAAGCAAAGTGAATATCTATCTGCTCAAATTCTTCCCTAAGCTGTGCTTCTCTTTCAGCAGCTTCTGCTTTACGGGCAGCTTCATCTTTACTGACAGCTTCATCTCTTTCTCGCTGTTTTTGTAGTCCATCATCTCTCATCTGTGCCTCTTTTTTAGGACCGGTGTCTTTTACTGGCTCAGGGCACGTTGGTTCTTCATCTAGTACTTGTGCTACTTCTTTTGATGTGTCAATTCCTTTAACAGCTTTTTTTGAACAGGAGTTTAAGAAGATGGATAATGAGAACGTCAAACCGAAAACCAACAAATAAACTGATAATCTTTTAAACATTTTTAATTCCCTCCTTTTTCAAGATTAAATAATTAATAAAATAATTTTCTAATAAAACGATAACTGAACAAAATACTAAACCCGGTATTGGTGAGATGCAAACGGATAAACCAAAAACCATCTTATGAAAGTTAATGAATTCTGGGGGACCAACATGGATTCAATTGGTTTCCCTTTGATACTCTAATCGGTCTTTGCCCGCTTCCATCAGCCCTCATTATATATATCCTTTTATTTCCACTTCTGGTAGAAATAAAGGTTAAAAATCTCCCATTAGGGGACCATGATGGGTATTCATTATCCCCTGAGTTTGTTGTAAGTCTTTTAACATCCGTTCCATCAGGATTCATTGTGTAAATATTAAAGAGTCCACCTTCCATAGAAGAGAATGCAATCCTATTTCCTTTTGGCGATAATTTTGGAGAAACATTATAGTTAGTCTGAAAAGTAAGCCTCTTCACATTATCCCCTTGAGAATTCATGGTGTAAATATTTGGCTTTCCAGCTCGGTTGGAGACAAAAGCAATTTCTTTTCCATCCGGGGACCAGGTAGGTGAAACATCTATCCCCCAATTATTTGTCAGGCGTTTGATGATTCTCCCATCTTTATCAAGCACATATATTTCGGGATTTCCATCTAAACTTAAAGTTGCTGCCAGTTTTTCCCCTTTAGGGGACCAGGCAGGGGCTATATTTAAGCCTTTAAAACGGGATACTATATTTTCTTTATTATTTACAAGGTCTTTAATATAGAGATCAGGATTCCCGTATTTGTATGATGTAAAAGCAATCATTTTTCCATCAGGAGACCATGCGGGTGAAAGAGCAATAGATTTATGATTAGTAACTTTTACCATATTATGACCATCAAAGTCAACAAAATAAATCTCTTTATGGCCCGATTTATCTGAAGCAAAAGCTATCTTTGTGTCAAAAATTCCATCCTCACCGGTAAAACTAAGTAAGATTTCATTGCAGAACAAATGCATCATCTTTCTCAGATCCTGTCTATTGCCCACATACCTTTTGCCCAGAAGGAACTGACGTTGAAATACATCATAGAGCCTAGCCTCTATTTCCAAGCGGTTGTTATCAAAACGAAAACTGCCTTTTAATAGAACTTCAGCGCCGATAACAGACCAATCCCCGAAATTAATTTTATTATCTTTACCGGGGTTGGAGTTTACAGGAGATTCTATAAAGAGGGTGGGATCCATAATAGAAAAGAGTCCAGAAAACTCCAGATCTTGGCTCAACACTTCAAATATCTCTTTTGATATGTCCTTGTTGCTGCCTTCTCCCTTAATATCTTTAAAATAGGTTATAGCTATAGGGAACCTTTGAAATGAAGGAGAGTCAATATCAATGTATGTCTTCGTATGAGAAATAACAGGGGTAAAGAAAATTATACATATAAATATTATAGAAACATATAAAGCTTTTTTCATTCTAAGTTATCCTTTATCAATAGACATATGCACCTTAAAGTTGCAAGACCTAAGTTATAGCGAGCAGAAACAGATTATAGCTCAGATGAATGGAACCTGACACCTATTTCCAGGTAAACTTCTTTGTGATCTGCGGGTAATGATGGTAGAGGATTTGCCTTTTCTACAGCTCTTAATGCAGACTTATCAAAATAAGAATTTCCCGAAGATTTTTCAAAACTAATATCCATAATTTCCCCGTTTCTTAAAATCTTAAAGGATACAATAGCCTCTAAGTCCTTTTTATTTTTTATAAGGCTTTCTGGAAGTATCCAACCCTCCTTTATCCTACCCCAGATTATAGTGTAATATATTTTATATCGCAGATCAGCTATTCCCGAAACTATAACCCCTCCTTCTCCATGAGGGGCATAAGTTTTGGCTGTTGAATTTCCTTGTTCAGAAGACTCTTTTTTTATCCTGTTTATAGCCTCTTCTATCTTATCATCTGATTCTTTATTCTCGCTTTTTATCCTATTTATAGCATCCTCTATCTTCTTATTTAATTCTCTGTCTTTATTTTTTATAACCTTTTTATTGAGAGATACAACGGGGACTTCTTTGGTTATTTTTTTAGTAGGTTTAGGAATAGTCTTCTTAATAGGTTCGGTTTTCTCAACCTTTTTGGTCAATTTCCGTTCCCCTAAACCTAATGGCTTATCATATGGGGAAGAGATTAAACTAACAGAATATATTTGGGGATAAGAGATTCTCTTAATGTATAAAGCTGGAGCTGCAATTATAAATGCTATAATAACCAGGTGCAAAAGAATTGATAGTAAAATCATCTTTTCAAACCCTATTGAAGAAGCACCGTTATGAATGATGTTATTGTTCAAAAGGATTACCTCTCTTCTTCTAGGGGTTTGGTAATCATACCCAATTTTTCAATTCCCGCCTCCTTAATTTCAGACATAGCCTTAACGACAAAACCATAAGGGACTGTTTCATCAGCTTTTAGAAATATTTCCTTATTGGATCTGTTTGCATATATCCTTTCTAAATTTTCTTTTAAGTTAGACAATTCAACAGGGTGTTCGTTTATATATATTCTGCCATTTTTAGTAATTGTCAAAATATGTTTTTCCTCTTTAGCAGGGATGTCTTTTGCAGCGACTTTAGGGAGGTTAACGTCTATGCCCTGTTGCATCATTGGGGCAGTAACCATGAAGATTATCAAGAGTACTAACATTACATCAACTAAAGGTGTTACGTTTATTTCAGATAAGAGTTGTTTATTATTTCTTTGCGGACTCATAGGTTTTCCCTTTAGATAGATGTTTTTAATGACTTTACAATAGTTTACTTTTTGTAGAGATGCCTCTCTATTATATTGAGAAACTCCGAAGAAAAATTTTCCATGTATGATGTTAATACTCTTATTTTGTTGAGATAATAATTGTATGCAATAACAGCAGGTATAGCAGCGGCTAATCCTGCCGCCGTGGCTATTAATGCCTCGGATATCCCAGGTGCAACAACGGCTAAACTGGCAGAACCCTTAATTCCTATTCCCCTAAATGCATCCATGATACCCCATACAGTTCCAAAGAGTCCTATGAAAGGAGATGTGTTCCCAGTAGTAGCTAAAAATGGAAGAGTCTTTTCTAATTTGTTCGTTTGAGAGATTACCGCCTGGTTCAATGCCCTGCTAATATTGTCTATCCCCCCCAGTTCAGTACTTATTGAAGTAACATCGCTGTAAGTTTCTTTACCTGATGAATCATACTTAACCTTATTTAGTTTACTCAATTCAATATAGCCAGCTCGAAATACTTCTGCGATTGGATTACCTTCCGTCTTCTTGGATTCTTCATAGATGGTGAGGAGTTTTTTGTTCTTCCAAAAAAAATCAAGAAATTTATTAGATTCTCGATCTGCTCGGCGTAACATTTTAAATTTTGAGAAGATTATAGCCCACGAGATTATGGAAAAGAATAGCAAAATAATTAAGACAAACTGGACCATTGGGCCAGCATTGAGAATTATATCCCCTGCTCCTCCTTTTAAAACCTTGTCTAAATACCCAGGAACCAAATAACTAAGTAATGTTGATATCGTATTCACATGATTCTCCTGCTCATCAAAAATAAAATAACCCTATTAAAATTACTTGTCCTATTGCTAAATATTTACGCCTGCAGAACAAATCAGAATGAGGCAATCTTTATCCCGTTAATATATCCTTTTATACCAGTGAATATCGAAGATGCCAATTTCTCAATGTAGTCTAAATCTTTAAGTCTTTCTTCTTCTATTGTATTGCTGATAAAGGAAACCTCTACCAGAATACTTGGCATTTCAGCCCCTATGAGTACATAGAAGGGGGCCTGTTTCACCCCAAGGTTTCTAATATCTGAATATTCGTTTTTGAGTTTACCTGTTAAAGACTTCTGAATATGTCCAGCCAGTGTACTCGATTCATTGATCTTTGAGTTTAGCATAAGGTCCTGCAAGATTGCCTTAAGATCGCTAATCTTCTTGGTGGATGTAGCGTTTTCTCTGGCTGCTACCTTCATAGCCTCTTCATCGGTTGAGAAGTTTAAAAAATAGGTCTCAATACCGTGGGCATTTCTATTGAGGCTTGCATTAGCATGAATGGATATAAATAGATCTGCTTTATGAGTATTAGCTATAGCGGTTCTCTCTTCCAAAGGAATGAATATGTCATCTCTCCTGGTTAGGACCACTTCACAACCCAAATTCTCCTTGATTATACCCTCCAGTTTCTTAGCAATCTTTAAAACCACGTCCTTTTCTTTAAGCCCCGAAGGTCCGATTGCACCCGGGTCATGCCCTCCATGTCCAGGATCTATAACGATCCTACCAATACCTAGGCCTAATTGGCGGCTTAAAGACAGTGATTTAGTATCTCCTGGGATTTGATGCCCATCTTTTGCAGTAGAATTTTTGCCTATAACATCGATGACTATTCGAAAAGGATCCTCAAGCGGGAGGATCTTATAGCTTTTAATGCTTTCAATATCAAGTACCACACGTACACAGTCCTTTGTATACTGTCCGGTTCGAACCATCTTTAAAAGACCGTCTTGAATGGGGATTGGCTCTTTTAATTTTGGGCTTATTCTGGTACCAAAGAGATCGACATATAAACGTTCAGGCTTTTGGATTGAAGGGTCTTTTTTCAAGAGGCGATTGTAATAAGAGATCTTCTTGTCCACATCAATAACAATCCTGGTATAGTCTGGATTAGACCAGTATCTTATGTCGGTAACGAGGCCAGAGGCTTCACCCTCAGATTGAGATGATCTTATTTCTTTATTATTTTTAGTGTCTTTTATTGGATAATTAACTTCGGGTATAGATGATCTTTTAGTTGTTGTAATTGGTTTGAACTGTTTGAGTCTGTCCAGGCTTAGTTTTGACCTTTGTGATAAATCCCCGTTTGGATAGTTGGAAACAACTTGAGAGTATTCAATATATGCCTTTGATTTATCATTCTTGTATTTCTCATAAATTACAGCGATCCTGAACTGAGCATCGTCTGCCAGTTTACTTTTCGGATAACTTTCGATCATCCTCTGGTAAAGTTGGATTGCTTTATCAAGGTCAGCCTCTCTATTTGAATAGCCGTAAAGATATTGGTAGACTTTTCCCGCCATGTAAATTGCATCATCAGCCCTTGAAGCTTCTGGATATTCTTCGTAGATATTTTCAAAATTTTCGGCACATTGGATCCAGTTCTTCCTGGATTTTCTCTTTATATTGGAATTCTCTAGAGATTTAAATTCCTGATAAGCTTTTTTATACTCTTCAGATGCGGTAGTTGTGGTAGTTGGTTTGAACTGTTTTAGCCTGTCCAGGCTTAGTTTTGCCTTTTGTGATAAATCCCTGTTTGGATATTTGGAAACAACCTTAGAATATTCAATATATGCCTTTGATTTGTCATTCTTGTGTTTCTCATAAATTTCAGCAATTCTGAACTGTGCGTCGTCTGCCAGTTTACTCTTGGGGTATGTTTCTGTCATTTTCTGGTAAAGTTGGATTGCTTTATCAAGGTCAGCGCCTCTATTTGAATAACCGTAAAGATACTGATAGACCTTTCCCGCCATGTACATAGCATCATCAGCCCTTGAGTTTTTTGGATATTTTTTATAAATACTTTCAAAATTGCTGGCACAGTTTATCCAGTTATTCCTGGATTTTCTCTTTGTCTTAGAAAGCTCTAAAGATTTGAATGCCTGATAGGCTTTTTGATACTCCCCTTCGCTGGTGTCTGCGAAAACATCGGACATCAGGAATAGGAGAATTAGTATAAAACAGGGAATGCTTTTAGCAATAATCTTCTTTG
Source organism: Pseudomonadota bacterium (assembly GCA_043825855.1). GTDB lineage: Bacteria > Desulfobacterota > UBA8473 > UBA8473 > UBA8473 > UBA8473. The sequence continues at coordinate 107,155 of JBDRRJ010000001.1, read as the reverse complement.
TCATAAAATCTATCTGTGACTTTTTTATGATTTTACAAGTGAATAATAATTTCTTTAACTGTGTTATACAAGACACTGGTTGTTTACTAAGCTAAGATTATCCTTATAATAATACCTTGATGACCTGTCATTGTCAAATTGTTTTTATATTACCAATATAAAACTTAAAAAACTGCGAGTTTCTTTAAATAGTATTTAGTTTTTGTTGTATCTAATTTGCTGTCATTATTAAGAACATTTAAAAGAAATACAGAGATAGTTTCTATGCTTCGCTGAGTTGCATGGTGCTCCGGAACTGGGGATTAAAATTGCGTATTAGAGATGTTTTAAATAATAACCTTTGACTTCGATCATCAATAACTATATAATTATATGCATCTTTTCAATAGTTATATATGTCTCTAGGTTAATTAAATATTTACTCACATTAATTGTTAACTTAAAAAGAATTAAAGGAGGTAATAAAAATGGTAGAGACAAATCGTTTTATAGGTATATGGTTTTATATATTTTTGCTGTTATAAGTATTATAGCGGGAGCTATCTTTATCCAACAGGGCATTACCAAATATATTCTGATAAAGCAATTGGCAACAACTGAAAGGGTAACTATAGGATTGTCTGAAGAACAAATAAAAAGTGGCGAGTCGGTAGATTCACTCCGCAGAATGCAGACTGCCGGTGATATTATAAGGTCTCATCGGCAAAAGATTGCCCAAACTTACGGTGAGCTCCTGGGAGATGGTAGATTTGATCCTACTAATCCTAAACATTTGCTTTATTCACAGGCTATAAACCTTGAAAACTATCTATATTTAGGTGTCCTGTCATTCGGTACTATTTATTTAATGATGGGTATCGGCGCATTCATTATTCTTATGGGTATTTCACTTATCTTTATAGGCTCGGCTCTTCGACGTATTCCCTGAGCTGAACCGGAGCTTAAGCTGTCTGTTTATAAATTGTACTGATTTCTTTTTTATATTGATTAATTAAAGTCACTGGGAAACAAAGATATTTTTTTCACTAAAATCATAGAAGGAGAAATATGTCAGAAGGAAAAATCGAAAGATTAGCCGTTTTAATAGATGCAGACAACGCTCAACCTGCTATTGTTGACGGGCTACTATCGGAGATTGCAAAGTATGGGACAGCAAATGTAAAAAGGATATACGGTGACTGGACGCTGTCAGTCCTTAAAGGGTGGAAGGAAGTTCTTTTACAGTATTCAATACAGCCCATACAGCAATTTGGATATACTTCAGGTAAAAATGCAACCGACAGTGCATTAATAATTGACGCGATGGATTTGCTTTATACGGGCAAATTTGACGGTTTTTGCATCGTATCCAGCGATAGTGATTTCACTAAATTAGCTTCAAGGATAAGGGAAGCTGGTCTTTTTGTATATGGATTTGGGGAGAGGAAAACCCCTAAAGCATTCGTTTCTGCTTGTGATAAGTTTATTTTCACTGAAGTGCTGAGTTCCAAAGATGATCATAGTGAGAAAATAAAGCGCAAGACAGTCAGCGAACTTAAGAAGGACACAAAACTCGTTAATTTATTAAGAAACGCTGTTGAGGCATCTTCGGATGATTCTGGATGGGCTCATCTTGCATCTGTGGGCAGTAACATTGCCAAACAATCATCAGAGTTTGATCCTCGAAACTATGGTTACAAAAAGCTTGGGGAACTTGCATCGGCAACACAGCTGTTCCAAATGGAAGAGAGAACTGTTGGTGATGGACCCTCAAAGGCAATATATTTAAAAGATAAAAGAAAGAAATAAAGAGAAAAATATAATATTTCCTAAACAATCAAATAGAACCTATCACAGCTCAGTTTTAAAGGCCTACGTATATAAAATTTAAAGTCATTCCTTTAACTTATAAAGGTTGAAGACATCCTAGCCATTATGCAATAGGGTACAGGAAAGATGGCCGCATTCACGATTCCGGTGATTATAAACATATATCCACCCGAAGACTCAAGATAGTCTGAATATTTGAAACTAAATAACGAAAGCTATTACGGGGATACGCTTCTTTAAAAGGAGTCTCCAATGGTTAAGCTCAAAGACAAGACCCTTTTGTGCCAACAGTGTTATATCAACGGCCAATGGAGAGATGCATTATCAGGAGCAACCATCTCGGTGACTAATCCAGCAAACGGTTACATACTTGGCACTGTACCGGATATGGATCGGGAAGAGGTTGCCTCAGCTATCGAGGCGGCTAATGCGGCTCTGCCCAAATGGCGGGATAAGACTGCGGCCGAACGTTCCTTGCTGATGCGCAGATGGTTTGATTTGATCATGGACAGCCAGACGGACCTGGCTGCAATTATGACAGCGGAACAGGGTAAACCCTTGACGGAATCCGCAGGTGAAATTGCTTATGCCGCTTCATTCATCGAATGGTTCGCCGAGGAGGGGAAGCGGGTCTATGGAGACACTATACCCACTCATCAGAGTGACAAACGGATCATAGTTTTAAAAGAACCAGTTGGTGTGTGTGTGGCTATTACTCCCTGGAATTTTCCAGCCGCTATGATAACCCGTAAGGCGGCTCCTGCCCTTGCAGCTGGGTGTACCATGCTGGTCAAACCGGCCAGAACAACCCCTTTTTCAGCCCTTGCCCTTGCCCAATTAGCTGATCGAGCCGGTATTCCTCCAGGGGTCTTCAACGTAGTCACCGGACAATCTTCGGTTATCTGTCGAGAGTTTACGAAAAATCCCACAGTTCGTAAACTCAGCTTTACCGGTTCCACCGAGGTGGGTCGCCTGTTAATGAGCCAATGTTCAGAAACGGTCAAGAGAATTTCCCTTGAACTGGGAGGCAATGCACCGTTTATAGTTTTTGACGATGCCGATTTGGATGCGGCAGTTCAGGGTGCCATTATCTGTAAATTCCGTAATAGCGGTCAAACTTGCGTTTGTACTAACCGGATATTTGTGCAGGAAGGTATATATGATGCATTTGTTGAAAAGTTCGTGGCTGCCGTCAAAGAACTGAAGGTCGGAGATGGTTTTCATTCTGATGTTCAGCAAGGGCCGCTCATCGACAGCGATGCGGTTCTAAAGGTTGAAAGTTATATTGCGGATGCCCTATCCAAAGGTGCACAATTGCTTGCGGGAGGGGGTCGACACAGCTTGGGTGGCACTTTCTTCCAGCCGACGGTGCTCAGAGATGTCTCCCAGGAAATGAACATTGCCAAGGAGGAGACCTTCGGGCCAGTGGCTCCACTTTTTAAGTTCAAGACGGAGGCGGAAGTTATTCAAATGGCAAATGATACCGAATTCGGTTTGGCCTCTTATCTCTACAGTCGGGACATGATGCGTATCTGGCGCGTTTCTGAAAGACTTGAATACGGCATGGTTGGCATCAATACCGGCATTCTGTCGACGGCTGTTGCACCTTTCGGCGGCATCAAACAGTCGGGTATCGGTCGTGAAGGATCAAAATACGGCATTGATGAATATCTGGAAATAAAATACCTGTGCATGGGCGGAATCGATGGTTTGTAAAATCCAGCGGAAATAAAAAAGTGCTCCTGATTTAAGGGTTAGCATAAAAAAGGATAAAAATATGAAACAATGGTATGAAGAACTCTTTGAAAACTATGCTGAAAACTATGATAATGAAGATTTTACAAAGGGAACAGTCGGAGAATGCGATTTCTTAGAAAAAGAAATAAATTATGACAAAGCAGTAAAAATACTTGATGTTGGATGCGGAACAGGAAGGCATTCAATAGAATTATCTAAAAGAGGCTACTCTGTTACCGGGATTGATTTGTCTGAATCACAATTACAGAGAGCAAGACAAAAATCTTCTGTGCAATCACTTAAAATTGATTTTCAAAAACATGATGCAAGAATTCCTCATTTTTCAAATATTTTCGATTTAGTGATTATGTTGTGTGAAGGTGGTTTCCCTTTAATGGAAACTGATGAAATGAATTTTCAAATCCTTCAAAATGCCGCTAATGCATTAAAACCTAATGGTAAACTGATATTTACAACCCTAAATGGGCTCTTCCCTTTATTCCATTCTGTGAAAAATTTCCTTGCTGCAGAAAAGAAAGACAGTGTCGCTGCATACAAGGATAATACTTTTGATCTGATGACATTCCGTGATCACAACATTACAGAATTTGTTGATGACTCCGGGAATAAGAAAACTCTTCATTGTGATGAAAGGTACTATGTTCCTTCGGAAATAAGCTGGCTGTTAAAATCACTTAATTTTAAAAAAATTGATATATTCGGAACAAAACTTGGTGCCTTTAGCCGAAAGGACATATTAACAACTGAAGATTTTGAAATGTTGATAATAGCAGAAAAATAATAAAATGCCAACAACTCGTTCCACCGGTTTGACCCATTACATTGCGCAGTACCCAGAGGTGAAACCGAAAGTTAAATAGTAAAGGAATCAAAAGTCGTGATCGCATTAATTACAACCATGATTCTTATGTTCCTGATCGATACTTTTCTAGTTGGGGTATCTTTCTTTGCACTGAAGGAGCGTTTCCAGTGGCCTATTTCCAAACGGATTAGCCTTCTGCTTCTAATTGTTATTTTTGCACTTTTGGAAAACTACATCTTACCCATGGTACTTGTTCTTGATATCACATTCACAGTTGGGAATGCCGATATTGCGCGTTTGTTGGATCTAAAAGCCGACGAACCCTTTGCTGGTTTGTTTGGTTTAGGTTTCTTCAAAATTATACGCTGGACAGCTAAAGCTCTTTTGGCTTCCTGGGTTGGCGAGAGGCTTATCAGAAAGAAACCCACCGCAGCCAGTTAAGTATTTGAATATGAAATCAAAACTTAGAAAAGAATTTGTATGAGATATTACAAAGGAGTAGTTAATTATGAAGTATTGTCCCGATTGTGGTGCGGAGTATTTTAACGAAGTCGATGTTTGCAGTGACTGTAATGTCAGGCTCACAGAAGAGAATGAGTACCTTAAGAGGAGAGATGCAGAAGATGCTGAATTGAAGAAATTAGAAAAGCTCTCCAAGGTACATGTGTTGGAAAACAGGTTTGAATCAGATGTGATTGGCGATGCCCTTGAAAAAGAGGGTATTACTTTTATCGTCAGAGAATTCAGGGATACTGCTTACAATGGTCTTTTCATCCCTCAGTTAGGCTGGGGAGAGATCCTGGTTTCCGAGGAAGATACAAAAAAGGCTGAAAAAATAATAAGGGATATTAGAAAAGATGTTGCAGAGGAAAGAGTAAAATAATACTCGGTACATTACCGTAAAGTAAATATGTATGTTTGCATTAATTTCTGTGTCCAGATAATAGCCAGAAAAAATCTCCAATATTATAGATTCCGCTTAACCTTGGTGGTTTATTTGGCATTAAAAGGTAGATATCTTCTTAACCTCTAGCCCACAAAGGTTATTTAAACTTACCTTAAAACCAGAACAAGAATCTCTTTTGATTCATTCATCATAATGATATTTAGGTCCTTCTTGATATCGTTGAGAAGGTCACTAATATCTGATTCATTCTTTGCCGGAGAGACTACCGGTTTTACCCCAGCCCTATAAGATGCCAGCATTTTTTCCTTGACTCCTAAAACAGGATGAACCCTTCAACTTAAAGTCAGTTCTTCTGCCAGAGCTACCTATCTTCTGTTCGGACGGGAGGTAAACAGTTAGATCAAGATGATCTCAAGATGATGCAAATGATATTGATAAGATGCAGTAGGTCTCGCTTCAGGAAGAGAATTCCGACATGCTGGCTGGTACCTTGGCGACAGGAAGGAGCACAGAGAAGGTTGTGCCACTGTTTAACTTACTGGATACTTTGACTTCTCCACCATGCTTTTGAACGATGCCTAGGGATACTGAAAGGCCCAGGCCCGTGCCTTTGCCGTCTCGCTTGGTTGTATAGAATGGGTCGAAGATATTCCCGAGCTTATGTTCGGGTATGCCCACGCCGGTATCTGTGAAGTCGATAGCCACGTATTCGCGATCCTGGGTATTATGGAGTGAAATAGTAATTGTACCACCGTTTGGCATGGCGTCAAGAGCATTCAGGACGATATTGAGGAATACCTGGATGAGTTGTTGCCTGTCCCCGTAAACGCGTGGCAGGTCGGAACTGATTTCGCCTTTTACTTTGACGCCGGCCAATTTGATCTGGTTGCTTGCTAGTTGCAGGGTCTGGTTTATGACCTCTTCGATTTCAATGGTTTCTGATCCTATATCGCTTTCCCTTGCAAAATCGAGGAGCTTTCGGACGATTTTCTGTGCCCGTTCGGACTCGTTTAACAGGTCATTTATCATATCTTCGAATTCTTCATCGGAGAGCTCCTTGTATTCCTCCATCAGGGCGGAAGAGGTTAGGATGATGTTATTCAAGGGATTGTTTAGCTCGTGGGCAACGCCAGCGGTAAGTGTCCCGACTGCTTTCAGCTTGTGGGCTTGCGCGAGCTGCTCCTGACGGCGGAGCAACTGTAGCATCATGTGGTTCAGTGCCATGGCCAGCCTTGAGAACTCATCGTTGTAGCGACGCCTCGGTGTAATGGGGGTGAAGTCTCCTTCCGAGATGCGGGTTGTAGCCTGCACCATTCGATTTAAGGAGGCCAGCATTTGGTTGACAATAAAGTACGCTATAGAGAAAATGAGCAGAATGAGAAGGGCTAAAAACACGAGGGGGATCTTATGGGATAAGCTGAGCAAAGAGTTTACCTGTTCGCGTTCTTTGGCCACGAGTTGATTCCCCACGGTGACCATTTCCGCGCCAAACTGGCGCAGTCTTGATTCTATCGGTTTGAATTTGATAACTGAATTATCATTTTCGGCTTCAGTTTTCTTGATTTCTAAGAGAAGGCCTTCATATTGTTTCAGGTGGCTTTTCATGGTGTTATAGTTTGACTCCCCAACAACCTTACCCATTTCTTGGCCGTTGGTTTTTAGGATTTCCCTGGCGTTGCGGACATGCTCAAGTGCATCATCTAGATTTGTGTGGTACAAGAAGAAGTTCTTCTCAAACCTTCTTGCCTGCTGTATCTCAAATATATAGTTCTGTGCGGATTCCAAGAACTGCAGTTTCTCTCTGATACTGGATACATTAAGCATAGAAAAGATGGCTATGGCAAGGCTTAAGACAAACCATGCCAAAAACCCCAGTGTGAGCCTGACCCGTATGGAAACGGATGGCCGTTTTCTAAGCGCACGCTGAGCCTCCTCTGCTATGTCTTCCCATGAAGGAAGTGAATCTGTTGTAGGTATAGTCATAGTTTATCTTTATAACATAGGACGGAACCTATAAACAATCAAATAGTGTCTCTATGAAAATGCTCAATCAAACGTGACCCCTTTATGTCCCAGAGACAAAGCGGCTTTATTAATTACCGCTCTTAAGTCGTTGGGCTTGAAAGGTTTTGCGATAAAGTCAAAGGCCCCTTTCACCAGAGCCTCTCTTGCCACCTCGACAGTGGCATATCCCGTAATTAGTATTACCCTGGTTTTTTTGCATTTAGAGAGGACATTCTCCAGTACCTGGATGCCGTCTACCTCTTCCATCTTAAGGTCGGTGACGATGATGTCGAACTCTTTTTCGTCTAGGCGAGCCAGGGCTTCTCTGGGATTCAGGAAAACTTCAACATCAAACCCTGCCTTTGTAAGCGCAGGTTTCAGACGCTTTCCAACAATGGGCTCATCGTCAAGTACCATAACATTCAGCTTTCCCCCCTTTTCTATTTCCGGTTTCCGTTGATCTGGTGTTTCCATGATTTTTTCATACCCCCTTATTGTGTCTTCGGTTTTTTCCGATCTTACAACCATTATTTTTTCCAGAGCGAGCTTTGTTCTCAGGTCAGCACCGGTCAGACGAAACCCTGTTTCCGGCTTCCCCGCTTCGGCGAAAGTTATCCTTACCATCCAGTCGTCTATTTTTTTTGTTTTATCATTCATGGCCGTACTCCTTTACTAAAAGTATGACAATGCAAGTGTCCGTTCACATCTTTGATATGTGATTGTACTATATGCCTACTCTGGGAGTACCCTTGCTTCGATCAATGTTGTCCTAATGTGCCTTCTTTGCCGGTAAGCCTTTACCACGTTGTACAGAATTATAATCGTTCCCGATATTCCGGCCAGAAAAAGTAGCCCCTTGCTGGCTTGGTTAAAGTAGGTATCCAAAGCAGGGTTGAAGCTTATCCAGCCAAGCTGCCGCATGTACATGGGTACCGCGATTGCTCTGCTTCCCACACATATCAATATGATTGTCCCAGTCACTATCCTTATCATCACCTCCTTTACAACCTTGACGCCGTATGCTCCGATATATATCCCGAAGAGTGAGCCCAAGTAGAGGAGCATCGTGAGCCGGATATCTACGAATCCCTGAAAGGCGTAATCTAGAGCGCCCCATGCTCCCATGAACATTGCCAGGTAAAGCTCAGAGCCGGCTGCTACGGCAGTAGGAACTCCGAAAACGTAGATCATGGCTGGTACTCCTATGAAACCGCCTACTCCTATGGTACCAGCCAGGTAACCGGTGGCAAAACCACATATGAGAACCACCCATAAAGATACTCTGACATCCGCTACTTTGAAGTTTATGTAAGGGGGAATGTTATGCCTGGAAATGAAGTTCACAATCTTCATAGACGGTCCTTCGCCCTCATCACCGGACTTAATGGCGTCTCGCAACATTGATATAGCCACTAAAGTCAGAATGAAGATGAACACCCCACTTATGTAAAGGTCGGAAGCCGCGCTGCCACCGCCTTCGCCATGTCCTCCCCCCCCTATCTTGAAAAGGGTACTATTGATCCAGACAGCCATCCGGATGCCGATGAAGGAAGTTGTTACCATGCACACTGCAATACGTTTATCCACATTGCCGTATTCGCCGTGCTTCTTACTGCCCATCATGGCCTTTCCGAACTTGTGTGTGATATTGCTCCCCACTGCAATTACACCGGGTACACCTAAGTTCATCATGCCTGGGGTCATGAAGAAGGCGCCGCCACTTCCTATAAAACCACTCAAAATTCCGCCTATAAATCCCAGAATAACAACTTGGAAGGCGGTGGCGAGATCAAATTGTATAAAATGATTAAATAAAAGTTCAGGCATAATTTGCTCCTTTCAAGCCTGTTTTATTCCATTTTTATCAGCTTCATGATTGCCTTGGTTAAGGTCCCATAAGAATAAGCCACGATTGGCACGAGGATAAAAACCGCTAACGACACTATTATTCTGGGAGCCCAACTCACTTTGGAGAGGAAGGTGTTCTTAACTGTTTCCGCATACCATCCAGCGCCAGCCAGAAAAGCCAGGACAAACTCCTGGTTTGTGAACACCAGAAGATAAATTGCAAGCGCCACGATCAGGAAAGCCAAAGTCTTTGGTATGTCGCGCTTTCCGAATAGGTACTGGCTACCCAGTTCATCAGAGGTCACAACAGGTGCCTTAATGCGGTCGCTTAAAAAGCTACTGAGGTCCCGAGTAGCCCGAAGCTTCGCGGAGTGGTCTTTTGACTTGAAAACTTCTCCAATAACTACTAACGTATAAGGTGTGGTTCGGTCTATAGCATTTATCAATTGTTGCTGTCCGCCATAAATTACACGGCCTCCGCCTGATTTTCCAATTCTGGCAAGCTCATCACTGGTTTGCTTGAAGCCTCCGTTATCGGTTGCCTCACTCAGCACATCATCTTCGATACCTCCATCATACTCTCTCGAGCCGGGAGTGGATGTTTCCCTTCCTGAACTCACTATAGTCTGCCCTTCTTCTACGGTTTTCTCGTCCTCGGGTGCCAGTCTCATGAGCTCCACTGCAGCATTCCACTTGGTGGCTATCTCCAGCACCTGATCCCATACCTCCGATCCTGGATGGAATTCTTCTTCTATCCAGAGAAGATTAGTCATGGCCATTGTGGTGCGTATTTCCTTTAAACCGGGCAGGTTTTTGCAAACTGCCGGTATGAAATCTGCAAGCCCGGAATCTTGGGGTAGATAAGTCACGGTGACCAATCCGTTATCTGCCCTGACTTTTACACTTGCCTCGTGGGTTCGTTCATCGTTGGCAATAGCGATCCTGGCTTTGGCTCCTAATCTGAGGTTATCCATGGCTCTCATGGAAGCCGGGGTCATCTGGAAGTCAGGGAGTTGGGCAATGTTCGTGAGGGCAGTAGCAGCGTTCTCTAGACTTAACTGGGCTAGGTTTATAACCATGTCGTAGTTTGCTGCATCGTCCCATGACACCCCATACATGGAGTGGACCCATCTTCTTCTGTCCTCGTCAACTTCCTGTATATACTTGTATGCCTTTTCACGGACCAGGCCGAGCTTTTGCATAACAGCACGGATACGATACTCTTGGTCTGCCAGTACGCGAACGCGCATCACGTGACTTACCCCAGAGAGCAGGAGGTGCCCGGTTCGACCATGGTATACTAGCCCACCTTCTGCTGCCTTCTCGCATAGATATGCAGTAGAAAAAGCCAGATAAATGTCCCGTTCAAGTGCAAGGCGCTCGCTGAAAATGCCTGGTTTAACCATTGCCATCTCTAGCTTGCCCACACGGATGCCTTCCTTGGTTGCTGCCTCGATAAGTTCCTCCCTACTTAGACAACCATAACCCAGCTTCTCGGCGAGGCGTTTAGCAAGATCCTGACCACCAATGTAAGTCCCTCTTGAAATACATATAATTTGCATTGTCTCTCACTCCAACTTTTACATTTGTTTTATGACTTCCTTGATGGTACCACCACCGGGCACTCCAATGTGTCTTTAATCCTGGTAAACCAATGTGCTTTATTGAGCCTGGGGGTGCATACATCCCGGTTACCTCCCCATATGATTGTATAGACCGACCTTAACCCGGCAAGAAACTTCATTAGCTCGGAAGCAGGGTCACCCATTCTAATCTCTGCTTCCACGGAAATACCCGCTTGCCCTGCTGACATCATAGGGCCCTCAAGAGCTTCCCTGACTCGCACTTCAAAATCGTTTGGATACCTGACATCCTCGCTATCAAGTGCAAGAACAACAAGAAAAACCAGGGAGTAATCCATGCGCTTTGCCAGTTCGATTGAGTATTGAATAGCATCCTCCCGGATGGACAGAGAATCGAATAAAACCATAGCCTTACCTGACATTTTTTGCTCGTTTTGCACCTTAATTAACAGGCTGTCGCCTAAACGAAAATTCCTTTGGGCGGTCATCAAAAAAGCATTTTGAAAAGGGCGAAAAGGGATTTGGACATAAGCCCGTTGATACCTGAATGAGTAAAAAGCAATAATGATGCCGAAAGTGGGAAGAGATTATAACTGAAGGAAATTAAAAGAAAAAAGCCTGAAGGAAGGATTTAGACAATTGTCATATCTTTGTTGCAGTATGCAACGGGGGTTGAGATGCTCTCACCTAATTACTTAAAATAACTAGAGAATGTAGAAATGTTGCATATTACAACAGTTATGTTGAAATCTACAATAGTTAATCCTCAATTTGATTCTGTTTTGAGTGTCTCCATAATGAGACCCGATCGATCCCAAGAAGCTTTGCTGCTTTGGTCTTGTTTCGGCCCACCCGGTTCAAAACCCATTGAATATAATCGTGCTGGACATCTTTGAGGGTCTTTATTTTGGACCCAGGGTGGTCAAATGAAAAAACCTCAATCTCGGAAAGATCTGAAGGCAGATCATGTACTTGGATTTCCTCTTCACGGCCCATGGCTACCACTCGCTCCACTATGTTCTCGAGCTCACGCACGTTGCCTGGGAACTCATAATCAAGCAAGGCTTTCATGGCCTGGTCGGAAAATCCTTTGAACTTTCTGCCGGACTTCATTGCAGCACGATTTAAAAAGAAATATGCAAGGAGAGGTATGTCCTGTTTTCGATCCCTGAGAGGTGGAATGTATATGGATATTACATTAAGCCGGAAGTAAAGATCCTGTCGGAATATTCCTGCCCCCACCGCCTTCTTCAAGTCCTTGTTAGTGGCGGCGATTATCCTCACGTCAATGGGGATAGGCTGGTTACCACCAACTCTTATCACCTTCTGTTCCTCAATAGCCCTCATTAACTTAACCTGCATGCTAAGCGGAGTGTCGCCAATCTCGTCAAGCAAAAATGTTCCTCCGCTTGCGGTCTCCAGGAGACCGGCCTTTTGGCTGTTGGCCCCGGTGAAGGCTCCCCTTTCGTGCCCGAAAAGCTCGTTGGCAAGAAGTTCCTCGGTGAAGGCGCCGCAGTTGACTGCCAGAAATTTGTTTTTCGAGCGTTGACTATAGTGATGGAGCAGTGACGCCGCCAGTTCCTTGCCGGTTCCTGACTCACCGGTGATTAGCACGTTACAGTCTGTTCTCGCTACTTGCTTGATTACTCTGATTACTTCCTGTATCTCCTTACTTTCTCCGATGAAGGCTAGCTCTCTAGTATCTTCCTTGAGCCGGGATTCCAGTTCGCTTACCTGCCTGCGAAGCTGCCGTTTCTCGAGGGCCCGACCCACAAGGTGCTTCACTTCCTCCCCACGAAAAGGCTTCTCCAGGTAATGATACGCCCCCTTCTTCATGGCCTCTATTGCCGTGGGAATTGAAGCATAGCCAGTCATCACAATAACTTCAATTTCCGGATCGAGATGCTTAATCTTGTCAAGAAGTTCCAGTCCAGTCAACCCCTTCATCACCAAGTCTGTAAGCACGAGATCTACCCTCCCCATTGAAAGTTGTGCGAGTGCGCCTGCCCCATCCTTAGCCGCGGAAACATGGTATCCGGCTTTGGAAAGAATACGCGAAATATTCTTCCTCGCCACCTCGTCGTCATCAACTATTAGTATCTTCACACCTTCCATAGGACTATTCCGTTGCTGAATTATTCTCCATCTCGAATGCAGGGATACTTTTTCAAAGCTTAAATAATTAAGTCAATGCCGCCAAACAGTCTAACGATGAATGTTCAGCCATGACGGAGGACAACTCAGGTTGTCTCAAAATACACATCTTTTATAGCAAGAACCTCGTTAAATTTCTACAAAAATATTTCTATGCTATTAAGGAAACCAGTCGCTGGTTCTATTTCTTCTATGGGGTCTTCTTGGTTCCTTTATTATTATGAGGGAAAATTCGGGAAAAACCCCTCTATGAGCAAACCATCTCAATTAATGCCCAGTAATCGAGTATGATCACTGCAAGAAGCATTTCAATTTGTATGAATGTAACAAATATCAAAAGGGTTTTGATGCGCGTGCGAAAGGAGGAACAGATAGGCTGACATCATCACTGCTTTATCGTCATTTGTAACGATACTGGGAACCTGGAAATTTTTTCAATGTTAAAGAATTAAATGTTCTAAAAGTATTTTTGCCCCAATACCAATCAAGATTATGCCCCCAATTATTTCAATTTTACTCTCAAAAAGATGACCATATTTATTCCCAACAAAAACACCGATGAAAGAAAACATGAAGGTCACTATCCCAATTATTATTATCGGGGTTACAATAATAATTTTTAAAAAAGCAAAACTTACCCCAACAGCCAGAGCATCGATACTTGTTGCAATAGATAACATCAAAAGGACGGAATTATTCAGCGGATTAGCCTTCTTTTCGTTCAGGTTTGTTTTTCGCGATTCATAAATCATCTTGCAACCGATGAAACTTAGAATTGTGAAAGCTATCCAATGGTCAAGATCTGCAATAAGATTTACAAGACTAAGTCCTCCTGACCACCCGATTAATGGCATAATAGCCTGAAATGATCCAAAAAACAGAGCAATCTTTAAGGCATTATTGGTTTTAAGATTTCTTATTGCTGCCCCACTTGCAATAGATACGGCAAGGGCGTCCATGGCTAAACCAATTGCTATGAATACTATTGTAATTAAATGCATATGAGGTGCTTTCTTACAGCAAACAGAAAGGGATCTTCTATGTGGTATGGGTTAAAAATTGAAAATAATCCATCAAAATCTGAGCATGATCAAATGCCAAATTCTCAGGCAATGTTTCTTTTGTAAACACGCCAACCTCTTTTGCATCATCATCAGCTTTTGGTTTTTCTTTAGCCGTTGCAATATAGACGGTTGTCACATTATGGCTTCTCAAGTCTCTCCTAGGGTCTGAATAGGTGTGTAACTGTTTTTTTAAGACAACATCGAGGGAGGTTTCTTCTTTTGCCTCTCTTTTAGCTGCGTCCTCTAAAGACTCTCCATAGTCAACATAGCCCCCTGGCAATGCCCATGCAATTGGAGGATACTTCCTTTTGATTAAAACAATGCCTCCCCCAAATTCTATAATAATATCCACCGTCAAAAAGGGTGTCTTTGGAACCTTAATATCTTTATTGCAATGAGGGCATTTTATTGCTGCTTTTTTCATAGATATCCTTTTTATTTTACTGACTAGTAGAGATTGAAAAATTTCCTTTTCATGGATAAACTAATTACCATGCTTTTCTATGAGTAGTCAATTCTAATTCTGAAAGTCTTTCTGATGCTAACAAGGGAAACAGACCAAAATGAGGGGAATAGCCCTTTATTATACAAATATAAAAAAAGAAGGTTTTATAACAATGAAAAAGTTAAATTCCTGTGTAGAAGTTTCGAGTATTGAGCCCTGTGTTTAAATGCATAAGTGGGGTTGTTTTTCTTTGACAAGCCAACAAATACATGTTAGTTTATAACGAAAAAACTTTATATAAAAATCTCCAAAATAAAACTTTAAGGGAGGACAATATGGGTAGAAATGGTATAAAATTTTTAAATCTTTCAAATGATTTAACAGCACGCAATTTATCCATTCTTATATCAGCAGTTGTAATCATCATCGGTCTTATTCTGTTTCAAGGTTGTGCTACCTTAAATGATACAAGTTCTTCAAAGGAAGGTATTGATGTAAAGCTTTTAAAGTCCAATCCTTTACCAGTATACTATGATTTTGATGATGTATCTATTCCTCCAGAACTTACTCTGGACAAAGAAAAGTCATTTGTTTATGAAACATCCGCATTGAAAGCCGGAGTCCTTGTATTCAAGGGTCGTGTTGAGATATCTTCACTTGTGGCCTTCTTTCAGCAAAATATGGCGAAAAATGACTGGGTTTTTTTAAATAGTTTCAAATATAAAGGTTATATAATGAACTTTCAAAAAGAAAACAAGAGCTGCTTAATCACTTTATATGATGGTATAATATATACTAAAGTTGAAGTTAGAGTCGGTCCTCTGCATGGAATAGTAGAAGAACCTGAATAAAAAAGGTAGGTACCATTGACCGGTTTCCGTAGGTTCTTTGAATAAGTTCAAAATTCTGGGTAACTTAGAGGAAAACTCCATGCTAAAAAACAAAAAGATTGTCCTGGGTATTACGGGAGGTATAGCGGCATATAAGGCAGTGGAACTTGTAAGGAGGCTTGTAACCTTTAATGCCGAGGTCAATGTAATAATGACTAAAAGTGCCCAGGAATTTGTTACTCCTTTAACTTTCCAAACTCTCTCCGGCAATAGGGTAATCACAGGATTATTTGATCTTCTGGAAGAATCGAAGATTGGACATATAGCTATAGCACAGTGGGCGGATATTTTTGTTATTATTCCGGCAACTGCCAATATTATTGGAAAAATCTCAAGTGGTATAGCAGATGACTTTCTGTCAACAGCTGTAATGGCGACTAAGGCTCCTGTGCTCATAGCGCCTGCAATGAACACCAATATGTATGAGAATCACATAGTCCAGCGTAATATCAAAACTTTAAAGTCTTTTGGTTACAACTTTATTGAACCTGCTTCTGGAGGACTTGCTTGTGGGACAGAGGGGATGGGTAAATTAGCTGAGGTTGATGATATTATTGAAGAGATTGAATGTGCCCTGTCTAAAAAGGATCTTTCGGGAGAAAACGTTCTGGTTACTGCTGGTCCAACAACAGAGTCTATTGATCCTATAAGGTTCATAACTAACCGTTCTACTGGGAAGATGGGATACGCAGTAGCCAGGATTGCCAAGAGAAGAGGCGCTGAGGTTACTTTAATAAGTGGTCCCTCTATCTTGTCATTTCCTCAAAGCATAAAATTCATTCCAGTTAAAACTGTTTCAGAGATGAGAGCCGCTGTCCTTGAAAATTTGGAGAATTCTACTATAGTGATTATGACTGCTGCAGTTGGTGATTATAAGGCTAAAGATATTTGTATTGAGAAGATAAAGCGCAAAGAAGGAAATCTTATGTTGGAATTGGAAGGTACTTCGGATATACTATCAGAGATAGGCAAGAAGAAAGAGGGCAGGATTCATGTTGGATTTGCTGCAGAAACTGAAGACTTAATAAAAAATGCAAAAAGCAAATTAAAAAGCAAAAACCTGGATTTTATTGTAGCCAATGATGTATGTATGGAAGGAGCAGGTTTCGAATTCGATACAAATGTAGTGAAGATACTGGATAAAGACGGCAGTATAGAGGAACTGCCTTTGATGAGTAAAGAAGAGGTGGCAGAAAAGATACTTGATAAAGTTGTAAAGATTAATATTAATAAAAGTATAAAAAAACTAAATAAAAAAGGCAGAAATGTATAATCAAAAAAGCCTAATCCAAGATTTTAAGGAAATAGTACTGGATTTTAGAGAATACCTGAATTACCAAAAGGATATAGGCGTAGAAGGTTTTGCTACTACTTTTGAAAAGGTGGATAGCGGAAGTAAATGTATAAACTTAAGTAATTATGATTCAAACATCGAAGTTTTCGAAGATAATTCGATTACTTTGGAAGCTATAAGGAAAGAACTTGGGGATTGCAATCGCTGTAAACTTCACTCCGGCAGAAAAAATATAGTCTTTGGAACAGGCGATGAGAATGCCAAATTGCTCTTTGTAGGAGAAGGGCCTGGCAGAGACGAAGACATAAAAGGAGAACCCTTCGTAGGTAAGGCAGGTCAATTACTTACTAGGATTATAAATGCAATAAATTTGGATAGAAAAGAGGTGTATATAGCCAATATAATCAAGTGCCGTCCTCCCGGAAATCGAGATCCTGAACCGGATGAAATAAAGGCATGTGAGCCATTCTTAGCCAAACAAATCAAAGTGATAAAACCTGAAATTATATGTGCATTAGGGACATTTGCTGCTCAAACCCTGCTTAAAACGAATGAAAAAATCTCAAAATTGAGAGGGAGGTTTCATACCTATCAGGGGATTAAACTCATTCCAACTTATCACCCTGCTTTCTTGCTCCGAAATCCTAGTTTCAAGCGGTCTGTATGGGAAGATATGCAGATGATCCAGAAAGAGTACTTATCAATTACCAATAAATAAAAAGGTATAGCAATGCCCATGATTAATAGAAGATTTTACCATGTTGTATTGTTAATACTACCCCTTCTTGTTTTTTTACCATACTTAGCCTTTTTTACTTCAGCCAATAGTCCTCATGTGAATGTAGCTAGAATAGATAGTGTAATAAATCCTGTAGTTGTGGAGTTCATAGCAGAGAGTATAGATAAATCAATAAAGGATGGAGCGGAATGTTTAATCATAGAGCTTGATACTCCTGGTGGACTCGACCTCTCTATGCGAAAAATAGTAAAGAATATATTGAGCGCTGATATACCCATTATTGTATATGTTTCTCCCGGAGGTGCAAGGGCAGCATCAGCAGGGGTAATGATAACACTGGCCAGTAATATCGCTGTTATGGCTCCGGGGACAAACATTGGAGCAGCTCACCCTGTTACCATGGGTGGGCAAAAAATAGATAAAGAGATGGAAAAAAAGGTAGTAAATGATGCTGCAGCATATATCAAAAGCATTGCAGAAAAGAGGGGAAGAAATGCCAATTGGGCAGAAGATGCAGTTAGAAAAAGTGTATCTATTACTGAAAAGGAGGCATTGAGCTTAAAAGTTATAGACTTAATAGCCCCTGATATTAAAACCCTTCTGGAGAAAATTGATGGGAAACAGGTTAAGACCGGAAAAGGTGTATTGACGTTGAGAACCAAAAACGCAAAGCCTGTCTTTATCAATATGGGTATACGTCATAATATACTTAATATACTGAGTAATCCTAATATTGCCTATGTCTTGATGATGATAGGGTTTTTAGGGTTGTATTTTGAGCTGGCCCATCCTGGCGTTATCTTTCCCGGTGTAATTGGGGCTATCAGTTTAATTCTGGCATTCTTTGCCTTTCAAACCCTGCCCATAAACTATGCCGGAATTCTTTTAATAGTTCTGGCTATAATACTTTTTATTGTTGAAGTTAAGGTAACGAGTTTTGGGCTCTTAACTATTGGAGGTATAGTTTCTATGCTTTTAGGTTCTCTAATGTTGTTTGAATCCCCTGTACCTTATTTACGGGTATCGTGGTCAGTTGTTATTCCTGTAGTTCTAGGCACCTCAGCCCTTTTTATCCTTTCTGCAACCCTTGCATTTAGGGCTTATCTGTCCAAGCCCACAACTGGGATGGAAGGGTTGGAAGGGGAGATAGGGGTTGCAAAAACAGAAATATTACAGGAAGGCAAGGTTTTTATACATGGAGAGTACTGGAATGCCTATAGTGATGAGGTTATTCCAGAGGGAGAAAAGGTTAGGGTTTTAAAGGTGGACAGTCTTCAGTTAAAAGTGGAGAGATTAACTTAGTTTTTAAACAATTTTAAAAGGGGGTTTTATATGATTGGATGGGTTATTTTAGGAGTGTTTCTAGTAATTATCCTGAGCAGTGCTATCAGGGTACTAAACGAGTACGAACGGGGTGTTATTTTTCGTTTAGGGAGGTTAATTGCTACAAAAGGACCTGGGTTAATAATTCTTATTCCGATTGTCGATAAGATGCAGAAGGTCAGTCTGCGGCTGGTTACAATGGATGTACCTTCCCAGGATGTAATCACCAAAGATAACGTCTCGGTTAAGGTAAATGCTGTTGTCTATTTTAGGGTTATGGACTCTAATAAAGCTGTAGTTGAGGTAGAGAACTTCCTCTATGCGACCTCTCAGCTTGCCCAGACGACCCTTAGAAGTGTCTGCGGTGAGGTGGAACTGGATGAAATTCTATCAGAACGGGAAAAGATCAACCTGCGTCTGCAGGAAATCCTGGATCGCAGCACCGATCCCTGGGGTATTAAGGTAACGTTGGTTGAAATCAAGCATATCGATCTGCCTGAGGAGATGAAACGTGCCATAGCCAAACAGGCTGAAGCGGAGAGAGAAAGGCGGGCAAAGGTCATTAATGCTGAGGGTGAGTTCCAGGCCGCTCAGAAACTGATTGAGGCGGCAGCCCTTATGGAAACACAACCAATGTCGCTGCAGCTTAGATACCTTCAGACCCTGAATCAGATTGCCGCAGAGCATAATTCAACAACCCTTTTCCCTATTCCCATCGACCTGTTTAAACCGTTCTTGAAGTTGGGAGATAAGTGAAAGTAGAGAATTTATCATTGCTGTTGTTTAGACCTTAGCAACTCTTCAGGTGATAAATGAGTAAAGTCATAAAGGGACTAAAACTGGATAAATCTTGAGTATAAACCGTGAAAGTATTAATTGCCGCATTAATATGGGGTTCTATTAGCGCTGTTTCTTTACCGCTAGGCGCAATTATTGGATTATGGTCAAATCCGTCAGAGAAGGTTACCTCATCTCTGATGGCATTCGGCGCAGGAGCACTTTTATTTGCGCTTACCATTGAGCTTTTCTCCCATTCGCTACACATTTCACATAATGCCCATGATGTAAGAGTCATCCTGGCAATGATGATTGGAGCGATTGTTGGCGGCCTGCTCTTCGAGCTTCTCAACCAGCTTCTAAATAATAAAGGCGCCTTTCTTCGAAAGTCTTCAATCATACAAAAACATATACTGCAGATCAAACGGTTAAGAGCCAGGAATATGGTTCGAGCACTGAGTAAAATCGAGATCCTTCAATTGCTCCCGGCTGAACGAGTCGTTAAGCTTATTCCTTATGTAAAGACCATGAAATTCCATGCCGGTGAAACGATTTTCAAACAGGGAGACGTCGCTTCGGAACTCTATTTTATTGTCAAAGGAAGTGTTCAGGTTATTCGCGAATCAGAGGCAGATATCAAGTTGATTGCGGAACTAGGGGAGGGGGAAACTTTTGGTGAGATTGCCCTGATTTCGGACATGCCCAGAACCGCTACCGTACGTGCAATAACAGATATCGAGACATGTACTATTCACAAGGTCGAGTTTGAAGAATTGATAAAACACTCTCCTGCCCTCAGAGATGCCTGCAGCAGGATGGTAAAAGAAAGGCTCTATGATATAGAGGCAAAAGATAGTATGCTGGTTGGGAAGGCTAATGCCTGGGAAAAGATTGCCCTGAGAAATCTTGCCAGGCTTTCTATTCCGGTTACTGAAAGGGATCTGCAACAGGAAATAAAGGAACATGCCGGTGGAGGGGCGGCTCTTGCCATATGGCTAGGCATAGCGCTTGATGGTATCCCCGAATCTCTTGTCATCGGTATGCTTGTTGTTATTGCAGCTGCATCGGGTACGACGATGAGTTTGGCTTTTGTCGTCGGTGTATTTCTTGCCAATCTGCCGGAAGCAATGTCAAGCGCTGTCACAATGAAAAAGCAGGGCTCGAGTTTTAAGAAGATCTTCTGGATGTGGATGTCCCTTTGCGTGATGACGGGCGTGGGAGCCTTGATAGGAGCATTAGTTTTTCCGGCAAATCCGGAAGGAAATCTACGATATTTTATCTCCGGAATAGAAGGGCTAGCTGCTGGAGCCATGCTTACCATGATTGCAGAGACCATGCTTCCTGAGGCCTTTGAGCAGGGAGGAGGTACTATAGTAGGTCTCTCTACTCTTGTCGGTTTCTTGGCCGCTCTAGGGGTAAAGATATTCAGCCTTTATTGATGTTGTGAGCTAGAGGGGTTTTGATATTTAAAGACCTGACACCATTCCTTTTTGTGTATTTCTTCCGTTTGCGGTATTAAACTACAAGTGAGTATAATTATATTAATGGGTTATAATTTTATTTTACAAAAAACCTATCTCTACTACACTTGTTTTATAGCTTAATAACATTGTTCTCCTCTCGCTCCGCTCGGAGAGAACAAGGAGTTCGAGACAGATGCCCCTCCGGGGGCACTGCTCAACTGCCGCATTAAGCCTTTAGAAAAAGTATTTATTGATTAATGAGTTTTTCTAAATACTCATTAGAATTATAATTAATATTACTTTAAATAATTAAAGGATAGATTGTTATGGGTGAGCAGTACAAAAATATATCAATATGGCTTGCCGAGAGGTGGGAGGGAATTATTAAAGTAAACTACCCTGACGAGGAAGACACCCGTCTGGGTCGTCTCTTTAACTCCCTGCTGGTGCTCATATCAGTAATTGCTGCAGTTCTTTCTGTGAGCTATCTTATGATGATACCTCTGCAGATAGGAAACCTCTACACCACCTTGTTTACAGCATCTATTACCCTATTTTTTATCCCTTTTGCCATTATTTTCATAATCATGACCAAACGTGGCTACGTCCGGTCGATTATTCGACTCTATGTTTGGTCAGGATGCTTTAGTATAAATGTCTTTAGCTGGTTTGTGGACGGATTAACCTCTCCTGCATGGATACTCAACGCCATAATGATAAGTATCGCTGGATCGCTATTGACTCCAGTCTATGCCTTGTGGATAACAGGCTTGGTGGGGCTTTACTTCCTGCTGATGCTTCTATTATCTTTTTACGGCCTGTATTCACCGCTAATCAATTTAGAACCGTCACTAGCTATGTATATTAGTATGTGCAACCAGGTAGTCGTGATTACGTTTACCATCGGTTTACTAACCTATTTCAATATGAAGAGCCTGCGGAATACGATGGCGCGGCTGCGGATGAAAGCAAAGGAATTAGAAGAGCATCAACTCATGCTTGAACAACGAGTGAAAGAGCGCACTGAAGAACTTATGCAAGCCAATGCTATCTTGGACAGATTGGCTACCTACGATTCTCTAACAGACCTGCCCAACCGTATGATGTTCAGCCAGTTACTGAACCGCACAATCCAGGCCTCCCGGCGTTATAATCGTCAGTTTGCTGTTTTATTTGTCGATCTTGACCGCTTCAAGATTATCAACGATACCCTGGGCCACGAGGCAGGCGATCAACTGTTGCAAGAGATCGCCATACGTTTTAAGCAAACGCTGCGGTCGGTCGATGTTGTAGCCCGTTTGGGAGGAGATGAGTTCATTATACTGGTCGATGAGGTAAATGATTTGAATCAAATCGTCACCGTAGCCCATAAGATCCTTTCTGCCGCCAGCAAGCCGATGGTTCTTATGGATGAAGAATGTCGTGTAACGGCGAGCATTGGCATCAGCATATACCCGAAGGATGCCGAGGACGAACAATCCTTGATAAAAACTGCCGACACAGCCATGTATTCCGCCAAGGAAGAAGGCAAAAATAACTACCAGTTCTACTCTAAAGATATTCAGTCAAAATCAGTCGAACGGTTATCGATCGATGCGCACATGCGCCTTGCACTGGAGCGCAATGAATTCTCACTGCACTACCAGGCTAGACTTGACTTCAAAACGAATACAATCACAGGCGTAGAGGCGCTGCTACGCTGGCAGAACCCATACCTTGGCTCAGTTACTCCCACGCAATTCATTCCTGTAGCCGAAGAAACAGGGTTGATCGTGCCCATTGGCCGGTGGGTGCTGAAGACCGCCTGTGATCAAAATGTAGCCTGGCAACGCCAGGGTCTTCCTGCTGTCTGCATGGCGGTAAATTTATCGTTTCGTCAGATAACTGATGAATTTCTATTGCAGGATATTGAAACCGCGCTGAAGGATTCTGGTATGGCGCCAAATCTACTGGAGCTTGAGATTACCGAAAGTATATTGATGCACAACCCCGCGTATGTTACCGCTACACTGATTGAAATCAAAAAAATGGGCGTGCGGATTGCCATTGATGACTTTGGTACGGCTACTCTTCTCTCGCTCTGATCAAGCAATTTCCTGTCGACACGCTCAAGGTGGACAGATCCTTCATCCGCAACCTCCCCGAGGACACCGGGGGCAAAGCTACTACCCTGGCGATCATTGCTATGGGTAGAACTCTCAGTCTTTCTATTGTAGCCGAAGGTGTGGAAACGCAGGAACAAATGGACTTTTTACGGCGAAACGCATGTGATGAGATGCAGGGGTACTCTTTCAGTAAACCAGTTACACCGGACAAATTTGCCGATTTACTTCGCAATTACGGTACTGTACCACAAATGTAAAAAAGGACATATCTTATTCTCTTCATGATTAAGGGAAATGTTTCCGCTTTAATAGCTTCCAGTTTCCAATAAAGGTTTTTTAATACAACGCCATACCAGATTGATTTCAACCGTTCTTTATCTCGAGTTTAGCTGAATAGTGTATAGTATATATAGCCGCTGGAGATTAACTGCAGGAGTAGAAGGAAAGGAAAAAGTAGGAAAAGGGGGCATCTCTATTCTCTTGACATGGGAGATAAGGATTGGTAGGATTTATTTTAGCTCGACACAAATGATTGATTATAGCGAGTACTTTGAAAAAAATAAGAAGAAAGGTTGGAAGAATACAAATGAGTAATCAAATCATTTTTCATTCGGGTGCACTGGAAGAGAAGGACGGTGCTCTTGTTCAGATTGGGTATAAGTGCCATTCTTGTGGAAAAACATCATTCCCCGTATTTGAGCTTTGCCCGTTTTGTTCCTCTGACAAGGGGGAGAAGTTGCCTCTCAGTTCAGTCGGAACTTTGTTTTCTTTCTCCGTAACCAGGGTCCCGGTGGGCCCTTATAAACCGCCAATTATTGCCGGTTATATCGACCTGCCTGAAGGCACCCGTGTTTTCGGGCAGATTCATGCGAATATTGAGAATGTAAGGACCGGTATGCAGTTAAAAGTAGAAACCGGGGTTGTGTGGACTGAAAAAGACGGAACAGAAGTTATAGGCTACTATTATGTGCCTTGTGAGAAAGAATGCGGAGGTGCTAATTAATGGAAAAAGTATACGTTCTTGGCATTGGTCAAACAATTTTTGGCAGGCACAACAACCTGAGTGTAAATGATTTGGGAGCGGCGGCTACTCTTGCTGCTGTGAAGGATGCCGATATCTCTGCTCAAGAGTTTCAAACGGCCTATTGTGGAAGTATTAACAGCCCAACCACGGTTATCCAATCTATGTTAATTCGTTTAGGCATAGGGAATATCCCAATGTATACTGTTGAGAATGGTTGCTCCAGCGGTTCAAGTGCCGTGCATTTGCTGTATCGCGATATTGCCTTAGGTGGTTTAGATATAGGTTTAGCAGTAGGTGTTGAGTCCATGTCCGCTTATAATAAAAAATTTGGCAAAGGACTGTTGGGTATAGAAGGTGACATGCAAGCCAAATTATCACTTACCATGCCTGCATTTTTCGCTATGCTGTGTAATCGTTTGATGCAGGAGCGTGGTGCCACCCTTGAAGATATTTGTTACCCTTCTATTAAAAACCATAAAGCGGGTATGACAAATCCTTATTCGCAGTATAAAAAAGAGATAACTTTTGAGGATATTATGGCTTCTCCCATGATTGCAGACCCGATTACCGTGTTGCAATGTTGTCCGCAGAGTGACGGTGCTGCAGCTGTAATCCTTTGCAGTGGGGAGTATTATAAAAAACATAATAAAAAGACAAATCGTCCGGCTGTTAAGCTCGCAGGTTCAGTCATTTCAGTCAGCGGAGCTGAAGATTCATCCTTCGATCCTCTTGAGTTGGAAGCCAATATTCGTGGTGCAAGAGAGGCTTGTGAAATGGCAGGGATAGATCCACAAAAAGACATTGATGTGGTTGAAATGCATGATGCTTTCTCAGGAGAAGAGTTGTCGGCTTATGAAATGTTGGGACTTTGCAAGCGGGGTGAAGGCGTTTCTTTCGCACGCTCAGGTGCAGCAGAGTTGGGTGGTCACTGTCCGGTCAATCCCAGCGGTGGATTGCTTTCCATGGGGCATCCTTTGGGAGCATCAGGTGTTCGTGTAGTAATCGATGTTGTGCGCCAGCTATGGGGCGAGGCAGGCGCAAATCAGGTAGAAGGGGCAAAAGTAGGTATGGCTCAAATGTTGGGTGGTGTTTTAACAGGGATTGAATCACCTGCGGTTGCCGGGGTACAGATACTTGTAAAATAGGTCAAAACGCTCAACGGACTGTAAACACTTGCGTTTCCAGTCCGTTGAGTTCAAAGTTTTTTTAAACCAATATGGTATACTCGGATTCGACGATAACTGCTATTATCTGATTATCTTCTCTTCGTTTATTCCTTTGGTCAAGTTCCTTTTATCATCTATAAGATTACATTTTCTTAACTCATCCCCAGTTTATAAATATAATAATAAGTAGTAATTATTATGAAATCTGTTTTTTCAAAATCTCTTGACTTGTGACAACGAATGGCATTTTTTTTATTGTTGTGACAAAAAAGCCTTAAATCCATGCTCCATAACAAAATCAAACTATACAGGATTAAGATATGACATTTGTTAGACCGAACATAATAAGACCCCCAAGCGAACATGCCAGTTATTTTCTACCTTTGACATCGGGATGCTCAAACAATACATGTTCTTTCTGCTCTTATTCCTTTTCAAAGCTTGGCATTCGCAAACTCGATGAAGTGAAACAGGAAATCGACGCCATGTCTATGTATATGAACCAACATATATGGGTAGAGGGTCAACCGGATATTGTATACAGAAATCTCCGCGGTTGGAATGGAAGGAGAGTGTTTCTGCAAGATGGAGATGCCCTGGTATATCCATATCCTAAGCTTATGGAGGCGTTACAGTATCTAAATCAAAACTTACCCGCCATTGAGCGCATTGGGAGCTATGCTACACCTAATGACCTACTGAGAAGAAGTTTGGAAGAACTGAAGGCTTTAAAGGAACAGAAGCTTGGAATCCTATACATGGGTGTGGAAAGTGGTGACGATGAGGTGTTGAAGAAGATACGGAAAAATTCCGATCACAACCAGATGGTTGAGGCTGCAAAAAAAGTGAAGGAGTCGGGTATACTTCTGTCGGTTACAGTCATACTTGGGCTTGGCGGGGCTAGAGGCAGTGAAAAGCACGCGTTAGAAACAGCTAGAATTCTAACGGAAATGGATCCTGATTATGCAGGGGCATTAACTTTGACTTTAGTTCCTGAAACAGAGCTTTATAAAGAATGGGAGCGCGGTGAGTTTGAACTGATCACTCCTTTTGATTCCCTATGGGAGCTGAAAACTATTGTAGAAAATTCAACCTTCTCCAACTGCTTTTTCAGCTCTATGCATGCATCAAATTATTTTGCGATTCGGGGCTCTATGCCCGAAGACAGGGAAAAAGTACTCAAGCAGCTCAATCTTTTATTGTCCAGAAAAGACCCTGAAATGCTGAGGCCGGAATTTATGAGAGGGTTGTAGTCTACGCTGAAAGCAGGCTATAGGAACCATTTACGTTCTTACTTTATCTGATTATTCTACATTTATGAAATCTCACCTGCTATTTTTATAAAAACTTCTGTTTTACCCAAGCCACTTTTCTGTTGACACTCACAATCTTAGGTTTTATAAAATAGATAGCTTACAAATTAAATAGGCAATATCTTACAATTTGTTTTTAAGATTTTTCTAAACCCTGGGGAAAGAAGGGGTAATCTCTACACATTTGTCAGAAAAGGTAAACATAAAACTATGCTGCGGACGAGGCTGCTTGATAGATTTTTTTTGCGTTAGGGGTTGTCCTGAAAACACGGGAACATACTAACCTGAATGATACCCAGATAATTTTTATGGTATCCGGGTAATTACATTATTGATATTCAGACATGGAGATATTTAAATAAGTGTGTTGACCAGAACTAGAGAATTACTTGTTAGGCTCACAAACGATTGGATCTTTAGCTAGGAGGAAAAGTGAATTTGCTTGGCAGACTACTCTCACAAAGCGGAAGGCCTCGCGGATGGTTTGGCCGGATCCTTGTTCGTGGTATGAACTTAGGGCATTCTGGTTTAACGCGTTGGGGTCTTTCGAAGGTGGAGATTCCTGAACACGCGAATGTACTCGATATCGGGTGCGGAGGCGGTCGAACCCTCGAGTATCTCGCATCCCTAGTTAGACTTGGCAAAGCAGTCGGCATTGACTACTCAGAGGACTCTGTTGCCGTCGCACGGAAAAGGAACCAAAAACTGATTGTCAGCGGTCGCGTTGAAGTTCTCCATGGGTCGGTATCATCGATGCCATTCTTGGATGCAACATTCGACTGTGTTACAGCAGTGGAGGCCTATTACTTCTGGCCTGATATTGCCGCAGACCTTGCCGAAGTACGGCGTGTGATGAAACCGAATGGTCAGCTGGTGATCATCGCTGGTATGTACCTTGGATCGAAGTTTGACAAGCGAAACATGAAACTGATCAGAGTTGGTGGCATGAGGTGCTTCTCTGTACAGGAGTTCGAAGACACCCTCCAGGATGCCGGATTCCCCAATGTAGCTGTCACTGTGGAACCCCGAAAGGGATGGATTTGTGTGGTCTCGGAGTTGGGGCCTAATGACAGCACAAAGGAATGCGCAAAACGAGACACGGCCTAACCAACCAGCTCAACACAGACCTCCGGGGCGCGCCCTTCGGAGAAGGCAGCGTTTGATTTGGCAGACCTTGGCCATTAGCGAGGCTGTGGAATCCCCTGCGGCTGGTTAGCCAGAGCGTTAGCCCGCTCTAGATTGAAAGGATAGTATGTTATATCCAGATGTTACACAGGCACTGAAAGATACTGAAAATTCCCTCCGAGACGTTATCGCTGTCGTGCTGCGTGCGAAGCTGGGCTAAATGTGGGTAGAGAATTGCGGGGTAACACCAGAAAGAATCGAGAAATGGCAAGAACGCAAATTAGCTGAAGAACAGCGACAAAAATCCGGTGTTGTTGAACAACGATTGATCTATTACGCAGATTTCTATGATCTCCGTTCTATATTAAAGAAGCACTGGTCAGGAGAATTCTCAACTGCGCTTGGAGACTGGAAAACGATGGATGTCTGGCTAGCTGAGATGGAGAAGTTGCGCGATCCTGACGCACATAGACGCGAACTTCTTCCACACCAGAAATATTTGGTAATGGGTATTGCTGGCGAGATTAGGACCAGACTGATTCGTTATAGAAGTAAACAGGAAACTAGTGAAGACTACTACCCACGCATAGAGAGTGCTCGAGATAGTTTGGGAAACATTTTTACATATGGCAACAGTAATATTAAGTCACAAACGCGTTTGCGGCCCGGTGATACGATTGACTTTATTATTACAGCGACAGATCCGTTAGGCGAGCCACTCGAATATGCGATTTACAAATCGATAAATACCGTATGGCAAGATAACAACGATATCTTGCTAACTATAACGGAAAAAGAAGTGCAAAAAAAATTCTCAGTCTTATTGGTCGCAAAGAGCAAAAGAAAATTTCACGCATCTATAGAATACGACGATGCGGTAGTTTTCACTTACGAAGTCTTGCCTCTAATAATGAAAGCTGGCTAACAATGCGTGCACGCGAACGGCGGGATTCATGCCGTCAAAATGAGTGGATTCTGGCTTTGGGCTTTTTCCGTTTTGGAAATGAGTGCAAACCCACCCGCCGCCGGTAACGCGGGCCGTTAATAATCATTATTATGGTATTCTCGGATTCGAGGGAAACCGCTAAAGCCTGATTATCTTCCCGTCATTTATCCCTTTAGTTGCATTCCTTGCATCAACTATAAGGTTGGCATTTTCTGTAATCCATTCCCAGTTATAGTCACTATGATCGGTAGCAATTACTACGCAATCCATTTTTTTCAAAATATCCTCATCAATGGCCACAGATGGCATATTAATCTCGTCGGTATTTATAAATGGAACATTTGGATCATTAAAGATTACTTCTGCTCCCTTTTCCTTAAGTATCTTTATTATATCCAGAGCAGGGGATTCACGGATATCATCAATGTCTTTTTTATAAGCTACCCCTAAAACCAGGATATTGGAACCGTTGACACTCTTCATTGATCTATTTAGTCCATCCGTTACTTTATTGGTGACGAAGTAGGGCATCTCAGTGTTTATCTCACTCGCTAACTCAATAAATCTTGCTCTGTAATTCAAAGTTCTCAGTTTCCAGGACAAATAAGAAGGGTCTATCGGCAGACAATGCCCACCCAGTCCAGGCCCGGGATAGAAAGTCATATATCCGAAAGGTTTGGTGGAGGCAGCTTCGATAACCTCCCAGACGTTTAAATTTAGTTTGTTACATATAATGGCAATCTCGTTAACAAGTGCTATGTTGACGCTGCGAAAAGTATTTTCCAGTAACTTAACTACTTCAGCTGTTTCTGTAGATGAAACCGGTACTATAGTATCTATGATCTGCTTATAGAGAAGCTTAGCCACTTCAGCACATTCTGGTGTAATGCCTGCCACTATCTTTGGTGTATTTTTGGTATTATAAAATTTATTACCGGGATCAATCCGTTCAGGAGAAAAAGCAAGGTAAAAATCTTTACCTACCTTAACCCCTTTCTCTTCTATTATGGGCAGGATTAATTCCCTTGTAGTTCCTGGATAAGTGGTGCTCTCTAAAACAATTAATTGTTTAGCATGAACAAATTTCGATATTTTGTTAGCAACATCCAGAATATATGAAACATCAGGATCTTTTGTTTTATTAAGAGGGGTAGGAACACAAATAGAGATGGCATCCGTATCTTTTAAGATTGAATAGTCAGTGGTTGCACACAGTTTCCCACTCTGAACCAATGGTATTAGTTCATCTTTTTTAACATCATGTATATATGAGCTTCCATTATTTATGGCATCAACTTTCCTTTTGTCGGTATCTATGCCTTTAACCTCAAACCCATTTTTAGCAAACTCAATCGCAAGAGGTAACCCCACATAACCGATGCCAATAACCGCAATTTTAGCTGTTTTGCTCCTGATTTTTTCTAATAGTTTTTCCATTAGTTATCCTTTCTTGATAACTTTACCAGAAGAAATTAAAAGCTATACAAGAAAATTATTCTGCGCTGAAGGTTATATAAGTTGGAAGACTCTCTTTCATTTCTATAGTTAAACCTAACTTCTTGGCATCTTCAATATTATCATAATGTCCAACCCTTACCCTGTGCATTATACCTTTTGTTGGTATATTTGATGATACTATGTAAACAGGATAACCCTTCTTTTCCAGCTTATCAGCCATTTTTCTGGCCTCTTCTTTATCCTGAAATGCCCCAATCTGTACAGTATATCCTTTGAGGGGTTTAATATTTGCTTTAAGTTCTTTTGGAGCACGCTGTTTTATCTCCGATGATTTCTCCTGTTTCTCCAGATCTACAGTTTGAGGAATTTTATCTATATTGTTAGTCTGTTCATTTTGTTTTAAAGAGGTGGCTTCTTTATCAAGAAGGGTCTGGTAGAAGGTTAAATCCAGATCGGAATGGTCTCCCTCTGTCTCCCTTATTATATTAGGTGATGTTTTGCTTTCTCGATGATTTTTAGGTTCTATGCTACTTTTAACCTTTACCCTGTCTGGTTGACTTTGATAGAATTCTTTGCTTATAAGAAAACCCAGAGTGAATACAAGGATGAAGGCAAAGAATATTCCTGTTGACATAAAGACCATGTGTTTTTTGCTGAAAAAGAACTGGTATTTTTTTTTAGAAACCATTTCTCTGTTATCCTTATTTTTACATTCTTTGAGGAGCATGCACACCTAAAAGGTTTAGGGCATTATTTAAGACTATTTTAATCATCTTCACAAGGTACAACCTTGCCATGGTCAAAGACTGGTCATCTGATAGTACCCTGTTCTTATTGTAATAACTATGTAAGTAACTGGCTAAGTCATTCAAATAAACTGTTATCCTGTGTGGTTCCAGAGATAAAGCACTCCCTTCTAATACTTCAGGGTACCCAAGCAGATGTTTTATTAGTGTTAATTCCTGAGGGAGGGTTAAAAGATCAATATTTGCCTCTTCGAATCTGGGAATATTTAATCCCTGTTCTTCTGCAAGATTTAAGATGCTACAGATTCTGGCATGGGCGTATTGAACATAATAAACAGGATTTTCATTATTCTGTTTTTTTGCCAATTCCAGGTCAAAATCCAACTGACTGTCGGAGCTGCGCATCAAGAAAAAATACCTGGCAGCATCCTTCCCAACCTCTGTTATTACCTCATGCAATGTATCAAACTCTCCAGATCGAGTTGACATAGCAACCTGTTGACCGTTCCTCATGAGGTTTACCAATTGTACTAAGAGGACCTTAAACATCTCTTTACTTCCTCCAAGTGCCTGTATTACTGATTGCATACGAGGAACGTAGCCGTGGTGGTCGGCTCCCCAAATGTTTACAATCATATCAAAGTTACGTTCCAATTTGTTTTTATGATAGGCTATATCAGAGGCGAAATAAGTGGCTTGGCCATTGGCTCTTATTACGACTCTATCCTTTTCATCTCCAAATTCTGTTGTTCTAAACCAGAAAGCACCATCATTTTGGTAGATGTACCCCTTTTCTTTAAGCTCCTCAACTACTTCTTGTATTTTGTTTTTCTCAAAAAGTTTTTTTTCGCTGGACCATACGTCAAATTCTACTCCAAAATTATTTAAATCCTCTTTTATTCCTTCAAGAATAGAATCAGCGGCGTAGATTGCAAAATTTGATATAGCTTCACTTTCTGATTTGTCCAGGTACTTATCCCCGTCTTTAGTTATAATATCCTTTGCTATATCGACTATATATTCACCCTGGTAGCACTCTGATGGAAAATCAATATTTCTGTCCAAGAGTTGGAGGTAACGTAAAAAAACTGATCTGCCGAGGGTTTCCATTTGGTTCCCTGTATCATTGATATAGTATTCTTTAATTACGTTATAACCTACCGCTTTGAGGATATTTGCAAGGGCATCGCCTACAGCAGCTCCCCTTCCATGTCCGATATGCAGGGGGCCTGTTGGGTTCGCACTTACAAATTCTACTTGAACTTTTTTCCCTCCACCTGCTTTACTATTTCCAAAGTTATCCCCTAGTATTTCGATCTCTTTTAAGGATTTGTGCCAATAGTTGTCAGTTATAAAAAAATTAATAAATCCGGGTCCGGCTATTTCTACTTTAGCCAGAACATTATTTTTGTCACTTATATTATCAGTAATAGTATTGGCGATCAGTCTAGGGGACTTTTTCTCTTCAGATGACAAAACCATGGCGATATTGGTAGAAAAATCCCCATGTGTTTGAATTTTAGGGGTTTCCACCTCTATGACTGGAATGTTTTTTGTTTTAAATAATCCCTTTTGAACACAATCTGACAAAGCGTTATCTATTATGTTCCTCAATGTATTTTTAATATTCATCCAAGATGTTGTCCTATCTAAGAGATGTTAAAGCAAAAAAACCGAGTGTAATGTTAGTAGTTCTGAGTACTGCAATATTTCACATCGATTTTTTTGCTAAATTATTAAAGTTCTTTTTGTAGTATTTTTAGAGCTGTCCCCAATGCTGTGAATCGTAGTAAGTAGCACATAAACTTTGCAATGTCAAGTTAGGTTTGTTTGATGACAAGGTTAAGAACAAGGGATTAAAAAAAATTTAAAAATACTTCATTGGAGAGCAAAATACCTCGAACAGTAAGTTTCAGGTACCCTTTGTCAATTGATATAAGGTTTTCTTTGAGAAGATAAGGTATAACATTGGCAAATGTCTCTTCTAAAGAAATATTGAATATTTCCTCAAAATAATCAAGACTTATACCCTCTAATCTGCGGAGTCCAAGAAAGATAGCCTCTTTTATTACTGCTTCTCTGGTTAGTTCTTCTGCTTCAATAACGGCTGTAACATTATTTGACAGTAAAGATATGTATTCGTAAGGATTGGGGGTATTTTCCCACCTTATGCCCCAATTCGTTCTATCCTTAAGATAGGAATGAGCTCCTGCACCAAACCCGAGGTATTCTTTTAATGTCCAGTATCCTTCATTATGAATGCAGCGGAAATCAGGTAATGCAAAATTTGATATCTCATACTGCTCATATCCGGCTGCCGAAACCTTTTGTTGAGTTAAGGTGTACATTCTTATCTGGACATCCTCGTCAGGTAAAATGATTTCACCTTTCTCTTGCAAATAGTTGAAAGGGGTATCTTTCTCTATGGTCAGGTTATATATAGATATATGTTCAGGCTTGAGAGATAAGGCAAAGTCCAGGTCTCTTTCCCAATCGTCCAAACTTTGACCAGGTATGCCGAAGATCAAATCGAGACCGATATTGCTATAACCAGAAGACCTTGCATTGTTAAACAGATTAACGGCATCAACAGAACTGTGAATTCGCCCCAGGGTTTGTAAAAATTTGTCTTGAAAGGACTGAACCCCTATGCTCAACCTGTTAATGCCTATGGTATTTAAGGACTTAAGTTTCTCAATATCAGCGGTTTTGGGGTTAACCTCCAGAGATATTTCGACATTGGAGGTCAATGAGAATTCAGACATAACCCTGTCAAGAACCTTGGCTATGCTTTCAACCGAAAATAGGGAAGGGGTTCCTCCTCCAAAGTAAATAGATGTAGTTTTTTTGTTATTCTTTTCTAAAAATAACGATTTTTTCGCACCTTGTCTTCCTTCGGTGCTGCTACTGAAAGGTAATGTCAGAGGTTTAGTACAGCTGCTATTAATCTCTTTAATCAGGGCTTTTGTATAATCAACTTCGGGGATTGGTGATACAGCTATGGAATTGAAATCGCAGTAGGGACATTTAGCTACGCAGAAGGGAATGTGTACATATATCCCTATCTCTTCTTCTTCCTTCAATTTCTGATATTCCTCTATTTTTTCCCTGTGCTTTCCAGTTTTATAACAACAATTTCAGGCGGAGATAGAAACCTAAGAGGGGGACCCCATGTACCTGTACCTCGACTTTCATAGAGTTTTTTGCCATTTACCTCAAAAAATCCCCCCTGAAGCGGAAAGAAGATATGGGTTATAAGGTTAAAGGGAAACATCTGACCTTTATGGGTATGCCCGGAGAGTTGAAGGTCAAAGGGCATAGACAAAGAATTTTCCCTGAATTTTCTGGGCTGATGACAGAGTAGTATAGTAAAAAGATTAGGATCGCATCTTGAAAAAAGCTTAGTGATATCTTCTCCTACTATGTTTTTGAATCTTTCTGCTGTGGGGTCGTCTAAACCAATAATGTTGATAATATCACCAAGGTTTACGTATTGATTACGAAGGAGCTTGAATCCAGAATCTTCAGTGAACCTTTCAGATTGCTCTATCCCTGTATAGAATTCGTGATTTCCCGTAACACCATATTTCCCTAACCTTGGGTTAATACCCCTTAATTCTTCTGCCAGTCCTACCATAGAATCCATGTTTCCATCTACTAAATCACCTGTAGAGAAGAGTATGTCCGGTTTGATTTCCTTAATAATATGTGTAATTTTTTTTAACCTCTTTTCTCCTACCAGAACTCCCAGGTGAATGTCAGTAACTTGTGCAATAACAATGTCTTTCACATCTTTCGGTAATTTTGAGGTCTGAATAGTGACTCTTGTAACGCCTATATTCAATGCCTCAAAATAGGCATAAGTACAAATGCCTGTTGCAATCAAGAGTATTGAGAAAAACGTGGGATAACCATTGGGTATAAGTGGGGTTGTTCTCACGCCATAAAATGCCTGATTTATTATTTTGCCGGATATATTAATGATATCTACACCTAAGTTTATCAAAAAAAGGTAGAAGACAAAACCCATCCAGAGAGATGAAACGAATGTAAGAATATAGCCAACTCCATCAGTTTGCTTGTGTATTAAAGTCCTGGAAAGAATCGGAGAGATAACCATGAGAACCAGAAAGATTATAATGGCTATATTGACTATACAGGGGAAATGGGTTTGGGAGATGATCCTTCTGTAGATATAAAGATGCACAGATCCATAAATAGAGAAAAAGACGCTAAGAAAAATTATAAATTGAGTAGTCATGCCCATATCAATTTATTAACACTATATCCCTGGAATTTCAAGCTACATTTGATGTCGAGGTGCAATAAAAGAGGAGGTAGTTGGAAATATCTGCTTATTATTTTAAAAAACACCCAGAAACAAATGAGGATGGTTGTGCCGGCTCACTTAATTGTTGAGCCGGTTTATCCATCCCCATTATCAAATATTACATAATTGTCTTAGTTATATTTTTCCTTTTTTAACACGTCCGGGGCTCTATCCCCTTGGCAATCCTAACCCCACAGTAGCAATGTTATTCCTCATAATTTCTGAAGTACCTGCAGTAACACAACGGCGAGGTGCATGACGGTAGAGGTTTTCTATCCTCCCCTTAAGGGGTGCCCATTTGGTTCCTTTCTGCAGTTGACCAAAGGGTCCCATAATCTCCATGGCAGTATCGCTAAACCTCCCCATGAATTCGGTCCAGTATAGTTTGATTACAGGAGCCTCCCAGTTAGGAGCTTTGTTATTGTCCATCAGGTATGTTACACGGTAGGAAAGCAGTTCTGTTGCCTGAAGCTCTGCGGCGAGCTGCGCAACCTTTTGTCGCACCACAGGGTCTTTGCCAAGGCCCCTTTCTTTAACATAATCAACAAACTCTTCAAAAGTACGGCGTAATCCCCCTACGGGGAAATTTCTCTCATGGGCCAGAGCAGTCAGGATATAATAAAAACCTTTGTTCTCTTCGCCGACCAGATTCTCCACGGGGACTTTAACATCATCGTAAAAAACCTCATTGGTCCTTCCACCGTCCATAACCCATAACGGCCGAACAGTAATACCTGGGGCATTCATGTCCGCAATCAATAAGGATATCCCCTTATGTTTAGGGGCGTTAGGGTCAGTTCGAACTGCTAGCCATAAGTATTGAGCGTAATGGCATCCTGAATTAAAAAGCTTCTGCCCGTTCAATACATAAAAATCTCCTTTTTTTTCTGCCTTGAGTTGAAGATTGGCGAGGTCTGAGCCGGCTTCTGCTTCTGAATAGCCAAGAGCAAACTCTATCTCCCCTCTGGCTATTGGTGGTAAATATTTATGTATCTGCTCTTTAGAGCCATATTGAAGCAGTGTGGGGCCCACTATCGCAACACCGGCTATTTGCAAAAAACACCGGTGATAGGACATCTCGTCTGAAAGTATAAATTGTTGCCAGCGGGTAGTGCTCATTCCACCATATTCTTCAGGGAAAGCAGGGGCTAACCACCTTTTCTTTCCCAAAATACGCATAAGCTCCCATGTATGCGGTCCAAGCCCTTGTTCTCCCTCGTTGCTCAACTCCTCATACATCTCATCAGTCACTTCTGTGGCTATAAATTGCCGAATTTCTTCTCTAAATTTCTCCTGTTCAGGTGTAAAACGAAAATCCATATCAATCCCTCCTTTTGTCCTCGGGGATATCAAAACCCCATCTGCCTCGCTATTATCTCCCTCTGAAAAGTCGCATTGCCCAATGATAAAGCGTAAGCCTTGGCACGGCGATAGTAAATCTGCATATCGTGTTCTGTTATTACCCCTGTGCCGCCATGTATCTCCTGTCCTAAAGTTGTAATCCTAGTATAGGCTTTGCTGGTAAATGCCTTTGCCATTGCTATTTCCTTTTCACACGGCATCCCCTCACTGAGCATCCACGCTGCGTAGTAAGTAAGATAACGAGAACAGTCAAGGTCGATTTGCATATTGGCACAGTGGTGTTGAATAGCCTGAAAGCTGCCTATGGGGCGGCCAAACTGCACTCGCTGTTTTGCATAATCCGCACTCATTTCTAAAACTGCCTGAGCTCCGCCAACCATCTCTGCACATTTTGCCAGAGATGCTTCTTGTAATATTCTTTCCAAATCTTTTGCATTTTGTTCTTTGCCACCAAGAAGGTTTTCAGCAGGGACTTTCACCCCGTCAAATTTCACTTCAAAGATCTTTTCAGCAGAAATATTCTTAAGGGGTGTTATGGATATGCCCGGGGCTTTCCCATCAATGATGAAAAGCCCAAGGGTTGGCTCACTTTCTTTTCCTTCCTTCCCTTTAGTGACACATATGATCCAATCAGCAATATGGGCATCGGGTACAAATAGCTTAAGACCACTTATGGAAAAACCATTTCCATCACTATCGTAGGTCATCTCAATCTTTGTAACGTCATACCCTGATTGAGGTTCAATCATTGCCAGGGTTCCTTTAGATTCACCAGCTGCGATTGCGGGGAGCCATTTTTCTTTCTGCTCCTCAGTACCGGTGCGAAGGATCACCTGTGCCCCCAGTATGGAAGTTGAAAACAACCAGCTGGGTGCGCAAACCCTCCCCATTTCTTCCAGAAGCACAACAAGATCGAGAAAATTTCCTTCAATGCCTCCATGGTCAAATGGAATTATCATGCCCATCCAACCCAAATCTGCCATCTTCTTCCACAGTTCTGGTGAAAATGCTTCATCATCCTCTTCCAGCTTCCGGACAAAAGTCATGGAGCATTCCTTTTTTAAAAAACTTCGTGCGTTATTCTTTATTATTTCCTGTTCTTCACTGAGAGATAGATCCATTTTTACCTCCTTTCTAAATGCTTTGGACCTTACCCGTCAAAACTACCTCAATACAGCGATGACGTCGAGCCCCTACAATAACCAATTCACGGTAATTGTTTAAAGATGGATATTTGTTCTCTGTGGTTTCCTTGGATGTCTGTTAATGCTAACTTAATTAGGTAACTCTTTTGGTATGATAAAAATAAAAACCAAAGGAGGGGCTAATTCAGCATTCAGATTTAAATAACAGTAAATTTTTTAAGTATCTTACCACCCCTCAAAAGTCAAGGTAATTTTTAAATTTTTTTGATTTTTTCTATAACGGTTCAAGCAATAAAACGCAACATCTGGTGAAGCGGAAAGGGAAGCGCTATCAACTCTATTTCCCTCCCTATTCAAAACCACACCATGTGGTGATATTTTCCAAAGGTTCCCGGGTACTTTGTACCCTGTTTGCCGGGAAATCCCAGTTGGGATAACCAATAGCAATAGTGCTTATAATCCTTTTAGACTCGGGGATATCGACATACTTCCTCACCACATCGGGATACATTAACCCCTGGTCTTCAATACAGGTGCCAAGACCATAATTAAGGGCAGTAAGGCATATGGTCTGCATCACAGCACCCACATCCATCAATGGTCCTGTTTCAGATATAGACCGATCCGTCAAGACAAAGATAGCAGACGGTGCTTCAAAATAA
The DNA here is from genome assembly GCA_043825855.1 of Pseudomonadota bacterium. Classification (GTDB taxonomy): domain Bacteria; phylum Desulfobacterota; class UBA8473; order UBA8473; family UBA8473; genus UBA8473. The sequence goes on along the minus strand of JBDRRJ010000001.1, from coordinate 68,913 downwards.
CGGAACCCTCTCATCGTCCATTCTGCTCTCTTTTCCTTATCCTCTCTTTGTATGTCCATGAGCTGAAAGAGCTGTTTGGCAAGTTCCACCTGACGTTGTTTGTAAATACTATCAGATGGCCATCCTTTGATAGATCGTTCGGGATTAGGCATCGTGCCGGAATTTAGCTTTTCAATATTACCAAGTTTGATATTTTTAATAACATCTCCTGAAATCACAAGAAATTCCCATGGCTGTGTATTCATTGCTGATGGTGCAGAGCATGCAATTTCCAATATCTCTCTGATGATCTCTTTTGGCACAGGATCAGGTTTAAAGTTCCGTATGCTCTTTCGAGTTTTTATAGCTTCTACAACGTCCATAAATCTCCTCCTTTTCAGGAATTACTGGGACATCAAAGAATATTACCTCTCACTGCGAGAACAGAGTATAGTTGAAATATAGCTGTATGTCAATTAACAAAGGTGGTCCTCATCAGTGGACAAGTAATTTCATTTATATACTATGAGGTTAGAATATCTGTCTTATTAAGATTCTCATAACTTGCTAAGGGAAAAGATAGTGGTTTTATAAAAGCTCAATTTTTTCGTATTGCTTTCAGGAAGTATTCTGCACTGAGTGTGTTAAGAATATCCTTCTTCTCAAGCCATCCCCTTCTGGCAACTGCGACTCCCAGATCCATATAGTCAAACTGATGAAGCACATGGGCATCGGTATTTATAACGACCTTTGCCCCCAGTTCCTTAGCCCGCTTGCATCCAATATCGTTCAAATCGAGCCTCTGCGGATAGGCATTGATTTCAATAGCAGTTGAGGTTTCAACGGAAGTCTTTAGAATCTCGTCCAGGTTAACATCATAACCCTCACGTTCCTTCAGAAGTCTACCAGTTAGATGACCAATGATGTGCACGTAAGGGTTTCTCATGGCACTAATGATCCTAGCAGTTTGTTCCTCCCTGCTCCTTTTGAATCCGGAATGGATAGATGCGATAACAAGATCGAGTTTTGACAGTACATCTTCCGGATAATCAAGTGTGCCATCGAGAAGTATATCTACCTCTGTTCCACAAAGGATTCTAATCCCCGGAAGCTCAATATTTACTTTTTTAATCTCTTCTATCTTTGATTTAAGGGTGTCAACACTGACCCCTCCCGCAACCCCCAGAGACTGGGAATGATCAGTAATGGCAATATATTTGTAACCCATCTTCATTGCACCTTCTGCAAGTTCTCTGATAGAATGTGCTCCATCGCTGTAATGGCTGTGGACATGAAGGTCAGCTTTAATGTCCTCTCTTTGGATAAGGTTTGGAAGAGTACCTTTGAGGGCAGCTTCAATCTCTCCGCGGTCTTCCCTGAGTTCCGGAGGGATGAAAGGAATTCCCAGGAATCGGTAAATATCTTCCTCATTTTCGCCTGCTATACGATCACCGGATTTCTCATCAAAGATGCCGTATTCACTTATTTTGAGACCCTTCTTAACAGCCATTTCACGAATCCTGATATTGTGGGCTTTGGAACCGGTAAAATATACTAAGGCTGCGCCGTACTGATTCTTTTGGACTACCCTGATATCTACATGGTATCCTTCCTGTGTAAGAACACTCGACTTAGTGGTTCCCTTTCCCAGGATTTCTTTGACTTCCGGTAGTTGGACGAATTTATCCATGAGCTTATCTGGAGAACTCGACGATACCAGGATATCAATATCGCCAATAGTCTCCATTCGGCGTCTAAGGCTTCCGGCAGAATCTATCTGTTCTATGCCGGGAAACTCTATTAGTTGATCGATTATCCTTTTCGATGTAGTCATAGCATGATTAAGGGTCATCCTTTCAACCCCTTGCTTATAGAAATCAATACTCCGCAATATGTTCTCTTCGGTCTTCAATTTGATTCCTGGAAGACCATGGAGTTGGTGTGACTTTGCCATTTCTTGCAGTTGATCGATACTTGTGACACCAAGGGCCTCATGGAAGAGTTTTGCCTTTTTGGGACCAACCCCCTGAATAGCTATAATATTGAGGAGGCCTTCCGGCAGCTCTTCCTTTAACTTTTCATAATAGCTGATGCAGCCGGTTTGCAGGTATTCCTCTATCTTCTGAGAAAGGTCTTTCCCTATGCCGGGAATCTCTTTTAGATCTCCCCTGGTGGAGATAATAGCAAGGTCTTCTGCAATGCTTTCAAGATTTAAGGCTGCCCTTCTGTACGCCCTGATCTTAAAAGGATTGTCTCCTTTTATTTCCAGTAGATCGGCAATGTTATTGAATATCTTTGTGATCTCAAGGTTCTTCATTTGTTTTTTTCTCTATCGATACTTAAACGAGTTTTGCAACTTGTTGAAAACTATATGAATTATAGCATAAATAGTTTCTTTAAAAAAGATAAAACCCTGTTTACCGAAAGGATAGCCTCTCTTCAACAGTATTAAATATTCCATGATTTAAATATATATATGATTATTGGATCGTTCCGGCAAGCTGCTTTATGTGAAGAGATTCAGGATATAAAAAGAGGAAAGGAGTAAAAGAGTTAAGATATTTTAGACTCTTTTTCCGGCAGGCGCACAGTCAAGACAGGGCATGCAGCCCTCCTCACAACCCTCTGTGCCACACTTCCAAAAAGAACACGTCCAAGACCGGTACGTCCGTGGGTACCCATTATAATAAGGTCGATTTTCTTTTCCTCAGCTGTATGTATAATTTCCGAAAAAGGCAGTCCTTTTGCTATAATAGGGTAGTACTCATCAAGAATGGCAGCCATGGATTCGCATATACCTTCAAGCTGTGCTCTAACCTTTTTGTCAATTTCTTCAAAAATCTTTATCAGGGTATCTCCGTCTAAAAAGGGTTCCATATATGTCCAATGCTGGAAATTTTCCTCTACTACATGGATAATATACAATGGAGCTGAGAATTTCTCCGCCATTAATATAGCATAGGGAAAAGCAAAATCGGCAGTCTCAGAAAAATCATGACAGAATAAAATACTCTTTATCTCTACCATAAGTACCTCCTTTAATTTTATTGCCGACTTCCAAGTATTTTTCACTCAGGTATTCTAACATATTAATAATATAATATATACTTTTCCCAGACAACAGAAAAAAATAAATAGTTGACTTAGCTAGCTTGCCTTACTATAAATTCGATTGTGATTTTTAATAGAACAGCCTTTTAATTAAGGAAACGGTTAGGGATATTTTTCTTTATTCATAAACTAATTATAGAATTTGAAATCAATAAACTGAAGGGGGGGAATACTTTGGCTGAAATAAGAGAACGCCTGAAACAAGTGTGGAGATTGCTAAAGTTTATATTCTGGGTTTGTTTTATCTTCTTCCTCACGGTTATTTTTACTCCTATACCTAATATTCTGTCTTCTTATCTTATTGTTGAGCCCGGCATAGACAAAGCCGATATAATTGTTGTCCTGGGTGGAGGATTCTACCCCAAAGGAGAATTGAGCTTAATTTCTATAGACAGGGCTGTGAAGGGGATAACTCTCTATTTTGAAGGGGGTGCAGGAAAGATTCTGTTCAGCGGTGGTAATCCGGATGGATATACTGCCTATAAATCAGAAGCAGACAGTATGGCACAATTAGCAGAAAAACTTAGAGTGCCATTGAAGGATATCATAATCGAAGGGGATTCTAATCGTACTTATGAACAGGCTCTTAATGTGAGGAAGATAATGGATGAGTTGAAGCTCAGAGATGCTCTTCTTGTAACATCTCCATCCCATATGCTGAGGGCAAAATTATCTTTTGAACGTGCGGGCGTTGTGGTTTATCCGGTTTCTACAGCTAACATTGAAAAATATATTACCCCTCCTTTTCAACGACTCCTATTGTTTCAATCGGTCATGCATGAATATCTGGGATTAGTCTATTACAAGTGGAAAGGGTGGATTTAGATACAAAAAGCAGACTAAAAAAATATTGACAATATATAGAATATGGTTTAAATTTAAAACTTTGTTTAATTTTATAAGGTAGGGTACAGGGTGAAAGGATATATAGAGATTAATCAAGAGCTTTGTAAGGGGTGTCATATCTGCATAGCTTTTTGTCCGAAAAAATCAATTTCTCCGTCCAATAAACTGAATGCCAGCGGCTACTTGCCGGTTCGCTTTAATAATGATGGTGAATGTAATGGCTGTGCAACCTGTGCAGTTGTGTGCCCTGATGTAGTAATAGAGGTGTACCGTGAGTAAGGTTCTCATGTACGGAAATACGGCGATTGGTGAAGCGGCCATCCGAGCTGGCTGCCAGTGTTACTTTGGCTACCCGATTACTCCCCAGAATGAACTTACCGAGTATATGGCTGCCAACTTAAGCAGAAGAAAAGGATGTTCCTTTGTTCAGGCCGAAAGTGAGGTCTCTGCTATAAACATGGTATATGGAGCAAGTCTGGCAGGGGTACGCACAATGACCTCTTCCTCCAGTCCGGGAATCAGTCTTAAACAGGAAGGAATCTCTTATCTGGCTGCCTGTGAGCTTCCTGCCGTTATTGTTAATATCTCCAGAGGTGGGCCTGGTTTGGGGAGCATCTCCGCTGCCCAATCGGATTACTTTCAGTCTACCCGTGGTGGAGGTCATGGAGACTACCGCACCATAGTCCTGGCGCCATCATCGGTACAGGAAATGGCAGACCTGACTCACCGTGCTTTCGATCTCGCTGACAAGTACCGGATTCCGGTAATCATTCTGGGGGACGGTATGCTCGGGCAGATGATGGAACCAGTGGAGTTTAAACATGATGCACCATCAGAATTGCCGGTCAGAAGCGATGCACTTAGAGGAGCTAAAGGACGCCCCAGTAGAATTGTTAAAACCTTTACTTCAAAGCCAACGGATTTGGAAGAGATTAACTGGAGTCTGTTTAGAAGATACCGTTTAATAGAGAAAGAAGAAACCACTTATGAAATGTACATGGTAGAAGATGCGGAACTGGTAGTAGTTGCTTTTGGAGTGGCTGCCAGAATTGCAAAAGGGGCGATAAGGAATGCACGTGCAAACGGTTTGAAGGTAGGGATGTTCAGGCCAGTCACTCTATGGCCGTTTCCTTATGAAAAAATCAGCGAATTAACTCAAATAACGAAACATTTTCTTGTCTTTGAGATGAATATGGGACAGATGTTGGAAGATGTAAAACTGGCAGTAGAAGGTAAAAAGGAAATCTCCTTTTACGGAAGGCCGGGGGGTGTAATACCTAATCCCAGCGAGGTTCTTCGGGTAATTACCCGTCTTTATTATCAGAAAGGTCTAAAAATAGAAAAGTGAAGAAGGTATACAGACGACCTAAATCATTGAAGAATGCAGTATTTCATTACTGCCCGGGATGCGGTCATTCTATTGTTCACCGCCTCTTAACAGAGGTGTTTGATGAGATGAATATCCAGGACAAGGTTATCGGAATCCCACCTCCAGGATGTTCAGTTTTTGCGTACAACTATCTTGATGTTGATATGGCAGAGTCGGCTCATGGGAGAGGGGCAGCTGTAGCTACAGGTCTTAAAAGGGCGTATCCTGATGCATTGGTTTTCACTTATCAGGGAGACGGCGACCTGGCTGCTATCGGTACGGCTGAAACTATACATGCCGCCAACAGAGGAGAATGTATAACCGCTATTTTCATCAACAACGCTGTCTATGGAATGACCGGGGGGCAGATGGCGCCGACTACTCTTTCCAATATGAAGACAACTACCACTCCGTATGGACGAGATACGAGTCTGGAGGGATACCCTATCAAGATGAGTGAAATAGTTGCTCTGGTTAAGGGTTCAGTTTATATCGAGCGGACGGCTGTGAATTCACCAGCCAATATCAGGAAGACTAAAAAGGCTATCCGTAAAGCCTTTCAAACACAAATCGATAATCTTGGTTATTCTATGGTAGAAATACTTTCTCCTTGCCCAACCAACTGGAAAATGAATCCACTGGAATCATGGCAGTGGGTCGAAAACGAAATGGCGAAGGAGTTTCCTCTGGGGTTAATAAAGGATATTACTAAAACAAAAGATAGTACTGGTAGAAAAGATGCTGATTAAAACAATCTTTGCAGGTTTCGGTGGACAGGGAGTTCTATCTATGGGGCTCAATCTGTCCCAGGCAGGAATGGCAGAGGGGAAATTTGTAACTTACTTACCATCTTACGGCGCTGAAGTTCGCGGAGGTACCGCCAATTGTACAGTGGCTATATCCGATGAGGAGATTGCATCTCCGGTCGCTTCTTCTCCTGACTTTGTAGTGGCTATGAATCAACCTTCCCTGATGCGATTTCAAAATCAGGTACAATCAGGCGGGCTTCTTTTCATCAACTCTTCTATCACGGAGCCTGTTGTTTCAAGGGGTGATATTGAGGTAATAGAAGTTCCAGCAAGCGGTATTGCTGAAGAGCTCAAGAGTCCAAAGTCGGCAAACATGGTAATGATGGGGGCATTCAGTAAAAAAACGAACCTGGTATCATCTTCAACCTTGATTAAAGTTCTGGAAAATACTTTTAAGACCAAGAAGATGCTGATTGAAGTAAACAAAAAGGCATTGATGGCAGGGTACGATTTATTTTAAATACTTTCAACCGGGAGTGACATATGAGTGTTAAACAGGTTTCAATTACTTTGGATAATATACCGGGGCAGTTTCTGCGAGTTAGTGAGCATCTTGGAGCCGAAGGAATTAACATCAGAGCCATTTCAGTGGCTGATACCTCCGAAGTCAGTACCGTGCGATTTGTAACCGATAATCCACAAAAGACTATAAATGTTCTAAAAAGTCATGGATATTCTGTAAGAGAACGGGATGTTATAGCGGTTGAAATCCCTGACCATCCCGGTGCACTTCAGGCTGTGCTTAAACCACTGAAGGCAGCCGATATTAATGTGTTGTATCTTTACACCTTTTTGGGAAAAGGAGAGAGCGGACAGTCTATTGTTATCGTGGGTGTGGACAAAACGGATGAGGCGATAAAGGTTTTGGAGAAGAACTGGGTACACACCTTCGGAAAAGAGATATATTCGTTATAGCACGAAGAAAACTGCTTTATTTAAATTAGACCAACTTGACTTGGAGCAACAAAGGTTAACAACTTAAGCACATAACGAACAAGGAGAAATAATTTGAATTTGTTATCTATTATAGGGAATACTCCGCTTATAGAATTGGCCAATATAAATGAGAACCCCAAGGTAAAAATTCTTGGGAAATTTGAGGGAGCCAACCCGGGAGGTTCGGTTAAAGACCGTCCTGCTTATTATATGTTACAGAAAGCAGAAGAGTCTGGAGAATTAACAAAAGATAAAATAATCCTTGAGCCAACATCCGGGAATACGGGGATTGGTTTAGCAATGATAGCAGCTGCAAAGGGGTATAGCATTAAGCTATTAATGCCCGAATGTGTCAGCACTGAAAGACAGAAAGTCCTGGGAGCTTTTGGTGCTGAGGTTGTACTTACTCCTGCAAAAGAAGGCACTGATGGCGCTATAAGAAGGGTCCATCAAATATTTGATAACGAACCCGATAAGTACTATATGCCCAATCAGTTTGATAACCCCAGCAATGTACTTGCCCATTATGAGACGACAGGACCTGAAATTTTCTCTCAGACGAATGGAGAAGTGGACGTGTTTGTTGCCGGTATGGGTACAACAGGTACCATAATGGGCGTAGGAAAATATTTAAAGGAAAATAAACCAGATATAAAAATAGTAGGGGTTGAGCCGGTAATTGGACATGCCATACAAGGGCTTAAGAATATGAAAGAAGCCATTGTTCCCAAAATATACCATTCAGAGAAACTTGATGAAAAGATTGTAGTCAATGATGGTGAAGCATTTGATATGACGAGGAGGCTTGCTACGGAAGAGGGCCTTTTTGTTGGCATGTCAAGCGGAGCAGCAATGGTTGGAGCGTTTAATATTGCAAGAAATATGAATTCCGGGGTAATTGTTGTCATACTCCCTGACAGAGGAGATCGTTACCTGAGCACTACCCTTTTTAGATCTATATGCGGAAAATGCCCCCCCTAATCCCCCCTTTTTTTACTATCCATTACAAAGGTTACAGGGCCGTCATTTAATATAAATACATCCATTTTGGCTTGGAACTCTCCGGTAGCTACTGTTGCGTGGTTTTTTATCTGGGAGACAAAGTACTTGTATAACGTTTCAGCTTTTTCAGGTTCGGCAGCCTTTGTAAATGATGGTCTTCGCCCTTTGCGGCAGTCGCCCAGAAGGGTAAACTGAGAGACAACCAGTATCTCTCCGTTTATATCTTTTACTGATAAATTCATTTTCCCATCAAGGTCATCAAAAATCCTCAGGTTAACTATCTTGGATATAAGATAGTCCGCATCTTTTTGGGTGTCTTCTTTTTCAACCCCCAGGAGTAGAAGGATGCCTTTCCCGATTTTACCTGTCAGTTTATTATCAATTAATACACTGGATTTTTTGACCCTCTGGATTACAACCTGCATTTATATCCTAAAACTTACATTATGCTAGGCTCTTCTCTTTGAAGCTTTTAATGGGTTTAGCATCTTCTGAGCTGCTACGGTTTCTTTCTTAATGTGCGAGGCCAAGTTGCAGTTACCCATTTTCCATTTGCTTCCTGGATCAGCGTATGATGTACAGAATCTACCCAAAGGGTAGTCTTGAATTTTATCACATCCTTCGCAAGAGTCAACAACTGGATAACATTTTCCTCCATTAAAAGAGCAGCCTTTTTTCTTCATGAATATGCAGTCTATACCTGCTTTAACAGTTTGGCAAACCAATTTTTATTTCCTCCAATCTATTTATCAATCTTTTTTAGACAATGTAAATTTAGACAAAAAAACCGAATTACCTATGACTCCTAAGCCGTAAAGATTATAGTCGGCAATTCGGCAGTCTAATTTTATAAAAATTAACCTTTTCTTATACCAAACCTGAATTTATTGTCAAGTAAAAAATGATAAAATATTAATATAAAACTAAAAAATAGTGATTTTTGCAATACATGGCATCAAACCGGGTCAATTTTAAAGGGGTTGTTTCACAAATCCCTTTTCGCTTGTCCAAAACGTTTTTTGACAAATCTAAGGCTTGCTACAGACGATTTCAAAACTTGCCCTTCGGGGTCAACCAGTTGAAATCGATAATCTTCCGCTTAGCCAAGATTTGTGAGCAAAAAAACTTTTGATGACCACTCAAAGGAATTTCTGCTCAGGCATTAGCTCACAAAGACTGGATAATCAGGAATTCAGGGAGGAGGAAAAGAGGTCTTTGAAGTTTTTTGAGGTGACCTCTGCAACTTCTTCAAATGAGATACCTTTAATTGAAGCTATATTTTCAGCCGTATATTTTACATAGGATGGTTCATTCCTTTTGCCCCTGTAGGGAACCGGTGTAAGAAACGGACAGTCGGTTTCAATCAATATTTTTGAAAGGGGTAGTCTTTTTACTATCTCCCTAAGTTCTACAGCCTTGGGGAAAGTTACCGTGCCGGGGATTGAGACATAAAACCCCATATCTATACAACACTTCGCCATAGAATAGTCGCCTGAGAAACAGTGAATAATCCCACCCAGATTCTTTGCACCTTCTTCTTTCAAAATCTCCAGAGTCTCTTTATGGGCATCTCTATTATGAATTATAACAGGAAGTTTCAATTCACTGGCAAGGTTGATCTGTTCTCGGAATCTCTTTATTTGAATATTTTTTGAAGAGAGATTTCGATAGAAATCAAGGCCAATCTCTCCAAAAGCAATTACTTTTTTATTTTTGGCGAGTGATTTTAAAATCGAATAGGTATTTTCGTTGATATTTTTTGCATCATGGGGATGTACACCAATTGATGCGTAGATAAAATCGTGAGAATCTGCCAGTTTTATGGTATCGCTGCATGACTCTGAATTGATCCCAATATTAAGGATATAGTCTAATCCATTCTTTTTTGCCCTATCAATGACCTCCTTTCGGTCTACGTTAAATTCAGGCAAATCGAGGTGAGCGTGAGAATCTACTAACATACCGGAACTTTCTCTAAAATTTAGGTACTGGACTTCAAGTTTCAGATATCAGACATTATATAGTGGCCAGTGATTACACAAAGATAAAAGTCTGAGGTCTTAAGTCTGTGGGCTAATGTCTTAATCACAGAAGCGATGGTCAAACAGCCAGCAGCAAACTTAAAAATCTGCCTTACTAGAGTTATCAGCCAGTGCTTTTATATGGCATGTGTCATTTATAACAGAAATAATAAATCCCCTGGCTGAAGTGTCGAATATGTTTATTGAGCATGTATCCTGTCTTATTGCCCAGAAATGTTGGTTTGTGAGACCCAGTACTGAACAGAGAATCACCTTATTTACCACCCTGTGTGAGGCAATTGCAACTGTCTTATTATCGTGATTGACAAATATGTTATTCAGTGCCCCCATAGACCGAAGCTTTACATCATCCAGACTTTCACCATCGGGCATCTTAACAATATCTGGTTCTCTCTCCCATTTATTGTAAAGTTCCCTGTATTCTTCTTGTACCCTGTTATGGGGTATGCCCTGCCACTTTCCAAAATCGATATCGATAAAACCTTCTGCTTCTTTTACAGAAATATCCGGGTGAAATGCTGCGACAGCCTCAGCAGTCTTCATAGCCCTGCTTAATGGGCTTGAATAAATTGCATCTATTCTATAATTTCTAAGAGCTTCCCCTGTTACTTTTGCCTGTTCAAGCCCAACAGAGTTAAGGGGAACATCAATCCTGCCTCGAAATACCTGCTCTTTATTCCAGTCTGTTTCTCCATGTCGAATAAGGATTATTCTTGTCATATTGTAGCCCCACCTTCTAACTATTGAATTGGAGTTGTTGTAAAAAGTAATGCAAACATTATCATTCGAGTTATCAAGTGTCAAACAGTTATTTAAAGGCTTTGAAAAAGCTTAAAAGGAAAAGTTTCTTATGTATAAACTTAAATTGAAAAAAAAGGAAAAACTTGGACCAAGGTACAATAGACATTCAGGAAAACAGGGTGTAAGGTAAAATCAAAATAAAAAAGCTTGAATTGAAAAAAAAATAAAAATTTGGACTAAGGTACAATAGACATTTGGAAAAACAGGATATAAAATAGAGCCAAAATAACAGAAATCATATTTATGAAAATAAAACCAGGTAAAGATAAACAATAAAAAAGGAGGTTTTAAAATGGCTGATAATTTAACACAAGGAAACATAATGGAAAGTCAGGCTGTTGGGAGGGTCTCTGTTATACATGGAACTGTAAGAGCCATTTCACAGGACGGCACATCGCGTGTTCTTACTATAAACAGTCCTATCTATGCCTTTGACGAAATTATTACAGAGAGTGATGGAAGTGTCTCTATCTTATTATTAGGTACTCCTGTTACACATTTAGACCTTGGCAGGATGAGTGATGTGGTTATCGATGAAGACATCTATGGCGGAGTAACGCCAACAGACGTTGCTGAAGCTACGGCGGAAGCTGAAAAGATCCAGCAAGCCCTGACAACAGGAGAAACTGGCGACATAGAACTGGAAGCTGCTGCCGCAGGTGGAGTACCAGATGCAGGTGGTGGGCATCCAGTCGTTACTTTTGAATTGACGGGTGAAGAGGTTACCCCTATAAGTGGCGCCGATACAACAGGGATTACAACGGATACTATAGATACAATTGAAGGTGGTGGCGTTGTGGAAGCCGAGCTCCCGCCTGAAGTAGGTACATCAACAGCTAATGTCTCCGAGGAAGGGTTGGAGATGGGCATACCCGATGAATATGGTACACCTGATGACACCACTGATTCGACAACCTACCATGGACAGATTTCCATTTCAGACGCGGATACGCCCCAGGGTGATCTTACTGTTACCTTGAGTGCACCAACCACTCCGTTGTATTCCGATAACCAACTAATTAGTTGGGACGGAGACGGAACCAGTCAACTGACCGGTTATGTCGGTGAAACCCCGATTATAACGATCACCATGCACGATAACGATGGCAACTATACGGTAGAACTATATGGTCCTGTTGATCATCCTGTTCATGATGTTGAAGATGTTGAGTCATTTGATGTGGCTGTAAATGTCAGTGATGGAACTAATACCTCTACAGGTACTTTAACTGTAAATATTGAGGATGACAGCCCGTTTATTCCAGAGGGTAACGAGTACGTAGTTTACGATGCGACCGACGGTTCAGGCATGTATACCACCCTGGAGGTCAGTTCGGGAGATGTCATCACCTTTAACTGGTCGTTCGATGCCGATGACTATCTCAACTTTAATGACTTTGGGTTCGTTGTTATCGATGGTGTCGCCACCAAACTGGCAGACATTAGCCAGGTGGGCGACTACAATGCTACCGGTTGGGAGACTTTCACTTACGTAGCGACAGAGGATGGCCCCCTGCAAATTGGTTTTGGGGCGATGAATACTGGTGACACATTGTTGCCTTCACATTTGTTGATTGACAAACTGGCCGTTAATGGAGAAGTTGTGCAGAGCTTCGAAAGCGGCGATCTTTCCGGTTGGAATAGTACCGGTAGCGTGACAGTTGTTACTAGTCATGACGAAGGGGGAGGAACCCCCACCGATGGCGAATACATGGTTCGGCTTACCTCTACTAATATCCCTCAAGCTGCGCTGGAGCCCTTTTTCAGCCTTCCTGAAGGGGCACTGGATGCGGTTTCTTCTCAAACAGGGTTCGGTTCAATAGCCGAAGCGACAGTGGACGACGAAGGTCTTCCTGGCGGCATACCGGGTGGCGAAGGCGATGTACCCGGCGAGGTGACAGTGGTAAGCGGTTTTCTTCCCGGTGAATTCGGGGCAGACGGACCCGGCGGCTTTAGTTTTGCTGCGATGGACGATCAGACCGGCCTTGTGGGCATCGAAACGGTGACCTACTCCTGGGATGCCGGAACTAACACGCTGACAGCGACCGGCCCGCGTGGTGATCTGTTACAGGTGGAAGTCAATCCAAATAATGGTGAGTACACGCTAACCTTGTTGGACAACGTTCTGCACGATCCATCAGGGGAGGCTTACGAGAACGATGCAACGATGGAACTCACATACACGGTCACAGACAACGACGGCGATTCGGTAAACGGTACATTTAACATTACGATTGATGATGATATACCGGTGGTAAGCGAAGCTGCCTTGAACGAGACGTCTGCTGTTCTTGACGAGACAGATGCTGGTGAGGATTTTGCAGGCGGTCCGCTCAGTGTAACGAGTGATGCAGCGATTCTTACGTATGCTGCCGACTTTGGTGCAGATGGAGCAGCGGCAGCCGATGCCACTACCTACACCTTGTCCCTGACACCGGACGGTGAGTACGACTTGCAGACAGCCCAGGGTGATTATCCAATCACACTGGTGGAGTACTCTCCTACCGTGATCCAGGGTCAGTATGACGGTACTAATGTTGCCTTCTCAGTGGAGATCAACGCTGACGGCACTATAACAGTGACACAGAACGTGGCGCTGGAGCATGGGGATGATACCGATCCTAATGATACGATTAATCTGGGTGGTCTGATCACAGCCACAGTGACCATAGAGGATGCAGATGGTGATACAGACAGCGACAGTGCGGAGATCGGTGGAGCGATTACGTTCTACGATGACGGTCCGGTTGGTATTTTCCCCGATCAGATATTTGCCGTAGACAAATTAACCGATCCGGATTTTGTGGCGCACCTTAACTTTATTCCCGGTGCTGACGGCGTTGGAACGGTTGTGTTTACCGGAATTTCGGGTCAACTTGCCACTGATGCTGATGGAAATACTTTGACTTTTGGAGGACAGAATCTTTATCTCTACTACGGCAGCAATGGTACCGACCAAACGCGGGTGGAAGCTAAGACGGCTCCTAATGGGCAGGTTGGCTTTTATCTCGATATAGATCCAATCGCCAATACGTACGTTCTCCATTCTAACGGTGTAATTTCCAACGGAACCGAAACAGTATCAACTCCTTCAGACCTCCTCAACCCTGGGAATATGCCGTTCGGCGTAATGACAGACCTGGGCACCACTACGCAGGATGCTATTATTACCGGTAACGACTCCATCAATACCAGCTCTAATTATATCGGAATAGGTGGGGGGCAAAACATCACGGCTGGTGACGGGATAAGATTTGATTTTGTAAACGACGCGGAATTTAAGCCATATGGAGGTGGTAAGACTGATGATAGATTTGATTACTCTGATCACAACCTGATAACCCGGTTCAGTCAGAATGTGGCATGGACGGGTAATAGTGCCGATACAGCCAGTATTATCGTAAATGCGATTGTTGCTGATAATGACCCGGCTGGCGATCTGCGAGCGAGTGACCTTTATGCTGATTCAAGTAGCGGTGACACAAATATCAATTTGTCCGCCGCGAATGTAGTGGTGTATGACGGCGTGAATCCAGTCCCCCTGGTCCAGGGTACAGATTATTTCGTGACGGACAACGGCGATTCGGTAACCATTAGTGGCCTTGAGCAAGGCTGGATCTTCGAGATAATTACCGATGATACCCACCAATTCAATGCCATTCAGATCGTGGGGGCGGACGATACGGATTCCTTCAAGTTAGGTTATTTCTCTTATGGTGAAAATGCGCCAGGAGACCCCATCGAACTGCACTACGATATCCAAGGAACGGATGGTGACGGTGACTACACGAATGGAGTCATTCATGCAACATTGTACCCGGAAGGAACTGTCTGGGAAGGAACGATTGGAAATGATGTTCATGACGGCACAGCAGGTAACGATATCCTGTTGGGTCAAGGCGGTAACGACACCCTTCATGGTCTGGGTGGTGATGATATACTTTCCGGCGCTCCAGGCAATGACACCTTGTACGGTGATGATGGCCACGATAAACTCTATGGTGGTTCTGGTGATGATACGCTGCATGGCGGTTCCGGCAACGACATCCTCGACGGTGGTTCCGGTAACGACATTCTGACCGGTGGCACTGGCGCTGACACCTTTGTAGCAAGCATAGGTCACGATCATATTACTGACTACAGTGAGGCTGGGGGCGATATCGTTGATATAAGCAACATTTATAATGAAAGCGCAGGAGACCATCTTGCTGTATTTGATGATGGCGGTCACGCTGAATTGTCCATTCTTGACAGCAGTAATGTCGAAATAGGGAGCGTTACATTTGACGATGTCAGCTACGATAGTTTGGGTCCTGACCATCTCGACAATCTGTTAAATCAACTCCTTGTTGATACTGATGGTGATGGCAATCCAGATCTGTAAATTGATAACTAACTAGCTTTAACTCAAAAGGCTGCCGCGAAATTTTCGCGGCGGCCTTTTTTTTCTGGAATTATTCTGCACAGTTGATTTGATCTATGTTTATAGATAATTATTAATCGATTGTAATTGATAACCAGGCTTGATATTTTGGAAGGGATTTATTTTTTAAAGTTAACAGGTTTGAGGAAGGCTATCTTTAAAGTAGAGTAGAAAAAGCCAGAAAGAAATATTACAACTCACCCCCGGTTAATCAGAAGCGCCAGGTTTAAACGGTTTCCCGTCTTTGTCTTTTCATAAATAGACGTCAGATGTGCCTTGACTGTCCGTTCGGTAATATTGAGATCCGCTGCGATCTCAAGGTTGGTTAGCCCTTTGGCAACCATTGAGGCAATTACTCTTTCACTCTTGGTCAAACCGTACAACCTCTGTTCGGCATCAGTTTTTGCGGTTTCTTTGACCTTTATACGAGATTCCAGGATTAACTGCTGGACTACCTTCTGGCCCAGCCAGACTCCGTTGTCAGAGATGACGCGAACAGCTTCGGTCAGCCTGTCCTTTGACATGTAGGTATTTCCATATCCCACAATGCCCAGTTTTAAAAAATCAATGCCTTCTTCCGGAGTCGGTTTGTCTGAAAAAAGAAAAAACCGGAGAGGAGCAAAGGATTTTGCAAGCTCTGAAAATCCCTTTCTATCAATAAGTGGACGGTGAAGTAAGGAAAGCTCAAACTTTCTTTCGTTGCATTGGCTGACCAGTTCTCTGAAAGTTCCAGCCTGCTCCAATTGGTGATTGTCGGAAAGGAACCCTTCCCATCTCTTAATAACAGTCTTATTGGCGCTGCCGAGTAAGATTTTCATATTTTATTGCTCTCTTAATGCCATATATTTGGCTCTGAGAACAGGTTTTAAAAGATATGACAAGACTGATTTTTTGCCGGTCTTAATATCTACTGTTGTTACCATGCCCGGAATGATAGGTAAAGGATTGTTTTTCGGACCCAGGTAGTTCTTTTCGGTCCGTAACCGCACCAGATAGTAGCTGATGCCGTTTTTATCAGTGATGGTGTCGGAGCTGATATTCTCCAGATTAGCCTTAAGACCCCCATAGATGGTAAAGTCATAGGCTGTAAACTTGACCGAGGCTTCCTGGTTGGGTCTTAAAAAGGCGATATCAGCAGGTTTGATCATGGCCTCAACAAGCAGAGTGTCTGCCGAAGGGACGATTTCAATCATGTCCTGACCGGGTTGAATAACGCCGCCCACTGTGTTTACAAGAAGTCGATTAACGGTACCATCAACCGGGGAACGGACAAATGTTCTATTGAGCCTGTCTTTGAGGGCGAGGGAAGATGCTTGGCCTTCTTGAAGAGATGCCACGACGTCGTTCAATTCCGCTTTGGCCTTGTTGCGGAAATTCAGCTTTAGTTCGTTGATGGCAAGCCGGGCTTCCCGGATTTTCGATTCCATCCTCGGTATGGACTGTTTGATGGTCTCAATTTCCCCCTGTGTTTGACTGGCCTGGCGTTCCAACTGGAGGACTTCTACTTCTGATGCGGCACGCTCTGCTACGAGGGGTTTTAGTATTTTCAGTTCTTTTTGATAAAGTGCGTAGGTTTTTGCGAGCTCCTCGAGTTTTGTTTTCATCTCCGCGAATTCCTGTATGCGCTGCTGGAGCTGTTGTTCTCTGATATTCAAACCGGATTCCAGTTCTCTTTTCCTGGATTCGTACAGGTCTCTTTCCCTGGAGCCCATTTCCCCGTATTCGCCTGATCTAAAGTCAGTATTATTGGCTTCAGCATAGAGGCGAGCGGCTTTGGCCCTGTTTGACGTATATTTTGCCATATTTTCTTGAACGGAAGATGCAAAACGTGTTTGATCGATCCTGAGAAGCAACTGGTCTTTTTTAACTACGTCTCCTACCTTGACAAGTAACTCAGAAAGGATTCCACCTTCCAGGTTTTGGATGACCTGTACCTGACTGGAAGGGATGACCTTGCCCTGTCCCCTGGTGACTTGATCAAGTTCGGAAACAGAAGCCCAGATAATCCCCAAAAAAAATAACACTATAACAGCATACAGTATGGCCCTTCCGCCTCTTGGAGACTGAGCCAGGATAGACATGCGAATGTCCGTTACAAGGTCGATATCTTCAGAAGGCATTCGGTAAAACATTTTATTTGGTTTGGGATCTTTTCCAGATTCGGCCAATATGTTAACTCCTGTTAAAATTTGATCTGGCCCTGTTTCATTGCCTCTAAAACGGAGGCTTTAGGACCGTCTGCAATGACATTACCGTTATCCAGCACAATAAGACGATCCACAAGTTCCAGCAGCGATGCCCTGTGGGTAATGAGAATGAGTGTTTTTCCTTTGATGATATCGGTTAAATTGTTTTTTAGGCGGACTTCCGTTCTGTTGTCCATGTTGCTGGTTGGTTCGTCCAGAACCAGTACCGGAGGATCCAGGAGCAATGCCCTGGCAAGGACAATGCACTGCCGTTGCCCGCCGGAAAGGCCGCGACCCTGTTCACCTACTTCCATGTCGAATCCCATAGGATGCTTGCTGACAAAGTCTATAACGCCGGCAGTCTTTGCCGCACGAGCAATAGCATAGTCATCCACATCGTGAACACCCATAGTGATATTGCCACCGACGGTTCCCCGAAACAGCATGATGTCCTGAGGAACGTAACCTATGTACCGACGCAACTGGGCCGGATCGATCTGCCGGATATCGGTGCCGTCCATGGATACCATGCCACCGCTGGGTTGATACAAACCCAGCATGAGTTTTCCAAGTGTAGTTTTTCCTGATCCAACAGGGCCGATGATGCCTATCTTTTCCCCTGCCGATATTTCAAGGCTGATGTTATTCAGGGTATTTACCGTTTGACCGGGATAGGCAAAAATGAGGTTTTTCACCCCTACTGCCCCTTCAAAGCGGGTCCTGAGCAAGAAGGATTTGTCGGTAGGCCGTTCCACAGGGAGGGCCATAATGTCGTTCAAGGTTTTAAGGGCCTGCTTGGCATTGTGATAACGAATGGCCAGGTTTACTACCTGACCCAGTGGGGCGATTACCTGTCGTGTGACGATAACCAGTGCAATGAGACCGCCCTGAGTGAGCTTGGCTTTGGTAACCATATAGACACCGGCGATAACTACTACCACCACGACAAGACTTTGAATCAGAAACAAAAAATTGCCTGCCGAAGACGAAAAAAGCCTGGATTTGGCGCTCCATCTTGCAATGTAGCTGACGGCTTCTTCCCAGGCACGTTGTATTTGACTCTCAGCGCCCAGCATTTTAATTGCTTCAAGGCCGGATAGTCCTTCTACAAGGATAGCATTTTTTTGGGCTGAAGCCGAGAATGTTTTTTCTACCGTTTTTCTAAGGGGAATCTGGATGAAGTAGGCATAGATAAGCAACAGAAGAATAGCCACGATATGACAAATGACTATACTGCCTCCGATATACCAGACCACCAGAAGCGCAAGGATAGTAAAGGGCATATCGATAATAGCGGTGATGGTGAAGGATGTAATAAAGTCCCGGATAGTCTCGAATTCCTGTAAATTTTTTGAAAAAGAACCAATAGATTGAGGGCGGGCTTCCAGTCGCAGGTTCATCACTTTTTGAAAAATATTAGAAGATAGTTTCAGATTGGCTATTTTAGCGGCTTCATCTACAAAATACCCGCGCAAGAAACGCATCATTACGGCAAATAAGTAAATGATTGAAACGCCTAAAGCCAGTACCCAGAGCGTTTCAAAGGCGCCGTTGGGGATAACCCTGTCATAGACGATCAAGACAAAAAACGGGGTGATAAGTCCAAAGACATTTATCAGGAAAGAAGCGGCGATTACGTCACGATAAATTCGCCATGATTCGAATATCGTTCCCCAGAACCAGTGTTTCTTGGAATCGGAGGCTGAATCAAGCGGTTTCCGTTCCACCCGGAATTTTGGACGAACGAAAAAGGCATACCCGCTATACATGTTTTCCAGTTCCTCTTTGGAGACTATTTTTTCTCCCATACCTGTTTCCGGAAGTAAGACGCGTAATTCCCCGTTGGTCTTTTTTTCAATAAGAACACAGGCCTGCTTGTCATTGAGAAGCAATATGACGGGAAGTTGCAGGTTATGCAACTTGTCAATAGGTTTTTTTAAAATGCGGGATGCCAGGCTGGCCCGATCAGCAGCTCTTGAAAAAAGCTCTACTGACAGGCGGTTATCTACCAGTGGCAGTCCTGTAATCAATGCTGTTCGAGAAGCAGGACGATCATAGATTTTGCTAAGCTGTATCAGACAGTCCAGAAGAGGGTCTTCGGGTATTACCGTGTCCTCTCCAAGTCTCCAGGTATCTTCAGATGCTGAGGTTTTTTCTATCATAAATATTTTCTTGCCATCGGTTGATAAATCTTTTATTATAAATTTAAGATTATGAAGATTAATAAATTTTAATAAACCTGAAACCAATTATAACTTGGGAGTAAAGCTATGCTTTATGTAGAACGAGCCGAAGACGGCAAAATAGTTGCTTTACATAGTCAACCCGGACAGAACGTAACTGAACAGAAGAATGTAATAGATGATGAAATGCTGGAATTTATCAACAGTAACGTCAATACAGAATCTTTTAAACTGCTCCTTACGATGTCTGATTACAGCATCATCCGTGTAATTGAAGATATCTTGGATCTTCTCATCAAAAAAAATATTATTCTGTTTACCGAACTCCCCGAACTGGCTCGGGAGAAAATACAGGAGCGGAAACGAGTCCGTAATAGATTGGTTTCTCAAAACGTCATGGTTGATGATATATTATAGCTTATTATAACATAATACTTGTAAATCCAGGTATTATTTATTAATCATATCTTTAATAGGCTTTGGCTTAGCAACGACATACCCCTGAATCGCATCAATATTGAGTTCCTTGAGTATTTGCCATTGCTGTTCCGTTTCTACCCCTTCAGCGATAACTGAAATATCTATACTATGGGCAACACTGCAAAGTGAACCTATAAAAAATTTACTGTCGTTTTCCTCACTTTTAAGTTCTCTGGTATATGCCCTATCAATTTTGACATAATCTGGATGCAGTGGTTCCAGATAACGTAAGTTTGAAAAACTCTGGCCATAATGGTCGAGTCCTATCTTATGACCATATTCGTGGACAAAGGAGCTGAATTTTTTAACCAAATCCAAATGTTGGACTGCCCCGAATTCAAAAAATTCAAATGTTATCTGGGGTACTTCCGGAGGTAGTTTTTTCAAGGTTGCATATATCCATTCCAGAAATGTATCATCCTGTAATGAGGCAGGAGACACATTCACCGCTATGTTATTGACCCCCAGTTTATTGCGATCAAGGAGTAGAACCTCTTCTATAACCAGACGGTCTAAGGATGACACTATCTTTAAGCGTTCGGCAATCGGCATAAATAATCCGGCACTTAAAAATTTGCCATCTAACTGAACAATCCTGGAAAAAACTTCAAGTTGAAGAATTTGATCTTTATCGGTAGTCTTGACTACTGGCTGAGCATCAAGGCTGATCCTTCGCTCTTGAAGGGCTTGCTCAAGTGTATCCTTCCATTGCTGTTGACCCAATGGCATTTTGTCGGTTTCTTCAGTAATGCTACGTATATTCCATTCGTTTGGTCC
Organism: Pseudomonadota bacterium; assembly: GCA_043825855.1. Classification (GTDB taxonomy): domain Bacteria; phylum Desulfobacterota; class UBA8473; order UBA8473; family UBA8473; genus UBA8473. The sequence continues at coordinate 47,969 of JBDRRJ010000001.1, read as the reverse complement.
TGTCTGCTTAGCAGCACTCAAAGCTATGTCAGCCTCCGAAAGCAGGCGAGAAAGCTTAGTGGAACCATCATAAGTAGCTGCCCCTATATGGGCTACATTGTCAGTTAAAGCTATCTGCCCTATTGCAAGCTGCCCAAACTTATTTTTCAGATCAGAAGCAACGGACTCTGCATCCCAAGGAAGAGCATCGGGAAGAAATATCGCAAAATCGCCACCTGTTAGACGGGCAAGTACGCAATTTGCAAACTGTTGAGTAGATTCTTGCATTAGTTCTGCTACACTTTTTAAGAGTTCATCACCGGCCTGAAACCCTCTTTGTTGATTGAGTTCTTGCAGGTCATGTATCTGAACCAGTAAAAAAACTCCTTTTGTAACGCTATCGAGACGGTCAAGCCGAGCGGTTATCTGGCTTTCTAAATAACGACGGTTACCTAAATTGGTCAAAGGATCGTGGTAAGCACGTTCCCTAAGCCCTTCGGCATGGACAACCTGCTCTTCAAACATCTCCTTTACTTTGGTTGTCATGCGGTTCATTGCTTCAACCACACTTTTTAGTTCCTTAGTACGGGGAATACGTTCCTGAAGTATGTATTCCTTTCTGCATAACGCATCGGCTTGTCGTTCAACCAGAACAAGGGGTTTTAACAAAATACGAAGCCCGAAACCTCCAACGATAAGAACAAAAATACCGCAGCAGAGAAACCAGATAGTTACACTAACAACGTCATTCCAGAGGGTTTTATAGGCATACCCGGGGTGGCTCTTAACGTAAATCTTGCCGGCATGACTCCATCCAGCCATGACATTGGCAGTGACTTCGGGAGTTTCCAGGGGAAACCAGTGGATAAACCATTGAGGTACGTTTTCAATTTTTACTTTAAGTATCCGTTTAATGAGCACTTTCCCATTATTGTCGGTATAGGTAATAATCTCGTAATATCCTCGGTCAAAGACGGCGCTGATCATACCTTCAACCACGATCATATCGTTTTCCGAGGCGAACTGAGAAACAGACAGGGCGAGAGAAGTGGCGGTGTCCTGAGCGTGAGATTGAAGCTGATTCACCAAAAAAGACCGGGTAGTTTGGAGTTTGGCAAACCATGTCCCTGAAAATAGAACTAAAAAAAGAATAAATGTAAAGAGGATTAGTTGGCGATAAAGTGTCATTTTTTCACCTTTTAATAGGGATTTTTAAAAATCATCCCTTTGTTACCCAATTTACTAGGTAATGTTAAAAAATATAACTCCCCCCCCATAACAGTACATTTATTTTTCAGGTTTAACTTTCGTTTTTTTCAAACTTAAATAAAAATAAGTATTTTTAAATGTTTAAATGTTCAAACTAAGTCTATATAAAAAAGATATCAAAACTGGTTTGCCGACATTCTGTCCAAAAGGTTACGCCAGGATTTAATCCGGCTACTACTACCGGGCAACTTGCCTTTTCCGCGCTCCTGTGCCATCCAGAGTCCGGTACCGTTAAAGCTGAAAATGGGAAATAGATCCTTTCGTTTCGATCCTGGTTCAATTGAATCAATAATGTTGTCTAAGACAAGCGGTTCCGCTCCGGGGGAGCTGTAATAAGTAAGCACCATGTGATGTACATTGTACTGCAGTGCTTTAACATAGGCGATATTAAGCTTTTCTTCTTCGACGCCCATTGCCTTTAAAGTAAAATACTTTGCTATTGCATAATCTTCGCAATCACCAGCGCGCTTACAGATAAACTCAAAAGGTGTTGCCCAGTAATCTTCGACCCTCCAGAGTTGAATGTCGCTTACATATAGAATCATGCTGTTAAAAAAATGATTGGCTATTTTTAGTTTTTCCATGTCCGAAAGGGTCTGATTTTTTCTTATCAAATCCTCCCATGCAAGAAGTCTTTGGACTGCTTCTTTACTGTATTTTACCCCCGCTTTTTTAAGGACATCCTCGGATATCTTAAAATATTCCTCTGTCATTACCGGCTTTGATATTACAAGTCCGGCAAAAAGAATCACCATCGCCAGAAAGGGATATATTTTTTTTAAGTAAGTGGCCACTGTAATAGCAATTGCCTTTACCTTATGTTTTACGCCAATATTTAAAATTCAAAAAAAATTGTAACTTTACATTGTAGAGGCTGCTTTTTATGAGGAGCTTCATATTATTCAGTCGCTACCTTTGCTTCTTCTGCCCATTCCAAGCCTAAGGTATTTGCCAATTTACCCATGCCGGCTACCACTCTGTATGAAGCGTCCGTTTTATCGTACTTGGAGTTTACTAGATCGATCTTTGCATTTATTAATTCTGCCTGAGTATCCAGAAGGTCGAACATAGTGCGTCTTCCTAAATTCCATTGCTTGGCAAATGCTTCTGCCGTCATTTCTGCCGACTTGACATAATCCTCAAGTTTGATGACTTTTCCGCTGGACGCGGTATATGCTTCCCATGCAAGACGTATGGATTGAACTATCTGTCGACGAGTGCTATCCATTATTTCACTGGCTTCACTTGCTAAATGTTTTGTCTCTGTTATACGTGCTTTATCCGAAAAACCTTTAAAAAGATTAAACCTGAGCATTATAGTTGCTAATAATTGTTCTCTCCAATTTGGGTTGTAGTCAACATTGTCCATCCATTTATAATCTACTGCAGCGTCAACTTTTGGGTACAGAGTGTTCTTTGCTGTTCTATATTGAGCTTCTCTCGCCTCCAAGTCTGCTTGAGCAGATTTGTAAATAGGATAACCCTTTAAAGCCAAATCTACAACTTCCCCCATAGATGCGGGTACGGCCGATTCCATAGATGGAATCTCAGCCAGATCTTCCGGCATACGTCCGACTACAGCTATGTAATCTGTTCTTGCGTCAACGAGGTTCGCTTTGGCTACAATTAAGTTGGACTCAGCCAAAGCTAAACGGCCTTTAACTTGATCCAGATCTGCCGCGGCGCCCGCTCCCGATTCGCTTCTCATCTTCATTTGGTCATAAATTCGTTCGTGGTTAACTAAATTTTCTTTAGCAAGACAATATAGTTCTGTCCTGCGAAGCACATTTGAGTATGCTTTGGCTGCTTGGAGAGTAATGTTTTCCGTAGTTCCCTGTAACAGATAAGCTTGGGAATTAACACGGGCTTTCTGTCGGTCTACTTCAGACATGGTAGTACCACCTGCGAATAGATTTTGACGGAGACCTAAAATGTATTCTGTTGGCCAGGTGTTGACACGAGTTGGATAGATATCATGTTGAAGTCCGTATGAGGCGGCGAAGTCAATAGATGGGTAAAATCCTGCCTTAGCCTGTGTAACCTCCTGGTCTTTTGCAAGTCGATTATAGGCGATTGCTTTAATATCAGGATTTGATTCCAACATGTATTTGACTGCATCCTGTAAAGTTTCCCCCTGAGCAATGTTGCTTCCCAAAAAAACAATTCCGATGACAACAAGGCCCAAGAGCTTAAAGTAATTTTTCATCTTTCTTATCTCCTTTCTATTTTTTTTGCTTATAGAAAATTTTATGTAATTAGAATAATGAATAATGAAATATAATTGTCGCTAAAATAGGGTTCAATGTCAACAATAAAGTTGTAAAGGTTGCATTAATTTTATGTAAAGAGTTACATTGTGTCTAAGTAAAGACACTTTCCCTTTCTATAAAATCATATCAAATAAAGAAGATTATGAGAAAAAAGTGTTTATTTGTAGCATTTTCCACTCTTTGTCCAGCTTGATGTTCTTCCTGTTCTAGCCGGACTTCCCTCTAAATTGGAAGGTTCTACTTGAGATTGAATAAACTCCGGAAATGAAAAAACTTGACTTATAAAAGATGAAAAAGTATATAAATGACTTGGATTATATAGACATTTAAACCTAATAGAAAGAAAAAAGTATATAATTTATTTTAAATAAATTGTGAAAACAGCTTGTAAAAAATAGTAATTGATTCCGTAGTAAAGTTTGGGCAATTTGAGGAGGACATTATAATCATATACATTTAGCATAGTTGCCGAAAATGCAAAAATTGGATATCATAGCCAATTATTGCCAGAACTACAAATGTTTATCTAAAGAAGCCAATCTCATCAGCCTCAATAATTAACAGAGAGATCCAGTCTTGAATTCTATTGAAATTTTTATCAGCCTTTGTAGATAAGATTTTTTAAAATATTGTATTCTGGTCGGTAGAAATTTATTTTTCCATGACGGAATTTTTGTGAAAGGAAGGTAAGGTGAGGTACTATTATCAGAGGCCAGGTTTTTCCTTCGGGCCTTCAATGACACATACCGTTAAAAATCTTTTAATTATATCAGGGGTAGTCTTTTTGCTTCAGGCGATAGTTGGCCGGCAGATGAACCTTATCTTTGGCCTGGTTCCGGCCATGGTTTTGCGTGAATATTTTCTTTGGCAATTAGTTACCTATATATTCCTTCATGGAGGGCTTTTTCATTTATTATTTAACCTTTTAGCACTCTGGATGTTTGGCTGTGAACTGGAAAGGTACATGGGCTACAGGGTATTTCTAAGGTACTTTTTTATTACCGGAGTTGGGGCAGCAATATGTACTGTACTCATAACCCCTAATCTCTTTATACCTACTATTGGAATGTCTGGAGCAATCTATGGTATTCTTTTAGCCTATGGTTGGTTTTTCCCTAACCGTATTATTTATATATATTTATTATTTCCCATCAAAGCAAAATACTTTGTTATGATATTTGGGGCTATTGAGCTCTATGCATCCATAGTTGGAACCGCTGGAGGAATTGCCCATACTGCCCACCTGGGAGGAATGATCTTCGGAATTTTATACCTGAATCACCGCAGGATATGGGAATTTTTATACCGGCACTATATGAAATGGAAGTGGTCAAGACTTAAACGGCGCTATAAAGTCATAAATGGTGGAAAAGACAACGACAACTCCATTCACTAACAGATTTCTTTTAGAAAGAGGTTAGTCCTGATAAAAATGACAAAGATTAAGATCTGTGGGATAACCAATATTGAAGATGCCGCCCTTGCAGTAAAACTTGGAGCTGATGCTGTAGGATTTGTCTTTTACAAAGACAGTCCCCGTTATATTAGAATGGATGTTGCTAGGAAAATAATAAGAGAGCTTCCGCCGTTTGTTTCATCAGTAGGGGTATTTGTTAATGAAGAGGAGAATATAGTCAGAGAGATCAGTACAGACTGTCACCTTGATATACTCCAGTTTCATGGCAAAGAATCCCCTGATTTTTGTTCCCATTTCGATAAAAAAGTGATAAAAGCATTCAGCATAAAAAATAGAGATGACCTTGATATCATCTCCTCTTATCGGGTAAGCGCAGTATTACTCGATACATATTATGAAGAAATCTATGGAGGTGGTGGAAAAGTCTTCAATTGGGAACTTGCATCTGAGGCAAAAAGATTTAACAGTAGAGTTATACTTTCAGGAGGGCTTAATCCCGCAAATGTAATGAAAGCAATAAAAATGGTAGCTCCCTATGGGGTGGATGTGAGTAGCGGGGTCGAATTTAAACCTGGCAAAAAGGACCCTGTTAAATTAGAAAAGTTTATAAAGGCAGCAAAAAAGAATTTATAAGAAGTAGAAAGGACAAGGTATGTTACCTGACAAAAGGGGACATTTCGGAATATATGGGGGAAGGTATGTGTCAGAGACCTTAATGCCTGCCCTATTAGAATTAGAGGAAGCATACTACAAGTACAAGGAAGATAGAGAATTCCAAGATGAGCTTAACTACTATCTCAGGGAATATGTTGGACGGGAAACTCCTCTATATCTGGCTGAAAGATTGACCCGTCAACTAGGAGGAGCCAAGGTCTATTTAAAGAGAGAGGACCTGTGCCATACCGGTGCTCATAAGATAAACAATACCCTGGGGCAAATCATTCTGGCGAAAAAAATGGGCAAAACCCGTATTATCGCAGAAACCGGAGCAGGTCAACATGGGGTGGCTACTGCAACTGTAGCTGCCTTGTTTGGGATGGAATGCCATATATATATGGGTGTTGAGGACATAAAACGTCAGTCGTTGAATGTCTTTCGCATGAAGCTATTGGGCGCCGAGGTGAAGGCAGTATCGTCCGGTACCAATACATTAAAAGACGCAATGAATGAGGCTATGCGGGATTGGGTCACCAATATTTACAATACTTTTTATATTATTGGTTCTGTGGCAGGCCCCCACCCATACCCCATGATGGTTAGGGATTTTCAAAGCGTAATTGGCAATGAAACAAAGAGACAGATAATGGATGTGGAGAAACGATTGCCGGACTATCTAATTGCTTGTGTTGGTGGGGGTAGCAATTCAATGGGATTGTTTTATCCGTTTAAAGATGATGAGGAAGTAGAAATGATTGGGGTAGAAGCTGCCGGATTTGGGATTAACACTGATAAGCACGCTGCTTCTATCTTGAGTGGTAGTGTAGGAGTTTTGCACGGAAGCAAAACATATCTCTTGCAGGATGAAAACGGCCAAATCAAACATACTCATTCCATTGCTGCTGGTTTGGATTACCCAGGGGTAGGTCCTGAACACAGTTACTTTTATGATGTAGGTAGAATAAAATATTCTTCTGTTACTGATAAAGAAGCTCTAAATGCATTTAAGCTCTTGACTGTAACTGAAGGCATCATACCTGCTCTAGAAAGTGCCCATGCTGTCGCCTATACAATAAATTTTGCCCCAAAACTTGATAAAGATAAGGTTATAATTATCAATCTATCAGGCAGGGGTGATAAAGACATGAATACCGTAGCAGAAGCCCTGGGGGTTTCTCTATAATTCTTTTCATTTGATAGACGTATAAAAAATCCAAATGCATAATAACGCTTCAGACAGACTTTTCGAAGCTTCAAGATTTTAATTTTAAGGAATAACTATTATGACCAGAATTAGCAACGTTTTTAAAAGATTGAGCGACTCCGGTAGAAAGGCATTAATTCCTTATATTACTGCTGGTGACCCATCTCTGGAATTGACAAAAAAACTCATTTTTCAACTAGAGGAGAGTGGAGCAGACATTATTGAATTGGGTGTACCTTTTTCTGATCCCATGGCGGATGGTCCCACGATACAGCGTGCCTCAGAACGGGCATTGGCAAACAAGGTTTCTTTAAGAGATGTCCTGAACTTAACCAGTGAAATACGTATGTATACAGATATACCCATCATACTCTTCGGTTATTACAACCCATTTTTTGTTTATGGTGTTGAAAAATTTTCCAGAGATGCGAAAGAAGCAGGTGTAGACGGGGTACTTATAGTTGATCTCCCTCCTGAGGAAGTGGACGAATTAAAGGTTTATATTGACAAGTCTGCCATTGATATTATACACTTATTGGCTCCTACTAGTAACGAGGATAGAATAAACCTGATTACAAAAAAAGCCAGCGGTTTTGTTTATTATATATTAGTTACTGGAGTAACTGGGGCGAAGGTTAACTTTGACAGTCATATTGAGGAATACGTTGGTAAGGTTAAGAAGTTAACAGGCTTTAAACTCCCAGTTGGAGTAGGGTTTGGTATTTCAACTCCTGAGCAGGCCGCAACAGTAGCCAGGTGGGCAGATGGAGTAATTGTTGGCAGTGCAATTGTAAAGATCATTGAAGAAAATTTGAATAGTCCCGATATACTTGTAAAGGTAGGACAGTTTGTCAAAAACCTAAAGGGAGGGATAGAAAAGATATGAAGGAGAATGTAAAAAATTCAAATAAGAGGATCAGACAGTTTACTACCCTAGCAAAGTTGGGTACTATACTAAACTCAACTTTGGATAAGAAAGAAGTTAGACGGATGGCTATGGAGGCTGCCACTAGCCTTATGAACTGTGAAGTTAGTTCTTTGCTTTTACTGGATCCTGACAGCAATGAACTCTACTTTGAGGTGGCTCTAGGGGACGGAGAAGAAAAGTTAAAAGAAATCAGATTGAAAGAAGGAGAAGGTATAGCAGGATGGGTTTCAATGCATGATGAACCCTTGTTGATTACTGATGTCTCAAAAGATCCAAGACATTTTAAGAGTGTTGATAAAAAATCGAACTTTACTACCCGGGATATGCTGTGTGTACCTCTGAAGGTAAAAGACACAGTTATAGGGGTGCTCCAAGCTATAAATAAGTTGGACGAAGAAGTTTTCAATGATGAAGACATGGAATTGTTTCAATTATTTGCAAATCAGGTAGCTATAGCTGTTGATAATGCCAGACTGTATGAAGAGTTACAGGATGCCTTTTTGCAGACTTCTGAAGCACTGGCGGATGCCATTGATAAGAGGGATCCTTATACAGGTGGACATACCAAGCGGGTAGTAAAATACAGCATGGCAATAGCCAAGTATCTGAACATGAACCCTAATGAGGAGGAACACCTCAAAGTTGCGGCTATTTTACATGATATTGGAAAGATTGGGATTGAAGATGTTATATTAAGAAAGCCATCGAAATTGAACGAAGATGAATTTAATGAAATAAAGAAGCATCCCAAATTTGGGTGCGAAATAATGGGGAAGGTTTCTCATCTAAAAGATGTAATACCTGGCATGAGGTTCCATCATGAAAGAATTGATGGCAAAGGTTATCCTGATGGATTGAACGGTAATACGATACCATTGATTGCTAAAATTATTGCTGTGGCTGATACCTTCGATGCTATGACTAGTGATAGACCCTACCGAAAGGGACTGGATTGTGATGTCGCCATCGAAGAAATAAAAAGGGTTTCAGGCTTTCAGTGTGACGAGGTTGTTGTTGGGGCTTTTACCAAAGCTTGTAATAATGGCGAAATAGTTGAAATTTTGGAGGATAAATGAAGATAAAAGTCCTTGGTTGTTATGGAGCGGAGTTGCAGGATTTTCATAGCACAACATTTCTCATCAACGATAATCTACTTCTTGACGCAGGCACAATAACATCCGCTTTAACTCTAAATGAGCAGATAAATATCGACAGTATCTTAATTACTCATTCTCATCTCGACCATACAAAGGATATCCTCTTTCTGGCTGATAATGCAATTGTAGGGGGGAATGAAACATCAATAGAAATAATCAGTATTCCCGAAATTATTGATAATATAAAAACCCATCTTTTAAACGATAAAATATACCCGGATTTTACTGTCCTCCCTACCATAGAAAAGCCCATCCTGCAGTTTAAGTCGATAAAAGCAGGGGAGCCCATCTGCACTGCCGGGTTAACTGTAATAGCCATTCCTGTTAGTCATTCAGTGGATGCTGTTGGCTATATTATAAGAGATCAAGGGAGCTCTATTGTATATACTGGTGATACGGGCCCTACAGATAAAATTTGGGAAGAGGCCAATAAGTTACCGGATCTGAAGGCAGTATTTATAGAAACCTCTTTCCCAAATCGTTTAAGTAAACTGGCTGAGGTTAGCGGGCATCTTACTCCTTTGATGCTAAAGGATCAATTGGAGAAGCTAAAAAAGCCTGATTTATCTGTCTTTATCTTTCATATGAAACCTCAGCATGTTCCTGAACTGGAAAAGGAGCTTGCAGAAATAAAAAACCGAAGTATTGTTATCTTGAAACAGGGAGATGTATTTGATTTCTAGGAAACTTAAGGGCTTTGTACTGATTGGTAGATTTGAAAAAAAGAAAATTGACCTGTATCTGAAAGAATACTGAGATTAGAAGATTGATTATAGATAATGTTAACTGAATAAGTACTAATTTGTTTGAGCATCTTCTATATGGGGAGAGAATGGACATGTATGAGGTAATGATTAAATCAGGGTTTTCCGCTGCCCATAGTCTTAGAGAGTACGGAGGAAAATGTGAAGGCCTCCATGGTCATAACTTTAGAGTAGATGTTTATGTAAAGGCAAAAAAACTGGATGATATTGGACTGGCAATAGATTTTAGAATCTTGAAGGAAAAAACTAAGGTCGTTATAGATCAATTAGATCACAAGTATCTGAATGATTCGCCTTATTTTTCTGAGATAAACCCATCTTCTGAGAATATTGCAGTTTATATATTCAAAAATTTAGAGAAAGAGGTCAATGATGGCAATATTGTGATAAGCAGGGTAGCCGTCTGGGAATCTGAGAATTCCTGTGCCTCTTATTATGAAGGAGAGTAAAACAAGGAAGTTTAAATGATCGATATTCAAAACCAGATTGACCATAGAAATATAGAGATTGAAAAAGTCGGTGTAAAAAACATCAAATACCCAATTATAGTCTTAGACCGAAAGAATAAGACGCAAAATACGATAGCTAACATCAATATGTATGTAAACCTTCCCCATCACTTCAAAGGGACTCATATGAGCAGGTTCATTGAGATACTGAATGAATACAGGGGAAGAATAAACATCAAAACTCTCTTTACCATCATTGATGAGATGAAGGAAAAGCTGGATGCCAAATCTGCTCACCTGGAGATAGAGTTTCCCTATTTTATTGAGAAAGAGGCACCTGTTTCTAAGGCAAAGAGCCTGATGGAGTATACATGCAAATTTTGTGCATCCCACAACGAAGAGAGAGACTTATATATTCAGGTGGATGTTCCTATCACCACATTATGTCCCTGCTCTAAGGAAATCAGCAAGGATGGCGCTCATAATCAGAGGGGTAAAGCATCAGTTAAACTGCGTTTTGAAAAATTTCTCTGGATTGAGGATATCATACAATGTATTGAGGAGTCTGCAAGTAGTGAAGTCTACTCTCTCCTTAAGAGATCCGATGAAAAATTCGTTACGGAAAAGGCATATTCAAATCCTATGTTTGTTGAAGATGTGGTTAGGAATGTTGCCTCTAAGCTTGATGCCGATAAGAATATTACCTGGTTTAGCGTGGAGGTAGAAAACTATGAAAGCATTCACAATCATAATGCCTATGCTTTTGTAGAAAAGAAGGTTTGATGGCTGATTTGCACTCCTTGCATCTGGATTTTTACTTTGCTATCTCAAATTATGAATCTTTACAAGTCAATCAGGTTTAAACTGGGGAGAAACAAATGCTTTCGCCTGGGTTTCTTGAAAAGCTGGTAATTAAAAATAACACTAAAATAGTGTATCTTATTTTGGATGGTGTTGGTGGGTTAGAGGTTGAGGGAAAAGGAGGGACTGAACTGCAGGTTGCCCATTCACCCAACCTTGATGAATTGGCTAAAAACTCTATATGCGGTTTATTAGACCCTATTGCTCCAGGGATCACCCCTGGTAGTGGCCCATCTCATTTTGCCCTCTTCGGTTATGATCCTTTCAAAAACAATATTGGAAGGGGGATCCTAGAGGCATCCGGAATAGCCTTCCCATTGACACCCAGAGATGTAGTAGCTCGGATAAATTATGCAACCATAGACGAAGAAGGAAGGGTCATCGACCGTAGAGCCGGTAGATTAACTAACTCTGAAAATAATAGAATATGTGCAAAACTAAGTAAAAATGTCAAGCTTGACAATATTGAGATTCTTATTGAACCGGTAAAGGAACACAGGGCAGTGCTTGTATTAAGGGGAGACGGTCTTGAAGGAGATATTGAGGATACTGACCCTCAACAAGTTGGACTGTTCCCTCTGGAACCTCATGCCAATAATCCCGAATCAGAGACAACGGCTAAGTTAGTTTCTGATTTCCTGTCACAATCCAAATCAATACTGGCTGATGAAAAGAAAGCTAACATGGTCCTTCTCAGAGGGTTTGCCAGACACAGGGTTTACCCTTCCTTGGAAACTAGATTTGGCCTGAAATCCCTTGCCATAGCTACTTACCCTATGTATAAAGGGATAGCCCGTTTACTGGGTATGACTGTTCTCCCATCACTGGAAAGCTTTGAGGATGAATTTAAGGCATTGAGAGATCAGTACGACAACTATGATTTCTTCTATCTACACATTAAACAGACCGATTCCAGAGGAGAAGATGGTGATTTTGATGCCAAGGTTAAGGTGATTGAGGAGGTCGATAGCCTTTTGCATAAAATAACCGAACTGAAACCTGATGTGCTGGTCGTAACAGGTGACCATTCTACACCCGCAAAATGGGGTGGGCATAGCTGGCATCCCCTTCCGTTAATGCTAAATTCTAAGTTCTGCCGAGTTGACCAGGTAACAAGATTTGATGAGATAAGCTGTATACAGGGAGGACTAGGCCGCCAACCTACCGTTAATCTTATGGCCATTGTGCTCGCTAATGCGGGGCGTCTTGCAAAATTTGGCGCGTAATTTTTTTTCTGAACAGAAGTCCGGAATATTGCAAATGATTGGTCGATTTGGCTTTAAAAATATGGCTGGACTTTCCTACCTACTTTTCCAACTAGTTATTTTCCTTTGTTTTAATAGTTTTGTATAAGGAGATACTTCCAGACAGAATATCCTCTTATTAAGGTTCTTTAAGACCCTATCTTTTCGATGATAAAATGGTTTCTTTTGTTAACATGTAATTTTAAAAATTAAAAAAAACTTGACAGTGTATAATCAGTTTCTTTATAATTCAAAATCTACTAAATTGTTGGTATACGGGAGATAAAGACCATTGATACATTGGCCATTCATTGATAACAAACGCGAGTAATTTCTTTAGGGTGCTTATATTTGAAAGACGAGAGATAGTCGCCCAACAATCTAAAATCCTATCTTATAGGTTACTTGTTCACTTAGAATGAAGAAAATACTGGTCAGGACACCCAAAACGCTCTCCTGCAATACGTTCTAATATTATAACTGGTAAAACAGACATTTTGCTTATAAAATGTATGTATTTAAATGAAAAGAAGGTTATACAAAGTTTAAAATATATAGCCGTGAAAGGGGTTTGATATATGGAAGAATGGCAAAAAGAATTTGAAAGAAAACTTGTTCCTGCAGAGGAAGCTGCGAAAAAAGTTAAGTCTGGTGATAAAGTTGTATTTACTACAGGCAGGGAAGCTTATGCTGTTGGGCTGGCGATCGCTGTCAGGATGGGAGAGCTTAAGAATGTTAAGATTATGGTTCCTACACCAAGTTATGATTTTGGCTGGTATGACGAAGGATGGCAGGATGCATTCAATATATCTATAATTATGCCTACAGCTACTTGCCAAGAAGCAGTTGATGCCAAAAGGATAGATGTATCTCTTGGAACTTCCATCTCTATGTATAGGCCCATTGCCTCAACTGTTGAAGCAGATGTTGTTCTTACCGAGGTGTCTCCTCCTGACGAAAAGGGTTTTTGTAGCTTTGGACAGTCGTTGTGGGACAAGAGAGCACAGATTAAACTGGGGAAGATTGTAATTGCTGAGGTAAATAAAAACTTGATAAGGACACATGGAGATAATTATGTTCATGTCTCCGAAATAGACTATTTTGTGGAGCATATAAGTTCTGGTGCTGTTCCAGCCACAGGTTCTCTGGCAGGCAGGGCACTAAAAGGACCTCAGCCCTATCTAAAAGATATTGCAAAGCATGTAAACGGACTCATTAATGATCGTGATACGATCCAGATAGGTGTGGGGAGGACTACTGAACCACTTGTTAAGTTAGGTATGCTTAATGGTAAAAAGGATCTTGGTATCCATTCTGAGGCGACTCCACCTGGTATTATAACCCTGGTTAAGGAAGGAGTAATTACAGGGGAATACAAAACAACCAACCAAGGAAAGGTAGTAGTTACCTCTCTTGGAGGTGGATCAAAAGAGGAGATGCTCTGGGCCAGCAATAATCCTCTATTTGAATTAGTTGGCGTGGATTACTTGAATGATATCAGGGTGATTGCCAGTCATGACAATATGGTAGCTATCAACAATGTATTGGCCGTGGATTTTTCGGGACAGAGTACTGCCGAAACGCTTGGAGAAAAGCGTTTATCTGCAACAGGAGGGCAGTTTCCTTTTGTTGTAGGATCTTTACTTTCAAAAGGTGGCCGTTCAATCCAGGTACTACCCTCTACTGCCAATGGAGCCAAGATTTCCCGTATTATGCCGCGACTTCCTGAAGGAACTACCATAACAACTCAATATACTTGTACCGACTATTTAGTTACTGAATATGGTGTAGCTCATATTTGGGGGACAACTTCTAGGGAAAGGGCTAAAAGGCTTATCTCAATTGCTCATCCCGACTTTCGTGATGAATTGACGGCCGAAGCAAGTAGAATGTTTGGAAAGTTACCTGATTAGTTAGTATTAAAAATATATCCTTGAAAACAAGTATGACAGAATATGAAATAACTATTTGATATTAATAAGCATTTTATTAAATTTTTAGTTATATTTCCTCCGTAAAAAATTTTTTAAGAAAACTGTTTAAACCCTCAGAGTCCATCTATTATGCTGTATCTTTCTGTGTAATCAAAGATATTCTCATAAAATCTTTGATTACAATAACAGAAAGATTAACACCCCAATAAAACCGCAAATAGAATTATTGAAAACCCTGGGGCGTTAACATCTGCCAGCTAAATAAAACCAAATGAATATAGTAATAAGATATTAACGTGTCTAAAGAATAATAAGCTCAGCAAATGCATGGGCCTTAAAGAGTCAGTCGAAGTTGCTTATTCTTTTGTTGCACTTAAAGGTTAAATGTAGTAATCAATAATAAAAAGATTAGAAGATTGAAATATTGAGGTATCGAGGATTGTTTTATGTCTTATGAGATGGTAAACATTCAAAGAGAAAACCATGTTATGATTACCACTTTAGCTGATGTTGGCAGCGACCCGGTAAAAGTGGCTCGGCTCTCTGATGACCTTTCTGACCTTTGTGCCGAAATAACATTGGACGAATCGGTAAGGGTCATAATTCTTGCCGGTGCTGGAAAACATTCCTTTTCTATGGGAAAGGATTTGCTGAGAGGGGTTCCGAAAGTCAATGAAGAATCCCAAAGAAAGATGTATTCCATTGCTGAACCAGTTGCCAAACTTGACAAACCAGTTATTACAGCGATTAATGGGGACGCCTTAGGTCAGGGGTTGGAACTGATATTAGCCTCTGATATAAGGATAGCAGTAGAGACTGCTAATTTTGGATTACCTCATATTACAGCAGGCATGATCCCATATGATGGGGGGACTCAGCGTTTATCACGCTTGGTGGGAAAAGGAAAAGCTATTGAAATGATTCTCACCGGAGAGATAATAGATGCACAGGAGGCCTATCGGGTTAGTCTTGTTAACAGGGTTGTTCACCCTGATGAACTCGTAAAAGTAACAATGAATTTAGCCCAGGAGATTGCTTCAAGGGGACCTATCGCTTTGAAATATGCTAAAGAAGCAATATATAAAGGGATGGATATGACTCTGGAGCAAGGGTTACGACTGGAGGGGGACCTCTATTTTTTATTGCAGACAACCAGTGATCGTACTGAGGGTGTTACAGCTTTTCGGGAAAAGAAAACCCCTCGATTTGAAGGTAAATAAAGTGTTCTTTTTCAGGGCTTTTTATGAGCGGTTTTTCAACTATTATTTATGAGAAGATAGACGGTATAGCCTATGTCACTCTTAATCGTCTCGAAGTTCTGAATGCCTATAATATTCAGATGAGAGATGATTTATATGAAGTGCTTAATGCTATAAGATACGATAGTGAGGTAAGGGTTGCTGTCTTCAAGGGAGCAGGAGAAAAAGCATTCTGTGCAGGAGCAGATCTGACTGAGTTTCTCACTGCGCCATCCCCGGTACAGGCCAGGCAGGTTCGATGGGAGCGAGATATTTGGGGGCTCTTTTTGGATGTCCCTCAACCGCTAATAGTAGCGCTACATGGATATGTGTTAGGTTCAGGTATGGAAATAGCCTTGTTCTGTGATATACGAATAGCCTCAGATGATGCCCGGTTTGGTTTGCCAGAGGTAGGATTGGGCATTATACCGGCTGCTGGTGGAACCCAGACTTTACCAAGACTTGTTGGACATGGAAAGGCTTTAGAAATGTTATTAACAAATCCGTGGGTAAGTAGTGGAGAGGCTTACAGTGTTGGTTTGGTTAATAAGGTTGTTCCAAGAGATAAACTTTTACAGACCGCTGAGGAAATGGCAAAACAGATTGCATCTTATAACCCAAATGCTGTAAGAGCTGCCAAACAAGCAGTGCTTAGGGGGTTAAATCTTACACTCGCAGAAGGTCTTGATCTGGAGAAAAGGCTTGTGTCTCAGGTTGAATTGAATGTTGATAAGCTGAGCTGACAGCGTTAAATAATTAGATTCAGATTCCAAATGTTAATATGGGAAAGAGGAGATAATGAACACTACGGATTTTTTAAATATAGCAAATGCTATTTGTCCTGAAAGGGATTCTATGGTATTTGAGGGGAAAAGATGGACATATTCTCATACAAATTATAGAATAAACAGGTTAGCCAATGGTCTGGCCAAACTGGGCATAAAAAAAGGTGATCGGTTAGGGATTCTACAGGTAAATTGTAATCAGTATATCGAATCCTATTTTGCCCTGGCTAAGTTGGGTGCTATTCTTGTTCCTCTCAATTTCAGAGCAAAGGAAGATGAATTGAGTTATATGATTGCTAATGCTGAGGCTAAAATCCTGTTGATGGGGGACAGATACATAGATATGGTCAATACCATGCTGCCTCAGTTACCTTCTGTGAAGCAGCTTATCTCTGTAGAGAGTGCCAATGAGGGCATGCTTTACTATGAGGATATAATCGATTCTTCATCTTCCAATGAGTGCGTCTCAGAAATAGACGATAATGACATTACGATTTTGATTTATACAGCAGGAACTACCGGGCGTCCCAAGGGTGTGCCGTTGAGGCATAGTGCATTTGCTGTGTATGTTCTCGATAATGTGGACCCTGCCAACCCGGAGATAGGGGAAAAGAATCTGCTTACTGTTCCCCTATATCATGTTGCCGGTATTCAGGCTGCGCTGGCTGCTGTATATGGTGGTCGAACACTGGTGTTGATGAGGCAGTTTGAAGTTAAGGAGTGG
Organism: Pseudomonadota bacterium; assembly: GCA_043825855.1. Classification (GTDB taxonomy): domain Bacteria; phylum Desulfobacterota; class UBA8473; order UBA8473; family UBA8473; genus UBA8473. Next base: position 31,089 of record JBDRRJ010000001.1, on the reverse strand, counting down.
TTGGAGACTGTTCAGAGAGAAAGGGTAACACGGGCTATGTTGGTACCCACCATGCTGAAAAGGGTTGTCGATTATCCGGATTTTAAAAAGTATGATTTATCAAGTCTTAAGGTACTTACTTATGGCGCTGCTCCTATGCCTTTTGAGGTTATCAGTAAGGCGATCGAGATGATGAATTGGGTAAAGTTTATCAATGCCTTTGGTCAAACAGAGACAGGATCTACAATTACTACTTTACTGCCGGAGGATCATATTATTGAAGGGACTGAAGAGGAAAGAAAGAAAAAGATAAAAAGGCTTACCTCGTCCATTGGAAGGCCGTTACCTGATATGGAAGTACATATTATGGATGAAGAGGGAAATCCGTTGCCGCCGATGGGAGTGGGTGAGATTGTAGCCAGAGGTCCGAGAATAGTAACAGGGTATTGGGGAGATGAGGAAAAGTCATCAAAGTTGCTGACCAGTGACGGATGGTTACATACTGGTGATATGGGATGGATGGATGAGGACGGATATATTTACCTGGCAGGTCGTGGCGATGACATGATCATCCGGGGTGGTGAGAACATCTCGCCTGCAGAGGTTGAGAATGTTCTTTATTCTTATCCTAAAATTGAAGAAGCAGCGGTAATAGGTATCGCTGACCCGGAATGGGGACAAGAACCCCGAGCTATAGTTGTTCTTAAAGAAGGAGAAGAAGCTACTGAAGAAGAGATTGTGGAGTACTGCAGATCGAAGTTGGCTACATTTAAGCGACCTACTTCGGTTATTTTTGTTGATACCTTGCCTCGTAATCAAATGGGTAAAGTTCTCAAAAGAGTGCTCTGTGAGCAATATGGGCAGCTTTAATTTTTGCAATTTATAGGGGAACTCAATAAAAATTAAAGGAGTTATTAATAAAAATGGCAAATATAATTGGAAAAATATATGTATGTAAGAAATGTGGTTCAGAGTTCATTGTAACCCGTGGCGGGGAAGGGAAACTATGCTGTTGCGGTCAGCCAATGGAACTGAAGAAATAGTGCTTTTAAACATAATTGTTTTACAGATAATATTTGGAGGTGACGAGTAATGAGTCAACTTGGAAAAAGATATAAGTGCCTGCAGTGTGGTACTGAAATACTTTGTACTAAAGCCGGAGAAGGCACCCAGGTATGTTGTGATAAGGATATGGAAGTTCAGGAGCCCAAACCATTAGCATCATCTGATTAATATAAAAAATGAAGGCCGTGAAGCCAAAAGACAGATATCTAGATATCAATGGGCTGCGACTACATTATCTTGACTGGGGGAATTATGAACATCAGCCCATGTTGTTGCTCCACGGTTTCTTATCCCATGCTCATGCATGGGATGATTTTGCCCTAAACTTTAGGTCTTGTTATCATGTGATAGCTTTAGATCAGCGAGGACACGGAGAAAGTGAGTGGCCAGAAGATGCTGCTTATATTTTAGACAATCATTTCGCTGATATTGCTCATTTTGTAGAGGCTTTAAACTTAAGAAAAATAATCCTTGTCGGCCACTCAATGGGTGGCCGAAATGCCTTATTTTATACTGCGTGTACCCCCCACAATATAGAACGGCTTATTCTGATTGATATCCGTGTCGGTAATGACCCTCTCGCTTCAGAAGCGTTAAGACATCTGCTTGACAGCATTCCCCTTCAGGTCAACTCTATAGATGAAATAGTGGAGAAAGTCCAGACAATCTATCCATACCTTTCACATGAGATTTGTAGCCGTATGGCAAGCTATGGCTTTAAACAGATGCCCGATGGTAAATTTATCCCCAGAGACGACATCAGGATGAGACAACAATCTCAGCAGTCGGGTTACCTTGTAGAAGACCTTTGGCCCTTCCTTGAGAACATACCCTGCCCTACTATGTTAATACGCGGAAAAGAGAGTCCTTTCTTGTCTCGAGAAGATGCCGAAAGGGTATGTAAGATCATCCCCAATGCAGAGTGGGAGGAAATACCCAGGGCTACGCATATGCCGGTACAAGAGAATCCAACTGCTTTTAACAAGGTGGTTTCACATTTTTTGGACGATCGAAATTGAGGCCATAATTTATTCTAAAAGTCATAATTAAGTTACAATAATACCAATAGATTATTATAGTGTTTAATCTTGAAAAAGAAGCCTTAATTGCTTCAGGAATTGACAGAAAAGAACTTATCGCCGACTATATGGGGAAGCTTGATTGTTTGTATCAAAAAGTTCTTCCCAGGATGGCCGGCCTTTATGACCCTATTGTCAAGGCAAGGGTACTATTCGAATTTCTATGGATGGAGAAACCAGCCCGTTACAAATCTCATGGACAATACAGATTAAATGATGTAATTGATGCTCATATAAGCGCAGAGACCAAAGGAGTGGGAAACTGCCTGGGCTTGACACTCCTCTATAATTCTCTTCTTCGGAGAATAGGGATAAAAGCAGAGGCGTTATATATGGAAAATGCCTTTGGAATTGGGCCGCACGTGCTTACCCTTCTTCAGAAAAAGGACCGTCTTGTAGACGTTGAAAATATCCTACCCAATGGATTTGATTACAAAGGGTATCTGGATAATCCATGCAGAACAAGATGGGGAGACAGGGAGCTTGTTGCTGATATCTTCCATAGCATAGGCAATGAATGCTTTGAAAATGGCAACTATATTGATGCCTTGAAAAACTATAATATGTCAATTCGTCTCAATCCTGATTATCAAAAAGCCATTCTGAACAAGGCTATTGTGATTGACAAGATTAAAAGTTGAAACCTTCTGTAATTAGTCAAGAGATAAAAAGAATGAACCCAAATGGTAGACTTCTGACAGGGATAAAGATATTGGACCTTGCAAACGAGAATGGCAGCTTTTGCTCCAAACTTCTGGCTGATATGGGAGCATCTGTCATCAAGATAGAAAGGCCGGGCGGAGATTCTTCAAGAGGAATAGGTCCCTTCCGGGGAGGCTCTCAGGACCCTGAAAAAAGTCTCTTTTTCCAGTATAACAATACAAATAAGCGGGGCATAACCCTTGATTTAGAACAGAGCAAAGGCAGAGAGGTCTTTACCAGACTCTTGAGTAAGGCGGATATCATGGTGGAGACTTTCCACCCTGGATACCTTAAAGAACTTGGTCTGGAGTATGAGGTTTTAAGTGATATAAACCCTGGGCTTATTTTGTTGTCAGTGACAGGGTTTGGACAGGATGGCCCTCGAAGCGGATATAAATCATGTGACCTGGTGGCCTCTGCCTTTGGGGGGGCAATGTATGTTTCAGGTTCTCCGTCTACTCCTCCCCTTAACCCATTTGGAGAACAATCCTTTTATGCAGCCTCTCTGTTTGGAGCTATTTCTGCGCTGCTGGCACTAAGGAGAAGAGCCCAAAATGGGAAGGGAGAACATATCGATCTTTCAATGCAGGAAGCAGTTTCTTCTACCTTAGATCATGTAATGGTCAGATACTTTTACGATCAGGTAATACCCGGGAGACAGGGCAGCCTGCACTGGGATAATTCCTTTTATATCTTCCCATGCAAGGATGGGCATATTCTCTTAACCATTTTTCAGCAATGGGAAACTCTGGTTGAACTGATGGCCAGTGAGGATATGGCGGAAGATTTAACAGGGGATAATTGGAAAAATGAAGAATATCGTCTTGAACGAATTAACCATATTGTTGAAGTCTTAGGACGATGGGCCGGAACACACACTACCGATGAACTTTTCAGGTTGGGACAGCTTATGCACTTTCCATGGGCTCCGGTTAATTCTCTAAAAGAGGTCATGGTAAGTCCCCAGTTGAAAGCCCGCAGTTTTTTTATCGATATAGATCATACTGAAATCGGGAAATCCGTAAAGTGCCCTTCTTCCCCCTGCAAATTTGGATATGCTTCTTTAGACCGATGGAAACGGGCTCCTCTTATCGGCGAAGACAATATTTCAGTATACCGGGATGAGATTGGTTTATCTGAAGAAGAGCTGCAGGAACTCTCTTCTTTAAATATTATTTGACGGGATATTTTATGAATAAAGATGCGCTAACCGGTATTAGAGTGCTGGATTTCAGTTGGATGCTGGCTGGTCCTTATGCTACAAGGATTCTTGCCGATTTTGGCGCGGAAGTTATAAAGGTACAATCCGGAAAGACCGTCGGAGGGGCTGAATCTAACCTAGGCGGGTATTTCAATACCTGGAACCGGAACAAACTTGGTATTACTCTTGACCTGAGCCATACTGAGGCAAGAGAGATTGTTTTAAGGTTAACGGGAATAAGCGATGTGGTTGTTGAAAATTTTTCACCACGGGTGATGTCAAACTGGGGGTTGGGTTATGAAAAGATGAAAGAGGTGAAGTCAGAACTTATTATGGTGAGTATGTCGGCAATGGGGCAGACCGGCCCCTGGAGAGATTTTGTAGCTTATGGACCCACAATTCAGGCGCTTTCAGGCTTTACCAGCCTCACTTCTTTTAATCATAATGACCCTGTAGGTCTGGGTTATTCGTATTCAGATATAATTGCCGGTCTTTATGCTGCACTGGCTGTTTTAGCTGCTTTAGAGTATCGAGGCAGAACAGGTGAAGGTCAATACATAGATATTTCAGAATATGAAGCGATGTGCACATTGATGGGACCTTCGATTTTAGATATGTATTTAAACGACAATGAAATTTTGCCCAGAGGTAATGAATCGAAACAGATTCCGGCTGCTCCATATGGATGCTACAAGTGTTCGGGAACAGACAGGTGGTGTGTTATCGCTGTATTCAATGAGGTGGAATGGCAATCCCTCTGTAATCTTATGGGTAACCCTCCATGGACAGGAGAGGATAGGTTCTCTATGCCGTCCAAACGGAAAGAGAATACTGAAGCGTTGGATAAACTGCTCGAACAATGGACAACTACCTTCACTTCAGAGAAACTTGTAAGGATTCTCCAGGAGGCAGGTATTGCCGCCGGTGTGGTTCATAATGCTGAAGACCTGGCTAAAGATCCTCAACTGAGGGCAAGAGGTTACTTCATGAAGGGAGAACATCCAGTTTTAGGTACGGTAACCTCCGATTCATTTCCTGCAAAATTCAGCGAAAGCACAAGGATAGACTGGAAGACTGCGCCTTTGCTTGGTGAGGATAATCACTATGTTTACAGGGATTTATTGGGGTTAACAGAGGAGGAATTGTCTTTATACATCGAGAAGGGTATTATCAGTTAACCTGTTTTTCCCATACCACTTCCCCGTTAAGAACAGTCATTTCGACCTGAATGTCCTTTATCTCTTCGGCTGGAACTTTGAGGGGATCTCCGTTCAAGATTACCAGATCAGCAACTTTCCCAGGTGTTATTGTTCCTTTAATATTCTCTTCAAAGTTCGCCATTGCCGGATATTCTGTATGCATTCGAAGTGCATCCAGAGAGGATACCCCTTCTTCTTGGAGAACGGTCTCGCCAGTCTCGGATATTCTGGAAACCGCTGAATAAATACTGATAATTGTATTTGGCGGCACTACAGGGAAATCCGATCCTGCCAGGATTCTTATGCCATTCTTCAAAAGGGTTGCCATGGGGTATAAGTGTCTCAACTGCTGACTTGAAACAGTTCTCAGGTATCGGTCTCCGTTATAATATATGAAAGATGGTTGAGTTGAAACAATGATTCCCAGAGAAGCTATTCTTTTGGCCAGTTTGGGTGGACAAACAGAACAGTGTTCTATGCGATGCCTGTGATCCGATCGGGGAGACTTCAGCAATGCATACTCTATAGCAGAACAGGCAGCTTCAACAGTAGGTTCTTCAATGGCATGGATGGCCACCTGAAATCCTGCCTGGTGAATTTCCAGAACCATTTCGTTCAATTCCTCCTGAGGTGGATGGAGACTGCCCGTAGCCTCATTTAGAAGAATCTTAACACCGGATATGCCAAGTTGGTCTACCCCAAGAGAATGGGAGAAGCTTGTTTCCTTATAAGATTTGAAGGCTTCAAAACCAAGCATCATCTTCACCCGGCACTTTAAAATTCCAAGGGTTTTCCACCGCTGTAACAACCCCCAATTATTAATATCGTTTTGTGAAGAGGCATCCTGAATAGAAGTTATTCCAAGAGAGAGAAGTTGCTGAATTGCCTGCTTAACCCCCGAGTATTCATCATTAACGTTTATGTAAGGTATTATTCCGGATAAATGTGGCCCCATACCAAAGAGTATTCCATTTGGTTTGCCTGTAGTAAGGTCTCGATCTATTATCGCACCTGGAGGTTCAGGGGTTTCGTTCGATATTCCGACGGTAGCCATAGCCAGGCTGTTAAGTACATGGGCGTTGCCTGATCTGTGGGATAGCTTTACAGGGTGTGCAGAAGTAGCTTTATCCAGATCCCGATATGTAGGATGGCGCTTTTCCTTAAGATAAAATTCGTCATAGGCCCTTACCTTAACCCATGTACCTGAAGGTAACCCCTGTGCGAAGTTTCGGATCTTTTCCTGAATATCAGAGATGGAACGTACTTCTTTGGGAGTGAAGTTGCAGGAGGTAAAGCTTTCGGTGAGTGCGAAGAAATGGCAATGGGCATCGTTAAATCCCGGCAAGATGGTTTTGCCGGTGCAATCGATGACCCTTGACTTACTGCCCCTGATTTCTTTTAAGTCGCTACTGTCACCAACGTACAGCACCTTAGCATCACGGATTGCTATAAGCGAAGCTAGGGGATGTTCAGGTTCCAGGGTAATAACATTTGCGTTGACTAAAATGAGGTCAGGGGTTGACATCTCCTTCGTAGCGATTTTCCTTTCTCAGCTGTAATGCTAGCGAAGCAGTGCTGAGGCCGATATAACACGCTGGATTTCATTAACGCCTTCATAGAGTTCCGATAGTTTAACGTCCCGGAAGATTCGTTCAATATTGAACTCCCTTGTATAACCATAAGCTCCCATAACCTGCATTGCATTGCTTGCAGCCCTATGTGCTACCTGAGATGAAAATAGACGTGTACGGGCAGACTCTACAATAATATTGGAGCCTTTTGATTTAATGTCAGCCGTTGCATAAGTCATATAACGTGCTGCTTCTACTTCGGCAGCCATCTCTCCGATTATCCACTGTATCGTTTGAAAATTACCTATAGCCTTTCCCTTCTGCGTCCTTGTCTTAGCGTATCTCACAGCCTCATCGAGGGCAGCTTGCGCCATGCCGACGCATTGAGCTGAAATAGCCAGTTTACCTACGGCAATTTCCCGGGTTAGGATATTAAAACCTCTGCCTCTTCCTTCCTCGCCACCAACGGTGTTCTCAAACGGCACATGCACATCATTGAAATAGACGTCCGCTACTTCCATCCCATGCATACCTAATTTATCGTAAAGTTTACCTGCAGAGTAACCGTCACAGTCTTTTGGGACAATGATACCGGTGATTTTACCATCCATCTCTACATCACTGCAGAAAGCTATAATATAGCCGGGCAGAGTAGAATTGGTGATAAATATCTTATTACCGTTAATGATCCACTCGTTTCCCTCACGTACCGCTGTAGTTTTAATTGCTTTAGGGTCTGAACCGGTATCCGGTTCAGTAAAAGCAAAGCTGCCGATAGCCTCTCCGGAGATCAAATCGGGAAGGAAATCTTGTTTTTGAACATTCGTGCCGAATTCAAAAATGGTCCCGGCACACAGGCCGTTGACGGAAATATGTCCTCCGATTGAACAATAAACCCTGGATAGCTCTTCCAGGACTATGGAATATTCCAGGAAATAGGCGCCAACGCCTCCATATATTTCAGGGTATTGAATGCCGTAAAAATTGAGATGACGCATCTTTTTGATTAAATCACCGGGGGTACGGCGAGACGTCTCCATATCATCTATGCGGGGAGCAATCTCTTCCTCAGCAAATTTTCCGGCCACATCTTTAAACATATTCTGTTTAGGGGTAAGTGTAAAATCCATGTTTGTTCAAATCCTTAATTAGTCTGTCCTGAAAAATAAAAAACTCCCTTAGGGGCGGAGCTTCTTTAGAGAGTGGATAAGGGAATTTATCAGGGTGAACTAATTAATTTGCACTGAAAGATAAAGAAGTTTCTTATTTACTTACTACCTTTTTGTTGGATTTTGTCACCCAGGTCATTCAACTCAGCTTTAAAGAACGGATAGACGTTACGGTTACTATATTTTTCAACATAATCATTATAGGCTTTGGCTGCCTCCAATTCTGTTGCGAAATTTCCTATGCTGACAAATCGTCCACAGGTCATGTTCGATCGTGCAACCCACCTTTTATGTTCTGGTAGTTCACTATCGTAATATACACCGTGATATTTATCCGATTTCTCCAATTTCGTTATCATACCCAATTTTGGTATGGTCAGTCGTGACATAGTCTCTCCTCCTCAACTCCTTTTTCCCTGGGATTATAGTAGGGTATGACGGGTTAGGTCTTGATTTTGATATCCTGTTTCTTTCAAAGAAACATTTTGAGAATAATATATTCTCGGATGATTTACAACTCCTTTTTAGATATATCAATAAGAGAGGACGGTAGCAGGGGTACAAAACAAATAATTCAGCATATTATTACTTTTATTTGCCACTATTTTTTTTATAAATGCCTTTTTTATTGTGAGACCCGCTGCCAAGGCATAATTGGCATCTATTATCACTGCAAAGTTGACATGAATAACAGTCTTTGCAGTCATGTTTTTTTGTGTCTCCTGGTCTTCTGTCCGGGACATAAACCTTTCCGTTAAGACCAGGAATTTCAACAAAAGCCATCTTAATCCTACCTTTTTAAAATCCCAAGGGTATCAGCTCATTCTTCACTTAAAATGCCAGTTTAGGAGAACCTTTGGCTATTTTATGGGAGAACCGACAGGGAGGTCAAGCGTTTTTGCTCTCTATTTTTCAGATGCTTTTCCTGATTAAGCTTTTAGGTTGACTTTTTATTGGAAAGTTGTTAATTTGTCCCCACCTTAAGGCGTTTGTCTTTTGCAACTTGCTGGATTTATAAAAGCATAATTTTGTCAAGGATGACTGTTCCTTTGAGCAAATATTCGTAGAGAGGTGAACCTTGATTCCTCGTTATACCAGAGAAGTTATGGCCAGAATTTGGGAAGACGAAAACAAGTTCAAAAAATGGCTTGAGGTAGAAATACTTGTTTGCGAAGCCCTTTCTGAACTGGGTGAGATACCATCTGATGCCCTGAAAAACATAAAGGAGAAAGCCAGTTTTGACATAAAGAGGATAGAAGAGATAGAAAAGGTTACCAAACACGATGTCATAGCCTTTCTTACGTGTGTTGGAGAATATGTAGGAGAAGATTCAAGATATATACACATGGGTTTAACTTCTTCAGATATTCTTGACACTTCTATGGCCATTCTTTTGAGAGAAGCAGCCGATATAATAATCACTGACTTGAAACTTATGCTTTCCGTTTTAAAGGAAAAAGCGTATAAGCACAAAGATACAATAATGGTTGGAAGGAGTCACGGTATTCATGCCGAACCAATTACTTTTGGTATGAAAATGGCGGTTTGGTATGATGAGACCAGAAGAAATCTTGACCGAATGAGGAAGGCAAAGGATACCATAAGCTATGGCAAGATTTCCGGGGCGGTAGGGACATTTGCCTTTATCCCTCCATTTGTGGAAGAATACGTCTGCCGGAAATCTGAGCTGAAACCAGCTCCTATTTCAACTCAGATTATACAGAGAGATAGATATGCTGAGTATCTTACAACACTGGCTATAATAGCCAGCTCTATTGAAAAATTTGCTACAGAGATCAGACACCTGCAGCGAACAGAGGTGCTTGAAGCAGAAGAGTTTTTTTCCGGAGGGCAGAAGGGGTCTTCTGCCATGCCCCACAAACGGAATCCTATCCTCTCCGAAAACCTATCCGGTCTGGCCAGGGTAGTAAGATCAAATTCTCTGGCAGCACTGGAGAATATCCCTCTATGGCATGAGAGGGACATAAGCCATTCATCGGTAGAAAGGGTTATATTCCCGGACAGTACTATACTTGTCGATTTCATGTTAGGTAGGATGACCGGCCTCATAGAGGGGTTACAGGTATATCAGGAAAATATGCTGACAAATTTGCATCGGACACATGGGCTGATCTTCTCTCAGGGTTTACTTCTGGCACTTGCCAAAAAAGGTGTAAGTCGCGAAGATGCCTATGAAATGGTTCAGAGAAATGCCATGAGGGTATGGAAGGAAGATGTTGATTTCCAACCCTTGATCTTACAGGATGAAGCTGTAATGAAATATCTAACAAAAGATGAGGTAGAAGAGTGTTTCGATACTAATTGGCACATTAGACACAGGGATGAAGTATTTCAAAGGGTATTTGGATAAGGAGATAAAAATTGCTGGCAAAGATATATGTTACACTAAAGAAAGGAGTGCTGGACCCACAGGGAAAGGCGGTACAGCATTCCCTAGAGTCCCTTGGCTATAAAGAGGTAAGAGATATTAGATTAGGCAAGTATATGGAAATTAAATTTGATGATATTGAAAAGGATAAAGCCGATACGAGAATCAGGGAGATGTGTGAGAAACTGTTGGCAAATACGGTGATTGAGGATTATAGATTTGAAATTAGTGATGAGTGACTTTGCTGCTTATCTTTCGCTTCTTTAAGAAGGGTACCCCAAAGATCCTGCTAATCTTCGCTCCGAAGAAAACTTTTCATTTTTTAAGTATGAACTTTTTATAATAAGGTGATCTGCACATGAATTTTGGAGTAATAGTTTTTCCCGGATCAAACTGTGATCATGATTGCTACCATGTTATAAAACAGATATTAAAACAGGAAGTGGAATTTATATGGCATAAGGAGGATAGTTTGCCCTCTGTTGACTGTTTGATCCTTCCCGGTGGTTTTTCTCATGGTGACTATTTAAGGCCTGGAGCTATTGCAAAGTTTTCTCCTGTGATGAAGGAAGTAAAGAAATTTGCCGATAATGGAGGGTTAGTCCTCGGAATCTGTAATGGTTTTCAAATCCTCCTGGAAGCAGGTCTATTGCCAGGCGCTATGATAAGGAACAGCTCTTTGAAATTCATATGTGATAATGTTTATCTCAGGCTTGAAAACAGTGAGACACCTTTCACCAATCAGGGGAAGACAGGGGATGTTTTTAAAATGCCGATTGCCCATTTCGACGGAAATTATTACGCTGATAACAAAACGTTGCAGGGATTGAAGGATAACAATCAGATAGTCTTCAAGTATTGCACCAGGGATGGAGATATTACAGATGATGCAAACCCGAATGGTGCCTTCTTGAATATATCAGGGATATGTAATAAAGAACGGAATGTCCTTGGAATGATGCCCCATCCTGAAAGGTGTGCAGAGGGTTTATTGGGAAATGAAGACGGAAAGATGATCTTCGAGTCTATTGTAAAAAGCTTTACATAATGTTTGTTAAAGGTATTATAAATCAAATAATATATAAATGATTGGTATATGATGAATAGTTTTAGAGAACCTGAAATTACCGAAGAACTGATCAGGGAACACGGATTAACCGACGAGGAATATAAAAAGATAAAAGATATCCTGGGAAGAGATCCTAACTATACGGAATTAGGTATTTTTTCAGTAATGTGGAGTGAACATTGCAGTTATAAGAGCTCAAAGGTTTATCTAAAGGACTTCCCCACTTGTGGAGAACATATCATTCAGGGTCCTGGAGAGAATGCAGGTATAGTGGATATCGGTGATGGTATGGCGGTTATATTTAAGATGGAGAGCCATAATCACCCTTCTTTTATTGAGCCCTATCAAGGAGCAGCAACAGGGGTCGGAGGTATTCTGCGTGATATCTTTACCATGGGAGCAAGACCGGTAGCTTCCTTAAATTCCCTGCGCTTTGGCTCTTTTGATCATCCTAAAACCAGATATCTGCTCAATGGGGTAGTGGGGGGTATATCAGGTTACGGTAACTGTATTGGTGTGCCTACCGTTGGAGGCGAGGTTTACTTTAACAAATGCTATAATGGGAATATATTGGTAAATGTTTTTACTCTGGGATTGGTTAAGAAGGAGAGGATATTTAAAGGGGTTGCCTATGGGGCCGGGAATCCGGTCATATACGTTGGCTCCAAGACGGGGAGAGATGGTATCCATGGGGCAACAATGGCTTCAGGAGAATTCGATGAAAAGACGGAAGAAAAACGCCCCACAGTTCAGGTCGGTGACCCTTTTACGGAGAAACTCTTACTGGAAGCCTGCCTCGAGGTAATGAGCAAAGATTATATAATTGGTATCCAGGACATGGGTGCAGCAGGACTGACATGTTCATCCTGCGAAATGGCAAGCAGAAGCGGGACAGGTGTTGAAATAGACCTCTCGAAAGTGCCAAGACGGGAAACAGGGATGATTCCTTATGAGCTGATGTTGTCGGAATCGCAGGAAAGGATGCTTTTAGTTGTAAAGAAGGGTCATGAAGAAGAGATAGAGGAAGTATTTAAGAAATGGGACCTGGATGTGGCAGTAGTAGGTAGAGTCACAGATGATGCACTACTCAGGGTGTTGAATGATGGTGTGGTTGTAGCTGAAATACCGGCCAGGATTCTGGCGGAGGAATCCCCAATTTATCTGCGTCCCAAGGAAAGACCTGAGTACCTTTCCAAGACCCAAAAATTTTTTATAGGTAACCTTCCTGAACCAGCAGAATATGCAGAAATATTAATCAAATTATTGGAGTCTCCTAATATTGCGAGCAAAGGTTGGGTTTACAGACAATATGACCATATGGTGAGAACCAATACTGTAGTCTTGCCCGGTTCAGATGCGGCTGTTATAAGGGTGAAAGGGACAGATAAAGGCATTGCAATGACAGTGGATTGTAATAGCCGGTACTGTTATCTTGATCCTTACACAGGCGGGATGATTGCCGTTGCCGAAGCAGCAAGGAATCTGGTATGTTCCGGAGCAAAACCACTGGCTATAACCGATTGCCTTAACTTTGGCAACCCGGAAAAGCCTGATATAATGTGGCAGTTTGATCAGTGTACCAGAGGGTTGAGTGATGCCTGCAGAATACTCAACACCCCTGTGGTAGGCGGGAATGTAAGTTTTTATAACGAGACCCAGGGAGAGGGGATTTACCCCACACCTACAGTGGCTATGGTTGGTATAATTCCTGACATTAGCCTACACCAGACCCAGTGGTTTAAAGATGATGGGGATATGGTGGTATTGCTTGGAAAGAACTATGAAGAACTGGGGGGAAGCGAATACCTGGCGCTTATTTATGGCATTGAGGAGGGAGTTCCTCCAAAGATTGATTTGGATTTAGAGATTGCTGTGCAAAATACGTGTTTAGAAGCTATTCAGAAAGGAATAATTAAATCAGCTCATGACTGTTCAGAAGGTGGTATTGCTGTTGCCTTAGCAGAGTGTTGTTTCTCGGGACCGGGAATTAATCTTGGTGCCACGGTAAATATTAGTGAAGAAATTAGAGGAGACTGCCTTCTTTTTGGAGAGTCTCAATCCCGGATTATAGTCTCATTAGATGAAAATAAGATGGATCTTTTTACAGAGATTGCAGATAAAAATAAAGCCCCTTTTAAGATTATTGGAAGAGTTGGCGGAGAGAGATTAATTATAAACGATTTTATTGATTGTTCTGTGGAGGCTCTTGAACAAAGATGGAAAAGGGCCATTGAAGAGAAGGTTTGAAGAAGGGATCAGAGAATCTGTAATGTTTGATAAATTTAAAGAAGAATGCGGGATATTTGGAGTCTTTGGACATCCTGAGGCCGCTAACCTTACATATTTGGGATTATATGCTCTGCAGCACCGAGGGCAGGAGAGCGCCGGGATTGTGTCGTCTGATGGCAAAATACTGCGTTCCCATCGTCAGATGGGACTGGTTGCGGATATATTTAATGAGGATATTATAGATAAATTATCGGGTTCAAGTGCTATTGGGCATGTACGTTATTCAACGGCAGGTTCAAGCTTATTGAAGAATGTACAACCTTTTGTAGTGAGTTATTCTCAGGGGGGTATAGCTGTTGCCCATAATGGAAATCTGGTAAACGCCAAACAGATAAGGTATGAATTGGAGGATAGAGGTTCTATCTTTCAATCTACAACGGATACAGAGCTGGTAGTGCATCTTATGGCAACCTCCAGGGCAGGTTCACTGGTTGAAAGCATAATCACTGCTCTTACAAGTATAAAAGGGGCATATTCGTTACTGTTCCTTACAGAAAAAGAGATGATAGCTGTACGTGACCCCCATGGTTTTCACCCTCTGGTTCTGGGAAAGCTTAAGGATGCTTACGTAGTATCATCTGAGACCTGTGCCCTGGATTTGATAGAGGCAGAATACATACGGGAGATTGAACCAGGTGAAATTATACTTATAGATGAAAACGGCATCACTTCCTATAAACCATTTGCCTCTTTGAACAGATACTGTATATTTGAATTAATCTATTTTGCGCGACCTGACAGCAATATATTCGGGAGAAACGTCTATGGTGTCAGGAAAGAGATGGGCAGACAACTGGCCAGGGAGAACGCGGTTGAAGCAGATATTGTAATACCCGTTCCAGATTCGGGGATTCCTGCTGCCATTGGTTACGCTGAAGAGTCTTGTATCCCTTTTGAGATGGGACTCATAAGAAACCACTATGTAGGAAGAACATTTATTGAGCCCCGGCAGTCTATAAGACATTTTGGTGCAAAGGTAAAACTTAACCCCATAAAGGACTTTTTAAGGGGAAAGAGGGTAGTAGTAATAGATGATTCTATTGTAAGGGGGACTACTTCTCATAAGATAATAAACATGATACGAAACGCAGGGGCCAGAGAAATCCATGTTAGAATAAGCTCTCCTCCTACTGCCCATCCATGTTTTTATGGCATTGACACTCCTACAAAGAACGAACTTATTGCTTCTTCACACACTGTTACTGAAATCAACCAGTTTGTAACTTCAGATTCCCTTAAATATTTGAGTATTGAAGGACTAAGAGAATCGGTTAAAAATGGCGGAGGTGATTTTTGCGATGCGTGTTTTACCGGAAAATACCCGATAGAACCTCCAGTTGATCTGGACTCAAGACAACTGACACTGTTTGAGAGAGAGATAGTTGTATAGTGAAAGATATGGATTATAAGAGCAGGCTTTTAAAAATACTGAAGGATAAATCTCACAAAAAAGGTAAATTTGTTCTGTCCTCAGGCAAAGAGAGTGATTTCTATATTGATGGGAAACAGACAACCCTGAATGCCGAAGGTTCATATCTAGTAGGTAAGTTATTTTATAATATGATCCGGCAAACTGAAGTACCTGTAGAGGGGGTAGGGGGGTTGAGTCTGGGGGCAGACCCTATTGTTATTGCCATATCCATGACCAGTTATATTGAAGGTGATCCCATCCATGCATTTATCATCAGAAAAGAACCCAAAAAGCATGGCACATCTCTATGGGTTGAAGGAAATAAAAATCTAAAGAAAGGTTCACGGGTTGCTATTGTTGATGATGTTGTAACAACAGCAGGTTCAACCTTAAAGGCTATCCACCTGGCAAAGGAAGAGGGCTACGAGATAGTCAAGGTTTTAACTTTGGTTGACAGGGAAGAGGGGGGTAGAGAAAATTTGGCAAAAGAGGGTTATCAGCTGGATGCCC
This sequence comes from Pseudomonadota bacterium, assembly GCA_043825855.1. Taxonomy (GTDB): domain Bacteria; phylum Desulfobacterota; class UBA8473; order UBA8473; family UBA8473; genus UBA8473. Next base: position 15,456 of record JBDRRJ010000001.1, on the reverse strand, counting down.
TGTTTACAAAAGCAGATTTTCTGAACGATTGATCTACAGGCTGTCTAAAATAGAGGGCTTTAGATTAAGGCTGAATAGTTACTCCCCGGTTATTAATAATGTCGTACTGGGAATTTTTCAGTATGAACCAATAAAGGAAAAAGTACAAAAAGGGTGGAATAATGGAATGGAAGACTAGAGTTACAGAGATGCTGGGGATAAAGTATCCCATAATTCAAGGGGCGTATGCCGGGTTTGGAACTTCAGCGCTTGCAGCGCCTGTTTCCGAGGCCGGAGCTTTAGGCATTATTACTGCGGGCGCTTTGAAAACCCCGGAAAAGCTTAGAGAAGATATACGAAAAGCCAGATCCATGACTGACAAACCCATCGGTGTAAATATTACTGTGGGTATGTGTCCACAAGATGATGAGATGCGGGAAGTTGCCATTGAAGAAGGTATCCCTGTTATTGAGACCTCAGCAGCTCTGTCAAATGATCATAGAAGGCGAATAAAAGAGGCCGGGGTAAAGTGGGTCCACAAGGTAGCTACTGTTAAACATGCAATAGCGGCTGAGAAACTAGGCGCCGATGCGGTTGTTATTGTTGGTATGGAAGGGACAGGGTTTAAAAGAGTCGACCAGCTTCCTACGCTTACCACTATTACATGGGCAGTTAAACATATAAAAATACCGGTGATTGCAGCAGGCGGAATAGGGGATTCACGGGGATTTCTGGCTTCTCTGGCAATGGGGGCTGAGGCAGCGTATTTGGGAACCGCCTTCATGGCCACTAAAGAATGCCCTATACCGGAAAAGCATAAACAATATCTTGTGGATGTTGATCCATATGATCCTAAGCTTATGAAAAAGGTTTTGTCTCCTCCTAACCCTCTTGACCTAGAAAAGGTTATGCAGCAGAAAGGAAAGATTCCCCATGGTGAGTGGATGATGAGACTGGAGAGGGTCTTGTTAAAGGAAGACCCCGATGTTGACTCGTTGGGAAGCGATAAGGAAATACTGAGACTTGCTCCCGGATCACTTGCCGTAAGTGGAATAGACGAGATATTAACCGTTAAGGAACTCATAGACGGTATTATTAATGGCGCTGAAGAGATTCTGAAAAGCGGAATTTTTGCCGGGATAAAGGGTTAGAAAGTAAGAATATTGGCACTGTTATTCTAAGACAATTGCTACCGCTGTTCCCTTTACCAGCAATCTGCCATCCTTGTCTTTAACTTCGACTTCGACTATTCTTGTTTTACGTCCATTGTGAACCACCCTGGCCTCAGCAACTATAACTTCCCCTGTTTCGGGAGAGGCAATAAAGTTAGCGCTGGTCTGGGTTCCCACACAGGGGCCCAATGTCAGGGCAGCAGTTCCACCGGCGTGATCGGCCAGTGAGAAGATGGCGCCACCGTGAGGGGAGTTTAAGGGGTTCAGCAATTCCTCTGTCAGTTTCATAGATATTTTTGCCCTGCCTTCGGATACTTCAAGTACTTTCATCCCAAGGAGTTTTGCATAACTGGAATTTTGACTCAATTCAAATACAGAATTCGCATCAAAGGAAACATCATATTTCATTCCGACACTCGTTACATCCTTCCTCTTGGCTCAATAATGGTATCTATCTTCCAGTTTATATCGTCTCTTTCCGGGTAATCTCTGTTAAAATGGAGGCCTCTGCTTTCCTTTCTAATCAGGGCAGACTCGATTATCAGCCCGGCTACTACCGCTATATTTCTCAACTCTACCAGATCGCTGGAGATGGTAAAATTCCAGTAGTACTCTGTTATCTCTTCCTGGAGGAGCTGGATTCTCCTTTTTGCTCTGTTTAACCGTTTGTCGGATCTTACAATACCCACATAGTTCCACATTAGGCGTCTGATCTCATCCCAATTTTGAGAAACGACTACAGACTCGTCGCTATCTACCGCACCACTGGAATCCCATTGCGGAATCTGGGGGGGGCTTTTTTGATTATTCTTGAGATCTTCGACACTTTTAATAGATGCCCTGTGACTGAATACTAATGCCTCTAAAAGAGAATTGCTTGCCAGTCTGTTTGCCCCGTGAAGTCCGGTAAAGGCTGTCTCTCCACAGGCGTAGAGATTTTTGATCTTTGTCTCTCCATTAATATCAGTTACTACACCACCACATATATAATGTGCAGCAGGAATAACCGGAAGGGACTCTTTTGTCATATCAATCCCAAAAGAAAGGCATCTTTCATAAATATTAGGGAACCTGCCTTTAACAAAATCAGCATCCTTATGGGTTATATCTAAAAATACGCAATCATCACCGCTCTTTTTCAATTCGTTGTCTATCGCCCTTGCTACGATATCGCGAGGAGCCAGATCTCCTAATGGATGGTATTCTTTCATGAAAGGGGTGCCGTCTCCAAGCCTTAGAATGGCGCCTTCACCCCTAATAGCTTCGGATATTAAAAAAGACTTTGCCTTAGGGTGATATAAACAGGTTGGGTGAAATTGGATGAATTCCATGTTTGCGGTGCCGGCGCCAGCCCTGTATGCCATTGCTATCCCATCCCCTGTAGCAATATCGGGGTTGCTGGTAACAAGATAGACCTTGCCAGCTCCCCCGGTAGCCAGCAGAGTTACTTTTGAAATAAAGGTATAAATGGCATTTCCCTCAATATCCAGAACATATGCACCCCAGCATGTATCCTCTCTGTCTACACCAAACCTTCCCCATTTGTTGACCTTTGACTGAATGATAAGGTCTACAGCAATCATGTTTTCATATATTTTGATGTTTTTATTATCTTCTATCCTTTCAATTAATGCCTTTTCTACTGCCTGGCCGGTAAAATCCGAAGCGTGGACAATCCTCCTCTTTGAGTGCCCGCCTTCTTTACCAAGGTCGTATTTAGAACCGGTATCACCTTGACCACTTGTGAATTTTACTCCCCAACCTTCCAGGTCTTTTATCCTGTCGGGGCCATTCTCCACAACCATCCTGACTACGTCCTCATGGCAGATATCATCACCGGTTATCAGGGTATCCTCTATGTGTAAATCAAAACTGTCAACATTACTTAAAACCGAGGCGATGCCACCCTGAGCGTAGTTGGTGCTTGATTCCAGCTTGTTTTTTTTTGTAACAATTGCAACGGTTCCATATTTTGCGACCTTAAGAGCAAATGTCAACCCGGCAATGCCGCTGCCTATAACCAGAAAGTCAGTATTTATTTCCAATTTCCTGTTCCTTATCTGTAGATTAACCTGCCGTTATTTGGCAAGCCTTTTTTCTATTATATATCCGGACTGATGTCAAGTTTTTTGACTGTAGCCTTTTACCTCTGACGAATTCGTTAATGCCTTGATATAAACGGAAGTGTTTTTTTGTGTTCCAGATCTACCATGCCAGGATAACCTTTCAAGAATAATATTTACTTTTATTATTAATAAGTATAAAGTTCCGAAAAGTGATGTTTGCCAGTCTATGTAATAAGGAATTACTGTTCTGATTGTCACAGTGATTCAAGTGGCTCTCAACCGGGAAAATATCAAAGCCATTTACTTAAAGCAGAGGAAGAAAGATGCATGATAGTTATTTAGGTAAATAGGCTATATAGTAACGGTGCCCATTTTATTGCAATGAGGGAACAATGAAAGTAGGGATTCTGAGTGACAGCCATGGAAGTTTAAAGAATTTGGAAGACGCGGCGAAATGGCTAGTTGAAAATGAGAACGTAACGACATTAGTCCATTTAGGGGATGAATGTGAAGACACTGAAATCCTGGGACAATTTAAAGTAAGAATAATTCAAGTTCCTGGTGTATTTTGCTCTCATTATCGAGACCCGGCAATACCCAATCGTTTGATCAAAAATTTTGCCGGAAATAAAGTCTTAATCAGTCACACTGAGAGTTCTCATAAAAATGATTTGCCTGGAGACCTAAAGCCGGAAGAAGTAATAGATAAAAATGAGGTTGACATGGTCTGGGTCGGTCATACTCACATTTTAAAGATTGAGGAAAGTAAAGGCATTTTAATCTTAAACCCCGGCCATTTGCAATCGAACGATAAAAAAGGTTATCTCCCCAGTTTCGGTTTAGTGGATTTTGAAGCAAAAGTAGCTAAGATTATTAGCCTTGAAGGAAAAGCAACGATAATTCAAAAGAATTGGTAAAGAGGGCTAATTGTATGAAAAAATTCAGAGTATTTGTTTCTGTGCTTATTTTAATACTGGTTATGGCTTCATGCGCATCTTTAACCTCGGAGACTAAACCGGGTAAACCGGTTAAGATTGCCCTGGTGCTAGGTGCTGGGGCATCAAGGGGTTTTGCGCATATTGGCGTTCTGAAAATATTGGAGGCAAACAAGATCCCTGTGAATATGATCATAGGAACCAGCGTAGGAAGTTTTGTCGGCAGTTTATATGCATATGGATTTAATGCATTTCAGCTTCAAAAGATTGCCCTTACAATTGAGAAAGCTGACATCGTCGATCTTATGATCCCCGATAACGGCTTTATAAAGGGGGAAAAACTTGAAGAATATGTAAATAAAACGGTGCGAAACACACCAATCGAAAAATTTAGAATACCATTTTATGCTGTTGCTACTGCCATTCCCAGAGGCGAGGAAGTTGTTTTTGGTCAGGGAAACGCCGGAAAAGCCGTGCGCGCAAGCTGTTCTATCCCTGGTGTCTTCAGACCGCCGATATATGCAAATAAGATGTATGTTGACGGGGGCGTGGTAAGCCCAGTTGCGGTTAATGTTGCCAAAAGATTGGGAGCTGAGTTAATTATCGCTGTCGATATTTCCGCAGATCTCGATAAAAAACCGCCGGAAGGTACTATAGATACCATATTGCAGTCCATAAATATTATGTATTCAAAACTTGCTTCCGCGCAGATTTCCAGGGCTGATGTTGTTATAAAACCTAAAGTCGGCTATATCGGATCGGATGAATTTGAAAAGAGAAACGAAGCTATTATGGAAGGCGAAAAGGCTGCATTAGAAGCATTGCCGACAATTCAGAATTTACTTGCCGGAGCGAGACAGTAGGGTAGTCTGGAATAATATGTCTTTGATTTATCCTGTCCTACAAGAGTGAAATAGGAAGATTTACGATACAATACAACACATGTTGTGCCAATCATATATATCGATATCCCCTTAACCTGTTAGTTTAAAAAAGTTTGACAATACTGGGTTTTTGATGTATGAAAAAATAAGTACAAAAAGGAGGTGATTAATACAAAATTGTTTTTTAAAAAAACTAAAATAAAGTGAGCTGCCAAGATGTTTGGGCTGAAATCTGTGAAACTTCTGGAAAAGTCTTCCTCCTTCCGCTTGTAGTCTGTCTGCCTGAATATTTAATAAGATAAATATCCTTCTTCTCCTCATAGTTTTCTCTTTACTTGTTCCTGTATATCCGCATGATGTAACCATTTTTGATCCTTAAGTAGTTTATGCCAGATGATTACCCTGTAACCCTTAAGAAAATAAAAGGTGGGAATTTTAAGAATATCATTAAGGTAAATCCGTCCACAGGAAAATTTTTATCACTCACTGAATGGCAAAAACCTGCATAAAGTATGAAAATAATTTTAATTCCAAAGCATTCGGGTAAGGCATCAACTGAAAACTAAAAGAATAAGGAGAAGTAACAGATGGCAAAGAATCAGGACTTCTGGGATGCGGAAATAGAAACAATGCCTAGGGATAAGCTCCTCGAATATCAATGGAACAAGCTGTTACCCCATATAAGATATGCATATAGTAATTCCCCGTACTATCGCAGATGTTTTGAAGAGGCCGGGGTAAAGATAGACAATATTAGGACAGTTGAGGACTATTATGAAATGGTCCCTTTTCTGTCAAAGACCAAGATAATTGAAGATCAAAGAGCAAATCCTCCTTTTGGCAGCCTGATAGCTGTTAAACCTGAAGATCTTTCCAGGATATATGTAACTCCTGGCCCAATAGTCTTACCATTTACAAAAGAAGACTACAATGCATTAACGGAGATGCATTCCAGGCTTCTTTATATGTGTGGAATTCGAAAAGGAGACATATTTAATGTGACTACCATGTATCACTGGGTGGTTGCTGGAACCGTTGTTGATGAGGCAGGCAGGAAGATAGGTGCCGCAGTGATGCCGGGTGGACCCGGCATGACCAGGATGCAAATAGAGATGATGAGATTGGTCAAGGCGACAGCCATATCCGGCAATACACTGTTTCTTCTGCAAATGGGGGAAACAGCCGAAGAGATGGGAATAGATCCGAGTAAAGACCTGTCTTTGAGGCTCCTTCTTGTTTCAGGAGATCTAAGAAAAGATGAGGCAAAAACAAGATTGGAAAAGATATTCGGGGCTGAAGTCAGAGAGTGCTATGGAACCGCTGAGCTTGGACTGATTGCCGCGGAATGTCCCGAGGGCGGTGGTATGCATTTATACGAAGAGAGTCTTGTAGAGATTATCGATTCCAAGACAGGTAAACATGTTTCCCCTGGAGAGAGCGGTGAGATTGTCTCCTCCGATGTAATAAGAAAGGCTATGCCGATAATCAGGTATAGCACAGGAGACATCACCGAAGGCTTGAATTATGATCCCTGTCCCTGTGGAAGAACGACACCCAGGTTAAAGCGGATTTTGGGGAGAGTCAGTGATATAGCGAAGATAAAAGGAATGTTTGTGAATCCCACCGAGGTGGAAAGCGTAATAAAGAGATACCCTGAATTGGGCAGATTCCAGATTATAGTGGATAGACCAAAACTGATGGACGAATTGACGATAAGGGTAGAATTTAACAAGCCTGTAGATAACAAGGAGAACATGGAAGGACTCTTATCTCGTGAATTAAAGGAGGTTATACGACTTAAAGCCAATGTAAATTTAGTAAAAGAAGAGACCATACCTAAAAATGCCGGGGTTTTAGATGACAGAAGACTAATTTGACCTTACTGATAGCCTGGCATAACTACCACAAAACTATTCTCCTTGAAACCTTTAATAAAAGAATAGGAGGTAATATTATGGGAAAGAAGATGTCTTTAGTGTTCCTTCAAGGGCTTTCAATTTTAGTTCTAGTAGTTATAATATTGTTTGGAATTACGGTTAGTGCTTATTCCGCTAGACCCCCGGGGGTAACTGATGACACAATAAATGTGGGTCTCATACTCGATCAGACAGGGCCTATAGCAAACCAGCTTGTTCCTGTGACCAAAGCACTTAAAAGTTTGTTTCGATACACCAATGAGCAGGGTGGGATACATGGAAGAAAAGTGACGCTTTTGGTAGAAGATGACCGCGCCACTGTTCCTATGGCTATATCTGCCTTCAAAAAATTACTATACAAGAATGGGATCGTTTCTTTGCTTGGTACCACAACTACAGGTGCTTGTGTTGCCCTGATGAAGAGTATTGAGAGAGAGAAGATCCCTGTTATTCCAACGTCGACATCAGACAGGGTAGTAAACCCCCTTCAGCGGTATATCTTTATATGCCAGGATACCAACGCTGGTCAGATGAAGACAATTATAGATTATATCATGAAAGACCTGAAAGCGAAAAATCCAAGGATTGGGTTGGTTGGTCCAGATAACGAGTCAGGAAAAGCAGATTTAGTACCCGGGCTGGAGAGGCTCAAACTCTATAATTTAGAGCCGGTAGCACAGGAGGTGCTCGGTTTCGGTTCTATCGAGGCTACCTCTCAGGTGCTGAATATGAAGAAGGCTAACGTTGATTATGTTATTATTTATGGTTCACCCGCCCAGCCGGCAATGATCCTCCTTAGAGAGATGAAGAAGTTTGGTTTAAAGGTTCCTGTATTTGGCGTTTGGGCGACCTGTGGTGAAGAGGTGTTAGAGATAGGTGATGCAGCTAATAACTTTTACGCAGTCAGTTCTATGGCTTCTTGGTATGATGAGGGTCCTGGTGTGGCAAAGATGAGGGAAATTATTCTTAAATATGAGCCGGGCACAGAAAAGCCATATCGTGGAAAGGCTAATACGGTTGGTTGGCTTATGGGGTTGGTTACGATTGAGGCTTTGAAGAGAGCAGGCAGGGATCTTGACGGAGATGCTGTCGTAAAGAGTTTGGAAAGTATGAATAACTTTGATACTGGAGGACTTTCGGGATCTATAAGCTTTAGCCCCACAAACCACAAAGGTGGGAGTACCTGGAAGATGTTTAAGGCTGATCTGTCCAACGGAAAGTATATACCAATGACTGAATGGAGAAGCCCTAAATAAAACCTGAAAAAGTTAGAATAGCATAAATTAATATAGCAATATTTAATTGGAGATGTCGCTTAGTACGTCACTGTGCCGAATCCATAAGGTTAAACTAATTAGGAGGTAGTCATGCAGATCAAAAAAAGCGTATGTATGTGGTGTCATAACCATTGTCAGGTACAACTTACGATCAAGAATGGTCGGTTAGTGAAGCAAGAAGCCAATGCTGACCACCCCCGGGCTGAAAAGATAAGTCGAAATGCAGTTAATGCATGTTTAAAGGCACGGAAGGCTGCTGAGTATTTTCACCACCCCGACCGTCTAAATTTCCCACTTAAGAGAGCGGGGGAGAAGGGCGAAGGAAAATGGGAGCAGATCTCCTGGGAACAGGCTCTGGATGAGATCGCAGGGAAGCTTAAAGATATAATAGAGAGGTATGGTCCTGAAGCGGTGTCTACATCCTCCGGTACCGGCAGAAGTCATGATGAATACCGGACCAGATTCTTCAACCTTTTGGGTAGCCCAACCAATGTGGGGATGTCATATATCTGCTACGGACCGGGTGCAGTAGCTTCCCTCGCTTTGACAGGCTATCCAATTATGCTGCCATCAATGAGTCAAAAAACAAAGTGTTATATGTATCTTGGACACAATCCGGAACAGTCAGCCACAAGAGCCTGGTCCCCCGTGCTTAAAAGGGTAAAGGCTGGGGAGGCAAAGCTAATCGTAGTTGACCCAAGGAAAACAGTCCCTGCGGAGAAGGCTGATATTTGGCTCCAGCCCAGGCCAGGTACGGATGCAGCCCTCTTGATGGCGATGATAAATACCATTATAAGTGAGGAGCTTTATGATAAGGATTTTGTCAGAGATTGGTGTTATGGTTTTGATAAACTTGCCGAGAGGGCTCAAGAATATCCTCCCGAGAAAGTTTCCGAGATAACCTGGGTGCCTGCTAACAAAATTAGAGAGGCAGCCAGAATGTACGCTACAAACACACCAGGTGTAATCACACACACGATGGGGATAGAGCACCAACCCAACTGTATTGAAGCTATTAATGCCAGAATAATTCTGACAGGTCTTACGGGCAGTCTTGATGTCAGAGGTGGAGAGGACCTTCGGATACATAACCCTAAACTCAGGAGTGAACATGAAATTGAACTCAATCATATGGTATCCCCAGAGCAGAGGGCAAAGCAGATAGGGGCTGACCGTTTTAGAATTGAGTCATTCATAGGATTTGACCTGCTGATGGAGCATGTCAAGGTCAAATTAAGCAGGACAGACATCTGTTTTGCCCATGCAGGAATGGTTTATGAGGCGATGATAACTGGTGAGCCCTATCCGGTCAGGGCAATGCTGACTCTCTCCAGCAACCCCATTGTTACCCATGTCAACACTAAGAAAGTTTATAAGGCGTTGAAGAGCCTTGACCTTTATGTGGTTCAGGATTTCTTTATGACGCCCAGCGCTGATCTCGCTGACTACGTTCTCCCCGGTGCTTGCTGGCTTGAGCGTCCGTGCATCTTCAACTTTTGGGATTCGGTTCCTTACCTGGATGTGGCTGAAGAAGCTTTCCCGCCAAGCGTAGAAGGTCAGTACGACCGCAGGACTGATTATGATTTGTATAGAGGACTGGGTATAAGGTTGGGACAAGAGAAATACTGGCCCTGGAAAAATCTTGAGGAGGCACTTAACTACCGACTTGAACCTCTGGGGATGACCGTCCAGGAAATCATGGACAAACATGCAGGTTTTATCCCTCCCCCACCTAGAGTAGAGAAGAGATACGAAAAGGAAGGTTTTGGAACCCCTACGGGTAAGTTTGAGTTATACTCCACAATTCTAGAAAAGCTTGGTTATGATCCTCTGCCCCGTTTCTATGAGCCTGTAGAAAGTCCGGTAAGTAACCCTGAGCTTGCCAAGGAATATCCTCTGGTCCTGATTACAGGAGGGAGACATCTTCCATTCTACCATTCAGAGTGGCGTCAGGTTGATTCAGCGCGTAAAAAGCACCCGCATCCTTTGGTACAGATTAACCCGAAGACAGCCTCTGAGCTGGGGATTGAAGATGGTGACTGGGTATGGATCGAATCGCCCAGAGGACGGGTGAGACAAAAGTGTCGCTACTTCGAGGGGATTGATCCCAGGGTGGTTCATGGCCAGCATGGATGGTGGTTCCCGGAGCTGCCAGGGGAGGAACCATGGTTACACGGGCTCTTTCAATCGAACATAAACGTTCTCACCACTGATGACCCTGATCAATGCAATCCGATCAATGGTGGGTGGCCAATGAGGACTTTAATGTGCCGGGTCTATAAGGCTAAACAATATTAAGGAAAGCAGGCTGTCCAAAAAATCCGTTAAGAAAGTAGCAGGTGGCAGGGCATGCAAGGTATTTAAATCAGTTCCGGAAGGGAACAAGTTTAAGACTGGATTGTTTGTTTAAAAAATACAATGTAGAAATGAAAAGTAAATACAATTAGAGAAAAGTAAAAAATTAAGAGAAACCCCTCGGCCTGAAGATTGGATGAGGTATTTACAATGAAGACAAAATGACTGTTAATTATCTAGGTATATTTTATTACCATATGTGACAACCAAGCTCAAAGAAGGCAGGTCACCCGAGCAGATCGCCGGTAGGATCTGCATTAAACATGAGGGTCTGTCTATAAGTAACGAGGCAATTTATCAGTATATCTATCAAGTTCAGAAACAAAAGAACATCAAGACTTGATATGGTATCATAGAAGAGAACACCACAAAGGTAAAACTTCCATTTAGCGAGGTTTTACCTGCTTTTTAATCATATCGGCTACATTTTTGGCACTCTGAGTACAGGGTACCAGCCCAGTCGGCCCAGAAGGAGGTTTTACCGTATCACCCACATTATAGAGATTCTTTATTGGGGTCTCCTGAGGCATATCCCACTTGCCTGGCCATGTACGAGCAAAAGGCCATTCATGGTTATAATTTCGCACATCTACCCTTAAGATATCTGCATACTTTTCATAGTCTGGCATAAAAACTTTCAGGTCTTCTATGAACAGTTTAATTTCTTCTTCGCAATTAAAAGGTTCCAAACACGACTCTGGGTTACCAGTTACATATGTCAGATGCTTCCCGGGTGGAGCTACCTTGGGACAGGTATTGGTTATGGGGACACAGAAATTGACTCTGCGAGTTCCCACAATGAGTGCTATTCCTGGTACGTCAATAAGAGGCCTATCACTAACAAGATATAACAATATACCTGGAACCGGTCTCAGCTTTCTTTTAACCTCTTTTACATATTCCGGTTTGAAGTTTTGTTCTCCAACAAGTTTCACAGTTTCCCCGGTGCCACCATTACAGATAACTACCTGAGAATCTATTTCAATTTCTTCTCCTGCCTTGTCTATTACAACCCCTTTGACAACGCCATCTTCTACTTTAATGTGTTTTGCCTGGGTATATGTCCAGACATCACCGTTAGCTCTTACTACATCTGCCAGAGCTTCCACTAGAGCTATATTGCCCCTGGTAGCAATGCCGTAGTTGCGATAGCCACCACCGACATCTCTGGACACAGACCTGAAAAACTCAGATGCCTCCAATTCCCAGGAATTGACCATCTGCATTGCTGAAATAATAGCCTGAAAGACAGCCAGAACTCTGTCGCTATCCGTGTACTGAAGAAGCCAGTCACGAAAAGACATTCCCTCACCTGCCTGTTCCTTCACGCCTTGTTTAAAGAAACCTGATATTTTCTCAGCCGCTATTTCTTTGGCCATTCTACCTAGTATTTTAGCATGGGGTGCCTCAGTTTTAGCTAAAATGTCGAGTAGTTTTCTTACGCCCCCCTTTCCTGGTATATCATAGAATGTCCCTTCAATCCAATAGTTGAGATGAGGAACGGGGGTAACCTCGAATTTAGCGCCAACTTCTTTAAAAACGCTTTGAACTACTCCGCCTACCTCTATACCTACTGCTCCCGTGGGCAGCTTGTAACCAATAAATTCGTCGGAGGAGAACCTGCCTCCTAATCGATTGAACTTTTCCACGAGTAAGGTTTTATAACCCGCATGAGCTAGTAGTGATGATGCGCACATACCTCCCATGCCTGAACCAATAACCACTACATCATAAATACCTTTCTTCATTAAATCACCTCCCAAATATATTTATTTTTAGTAAATTTGTCGACTAGATTCGACGTTATCAACCATTAGGGAATGGTGTCTTAAAAACTTTGGTGTTATTCTAAATCCCAATCGTCCAGTTTTTCCAAAGCTGAACCATCCCGGGGCAAAACCTCAAAATATTCATTTTGGATAAATTGTGTACAATCACCCCCTTCCTAAGAACAATTGTGCAGGACAGGGTTACCTTTCAATAGATAGGTAATAATTATCTCTTTCCAGGCAGTTTGCCAACCCCCCCACTTTACATAAACATAGTATATTAAAATACCTGTGCAAGGGTTTCAATAAATTCTTTAAAAATCATAAGGGTTTTATCTATTAGGAACAGATTTATTAAGGACTGTCAATCTTTTTACCTTATAAATCAAAATAATAAATGCATTTAGCCTATAGTCCTTAGTAGTTAAGGAAAAGTGAAATTCAAGTAAGTTTGTTTTTATTAGATTTTGTTTGGTTATGTTAGGAAGTTACAGGCACAATTTCAAGGCTGGGGGTAGGAGCATGGCAGGGTAGCTCGTTGCTACAATACATCCCCTTCTGCCTGTTTAAAAAATAGAGTTTACCAAAAAAAACTAGATTTTTCCTAATAGTTAAGTTACGATTAAACAAATGGATAAGTGACAAATATAATTGTGTAAACACTAATCACAAAGAGGTGATTATGGATGCCTTTCTTTCATTTCCTTAAATATAATGAACAAAGAGGGGGGCGCTTTTTTTGTTTAAGACTGAATTGTTTGTTTAAAAAATACAATGCATAATTGGAAAGTAAATATAATTTATTGATGTTGTAAGATTTCACAAGATTCTGATTGACAAAAATTATTTACAGGTTAGAGTTTTTAGAAAATATAAACAGCAGTTTAATTATTGTTAGGCATGAACCAATAACAAGGGAATCATCAACAAGGACCTAATTCAGCCGCGGTTTTTTCAGCCTCAAAGATTAGTAAAATCTCTTCGAATAAATAGAACCTCATCTGTTATCTGAGTTTTTTAATACCATGCTCCCGCGAACAGCAGAATAAGTAAAGAAACAGATATGCGGCTTATCTTTTTTAATATTGGTTGGGTAATCAGCGTAATCAAATTTTCTTTAGCTCTTTAAACCTTTAAGGCTGGTTCCAGATGTGGCAGTCTTATCTTTATCATTGAGTGGAAACTATCGCTGTCAAGAAAACAATTTGAATTTGGTGACAGTTAACTGGGTTCAGTTATCAGCACACAGGAGAGTTTACAGGATTCAAGGGGAAAAAGTCGATGCTAAAACCCGGCAACTAAACATTTATTTTTAGTTAAGGGGAGGGATGACTTATGAAAATGAAAAGAAAAATTTTATTGGCAGTAATTTTTACCTTTGTCTGTATGATTTTTATAACATCTAAAGGATATACAGCACCAGAAGGCATTAAAAGAGGCATTACAGACGATATGATTAAATTAGGTTTTATTAATAGCATTACAGGCATGGGTGCAGCAAATGTAGTACCGGTGTTAGATGGCATCAGAAACTACACCAGGTATATAAATGATAATGGTGGAATCCATGGAAGAAAGATAAAACTCATCGCAGAGGATGATCGCCTTACAGTACCTGGCTCGGTGGCAGCATTTAAGAAGCTGGTATACAAAGACGGGATATTTACCCTTATTGGACCTGCTTCGGGTGGACCTTACGCCTTGAAGGATCAGTTCATAAAGGAGAAGCTCCCTACGTTTGCAATGGCTGCAAGTGAAGATATGACCAAACCGTATACAAGGTACATTTTCATACCCCTTGACACATACGAAAATCAGATAGGGATCATCCTCGATTATATCCTTGAAACCACAAAAATTAAGAATCCCAAGATAGTTAATGCAGTTATTGATACAGGTGCCAAGTCCTCAATAATCAGGGGATTTGATAGATGGACAAAACATTTTGGGATTAATTATACAAATCTGCTTATCCCTCTGAATGTTATAGATACCACAGCTGAGATGTTGACCTTGAAGAAGGAAGGTGCAGATTATATTATAGTAACCCATGTAATCCCTGCTGCAGCTCTTATCCTTAAGGATTCAAAGAGGTTTGGATTGAATGTCAAAGTCTATGGGACATGTACCCTTACCTCAGAAGACGTATTAAAGATAGCAGGACCGGTAACTAATTTCTATGGAATTCATTCCGTTAGTTCTTGGTATGATGACACCCCGGGAGTAGCAGATATGAGGAAGATAACCCTTAAGTACCACCCGGGAACTGAAAAATCAGTGCGGCCCAAAAACTACACAATAGGATGGGTTATAATGAAGATCTTGTCCGAGGGGTTAAAAAGGACTGACAAAGACCTTGATAATGAAAAATTCATAGATGCTATGGAGACCCTGAATAATTTTGATACTCAGGGTTTGTCTGGTCCAATTACCTATACCTCGAATGACCACGAAGGGATGAAGTACGATAGGATATACCATGCCGATCCAGAACAAAATAAGCTGACCCCGATTTCGGATTGGAGAAAGGTACCGGAGTTAAAATAAAGGAAGCATTATTCCTAACAATGGTGTGCAGCTTTTATAACCTGTTTGATTACATTTTAAATACTTAATCCGTACATACTATACTCACACTAAAAAAAGGGGGGGGTGATAGTTGCTCAGGACGGTACTGCGCTGGGTTTATAAGGTTACGCTATATTCTTTGTAAATGAGAATTTTCCCATGATTAATTTTAAAGAAATCAGGAGGCAGCCATGCAGATCAAAAAAAGCGTATGTATGTGGTGTCATAACCATTGTCAGGTACAAATTACGATCGAGAATGGCAGGTTAGTGAAGCAAGAAGCCAATGCCGACCACCCCCATGCTGAAAATATAGCTCGAAATGCAGTTAATGCATGTTTAAAGGCACGAAATGCTGCTGAATATTTTCACCACCCCGACCGCCTAAACTTCCTACTTAAGAGAGCGGGGGAGAAGGGTGAAGGAAAATGGGAGCAGATCTCCTGGGAACAGGCTTTTGATGAGATCGCAGGGAAGCTTAAAGATATAATAGAGAGGTATGGTCCTGAAGCAGTGGCTACATCCTCCGGTACCGG